>CAZFIB010000001.1:0-106230 GCA_964518865.1 uncultured Thermodesulfobacteriota bacterium
AAGTCCGGGATTCAAAGGAACCACGAACTTTTTTATATGGTGCCGAAGGCCGGACTCGAACCGGCACGGGTCTCCCCACTACCCCCTCAAGATAGCGTGTCTACCAGTTCCACCACTTCGGCATTAACCGGCTGCTCAAAAACACTTACCTGCAGCGTTCCACTCACCATTCGTCACTGCAACGTACAATCACGTACGCTCAACTCCTTATGGTTTCGGGCGCCTTGCATCTAAATATTTTTGAACAGCCTGTATTGTTTTTTTAACACTCTCTACTACTGCGTTTGCGCAGGCTGTGCGGGCTCTGACTCTGCAGCGGGCTGAGCCGGAGCCGTGGCAGCCGGGACCTGGACCTGCGCGTCATCCATAACCGATCCCCTGAAGGGATGGGCCGACAGGTAGGCAAGAAACAGGGAGGTGACCATGAAGATCACCGCCGCAATGGTGGTAATCTTGCTCAGAAACGGTGCCGGCCCGGCGCCGCCGAACACGGTCTGCGACGATCCGCCGAAGGCGGCACCCATGTCGGCGCCCTTGCCGCCCTGCAGCAGCACGATCAGGATAAGGGCGATACAGACGATAATATGGACAATGATGATTACAATGTTCATGGTCTTTGCTCTTGTCTTGTTTATTCCCGATATATAAAATAGCCGCTGCAACAATAAAACAACGGCTGATAAAACTAAATAATATACGTTTTTTCAGAAGAAATGCAAGTACTTAGTTACTGCTGAAATTTTACGATGCGGGCGAATGAATCGCTTTTAAGGCTTGCCCCGCCGACCAGCGCGCCGTCGATATCGGGTTTTGCCATGAGCTCGTCGACATTGTCGGGCTTGACGCTGCCGCCGTACTGAATGCGGATTCCGTCGGCCACCCCCTGGCCCGCGATGCCGGCGACAATGCCGCGGATGGCCGCGTGTACTTCCTGGGCCTGCTCCGGCGAGGCGGTCTTGCCCGTGCCGATCGCCCAGACCGGCTCGTAGGCTATGATGATTTTCGCGGCATCATCCGCTGAAAGCCCCTCAAGCCCGCCGCGTACCTGGGTTTCGACAACCTGCATGGTCGAGCCCGCCTCGCGCTGCTCAAGAGTTTCGCCCACGCACATAATAGGGGTGAGCCCTGCCGCCAGGGACGCCTTGACGCGCCTGTTGACCGTCTCGTCGGTCTCGCCGAAGTACTGGCGCCGCTCGGAGTGGCCGATAATGGCGAGCGTGCAGCCCGCCTCTTTCAGCATGCCGGGCGCCACTTCACCGGTAAAAGCGCCTTTCTCCTCCCAGTACACGTTCTGGGATGCTACGGCGATGTTTGAGCCTTCAAGCTCCCGGGCTACGGCATGCAGGGCCGTAAAGACCGGGGCCACAACGATTTCGACACCCTGCGCATCGGCGACCGCGGCCTTCAGGTCGCGCACAAGATCAAGGGCCTCGGCTATGGTGTTGTGCATCTTCCAGTTACCGGCAATAATCGGGGTACGCATAATTGTGCTCCGTTGCGTGTTGTGAGTTTCGGGTTACGTGTTGTTTTTTATGTGTGGATTCCCGCCTGTCTCGGGAATACCTAACTATATGCTCAGCACAGTCTTCATGCTGCAGGGCATCACCCTGTAAAAGCCTTCGCCGGACACGCTCAGGCTTTGTCCGGCCTTACATAAACTTCTCTATCATTACAACTTTCACTTCTCCAGCGCTGCCAGGCCCGGCAGGGTCTTTCCTTCCATCAGCTCCATGAAAGCGCCGCCGGCGGTGGAAACAAAGGAGACCTTGTCCTGATTGCCGGATTTCTTGAGCGCGGAGACCGAATCGCCGCCGCCCACAATGCTCATGGCCGAGGCCGCTGCCACGGCATCGGCAACCGCGAAGGTGCCCCTGCTGAAGGCATCCACCTCGAACACGCCCATGGGGCCGTTCCAGACAATGGTTCCGGCGCCCTGAATGACCGCGCTGAACTCACTGACCGTGTCCGGTCCGATGTCAAGGCCCATCCACCCGGACGGAATCTCGTCGACCGACACCGTCTTCCACTCATCCGCGCCCTTGATGTCCTGCGAGATAACGCAGTCGGAGGGCAGCAGCAGCCTGACGCCGCGCTCTTCGGCCTTCTGCAGCGTGGACTTCGCCGTTTCGATCAGGTCATCCTCGACAAGCGAGTTGCCGACGTTTTTGCCCTGGGCCTTGAGAAAGGTGAAGGCCATGCCGCCGCCGACCAGCACGGCATCGACGTTCTGCAGCAGGTTCTCAAGCACCTCGAGCTTGCCGGACACCTTGGCGCCGCCCACCACCGCGACCAGCGGCCGCTCGGGATTAGCCATGGCGCGCTCGAAGCTCTGCACCTCCTTCTTGATCAGGAATCCGGCCGCGCTCTGCGGCACCACCCGGGTGATGGCCTCGACCGAGGCATGGGCCCGGTGCGAAACCGCGAATGCATCGTTTACGTAGATCTCCGCGGCCGCGCCCAGCCTGCGGGCAAAGGCTTCATCGTTTTTTTCCTCGTCCGGGTAAAAGCGCAGGTTCTCGAGCAGCAGCACCTCACCGGGCTGCAGGGCTTTGCCTCTGGCGACCGCATCATCCGAAATGCAGTCATCGGCAAACTGCACCTCGCGCTCGAGCAGTTCGGAGAGCCTGTCGGCGACCGGGCGCATGCTCATCCCGGGCACGGGTTTGCCCTTGGGGCGTCCCAGGTGCGAGGCCACGATCGCCGCCCCGCCGTTATCCAGAATGTAGCGCAGGGTGGGGATGGTCGCCCGGATGCGGTTGTCGTTGGTGATCTGCCGGTTGTCGTCGAGCGGCACGTTGAAGTCGGCCCTGACAAACACCCGCTTGCCCGTTACAGCAATCTCATCGATGAAGGTAATGGACATGGTTCGTTCCCCCACACTGGTTACGCTGCTCATGGCTTCAGGGAGCGCTGCGCTTGAAGGGTTTCACCTCAAACCTTTTGAAGCAGGGCGCGCCCCACGCTTATTTATTTAACCGTATCCATGTGTATGAGCAGGTCGCAGGTCTTGTGCGAATAGCCCATCTCGTTGTCATACCAGGAGACGACCTTGACAAAGGTGTCGCTCAGGGCAATGCCGGCCCCGGCATCGAAAATAGAGGTTCGCTCGTCACCCAGGAAGTCGGTCGAAACCACGGAGTCCTCGGTGTAGCCCAGAATTCCTTTCAGTTCACCCTCGGAGGCGGCCTTCATGGCAGCCTTGATGTCGTCATAGGAGGCCGGCTTTTCCAGGCGGCAGGTCAGGTCCACAACCGACACGTCCGGCGTGGGAATACGGAACGCCATGCCGGTGAGCTTGCCGTTGAGCGACGGGATGACCTTGCCGACCGCTTTGGCGGCACCGGTCGAAGAGGGGATGATGTTCTGGGAAGCGCCGCGCCCGCCGCGCCAGTCTTTCATGGACGGGCCGTCGACCGTTTTCTGGGTCGCGGTGACGGCGTGCACCGTGGTCATGAGACCCTCGGCGATTCCCCAGTTGTCGTGCAGCACCTTGGCGACCGGCGCCAGACAGTTGGTGGTGCAGGAGGCGTTGGAAACCATGTCCATGTCCGCCGCATAGGAGCTGTGGTTGACGCCCATCACGAACATCGGGGTATCGTCCTTGGAGGGCGCCGACATGACGATGCGCCTGGCGCCGGCCGTGATATGGCCCTGCGCTTTCTCTCTGGTCAGGAAAAGTCCGGTGGACTCGACAACATACTCGGCACCGACCGCATCCCACTTGAGCGCGGCCGGGTCTTTTTCAGCGGTCACCCGGATGGTTTTACCGTTCACCACCAGGTTGCCGCCCGCAACGCTCACATCGCCCTGAAACCTGCCGTGCGTCGAGTCGTATTTCAGCATGTAGGCCATGTAATCGACGCTGATCAGATCGTTGATGCCCACGATTTCGATTTCCGGCTTGCCGACTGAAGCGCGAAACACCAGTCGTCCGATTCTGCCGAATCCGTTTATTCCGACTTTTATTGCCATGATAAATCCTCCTTACGATAAACTGCCGATTGGAATTAGTAAAAGGTAGCTGCCGGGGCACGCCGGCCGCAGAGCCGTGAAATTTGCTGTTGTTTTTTCAGGCGCGGCTTTATACAGTATGATACCGGTACGTGACCCGTTGTGCGACACAACTATAAGCACATGCTTGAAATACGTTTTTAAACCATACTTGCTGGGGAATTTCAATGAAAAAAAACAGTCATCCCGTTGACGATCTGCGGGACATCATCCGGCACCTGCGAGGCCCGCAGGGGTGCCCCTGGGACCGCAAGCAGACGCCCGAAAAGGTGAAGGACTATCTCACAGAAGAGCTCTACGAGCTTATCGAGGCTGTGGATGAGGGGTGTCCCGAGCTGCTGGCCGAAGAAACAGGCGACATTGTGTTCATGATCCTGTTCCTGGTGAACCTGTATGAGGAAAAACAGGTATTTACCCTGGAACAGGCGCTGGCAAAAAGCAAAAAGAAAATGATTCACCGTCACCCCCACGTGTTCGGCGATGTCGAGGTCGACTCTGCCGAGCAGGTGCTTGAAAACTGGCAGAACCTGAAGGTGCAGGAGGGCAAAAAGCCCAAAAAAAGCCTGCTCGACGGCATTCCCGCCGGTTTGCCGGCCCTCACCCGGGCGCGCTTTCTCACGGAAAAAGCAGCAAACGTCTGTTTCGACTGGGACGGTCCCGCTGCGGTTATGGAGAAGCTGGCTGAAGAGCTGGGTGAACTGCGGGACGCCCTGAAGGAGCAGAACAGCGGTCAGGCTGCCGAAGAGATCGGCGACCTCCTGTTTTCCGCGGTCAACCTTGCCCGGCATCTCGGCATCGACCCCGAGCAGGCCCTGCGCCGCAGCAATGAAAAATTTTATCGCCGCTTTACCGGCATCGAGCAGGAGCTGCAGCGCCGCGGCAGCAGCGTGCAGGAGGCAACCCTCGAGGAAATGGACGCGATCTGGGAGAAGGTAAAGAAGAGAGAGGCAAAAACATAGAGACCGGAGCGGCCTTCGGCCTTGAGGGAAGAGGAAAAAAACAAAGTGACGCTCAAGTGAGCTGGAGCAATTCACAAAGCAGCATACGCCCGGCATCAAAATACAGGGGCTGCTTTCTCGACACTGAAATTACGGGCAATACTTCTTTTGTTTTAAAAACACTACGAATTATAACTACATATAGCATCTTGTAGAAAAGCTGTGGAAATCCTTGTAGAAAACAAAAAAAAACCCGTCTGAACATTAAAAAAATACACGCTGTTGATAAAAAGGCATAAATATATTATTAAAATTCAAATACTTACAGTCATTCCCGCAGATTGCGCGCTACAACACGGCAGCCGGCCGTGCCAGGGCTGTTATCAACAGGCATATTTTTTTTGAGAATAATTTTCAAAAAATCTGTCTCAAACGGCTCCGAATTCCGACAATAAAGAACAGAGCGGTCCACACTTTCAGGGAGCCATTTTGCATTGACACGTTCAAGTCATTGGTCTATATTCCAAATTATCTGAAAAGCTTATGATTTTCTTGAAATCCGTATACATGCCGATATCTGTTCATCAAACCCCAACCGCTGAAAGGTAGCAATCATGCAGGCACAGGCACAGACAGCCAAAAAAAACGACCAGCTGCAGTCATCGCTTGAATTTCAGAGCCGCCTGAACAAAATCATGACGACTATTCACGAGGCGGAGAGTTTTGTGAAAGTGCTGCCGGTTGTTGAGAAGGAGATGCTCGAGATGATGCGGGCCGAGCGCCTCACCGTCTACCAGCGCGGCCGGCACGAGCGTGAAATCGTCTCAAAATACAAAACCGGCAAAGACATCAAGGAAATCAGGCTTCCCCTGAGCCCGGCCTCAATCGCCGGATTCGTCGCCATGAGCCAGCGTGCCGTGCGGATCAACAACGTGTACGACAAAAAAGCACTTGCCGGCATTCACCCGCAGCTGCGCTTCGATCACAGCTTTGATCAGCGCTCCGGCTTTCGCACCCAGTCGGTTATCTGCGTGCCGATCAAGTTCAAGGAAACCGTGCTGGGGCTGCTGCAGATCATAAACCGGATCGACGGCGGCGCGTTTACCGACGTCGACCTGAAGCAGGCCATGCAGCTGGCACAGGTCATCGGTCAGAAATTTCAGTATGACTTCCAGGCGACTCAGGGTCCGTTCGATTATCTGCTGCACCGCAAAATCATCACAAAGGAGCAGCTCGATGAGCTGAAGCAGAAGTCGCTTCAGGAAAACAAGTCGATAGCCTCGCTGCTCATTGCCGACCTGAAAATATCCGCTGAAGAGATCGGCGAATCTCTCGAGCGCTATTATCAGGTTCCATTCATGCGGTACAACCCTGAAATCGAAATTCCGAAGCACCTGTTTAAAAAACTGAACCTCTCCTATCTCAAATCGAGCCGCTGGGTGCCGGTAGGGGGAAACGAAGAAAAGGTAATCGTTCTCATCGACGACCCGAATGATTTCAACCGCATTATGGAAGTGCAGCAGGTGCTCAATGTCCAGAGCTATGAGTTCCGGGTCGGCATCAAGGAAGACATCCTGGCGTTCCTGGGCGAGGGGTCGGCAACGGTTGAGGAGGGCGGCAGCGACGCCAATATAAGCGACCTGCTCGGGCGCCTTGAGGGAGAGTCGGAACTGCATGAAGAGCAGGACATGAGCGACGCCATCGCCACTGCGACCGAAACCGATTCCACCGTGATTCAGCTGGTGAATAAGTTCATCGTGGATGCCAGCGCCATGAACGCCTCCGATATTCACATCGAGCCGTCCAAGGGGAAAAATGCGGCAATCGTGCGCATGCGCATCGACGGCTCGTGCCGCGAGGTGTTCAAAATCCCCGCCAGTCATATCCGGGCGGTTATCGCCCGCATCAAGATCATGTCGCGGCTCGACATCGCCGAGCGCCGCAAGCCCCAGGACGGTAAAATCGCCGCCAAGTACAAAGGTAAAACGATCGAGCTGCGCGTTGCAACCATTCCGACCGTCAACGGCGAAAGCGCCGTACTTCGTGTGCTGGCTGCAGGCGATGCCCTGCCCTTCGAGATGCTGAATCTTTCCAGGCGCAACGAGGAGGAAACCCAGCGCCTGATCGCGCACCCCCATGGCATCTTCCTGGTTGTCGGGCCGACCGGTTCCGGAAAGACAACCACCCTGCACGCCATCCTGGGGCACATCAACTCGCCCGACCGTAAAATATGGACCGCCGAGGACCCGGTCGAAATCACCCAGCCGGGCCTGCAGCAGGTGCAGACCCAGCCCCAGATCGGGTTCACCTTTGCCGCGGCCCTGCGATCGTTTCTGCGCGCCGACCCGGACGTCATCCTGATCGGCGAGATGCGCGACCAGGAGACCTCACACATCGGCGTCGAGGCATCTCTCACCGGTCACCTGGTGTTTTCAACCCTGCACACCAATTCGGCCCCCGAAACCATCACCCGACTGCTGGGCCTGGAGCTCGACCCCATGGACTTTGCCGACGCCCTGCTGGGCGTGCTTGCCCAGCGCCTGGTGCGCACCCTGTGCAAAAGCTGCAAGGAGACCTACACGCCGGACGAAACAATGATCGAGCATCTTGTACACGCCTACGGCAACGAAGAGCAGTTCTGGCAGGTTGCCGGCGACAAATCCAAGCTGCAGCTGTGCCGTCCCAAGGGCTGCGAAAAATGCGGCAAATCAGGCTACAAAGGCAGAACCGGCATACACGAGCTGCTGGTCGCCACACCTGACATGAAAAAAACCATCGCCCGCAACGCCACCATTGCCGAGATTCGCGAACTTGCCATGAGCCAGGGCATGACCACCCTCATACAGGACGGTGTTATGAAAATTCTCAAAGGTCAAACCGATTATGACCAGCTGCGCCGGGTAACCACGGAGTAACGCTAAAGACAAAAACGATAGTGGCAGGAAAAATGGATTCCTGCCTGCGCGGGATTCCTCCGAAGGAACACACGGTACGTTTCTGATATTCCTTAGTGCACTTCACGCCATTCCAGAGCCTTGTTCTGCTGCCCGCCTGGTGGTGCGAGCATGCAGGAGCTGCTTCAGCTCCGATTCTTCGCGGCCGGATACCGCTCCTGCCCGGCTGCACTGTTTTGATACCTGCCATAGTACCTGCACCCCTATGTTCATTACATGCATAACCCCGGCCCCGCCCGGGGTCAGATGCTCGCAATGATGCGGTTTTGTATATGGAAAATCGTCTGCAGGGTGAGCACCGGGTGTATCTTCCCGGCCTGCTTCACGAAACCCACATCAGTGCTTCGCTCGCTTCACAATCCCGTCAATACAGAGCACCCCGGAAAAACACACGACCGCACAGGCTATTATGGAGGCGCCGGAGGTAATGTCGAACCGGTATGATATGATAAGCCCGATAATACAGAACGCGACACTCCACAAAATGGCTGCCAGCATCATCCTGCCGAGCGAGGTCGCATAGCGCTCGGCAAGAAACGGCGGAATGGTCAAAAGGGCTATGACCAGTATCAGTCCCACGACCCTGATTATCATAACAACCGACACCGCTACCATGGCAAGCATCAGGCAGTGCAGAACCGCCACCGGCACACCGCGGGCGCGGGCGAACTCGGCATCAAAGGACATGATGAGAAAATCCTTGTAAAACAGCAGTACGATCGTGAGGATAACCGCATCGAGCCCGAGCATGATCCACAGATCAGCGGCCGGGACCGCCAGGATGCTTCCGAACAGAAAACTCATGAGATCCACATTGTAGCCCGGGGTAATATCGATCAGGATAATGCCCGTGGCCATGCCGGCCGCCCATAAAACACCGATGATCGTGTCGGCCTTGTCCTGGAAGCGCAGGGTCAGACCCGCCATGACAAGCGATGCAGCTATGGTGAATCCGATCGTGCAGGGCAGCACCGGCCAGCTCATGAAAAAAGCAAGCCCGACGCCGCCGTAGGCACTGTGCGCCACACCGCCCGCAAGAAACACGATGCGGTTTACGACAACCAGTGCTCCGATTATGCCGCAGGCAATGCTTGCCAGCAGGCCCGCCATGAGGGCGTTTTGCATGAAGTCGAATGACAGGGCCTCAAGCATCACTATTCCTCCGTCCGGTAGCCCAGCCGCCGTGAAAGTTCGCTGAGCGTGGTACCTGCCGGACAGGCCTCATTGTGCTCACCGTACATCAGGGAGAGCATCTCGGGTGTCATGCCCGGCCCGGGATTGTAGAAAAGGCGCTTGTTGACGCAGGCAACGCTTTTAACCTTCGAGCTTACGATGTGGATGTCATGACTCACGACCACGATGGTTATATGCCTGTTGAGCTCGGCCAGAAATTCATAAAAACAGAACGCCCCGTGAGGATCGAGGTTTGAGGTCGGCTCATCGAGCAGCAGCAGCGATGGGTCCGAAACCAGGGCGCGCGCTATTATGACCCGCTGCAGCTGTCCGCCCGAAAGACGTTTGATCCTGCGACCGGCATATTCCTGCATTTCAACACGCTCGAGCGCCTGGCGGGAGCGCTCTTTCTCCTCAGCGGTAAAGCGCCATCCCTGCCCGCGGCTGCCGGCCAGGCCCATACGTACCACCTGCTCGACGGTTATGGGAAACTCGGGCTTGAAGTTGAGCTGCTGCGGCACATAGCCTATGCGTCCGGAAACGCTTTCCGGGTTCCGGCCGAAGACACGCACACTGCCGTGCTGGGGATGCAGCAGCCCCAGGATGACTTTTATCAGGGTCGTTTTGCCGCTGCCGTTTGGGCCGATGATTGCGAGAAAATCCCCAGCGGGCACGCTCAGGCAGACATCCTCGAGCACCGGCCCGCGGTCGTAGGAACAGGTAATGTTTTCGAGCTGAATGATCGGTGGGGCCATGGTCTGTAGGCAATTTCCGCTGTTCACCTCAGTCTTCATGATGCAGGGCATCACCCTGAAAGCATGAAAAGCTTTTTTTTAGATACCGATTCCGATAGCGACACCGACCCCGGGACGATAAGCGCAGCCGCGACGGAGCGTGGCCCTCCACAAGCATACGGTGTGCGCTTTGCGGACAGTTTTTTTTCAGAGCAGCGGCGCGGAGTGCACAGAGGCAGAAATACATTCGGCCGCTCCTGTCTCAGTCGTTTTTTTCTTTAGCCGTCCCCGCAAACTTTTCCGCAACAGACAGCAGATTCTCCGCCCATTCGTAGGCGAGAGGATCTGCCTTCACAACCCGTGCCCCGATCTCCGCAGCGATCGTAAGGGCGCTTTTGTCCGAAATCTGCGGCTGAACAAACACAGCCTGCACCCCTTCATCCCGCGCACGGCGTATCAGCGCGGCCATTTCCCGTGGACCCGGTTTTTTACCCTCGGATTCAATCGGCACCTGCTCGAGCCCGTAGGTTACGGCAAAATAGCCCCAGGCCGGATGATACACAAAAAAGCGCGCGCCGGCTGTTTTTTCAGCCAGAAGACGCAGGATCTGCGAATCCACCTGATTGATCTCTTCTGCAAAAGCCCGGTAGTTCCGCCGGTAGGCTGCAGCATGGGCGGGATCAGCTTCGATCAGCTCATCGCGGATCTTCTCCGCCATGACTCGCACCAGCGGCGGAGAGAGCCACACATGCGGATCGGGCGAACCCGTATGATCGTGACCGTGATGGTCGTGGTCATGAGCGGCCATTGCCCTGCGCACGACCGCATCGTGGGTATGCACGATGGGCATGGCCGTATTGGCCGCTGCAATTTTTTTCAGCCAGACGCGCTCGAAATCCGCCCCGACCGCAAAGTAGAGGTCCGCACCGGCAAGCACCCGCATCTGCCGGGGTTTGGGCTCATAGGTGTGCACGTCGGCCCCCGGCTCGGCCATCACCATAACGCTGACCAGGCTGCCGCCTATCTTTTCAAGAAAGTACTTTTGCGGCATAATGCTCACCGCGACCTGCAGCGGATCGGCAAATGCCGCGGTGCAGCACAGCAGGAATATGCATGCAGTCCCTGTGATTGTTTTCATCGCAGCTCCTTTCATGAAACAGCAGAAATGCAGTTGAACTAACGCAGCTGCATGCCGGAATTCAGGCCGTGCTACACATCACAGGGCCGGTCGATCTTCGCATGCGTGAATTTCCTGTCGCCGGAGTACTCTGCAACAGTCTGACCCGATCCGATAAGCTTCCACTTGTAAATGAGCAGGCCGTCGAGCCCGACCGGGCCGCGGGCGTGTGTCTTGGCGGTGCTGATGCCGACCTCGGCTCCCAGCCCGTAGCGGAACCCGTCGCTGAAACGGGTGCTGCAGTTCCAGAACACATTGCCCGAATCCACAAGGTCCATAAAACGGGAGGCACTTGCGCGGTTGCCCGTAACAATCGCATCGGTGTGTCCCGAGCCGCAGGCGTTGATGTGATCGATGGCGGCATCGAGCCCCGGCACGACTTTTATCGAAAGAATGCTGTCGAGGTATTCGGTCGTCCAGTCTTCATCGGTTGCCGGCGTCACAGCGATAATAGCTGCCGTGCGGCTGCAGCCCCGTATTTCGACGCCGTGCTCGTCCAGCCGTTCTTTCAGTGCGGGCAGGAATCCTTCGGCAACCGACTCGTGCACCAGCAGCGTCTCTGCCGCGTTACACACGGCGACATACTGGGTTTTTGAATCGACCGTCACCCTGAGGGCCATATCGAGGTCGGCTGCATCATCGACATACACATGGCAGATGCCGTCGGCATGCCCCATGACCGGGATGTTGGAATGCTCCATGATGTAGCGCACAAAATCGTTGGACCCGCGCGGAATGATCAGATCGATGCAGTCGTCAAGCCCCAGCATTTCCCCGACTTCGGCCCGGGTTTCAAGCAGGTGCAGCCAGCCATCGGGCATAGACGGCATGGCCGTTGCCCGCGTGATGATGTCGGCGAGAATCCGGTTGGTGTTCCGGGCTTCGCTGCCGCCTTTCAGCAGCACCCCGTTACCGCTTTTCAGGCACAGGGTCGATATCTGCACCAGGGCATCGGGTCGCGATTCGAATATCACGCCGATAACGCCGATCGGGCAGCTTACCCGGTACAGTTCCAGGCCGTCGTCGAGCCGGGTGGCGCTCAGTGTCTGCCCGACCGGATCGGGCAGGCGGATCAGGCTCTCGATGCCGGCGATGACACCGTCGATTTTCGCACGGTCGAACAGCAGGCGTTTGAGCAGCGGCGCCGAGAGGCCCCCGGCTTTGCCGGCCTCGATATCTTTATTGTTGGCCGCGACGATCTCTTTGGAATGCTCGTCCAGCGCACGGGCTATCGCAGCAAGCGCCTTGTTTTTGTGGTCCTTATCGATTGCCGCAAGACGGATTGATGCATTATGGGCCGTGCGGGCCATGTCACGCAGAGCAGGCATGTTTTTTCCTTATTTTGAAGGTACACTGTTTTATTCTAAAGTATCCGGCATCCGATGCGACAAAAGTATACGTAAAAGGCTCGAACGAGTCAATACGGTAGGGCTGTCTTTTTCCGAAGTCAAACGAAAGGTTTACGGGGGTATACGCTGTATGGTCGACAAAAACCGCCTGCTTGAAGAACTTCGCGCTCTAAAAAAAAAGATAAAAAGTGATCCGAGCGTACTTGCCAAATACGATCTCGACGGCAACGGTGAGATCAGCGGCGATGAGTGGGAGCTGGCCCGCAAGGCCGTGATAAAGTATCTTGAAAATGACGCCGGCGAAAGCGCAGGAGCCGCTGCGGGTGCCGCAGCGGCTGCAGCCGGCGGAGCAGCAGACTATGTGTATGACAGTCTGCGCTCAGGCTTGGCGCAGGAGAGCAGCGCTTCCGCCGGTTCGCTTTTTGCGCAATCACGGATCATTGTACAGCAGCAGGTTGAAGCGCTTGAAATGGTAACCAGCCTCGAGGGCCGAAACCGCTATGCTCTGCTGGATGCCGATGGAAATCTTCTGGCAAGCGCTGCCGAAACCGGCGTCGGTCTTGGTGGTGCTATCCAGCGCAACACGTGGCAGTTTTCAGAAAAAAACGTTTTTGCGCGGCGGCCGTTTGTTATGGATATTCAGGTTGCGGCGACGGCCGAGGTCTTCCGCATAACACGCGAAATGCACTCCAGGCGCACCTGGATGAAGGTCGAACAGGACGGCAAGGTGTTCGGGGAAGTCCACCAGAAACCCACGCTGCTCAAGCGAAAATACCTGCTGGCCCCGTACTTCAGCCTGCGCAAGCTGACGGTTTCCGGGCCGCTGCACAAGCCCTGGTCCTTTACCGTATATGCAGATGACCGGGAGACAGGCAGCATTCATAAGAACTTTTCCGGCATGCTGCGAAAGATGATTACAAGGGCCGACAGCTTCCTGATTCAGATTGATGACCCGAAGATGAATGTCATCGAGCGCAAGCTGGTTATTGCAGCTGCGATTGCCATCGATCTTGACTATTTCGAAAACACCTGAGGCGGGATTGGTTAGAGCACCTTCGCCGGACACGCGCGTTTTATCCGGCTGCGCAAAACAGACCGTGTGAAGACGCAACATTTTGCGTCTCTACGATTTCACCTGTAACGGCTGACGGGCTTTCTTTGCTTGTAATTTATAATACTTAATACAATCGGTGCGCACGGCGCACCCTGCGAACTATTACTCACTACAGTCTTCGTGGTGCGGAGCGTAGCCCTCCACAGGAATACCGTGTGCGCTTTGCGGACAGTCTTTTTTCAGAGCAGCGGCACGGGGTGCACAAAAAAAGAATTTCATTCGGCCGCTCCTGCCTCCATGCTTTTGCCTTTTTTGCTTTTTTCCAGCTCTAGCGTCACTTATTTATCTTCCCTGCATCCCCTTCCGCACAAACGCCGCGCGCTTGATCTGCTGGAACAAAAACTTGTAGGTCACCGGATTGTCGACAATGACTGACTGCTCTTTTCCGCCTATGGTACCAACCTCGTAGTCATCGTCCCTGTTCTTATAGGAATAGGTGTTGCTCGACACCGTCCCGTACGAGGTTATGGTAATACGCACGCGCACGGTCTTTTTCCCCCAGGGTTCGATATGGGCGGTGAGCCGCTCCCAGCGGGTCCAGGGCAGCAGGCCCGGCCCCTGCTTCTTTTTTGAGGCCTTTGCCGCCTGTTCCTGCACCTTTTCCCGGTAGGCGGGGTCGCGCTCGGCATACCAGTCTTCGTGGGGGCCGATGATATCCTGGCGCTTGAGAGATGCGGCCTGAATAATGCCGCTCTCACGGTCGATCGTCTCGATCTGCCAGCCCTCATCCTGCATCACGGAAAGAGTGGCCGCAAAAACAGTGGCGAAGTCACCGTTGAGCTCCCGGGTCTGCATGGCCTCGCGCTGCCGGGCGGACAGCTCGGGGGGCTTGACGATTTTTCTCTCACGCGTGGTTCCGCAGCCCGCAACCAGAACCGCAGCGAACAGCAGAACCGCCGGCACGTTCAGGCATGCCTGAAATCTCTGCATAGCTCCTCCCGCAATTAAAACTGGGTCGCCATCATCTGGTAATCCTGCACAATATCGCCCGCGTCGAACGTAATAATCAGGGTGAAGGTTGCGCTGCTGACCTGACCGGCGGTGCTGCCCTTGCCGGAAGAGCCGCCCAGCACTGCTGCACCGCCGACGACTGCATCACCAACCACGCCGCCGCCGCCGCCCATGACCTTTCCCGAGGCGTTCCACTCTGCGATTTCCGATGCCGAGGCTGTGCTCTGGCGGTCGTATTCCCAGACCTCGCGCCCGTCGCGGTCGCGGGTGATGATATTGGGTGCGCCGAACACCCGCATAATCTCCGCCTGGTTCGTTTCGCCGTTTTTAATGTGCTTTTTTACCATACCCGCCGTCAGATTGCTTTTCTGACGGTTGCTGTACGGCAGGTCGGGCGATGATGCTCTGACGCAGCCGCTCAGAAGCGCAATACATACCGCCATACAGAAAAAACACCCGGTGTAGTCTTTCAAGGCATACCCTCCTTATGCTGAATGCGGTGGAAAAGAAAACATGAAACCTACGCTTGGACGACTCTTGAATCACGGCAGCTCAACGAACGCACTCAATATCTCGACTTGAAAACAATCGACGGCTGCAGGGTGGTGCGGAACTCGAACCCCCGCACCTCCCGGACCGCCCCGTCCCGTCCTTCAAGCTCTTCTACCGGACCGTATTCAAGGGCACGCATGGGGCAGGCTGCCACGCAGGCCGGCTCCCTGTTGTCTGCCAGGCGGTCCGCGCACAGCGTACACATCTGCATTTTCGCATTATCCTCGCTGCCGAACTGCGGCACATCATAGGAGCAGGCCTCGAGGCATGCACCGCAGGCATCCCTGCCCAGGCAGGCGTCCCGGTCGACCGCCATGACGCCGTCACTGTCGCGCTTGGTAATGGCTTCGGCGGGACACGCCTCCATGCAGGCGGGTGTCAGGCAGTGGCAGCACGAAAGCGACATATAGGAAAGCTCGACGTCGGGATAGGTGCCCTGCTCGAAGGCGGTGAGCCGCCGCCATGAAACGTCCGTGTCCTGAATATCATGCCAGTCCCTGCAGGCCACGACACAGGCATAGCAGCCCGTGCATCGTGACTGATCGAAAAAAAACCCAAGCTGCATAACCGTTTCCTATCCTGAGTGGTTATTCTTTTTCAACCTGCACCAGGCAGGTATTGCTGCAGAATGCGCCCGCGGGTGAGTGAGCGTCTTTGAGCAGAACATTGCAGCAGCCCCCGCGGTCGGTACCGCTGCCGTCGGGTGCGAACCAGGCACCCTGGCCCAGGCTGACGACGCCGGGCATGATGCGGCCGGTGACCTTGGCACGCACGGCAACCGTCCCCCGGTTGTTGAACACCCGCACCGTGTCGCCGTCGGCAATGCCCCGCGCAGCCGCATCGGCGGAGTTGAGCCAGAGCTTGTGCGGCTCCAGGTCGCGCAGCCAGTCGACGTTGTGCATGTTGGAATGTATCCTGCGCTTGGAGTGCGTGGTAATGAGCTGCAGCGGAAACTCTTTCGCCAGCGGGTCCGACGGCCCCTCCCACGGCTCGATGTAGGTGGGGATCGGCGGCAGGTCCGGGGTGTTGCGCTCTTCGAGCTTTCGGGAGTATATCTCGATTTTGCCCGAGGGCGTCGGAAAGCTGATGCGCCCTTTGCCGGCAGCGCGCCCGTCAAAGGCTATTGCCGGCATGTCTGCCTGAAAGCGGTGCAGCCCTTCCTTTTTCAGCGTTTCGTAATCCGGCAGGGGTTTCGAGTCGGTCATGTCTTGCGCCGCTTCCCAGAAATCGCGAAGCCATTCCTCCTCATCGCGCGGGCCGTACCCCGCTATGCCGAGCTTGTCCGCCAAGTCCGCACAGATTGCCAGATCGGAGCGCGACTCATGAAGCGAATCAATGGCCTTCTTCATATAGAAGCAGTAATCGCCGCCCTGCCAGGGACGGATGATATCATTGCGCTCGAACTGGGTGTTGACCGGCAGCAGGATGTCGGCGAAGCGTGCCGTCGGGGTCATGAACTGCTCGTGCACGATAACCGATTCCGCACTGCGCAGGGCCCTGGCCGCCTTGTTGGTGTTCATGAACTGATTGAGCGGATTGCCGTTGGTAATGTACACCATTTTGATGTCGGCCGGATAGCCCCCCTGTGTACCCTCCAGAATCGCATCCCATACTTTGGTGATGTGCACGGCCGGTCGCTGCCGGGCGCCCTCCGGCAGATTGCCGGGCATTTTCCGGGCTATCAGCCCGGTGCCCGCGACCGGCTGCAGGCCCACCGGCGGCAGACCGAACCCGGCCGGATCGCCGCCGTATATGCCGATATTGCCCGTCATGGCAGCCAGGGTGGCTGCGGCCCGGTGAAACTGCTCGCCGAAAGCAGTGCGGCCGGGCGCTCCGAGGGTCAGCAGCTTGGCCGGCTTTGCCGCGGCATAGGCGCGGGCAAGACCGGCTGTGGTGTCGGCCGGGACACCCGTAATTGCCGCGGCCCATTCGGGTGTTTTGGGCCGGCCGTCGGCGGTGCCGAGCACATACTCCCTGAAAGCAGCGAAGCCTTCGGTGTTTGCATCGAGAAATGCCTGATCCTGCAGCCCCTCGTCGATCATCACATAGGCCATGGCGATGAGCATGGCCGTATCCGTACCGGGGCGGATGGGAATCCACTGCGAGGCGAATGCCGCAGCCGAGTCGGTGAACCGGGGATCCACGGCGATGATTTTGACACCCTTTTCACGGGCCCTGGCGAGATAGTACGCGGTGTTGGTCCGCTGCACCGTTTCAGCCGGGTTCCAGCCCCACATAATAATGAGCTTTGCATTGGGGATGTCATCGGAAGTATGCCCGGCGGTCAGTGTTCCGTAGGTGGTTTCAGATGAAAAAAGGCTGCCCCAGAACGAGGCAGACCCCCACACGGGCGTAAAGCCGCCGAACATGGTCAGCAGCCTGAAAACCGCCAGCTGGTTGTGCAGAAACGTTCCGGTGTTGCCGGAATAGCCGATATAGAGAACAGCGTTGGGTCCCGCGGTGTCCTTGACGCGGCGCAGTCGTGAAGCGGTTTCCTCGAGTGCCTCATCCCAGCTGATGCGCTCGAATTTCCCCTCACCGCGCTCACCGGTCCGCTTCATGGGATAGCGCAGCCGGTCTTCGGCATACACCCGGCGGCGGTACGCGCGCCCGCGCACGCAGGCACGCAGCTGGGGCTCCCGGCCCTCGTCGGTATCGATCCGGGTTATAACGCCGTTCTTGACATGCACCCTGAGCATGCACCTGCCCCCGCAGTCGTGGGGGCAGGTCGTGACAATCGTCTTTTCAGCTTCATGGTCATGTGACATCGTGCCGTTTCCGTCAAAAGGCGCGGTGCAATTGCCGGCACCCGGTGATCACATCAGCACCGTGTACGATAGGCGGCTAATCAGTCGAAGGGGCATTCCGCTTTTCACACTCCAGGGTAAAGGAGTCGACCGGCTTCATGCTGCGGCCGATAATGGTGATACGAACGCCGAAACGCTTTTCAATGTCCGCAACTTCATCGCGCTTGTCGTTGAGAAGGCAGGCCGCGGCTTCCGGGTCGATCGTCAGGGTCATGGCCTTACCGGCGCCCTGTACGGCCCGGTTGAAGATCTGGCGCAGCGCGACAAGCGACAGACTTTCGCGCGTGCGCACTCTGCCGGTTCCGCTGCAGCAGTCACAGGCATGGTGGCTGGCATACTGCAGCGGGGCACGGAGATGTTCCCTGCTCAGCTCCAGAAGGCCGAACTTTGAAATTTTCGCAAGCTCCACATTGGCCTTGTCGGTCTTAAAGGCCGCCTTCAATTCCCGCTCGACCTTTTGCCTGTTCTTGGCGTTGCGCATGTCGATAAAGTCGACAACGATCAGACCGCCGAGATCGCGCAGCCTGAGCTGGCGCGCAACTTCGCGGGCGGCTTCCAGATTGGCAACCAGAGCGCTTTCTTCCGGATCCTTGATGCGGGTGAAGCGTGCGGTGTTGACATCGATCGACACCAGGGCCTCGGTCGGGTCGATGGAAATGCTGCCGCCCGATTTAAGCGGCACAACCCGCTCGTACAGCGGCTCGATCTGCTCCTCGATTCCGTATTTTGAAAAAATGGGTATCTGGTCGTCGTAAAGGCGGACCTGCTTCTGGTGCTTGGGAATGATCTGCCTGAAAAACTCCCGCGCTTTTTTGTAGACCTCGGCGTTGTCGATCAGCACTTCGGATATGTCGCTTGTGAAGTAGTCCCGGATGGACTGAATCACCATGCTGCTTTCCTGGTAGATGAGATTGGGCGCCTTCAGATCTTTTGAGCGCCCCTGAACAGCATTCCAGAGACGCACCAGATAGTTGGCATCGGACTGCAGCTCTTTTTTTGTTTTGTTGAGACCGGCCGTCCTGATAATGAACCCCATGCTTTCCGGAAGCTTGAGCTGCTGGCCGATGTCTTTAAGCTTCTTGCGCTCTGCTGCATCCTCGATTTTGCGTGAGATCCCGGTGCGCCGGTACCCGGGCATCAAAACAAGATATCTGCCCGGAAGTGAGATAAAGGTTGTCAGGGCGGCTCCCTTCGTGCCCTTCTCATCCTTGACGACCTGCACAACGACCTCCTGCCCCTTCCTGAGAATTTTGGATGCCGGCAGTGAACCTTTTTCAGGCAGGTCTTTTACCCGGTAATAGCTGGAGTGAACCTCGTCAAGCGGCAGAAACCCCGGACGGTTGCCGCCGTATTCCACGAACGCCGCATGCAGGCTCTGTTCGACCTTCTGCACATAGCCCTTGTAAATATTGCCGCGTATTTTCCCGCGGCTGGTGATCTCAATGGAGAGCTCCTGAAGAACACCGTTTTCAATGATGGCCACTCTGCTTTCTTCTGCGTGGACGACATTGATAATCATCTTTTTCCCGCTGTCGCCTTTTTCCTTCTCACGGGAAAACACTCCGAAAAACATTTCTTTCATAGCCTTTCTATCCTGATGCCGATTCTACAGTGTGCTGATATGCATGACCCCTGTGCGCACACAGTCCGGCGATATAGAGTAATGTCAAAACCGGCAGGACTCCGCCTGCCGTACGGTAGAATCCTCATGCGGTGTCTGGACGGTAAACCGCTTTGTTGTCTCCGGAACGCGTAAGCTGCATCATGGTGGCTGCCAGGGTCGATGTGTCAGAGAGGCTCACTACGGGAGGATTCTCCACACGGCAGTAATTCCATTTTTCAAATGTAGCCCGTGCATAGGCAGGAGGGAATGGCCCCATGGTCTTCACGAACGCAGGACCCTTCATGAAAAGTATTTCCCGCTCCGTTCCTTCCAGCTCAACCGCAATATATGAATCTTCTTTCCGTTCCTCGAACAGAACGGCGATTATCCGGCACATTATAAAAGATTATACAGGTAATTCGAACACTTAGTCAAGATAAAATTCCCTGCTCCGCCTTTGGCGGTCACGCGCATTTTATCCCTACAGAATCACCGGGGGTTTGTCCGGCTGCGCAAAACAGCCCGTGCAGAGACGCAGCATTTTGCGTCCCTGCGATTGCACAAGCAACGGCTCACAGCTGTGCCAGCGGCGGATAACCCGATTCGGCCCGGCTCACGCTAGAGCAGTTTTTTGTAGTCATCCGTTTTTTGTCATTTCGACCGAAGGGAGAAATCTCTTCCGGGGCGTGAGATTTCTCAATCGCCGTGCTTCTTCGAAATGACAGAATGGCTCCACAGCAGTGTGAAAAATGCTCTTGTCTCTTTCCGCTACTCATTTATCAAGCTCGCCATATACCCTGCGCCGAAACCGTTATCGATGTTGACGACCGAGACCCCGGCCGAGCAGGAATTGAGCATGCCCAGCAGTGCAGCAAGCCCCCCGAAGCTCGCCCCGTAGCCGGTGCTGGTGGGAACGGCGATAACCGGGCGGGCAACCAGACCGCCCACCACGCTGGGAAGCGCACCCTCCATGCCCGCAACGACAATGATGACATTGG
Source organism: uncultured Thermodesulfobacteriota bacterium (assembly GCA_964518865.1). GTDB lineage: Bacteria > Desulfobacterota > WTBG01 > CAIYCZ01 > CAIRTM01 > JANQGV01. Next base: position 20,362 of record CAZFIB010000001.1, read on the forward strand.
CCTCACGTATTTTATCCTGCCTGCTCATCAGGCGGTGTATGCCCGCCACGCCCACATCATACAGGGTCTCAACCCGGTTGCCCATTGTTTCGGCGGTAAGCGCCGACTCCTCGGCAACCGGTATGTCCGATGTTCCGGCGGATACAACCAGGATCAGGCCGCGCCCCCCGGCGAGTTTTTCAGTGCCGGCGATTATGAGCATGCGGGACCGGGGGTGGTAGCGCGCCCCGGGGAATCTCTTTTTCACCCGGGCGGCCTTTGCCTTGTCGACACGGGTGGCCATAATCGTGCTTTTGTGGGCGGTCATGGATTTTATTATCGTCACAAGCTCTGCAGCGGTTTTCCCCTCGCCCCAGATAACCTCGGGGAATCCCCTGCGGATGGTGCGGTGATGATCGATGCTGGCAAAGCCCATATCCTCGAAGGGAAGTGTCCGCAGGCGCTCGAGCGCCGCATCGGCGGTCAGCGATCCCTTCTGCACCTGCTGCAAAACAGTGTGGATGTCTTTCTCATTCATGGCGGTACCCGTTTATGATATTTTCAGATGACCTTCCCCGGGCACGCGTGTGCTTTGTCCGGCTGCGAAAAACAGCATACAGTCAGTGCGCACGCTGCGGGCTGCGTTTCTTTAAAAAACAGTTGGCCTCTGCGCAGGGTAAACCAAGACCCGCCATGGCGGGGGGTGTCCACCGCATTCCCCTTCGGCTCCCGGTTGTCATTCCCGCGCAGGCGAAAATCCATTTCTTCTTTTTATGCTTTTGCCCTTTCACCTTTTTTCAACTTTAACTCACTCACGGCACTCTCGCTCACGTTAGCTCACTTCAAAAATGCCTGAACCCCTCGCTGCGCATCTTCAGCGTGCCGCCCGCCGCAGCACGCACTGTCAGCCGTCCGCGCGAGGCGTTTATGTCGCCGATGCAGGTAAGCATCACCCCGAGACGCGCTTCGATCCGCTCGACAGCGGCGCGCTTTTCAGGACGCACGGTAAAAAGCAGCTCGTAATCCTCCCCGCCGCTGAGCGCCGGGCTGAAGCAATCCTTTTTCTGCTGACCGGCATGTTTCCGGTATGACGCTGAAAGCGGCAGCCGTTCGCAGTAAACAGTCGCTCCGACCCTGCTCTGCTGCAGGATATGCCGCACATCAGCGGTCAGGCCGTCGCTGATATCGATCATGGCTGAGGCAAGCCCGCGACTGCCGAGCTCGGCACCGAGCTCGACCCGGGCTGTGGGGTCGAGGTGCCGCCGCACGGCAAAAACACGCCTTGACACCTGTTTGTCGCGGGTCAGCATTTGGAGGCCCAGGGCCGAGTCACCCAGCGTTCCGCTGACATACAGCAGGTCGCCGGGGCGCGCCCCGGAGCGCGTCACGGCCCGGCCGGCTGCCACTGTGCCGACAGCGGTGACGGTAATGGTGAGATGGTGCGGTGATGAAACCGTATCCCCGCCGACAAGGCTCACCCCGTGGCGGGCGGCTGTTTCGCGCATGCCGCGGTACAGACCGCGCACCAGGCCCACGGGAACGCGCGGCGGCACGGCAAGCGATACGACAAAGCAGCCGGGCTCTCCGCCCATCGCGGCGATATCGCTCAAATTTACGGCAAGGCTCTTTCGGCCGAGCAGCCGGGGTGTTGTGGTATCGAGGGTGAAATGCACCGACTCGACCATCGCGTCGGTTGTAATAAGCAGATCGCGGCCCGGACCCGCCTGTATGACCGCGGCATCATCGCCGATACCCCGCCGAACCGATGCGCCTGCCGGCGGCGCCATGCGGGCGATGCTTTCAATCAGCCTGAATTCGCCGATGTTACGAATCTGCACGTTTCCTGGGGGAGCGCTTTCCGGAAGAGCTGCGCGACTTTCTGACTTTTTTTACAAAAGCGGCATCGATGACATCGTCGATGTGTTTGACATACACATACTCCAGCTTTTTCTTGATCGTCTCCGGAATGTCTTCCATGTCTTTGCGGTTGCGCTCGGGAATGACGATTTTCTTGATTTTGTGCCGCAGCGCCGCAAGGGATTTTTCCTTCAAGCCGCCGATGGGCAGCACGCGGCCGCGAAGCGTTATCTCACCGGTCATTGCGATATTCTTGTCCGTGGGCACCTGCGTGATAGCTGAAACAAGCGCTGTTGCAATGGTGATGCCGGCGGACGGCCCGTCTTTGGGGATGGCGCCGGCCGGAACATGAATGTGTATGTCGTTCTTCTCGAAAAAGGTGTGGGTAATGCCGAAGTCGCCCGCGCGGAAGCGCACGTAGGTAAGCGCTGCCTGCGCGGATTCCTTCATAATGTCCCCCAGAGATCCCGTCATCACCAGGTTGCCCTTGCCTTTCATCAGGGTGACCTCGATGTAGAGGATCTCGCCGCCCACCTGGGTCCAGGCAAGCCCTGTTGCGATGCCGACCTCGTTGCCCTCGAGCGCCTCCTCGGCAAGGCGCTTGGGCTGGCCAAGGTATTTGTGCAGGTTGGAGCGGTTCACTTTCTGCTGCGTGCGGTTTCCCTCGGCGACCTTGCGGGCGACCTTGCGGCACAACGTTCCGATCTCACGCTCGAGGTTGCGCAGGCCGGCCTCAGCCGTGTAGCCGTTGATAACGGCCAGCAGGGCCTCATCCGACATCTTTATGAATGAATCCGAAATGCCGTTTTCCTTGAGCTGGCGCGGTATAAGGAACTGCCGGGCGATCTTGAGCTTTTCCTCGTCCGTGTAACCGGAAATCTCGAGGATCTCCATCCTGTCTTTCAGGGCCGACATGATGGGCTCGACCAGGTTGGCTGTTGTGATAAACATGACGTTGGACAGGTCAAAGCTCACGTTCAGGTAGTGATCGCTGAACGCATTGTTCTGCTCGGGATCGAGCACTTCCAGCAGGGCCGCCGACGGGTCGCCCCTGAAATCGGCACCGACCTTGTCGATTTCATCCATCATGAACACCGGGTTGTTGGTTCCCGCCTGCTTGAGGCCCTGGACGATGCGGCCGGGCAGTGCGCCGATGTAGGTTCTGCGGTGACCCCTGATTTCAGCCTCATCGCGGATACCGCCCAGGGATATTCTGACGAACTTGCGCCCCAGGGCGCGGGCGATCGATTTGCCGAGCGATGTTTTGCCGACACCCGGAGGGCCCGCAAAGCACAGGATGGGCCCTTTCATGTCTTTATTGAGCTTCCTGACGGAAAGATATTCGAGGATGCGCTCCTTGACCTTCTTGAGATTGTAGTGATCCTCATCGAGGATCTGCTCGGCCTTCTTGATGTCGAGCTTGTCCTTGGTGGACTTGCTCCAGGGTATATCCACCATCCAGTCCAGGTAGGTCCGCACGATGGAGGCCTCCGCCGAGTCGGGGTGCATCTGGTCGAGGCGGCTGAGCTGCTTTTTGGCCTCATTTTCCGCATCCTGCGGCATTTTCGCCTTTTTGATCTTCTCCGTGAACTCGTTGACCTCCTGGGCTTTTTCATCAAGGTCGCCCAGCTCGGACTTGATGGCCCGCAGCTGCTCGCGCAGAAAATACTCGCGCTGCGTTTTCGACATCTCCTCCTTGGCCTGCGACTGAATCTTGGCCTGCATGGTGGAAAGCTCGAGCTCTTTGGAAAGGTGCTCGTTCACCTTCTGCAGCCTGGTCACGGAATCGAAAATCTCGAGGATCTCCTGCGATTCCTCGATGTTGAGGCGCAGGTTCGACGCCACAAGGTCTGCCAGCCGTCCCGGGTCGTTCACGGTCTCGAGCACTTCCATGACCTCGGGCGACACCAGCCCTTTCAGGGACAGTATTTTTTCGCACTGCTCCTTGACATTGCGCATCAGCGCTTCGATCTCGACGGAAACGTCTTCAAACTGCTCCTCGTCGATCTTATCGATTTCAACCGAAAACATCGGCTCCGTGGAAAGATACTGCTTTATGCGCGCCTTGCTCAGACCCTGCACCAGAATCTTCACCCTGTTGTCGGGGAGCTTAAGCTTCTTCATCACCATGGCAACCGTTCCGACCGAGTAAATGTCTTCGGGCTGCGGGGAGTCATTGGCCGGATCTTTCTGGGTCGCAAGCAATATGAGGCGGTCTTTTTCCATTGCCTGCTCCACCGCTTTAATGGAGGATTCGCGGCCCACGAACAGGGGCAGAAACATGTATGAATAAACGACGATATCCCGCACCGGCAGCATCGGCAGCGTTGCGGGAATATCAACAGGATCTTTTTCAAGCTGGTACACCATAGGGGGTAAAAACCTTTCGATAGAGTTTCTCTATAGTTATGAAATTTCCACGCGTCATCTTGTTTGTATACTATTTTATGGGGGCGGTCAAGAAGATGTTTGGAGCACCGGCCGCCCGTCGTCCGGAAGCGTGTCCAGCGCTTTTCTCCTTGCACTTTTTAAACTCTTACGGTAAATAATATTATTTTATATAATCTCTCAAAAGCATTCATGCAGAGGAAGAGACCATGAAAATTACCGACGGCGTCTACGCCTACCTGTGGACAAACATGATGGAGAACAACTGCAACACCTATGTGCTGCAGGGCGACGGCCTTATCCTGATCGACCCGGGCCTGAAGCGCTACGTGCCCGATATCCTGTCCGCCATGGAGAAAGACGGGCTCAATCCCGACGATATCAAGCTGGTTCTGGCAACCCACGGCCACCCTGACCACATCGACGGTGTCGGGCACTTCAACGGCTCCGGCGTAAAGTTCACCATGCATGAAGATGAGCAGAAGTTCCTGGATGACATCGGCAAGGATTTTTTCCGCATGTTCGGTCTTGCACCCCCCGACTTCAAGGCCGACTTTTTCTGCGGCGAGGGCGAGCAGCAGGTGCAGGGCCTTTCCCTGCAGATCACGCACGCGCCCGGTCACTCCCCCGGGTCGGTGTGCATCTGCTGGCCAGAAAAGAAAACGCTCATTTCCGGCGATGTGGTGTTCAGCGGCAGTATCGGCAGGACCGACTTTCCCGGCGGCAGCGGCCAGGTGCTCAAGGAGAGCATTGAAAAAATATCCGGCATCGACGCCGAATACCTCCTTCCCGGTCATAACGAGATCGTGGAGGGCGCGCAGCAGATCACCGCTAATTTCGATTTTATCAAGCGGTCGTTTTTCGCTTATTTATAATGGCGTTTCATAACAACAGGCTGTTCAAAAATGCTCAGGTGCAAGACGCGCGAAACCATTTGGAACGAGGCGTACTTGTCTGTACGTCGCAGTGACGAATGGTGAGCGCAACGCAGCAGATGGGCGTTTTTGAACAGCCTGCATGTGCCGGCGTAGCTCAGTGGTAGAGCAACTGATTCGTAATCAGTAGGTCGCGGGTTCAACTCCCATCGCCGGCTCCAGTAAAATCAAGCACTTAGGACACCCCTGAGTGCTTTTTTTGTGACCCGGAGGCCGCTGGTTGCGTATAGGTTACGTTTTGTTGCGTTTCATCGTCCAACCTGTCCACCGCCTGCCGGTTGCTGCCCGGCAACAGAGTAATAAGATAATAAGGGTACGTATTTGAAGTTTTCGGCCATTTCGCTGCAATACCGCAAGCTGCTGTCGAAGGGCGATATTTTCTAAAGCCAGACAGGGTATGATGTTGAACTTAACAATTATACCGGTGATCAGGTGCCATCGTCTTTTCATAATGGCTGAACACTAATCGCCTTGACATGCAGCATATATGCTGTGTATGCTTTGATAGTTATGAATGGCAAACAGCTAAAAAAGAGAAATAACCATGCTGCAGTATCCCGCGAAAATTAAAAAAAGCGGCGGAACCTATTTGGTTTCTTTTGTTGATTTTGAAAATATCACTATTTGGGGCGATACTATTGAACAGGCCCTTGCCAATGCCGGGGAGGCACTCAACGGTTTCCTGGAATCTGACTTTGAGCGGAGCTTTACCATTCCTGACCCTTCTGTTGTTAAGGGGCGGTCAGTACATTATATTCCGGTAAAGACTCATATTGCTGTTGCGCTAATGCTTCGAAAACTGCGTGCCGGAAAAACCCAGCAGGAGATCGCCAAAAAACTTCAGATTTCTTTTCAGGTCTATCAACGGTTAGAGAATCCTCGTAAGGCAAACCCAACGATTAAGACCCTTGAAAAGGTCGCCCACGCTTATGGGAAACATCTGTCAGTAGGGTTTAAGTAAATTTCCCAGTGAACGTCAATTCCACTGTTTTCTAACAGCCTTGTTAAGGCATTGCATTAGGGGTCATGGCTCAATGCGCTTGATTCCCGGTATGCGGGAAATATGTTTTTTATCGAAAGAATATACGTTTTTAATGCCTCGGTGTTTCATCCGGGAGGCTATATAGCCGTCGATGAAGTCGATATTGTAAGAGACGTAATAATCAAGGGCTTCCACAAGCAGATGCCTTCCGATAACCTCAAGCCCGGGGGTGGCAACGATCGCTTTGATCATGGGGGCTATTTCATTCCTGCTCAAGCCGTAAGCCGATTCCAGAACCCAAATGATTTCAGCAATTATCAGGTCTGCCGTTACAAGCTGTATTTTTCCGGCCGCCGCCTGATCGAGAAGCTTTTCCACCCGGTCCGCTTTGTGCTTATCATCATTGGTCAGATAACGGATAAAAAGGTTGGTATCGACAAAAGAGACTTTCATCCCATTTCTTCCTTCACCCGTTTGCCGACAGCGGCTTTCGCCGCAGCCCTCTGATCGGATGCACTCGTACGAGCCGCCGTTTTTACGGCACCCCTGAAGGCTTTCAGTGTTTTTACCGGGGTCATAACAATCCGATCCCCGGCCTGCTCAAAGTCAAGCTTGTCATGGGGGTTGATGTTCAGCGCGTCACGAATTTTTTTTGGGATAGTCACCTGCCCTTTTGTAGTAATCGTAGCATACATTATCTTACCTCAATTATTATTCATTACTTCATTTTATAAGTAGTAAATACTTTTTTGTCAATGCAATAATTATCTAGAGCATTAGGGGTCAAATTTGCTCTTGACTCATTAGCGGTTTGGTTTCAATAGTCTTTACACGTCTCAGAAGCTGTCTGTCCGCCTGGAGCCGTGTTCCCCTACGCGCAAGGACACTGCTCACCGTGCTGTATGATCAAATTGCATTTAGGCGCCCGATATCTTCGAGTTTTAATCCGACATGTTACCGCGCCAGATATAGAGCCACAGCGGGATACCCAGAAAATGCTCATAGACCTCTGCACCGCGATATGCTTTCTGCCCCTGTTTGCCACAGTTCATTACATGATACCAGGTATTTTCATAATTAATGCGTAACGGGCGGGTCATAATGCCAAAATATTTTTTTACACCATAAAGAGTCAAGAGCAGATTTGACCCCTATATGTTATGCTGAAAATGATTGTCTATGCCTTGAAATCAGGTAAAATTGTGGCAATTGTCACGTTTTTAAAACAAAACAGGTTGCTCGGGTCCGCCCCCCGTCAAGCCGGAAAAGGAGATAACCATGAAAAAATATCTATGTATTTGTTTCGTGGCGATAAGTGTTGCCGTTTTATTTGTCGATACGTCCTTTGCCGCATGGGGTAAATGTGTGGGGTGCCACTTCGGGGTCATCGCACCGTCAAAAAAATCCCTTAAGGAAAAGTTCACGATGCTGGAGGATTTTGTTAAAGGAGCAATGGACAGCGAAAGCTCGATGATGGAACATGTTAAAAAGAACCCTGACGGCATCTGTGACGCGGCTCAGGATATCGGTTATAAGCAGCAGGACCAAAAGGAAAAATAATCCGAGCATAATAGTGTCGTATAGTACTGCGGACAGTGACCGGTATGCAACAGTTGCCACCCCCCTTTTCTCTTCCGGGCTCCCGGCAAAGGTGTTTTTCGAATCTTCTCTGTTTTTATCGCTGCGTTCCAGGCCAGTAAATAAATCTGTCGCCGTCAGCATCGTCAGCTAACGCTTGACATCCCTGCACAGGTATACTATTACCTTTCGGTTCCGGTAACAGCGGTCTGCGAAAACAGTGAAAGGAAACGGCTATGGCCATTAAACAATTCGATCTGAGAGACCGGCAGTTCATTATACACACCGACGGGCAGATCTGCGCCAGCAAGAAGGAGCTCCTGCTCAGCAGCGGTTTTGAAAGGATTCTGACTAATTTTATCGATTCGCTGGCCGAGGTGGGCTCGCCGCTGCTGGACGAGATCGGCTTTGAAGTCAAAAGCTCCGCCGGGCGGGGGCAGCTCATGAACATCTTCGATATGCTCGGGGACGAAAGCATTGAAGCGGTCGTCGAGAAGAAACCGGAGTTCAGCCACCTGCTCGATGAACCCCACCGCGGACAAATGCTGGAATTTGTGGAAGAGCTGTACAACTACTGGCGCAGCTTCGACCGCTTCATGGTGCTTCATTCCGAGCCGGGTCCCAGCAGTTTCGACCGCCGGCCCTATCGCGCCTTCAACGAGACTATTGAAATGTTCGGCCATTTGATCCGGTCGACTTACCGGGATATCTGCGAGAACCTCAGCGGCGACCACCCCCGCATATACCGGCAGGTCTCGGCCGGCTGCAACATCGGCCTGATCGGCGTGACAAAACCGACCAGCCTGCCGAAAGTCTATGAGGATGTCCTGAAAAACGTCCCGTTCATCCGGCAGACTTGGATTACACCGCCGATGATCATCGACCCGCCGATGAACAAGCGGACCGGACGGTTCGAGCGGATCGAGACGAACCCCCTGGAGGGGCTGCGTCTTTCAGGAAAAGAGTATCTCTGCTACCCGGCATGCGTCGGGCCGCTGCTGATTTTTGTGTATTTTCATGTGAAATTCATCGGACTCGGCTGCACCCTGGCCAATCTCTTTGAAATGGCGACCGACGAACAGATCGCGCACGGCCCCGATGCGGTGTTTGTCTACGGCGCGCCATCCGAGCATATGGCCCAGTTCGGCGACCTGCCCACGGTGTTTTACGACGACGAGGAAAACAGTCTGCTCGCGGCGGCGGTGCCCGCGGAGGAGCGGTTCGGTTATTTCGGGTACATAAAAAAAATGATGCTCACCCTGCACAATATCGCCATGATAAAACAGGGGCGGATGCCCTTCCACGGTGCGATGGTGCGACTGCTGCTGCCGAACCATATCGCGAAAAACGTTTTGATTATCGGGGACACGGCAACGGGCAAGTCGGAATCCCTCGAAGCCTTTCGCATTCTGGGCATGGACGTTATCGAGCAGCTCCGCATCATCGCCGATGATATGGGTTCGCTCGATGTGGATTCAGACGGCCGCGTCATCGGCTACGGCACCGAGATCGGCGCGTTTATCCGGCTCGACGACCTTCAGCAGGGCTACGCCTTCGGACAAATCGACCGCGCGATAATTATGAGCCCGCACAAGGTCAACGCACGCGTGGTTATTCCGGTGACGACCATCAAAGAGGTCCTCACCGGTCACCCGGTCGACTTTCTGCTGTATGCCAATAATTACGAAGAAACCGATGAGGATCATCCGATTCTCGAACGCTTCACCACCCCCGAGCAGGCGCTGGAGGTGTTTCGCCAGGGAAGCGCCATGGCCAAAGGAACCACGACCTCGACGGGACTTGTTCACAGCTATTTCGCAAACATTTTCGGCCCGCCCCAGTACCGTGATATGCATGAGCCGCTGGCGCAGAAACTGTTCCGGGCAGCCTTCGACGCGAATGTTTTCGTGGGCCAGCTCCGCACCCGCCTGGGCATCAGCGGATACGAAAGCAAAGGGCCCGAACAGGCCGCCGGAGCACTGCTGGATACCATCATACGGGAAAAGTAACTCCTTACCGTTCAGACCGGTATAGTGTTCATGCGTACCTGCCCGTCATTCCTGCTTCGCGCTGCCGCTGCATCGGATCTTCGCCAATTACTTTCAATGTATTGACTTTTACCGTTCATGTTATTAGCATTAGTGCTGCTGAGAACAATTATCTATTGTCCGCAGCCATCTTTTTTTGTCATTTCGAGCGAAGGGAGAAATGTATTCAGGGACGTGATATTTCTCCGTCACCGTGCTCCTTCGAAATGACAGAACGGCTGCCGCAGTGTGAAAAATGCTATAGAGCAGGCGGAACGAAACTCCGTGCATGCGGCACAATGCGAACCGATCGGAAAGCACCTGTCATGAATAAACCGGCTGTTCTTTTTTCCACCACCGTACTTGTCCTGCTTTGCTGTTTCGTACTGCCGGCAGCCGCCCAGGATCTGAAACCCGTCCTGACGATTTACAACAGAACCGACAAGCTCATTCATATCGATAAAGTTCTGTGCAACGGAAGGGACTTCGGCTTTGCAGCTGCTGTCCTCGTTCCGAACATGGGTACAAGCGAGGCCGGCGAATTGCTCACGCCCGGAAGCACCATCGATATTACCGGCGCGATCGAACTGGCGGGTGATCCGTCGCCTGACAGCCGCACGCGCAGCACCATGCGGTGCACGCTCAAGCTTTCCCCGGGCATCTACTGCACTCTGGGCGAGATAAAAACGACCGTAACCAAAGATTTCGTCAGAGGCTTCGACTCATGGAGCATAGAGTTTAAATGATTTATTACATGCGTTCAGCAGCACTGCACCGCTTCAGGAGCAGACAGATGCATACATACCGACCCTGACAACAACAGACCGGAGGACCGCGAGCATGAGAAACGTACTTATTGCTGCTGTAATGCTCTGTACCGCTGCACTGCTGCAGCTCTCCCCTGCCCGGGCCGACTGCCCGGACGCCACCTATGTCTGCGTCAAAACAAAAAAGGGCACGGCAACAAAAAACATAGTGGGGACCGTGACGGTCGGCACCTGCTGGAAGTGGAGCCAGTTCGGCTGCAAGCCCTGTGACGGCTATGCAAAAATAGCCGAAACCTGTAACAATCAGTATTTCGACAAATGTAAAGAATGCGAGCCGACCGGCTGCGCCGCCTGCGTTCGCTGGGCAGATACCGGCGGGGTCGCCGGGCCCTGCTATGACTACAAGGGCAACAAGCTGATGGACGGCCCGCCGGATTTATAATGGGCAGGGTTGATCGCATCTGGGCTGCAGCGGTAAGTCGCTCCGCATACAGCAGTGTTTAATGTTTGAAACGGCAGCCTTTGTAACGGGGCCCCATGACAGAGCTGCATTCCAACCTGAGATCGCTGTATAAGTCCGACGAAGGATTCAAGGCTGTCATGGCCTGGTACGATGATCTCATGTCGCAGGTTCGGGTGCCGTACACCACCTGTAAGGTCGTCACCCGTTTCGGTAAAACGCACATACTGCGCTGCGGACCGCAGGACGGCCGACCGGTGATTCTGGTGCAGGCGATCGCGGGCAGCATACCGATGTGGCGCAACCTTTTCACGGCCCTTTCAAAACAACACCTGGTCTTCGCGCTTGATACCAACGGCCAGCCGGGCCTGAGCGACCCGAATCCCCTCTCGTATTTCAACAGCGACTATATCGACTGGCTGTGCGACGTACAGGATGGACTGCGTGTAGGGGCCTCTGATTTTATTGGTATCAGCTCGGGCGGATGGAATGTCATGAGACTTGCAGTCGATCATCCCGATCGTGTCGGCAGGGTCGTCATGCTGAGCCCCATAGGGGTCAGCAACGTCCGGCTGCCGTGGAAAATCTGGATCAATCGGGTGATGAAAACAAGCAAGGGCATCAGCGTCCTGGAGGATGAATTGACCGCCAAGTCAATTTCATCTCCCAGCGCCGGCGGCTCGTTCGGCTCCTTCGACCGCCAGGTCGCACGGGCCATGGCGTTGTGCACTCGCCATTTTTGTCTGGCCCGCTCCCTGAACATCTGCAATCCGGCGTCCGACAAAATAGCCATCGGCAGGATGGTAAGGCTGATGCGCCGCTTTCTGCTGTCTGAACCCAAGGCAACCCTTCGCCGCGTGCGGGCCCCCTGTCTGATACTGTTCGGTGAGCACGAGATTCTTTATAATCCCCGCAAGGTCGTCCGCCGCGTCGAGGCCCTCATTCCGAATGCGCACTGTGAAATTATCGAGTCCTCGGGACACGGCTGTATCTACGACCAGCCGCAGCGCACCGCAGAATTGATTCTGGAATTTTTCAACAACAGCTTTTGTAATTAAACTAAATTATTAATATTCAGGTCTATATTGATTTAAAACTTGACATAATCAATTATATCAGTTGATTATGATTGTAATTTTATTTTATTGTATGAAAATATATTAACTTCCAACCACGGGGGATGCTATGGATTACAAAACCTATTTCGAGAACACCACGGGAAAAGGATTCCTTTCAACGGCAAATGCACAGGGCGAGGTGAATACCGCTTTTTATTCACGCCCGCATGTGCGTGACGACGGCACCTTCGTTTTCGGCATGACCGACCGCCTCACACATGCCAACCTGCAGGAAAACGCTCATGCAATTTATGCCTTCAATGAGAGCGGCTACAGCGGCCGGCGTTTTTACCTGGAAAAAACAAAAGAGGAAAGCGAAGGACCCATCCTCGAGCAGATGAAGGAAGCTGCCAACAAGTGCGTCCACCCGGGTGCTGGGAGTCTGGTGAAGTATATCGTATACTTCAAGGTTACAAAAGATCTGCCCCTGGTAGTGGAAATATGTTCGGGCGACCACTCGAAGCACCTGTGCGAGCTGGCAGGCAATGAAAAATTCGACCTTATCAAGGAGCTTGCCAAGGCACCGGATTTCATGTGCATGAACTGCGGCAGGCTTGCCGACGACAAAAAAAGCCTCTGCAACCCGATGCCGCTGGAGGACATACCGTTCGGGGTGGTCAGCTGAGCGTAATCTTTTACCCTGCACCGGGGCACCTGCGGCCAAACAAGAAAAAAGGACAACGGCTCATTCGTTGTCCTTTTTTCAGCACCTTGTTTCAGACCGATCTCAGGTGCCGGCAGCGACTGATGCGAGGCATGAAATCGTAAAGACTCTTTTTCAAAACCGTATTTTTCACAAGGAGCTCACCGTGACAGCATCTCACCGGACGGCGTACATTTTTTTATCGGTTCTCGGATGCCTGATTGCAATCACGGCGGCAGCCGGCTGCAACACACCCGGGGCTGATCCCGTAGCGGGTACCTACCTTGTTACGGAAGGCAGCGGAACGAAAAGCCTGTGGACCTTCACCGCCGACGGCCTGTTTCTCGGAACCAGCTCCACGCAGCCCTCGCTGTCGTACTCCAACCAGCAGGGCTCCTGGGAAGCCCGTGACGATCAGACTATCCAGGGGGTGATGCTCGATTTCTCATTCGACGAACAGGGCGCTCTTGCCAATACCGCCCGCGTCGACTTCAGCCTTGCGTGTTCGGACAGTGCGTGCGGCAAAATAAGCGGTGACTTTACCCTGCGCTTCTTTGAAGACGGCGAAGACCCGCTCGACCCGTCCACCGGCAGCGGCGAGACCGTCACCGATACCTTTACCGGCCTGCGCGTAACACCGCAGGAACAGTAAAAAAACCGACCGTTTTTGTTGACATACCGTAGTCCTTTTCCTATGCTTTTTCAATCTGCGGACGAAGCTGGCATCCGGCATGTTGGGTCCAGCGCCTTTTCTGCAGCAAACGCATTGCAACGGGGGAACAGCCATGACAGCCTCACAGGATTCCCGATCGGCAATCAGCAAGATACGGCTGCTGCACGGCCTCGATCAGGAGACACTGCAGCTGCTGCAGGAGCGCCTTGTGCTGGAAAACTACACTGCAGGACAGGACCTGTGCGTGGAAGGCACGCGCGGCGACCGGATGTTCATTATCGACTCAGGGGAAGTGCAGGTACTGAAAAACAACGAGGGCGGGGTGCCGGTCGAGGTCGCAACGCTCCGCCCAGGGGATATCGCGGGTGAAATCGGCCTGCTGGGCGATATGGTTCGCTCGGCCACCCTGCGGGCGAAAACCGAAACCACTGCATGGGCGCTGCGGCGCGATGACTTTCAGGAGCTTCTGAATAAATACCCGTCTCTGTCCAGAGCGCTGCTCGACAGCATCAGCACCCATCTGGCACGCGAGAACACCATAGTAGCCCGCCTGCTTTCCCGCGGCGGCGACGGGCGATGCTCGGTAGCCTTTTTCGACACCAAGCCGTACATGAAATCCGTATTCAGCGTTCAGAATAAAGACCGTTTTTCCATACAGTTTCTCGAGCCGCGGCTGACTGGTGAAACGGTGTCGCTTGCCGCCGGCTGCAACGTGGCCTGCATTTTCGTAAACGACACCGCCGATTCTTTTGTGCTCGAAGAGCTCAAAGCCATGGGCGTTGAGATGATAGCCCTGCGCTGCGCCGGCTTCAACAATGTCGATCTGAAAGTCTGCCGGCAGCTGGACATGAGCGTTGCGCGCGTACCGGCCTATTCCCCGCACGCCGTGGCAGAGCATGCGGTAGCGCTGATCATGGCCCTCAACCGTAAAATTCACCGGGCGCACAGCCGCATCCGGGAGGGCAATTTTTCGCTGCACGGACTTGTGGGATTCGACATGTACGGAAAAACAGTGGGGGTGGTCGGCACCGGTAAAATCGGTAAATGCGCAGCCGCCATCCTGCGGGGTTTCGGCTGCCGGATCATTGCCTGCGACACGTTTCAGGACAACGAATTCGCCAGACAGCTGGAAATGGAGTATGTCGATCTTGACACCCTGTTTTCCGGCTCCGATATCATTACGCTGCATGCTCCGCTGCTTCCCGAGACCTTTCACATGATCGATTCCGCAGCAATCGAAAAAATGAAAAAGGGAATCATGCTTATAAATACCAGCCGCGGCGCCCTGATCGATACGCAGGCCCTTATCGAGGGACTGAAAAGCGGTAAAATCGGCTATGCGGGCCTCGACGTCTACGAGGAGGAGAGCGCCTACTTTTTCGAGGACCTCTCCGACCGGGTCATCGACGATGATCTGCTTGCGCGGCTGACCACGTTCAACAATGTCATAGTAAGCAGCCATCAGGCGTTTTTGACCGAAGAGGCCCTTACGGCCATCGCCGAAACGACCCTTGAAAACATTCAGGCGTTTGTTGACGGCAGGCGCGGCACCGAACTGCCGAATTCATGCCTTTGAATTGTATGCCGGATACATCGTCGATAAAAATCGGGACACGCGGAAGCGCTCTGGCGCGGGCCCAGACACGCATCGTTATCGATACACTCACGCGCCGCAATCCGGGTTGTCGCTTCGAGACCGTTGTCATACAAACAAAAGGAGATGCGCACCTTGACAGCCCGCTGAACCGCATCGACGATAAAGGTCTTTTTGTTCGGGAGATCGAGCAGGCCCTGCAGACGGGCAGCATTGATATGGCCGTGCACAGCATGAAGGATCTTCCCACCGGGCAGCCTGCAGGGCTGACGATTGGTGCCGTCTGCTGCCGGGACAACCCCCGGGATGTTTTTGTCGGCCGTTGCGTGCAGAGGATCGGCGACCTTGCCCGCGGTTCCACGGTGGCTACCGGCAGCCTGCGCAGAAAAGCCCAGCTGCTGGCGTATCGACCCGACCTGAAGGTGGTCGGCATCCGCGGCAATGTGGATACAAGACTGAGAAAGCTGCAGGAAGACAAACTGGACGCCGTCATACTTGCCGCGGCCGGTCTGCACAGACTCGGACTGCTGATCGGGGACATGCAGCTGCTTGATTATGCCGTCATGCTGCCCGCACCGGCGCAGGGCGCCCTGGGACTGCAGGTGCGAAGCAATGACACGCCGATGCTGCAGCTTGCCGCAGGTATCGATGACCCGGTGTGTTCCGATGCCGTTATCGCAGAGCGGGCATTTCTGCATGCCCTCCACGGCGGCTGCCATGTGCCGGTCGCCGCATTGTGCAGCGTGGAAAACGGTGAACTGCTGCTGCGCGGCAAGATTCTCAGCCTTGACGGACGCCGTTCTTATGAGGACACCGAGCCGGCAGCCCCGGGCGGGGCGGCGCAGGCCGGCACCGTGCTCGCCGAGCGCATGCTCGCCGCGGGCGGCGCTGCCCTGCTGGAGGAGTGTCGTGAAGCATAGCAGCACGCAGGCACGTGTTTTTCTTGTCGGCGCCGGCCCCGGCAACCCGAAGCTGATTACACTCCGCGGGCTTGAAGTGCTCAGGCGAGCCGATTGTATTGTCTTCGATCATCTGATCGACAGCCGTCTGCTCGACCGCGGCCATCCCGGGGCGGAAAAAATCTATGTCGGCAAACAGGCCGGCACACATGCCCTGCCCCAGAAGGAGATCAGTGGTCTGCTGGTGAACCGGGCGCGCAGCGGGGCAGTCGTTGTCCGCCTCAAGGGGGGAGATCCCTTTGTGTTCGGCCGCGGCGGCGAGGAGGCTCTTGCCCTGCAGGCTGCGGGCATACCTTTTGAAGTCGTGCCGGGCGTTACCGCAGGAACCGCGGCGCTGGCCTGCGCCGGCATTCCCGCCACGCACCGGGGCCTGGCAGCTGCGGTCTCCTTTATCACCGGTCACGAAGACCCGTCAAAGGGATCCTCGGATATCAACTGGGAAGCGGTGGCCGCCATGCACGGCACCCTTGTGTTCTACATGGGCATACATACCATCGAGGCCGTTACCGCCGAGCTGCTGCGATTCGGAAAATCCGGTGACACACCGGCTGCAGTTATCCGCCGGGGAACAATGCCGGAGCAGCAGACCGTCTGCGGAACCCTTGCCCGGATAGCCGAACAGGCGCGCGAGGCCGGCATAAAGCCTCCGGGTATTATTGTTGTCGGAGATGTCGTCGGCCTGCGAAGCAGGCTCGGCTGGTTTGAGCACAGTCCGCTGTTCGGGAAAACGATTGTCGTTACCCGTGCGCGCGCCCAGGCGGGCGACATGGTCGCGCAGCTGGAAGAGCTCGGCGCCGATGTCATTCGGTTTCCGACGATCGACATCAGGCCGCTCCCGTCATATGACAGACTTGACAGGGCCCTGCAGAACATTGCAGACTATGACTGGATTGTGTTTACCTCGGTCAACGGCGTGCAGGCGTTCTTTGAACGGCTGCAGCACCTTGGAAGCGACTCGCGCGCGCTCTGCTCCGCGCACATTTGTGCCATCGGCCCGGCTACGGCAGAGCGCCTGCAGTCGTACGGCCTGCGGGCCGACAGGCAGCCGGCTGAATTCGTATCCGAATCGATTATCGATGCCTTTACCTCCGTACCGCTTTCGGGGAAAAAGGTGCTGCTGCCCCGCGCCGATATCGCCCGGGCTGAGCTGCGCGAGGGGCTCGATGCCCTGGGGGCCGAGGTTGACGACATCGCAGCCTACTGCACGGTCACGGACAACTCTGCCGGAGAAGAAACCCTCGCGCGCATTCGAAGCGGCGGGTTTGACCTTGTCACCTTTACCAGCTCGTCGACCGTCGAGCATTTTGTCACACTGGTGGGCAGGAACAGCTGCTGCGCGGCTCTGCAGAAGGCCTGCGCCGCCTGCATCGGTCCGGTAACCGAAAAAACAGCCCGTGCATTCGGCATAAAAACGGCGGTCAGGCCCGCGCGATACACCATTCCCGACCTGATCGAAGCAATCGTGAACTATTATTCTTGAACAAGGACACACGCTATGGCATTTCCCACCCAGCGCCTGCGGCGGCTGCGCAGCTGTGAGCCCCTGCGCCGCATGGTCGCCGAAACACATCTGACGGTCAGCGATTTTATTGCACCTTTTTTCGTGCAGCACGGCAGCAGTTCGCGCAACGAAATTCCCTCCATGCCCGGCATTTTCCGCCTCACGGTTGATGAGCTCGTAAAGGATGTGCAGGAGGCAGCCGGCCTCGGCATCCCGGCCGTACTGCTTTTCGGCATACCCGCGCGCAAGGATATGCGGGGAAGCGAGGCCCGGGACGACAACGGCATCATTCAGCAGGCGGTCCGGGCGATCAAGGCCGCAAAAACCGGTATCAGAATCATAACCGATGTCTGCCTCTGCGAATACACCAGCCACGGTCACTGCGGCCTCATCGACGAAGACGGTACCGTCGACAACGATGCAACGCTTGTGCTGCTGCAGGAAATGGCCGTATCACATGCCCGCGCCGGAGCCGACATGGTAGCGCCCTCGGACATGATGGACGGCAGGATAGATGCCGTGCGCTGCGCCCTTGACGAATACGGCTACGAGCAGCTGCCGATCATGGCGTACTCGGCCAAGTATGCTTCGGCCTTTTACGGCCCCTTCAGGGATGCGGCCGATTCCGCACCCCAGTTCGGCGACCGGCGCTCCTATCAGATGGACCCCCCGAATGTAAACGAAGCCCTGCGGGAGGTCGAGCTCGATATCGCCGAAGGGGCAGATATCGTCATGGTCAAGCCGGCACTTGCCTATCTTGACGTTATCAGGCGCGTGAAGGACGAGTTCCGGGTGCCGCTTGCCGCCTATAATGTGAGCGGCGAGTATGCGATGGTCAAGGCCGCCGGACTGGCCGGCTGGATCGACGCCGAGGCGGTCATGCTCGAGATGCTGACAGCCGTCAAGCGGGCGGGGGCGGATATGATTCTTACCTATTTCGCAAAAGAGGCGGCGCGTGTTTTAAAAGACAAGTAAACTATAATCGTTTCGACCGCTCAGCTTCATGAATAATAACAAGCCCCCGCAGGAACGCATGTCAATAAATACGCCGTCACGCACTCTGAAGGCATTCGCGTTCGAAACGCGCTCCGGCCAACCCGCATGACCGCCCTATCTTGCCGCTATTTTTTGCAGCACCGCCCGCTGTGCTGCGAGCGTCTGCTCGAAATCCTCATCCGTGTGCGCACTTGACACGAACATGGCCTCGAACTGAGATGGTGCAAGGTAAACGCCCTGTTCGAGCATTCCCCTGAAATAGGCTGCATACCGGTCGGTGTCGGCCTGCGATGCGCTTTGATAGTCAACGACCTCGCTGCCGGTAAAGAAAAAGCAGCCCATCGAAGCTGCAAAACCGGCATGGCAGGCAAATCCCGCTTCCGTAAAATTACTTTCCATCTCGCTGAAAAACCCTGCCGCGCGTCGGTTAAGACGGTCGTAAAACCCGTTTTCCAGCACAATGCTCAGGGTTTCATACCCTGACGTCAGTGCAAGCGGGTTGCCCGACAGTGTGCCCGCCTGGTATACCGGACCGTCCGGGGCCAGCATGTCCATAATGTCACGTCGCCCCCCGAACGCGCCGACCGGCAGCCCGCCCCCGATTATTTTCCCGAGGATCGTCATATCCGGTATGACGGCGTAGTGTTCCTGGGCGCCGCCCGGCCCGAGGCGGAAACCGGTGATAACCTCGTCGAAAATGAGCACCGCTTCGTACCGGTCGCACAGTCGGCGCAGGCCCGGCAGGAATCCTGCGGCGGGTGGTATGACACCCATATTACCCGCAACCGGCTCGACGATGACCGCCGCCACAGAGCCCGCATGCGCGGAAAACAGCCGCTCAACACTGTCAAGATCGTTAAAGCGCGCATGCAGTGTATCGGCGGCCGCACCTTCCGTCACCCCGGGTGTTCCCGGAATCCCGAGCGTCATGGCGCCCGACCCGGCCCTGCTCAGGAAGCTGTCGGCGTGTCCGTGATAGCAGCCCTCGAATTTTATGATCCTGTCCCGGCCCGTAAAGGCGCGGGCCAGCCGAACAGCACTCATGGCAGCTTCCGTTCCGGAGCTGACCATCCGCACTCTTTCAACCGAGGGTACCGCTCCGGCGATACGCTCCGCCATGGCAATCTCGATTTCACAGTTGGCCCCGAAGCTCGTGCCGCGCACGGCAGCCTCCCGGATGCCGTGCACGACGCGCGGGTGGGCATGCCCCAGAATCATGGGCCCCCAGGAACAGACATAGTCGATATATTCTCTGCCCTGCCGGTCCCACAGGCGGCTCCCCGCGGCCCGCTGAATGCAGGGCGGGTCAGCACCGACCGCTGTGAACGCGCGTACGGGCGAGTTCACCCCGCCGGGTATGCAACGGCGTGCCCGCGCAATCAATGATGCAGCATCGCTGTCCATAGGTCCTCTCTGTTTGTTGTCTTCGTAGTTATCATCCCCGCCCCAGCAGGCGATTTTTCAGGATGGCCCCAGAAAAAGGTCATCAATGCTTTGGTCCCATTTTGACCACGCCGGGCCTGAGTTCCGGGCTGGGCGGACAAGGGCCAAACTGTCTGAGTTAGAGCATATCTCACACTACTGCAGCCGTTCTGTCATTTCGAAGGAGCACGGCGACTGAGAAATCTCACGCCATCGAAGAGATTTCTCCCTGCGGTCGAAATGACAAAAAAAGATGGCTGCGGCAAGTGAAAACTGCGAACGTGCGCTTCACGCCATTCCATAGCTTTTTTCCGGTACCCGCCCGGCAATGCGAAACTGCAGGAGCTGCTTCAGCTGCCATTTTTTTCGCAGCCGGAGGCCACTCCCGGCTACATTATTTGATACATGCAATAAAAGGTCAAATTTCGTACGTTTACGTTATTCGCACTGAGGTGTACCGGCTCTTTTTGACTTTCTCATATTCGTGCCATAAAAAAAACAATTTAATTTAATTTAATGTTAAATAATTGTTGCAATAGAGTTAATTATATGCAATCAAAATCACATAGTCTTTCAATGGGTAATCATAAAAAGGAGGGGTTTTATGAAAAAGCTGGAGAAAGTATTACTGAGTGCAGGGCTTATTGTATGCCTTGCCGGATTCCTGTGCCTGGGCTGTGACATAGACGAGCCCGAACCGGAACCCGAACCTGAAACGACGCCCCAGGAGGAAGCCTGGGAGACATCGGCCCACGCCGACGAGACAGCCGAATCATTCACGCACTGGGATGAGGACGGCGTCATCGAGGCGCAATGCGCCAAATGTCACAGCTCCTACGGATTTCTCGACTTTATCGGCGCCGACGGCACTGCAGCCGATTCGGTCGACAACGATGCGGAGCTGGGGTCGGTTATCAGCTGTGATGTCTGTCATCAGGGCGAAGACGGCGGCGCTATCCGGGCAATAACCAGCGTTGCATTTCCATCCGGTGTCACGATTTCAGGCATCGGTTCTGAGGCGATCTGCATGCACTGTCACCAGGGCAGGGCATCGAAACAGGATGTCGACGATGCTGTCGCAGCAGCAGGTGCAGACAATGCAACCGCCAAACCGGGCTTCGTGGCCGCCGCTGCTCTGGATGACGACACGGTGAGCGTCGACCTGGGATTTGTCAACATCCATTACTATGCGGCAGGTGCGATCCTCTACGGCAGCGAGGTACAGGGCGGCTATGAATACGACAACGAAACCTACTCCGGGCGCAACACTCATACCGCTGCCTATGACAGCTGTATCGAGTGCCACAATCCTCACTCGCTCGAAGTTGCGAGTGAAAACTGCTTCAACTGCCACAGAGAGGTGAGTGATTTCAAGGATATCCGCTACGGCTCATCCGGCATGGACTATGACGGCGACGGCGATACCGACGAGGGTATTTACTATGAAATCTCCGGGATGGAGGAAATCCTCTACAGCGCCATTCAGTCCTATGCCACACAGGTCATCGGAACGGGCATTGTGTATGACGCCGCAGCCTACCCCTATTTCTTTATCGACACCAACGGCAACGGGACCGCCGATGCGGATGAGGCATCGTTTGCCAACCGGTACAACGCCTGGACGCCGCGTCTTTTAAAGGCCGCCTACAATTACCAGACGGTCAAAAAAGATCCCGGCGGCTACACGCACAATCCCGCGTATGTGATCGAGCTGCTGCAGAGCTCCATCGCCGATCTGAACAATGCTCTCTGAATACTCCTGCCGGTAACAAATAAAAGAGGCGGCACACCCTGCCGCCTCTTTTTTTACTGTTCATTTTGAGCGGTCTTTCCCGCAAGGCCGGAAACAAGACCGTTGATGTCGTTTCCCGCAAGACCTATATCGGACAGAAGCGAGTCGATGAGCGGTGCCTGACAGCGGTAGCGTAGCGCACTGTTGACGAGCTGATCGGACAGGTTTTTCCCCGACCCTTCTTCACCGTTGCCGCCCGAAGCGCCGTTTCCCTGCAGTCCGTCGACCTGAATTATTTTGATACCCTCGATATGCTCCATGGGCTTTACACTTTCCCTGATAATGTCCGGCAGATGCTGCAGCAGGGCCATGCGCACCTGCATGGAAATCTGCTCATTGGAAAGCAGGTTTGCGGCTTCGTTAAGCGCCCGTTTGCCGTCTGCCTCAACCGCGTAACGCCGCTCGGCAGCTTCGGCTTTCATTATTTCGGCTTCCGAGTTTGCCTTGGCGGCAATACGCTCTTTATCGGCATCTGCGTTGGCAAGCGTCGTGACAGCCTGCGCCCTGTCATGGGCTGCCTGCATTTCCGCCTCTGCAGCAACCTTTATTTTGATCGCGTCTTTTTCCGCGGCCTTTGATGCTTCCACCAGCTCAACCGCTTTATGCCGCTCGGCGATTTCGCTTTCCCTTACCGTTACCACCTTTTCCTCTTCCTGCACGGCTAGTGCCAGCGCCCTGTCGGCTTCGGCTTTGGCAACAGACTGATCTTTGGACTTTACCGCAATTGCAATGGCCCGATCCTGCTCCGACAGCTCGATCGACTTGTTCTGCTCGATGCGGGCCAGATCGACGGATTTCTTCTGATCGATTTCAGCCGTCTCAACTGCTTTGGTTCGATATATATCCTTTTCTTTCAGCAGCCGCTCTTTTTCAATACGCTCCTCTTCGACCGCCCGCTCGGAAGTGATGCGGCTCGTTTCCACCTGCTGCTTTGCAATGATATCGGCCTGCGCCGCCTCGCGTTCACGCTCGGCCCTCTCTTTTGCGATCTCGGTTACCTGTATGGCCCGCCGCACCTGGATTTCCCGCTGCTGCTCGAGTTTTGCATACTCCTCGTCCCTGCCGATTTCAAGCCGCTGCTTTTCAGCCTCCAGATTCTTGTTGGCAATGGCGACAGCGGTGTCCTGCTCGATTTCGTTTCTGCGCTTTTTACGCGATTCGATCTCCTCGGTCAGCTTGGTGAGACCTTCGGCGTCAAATGCGTTATCGGGATTGAAATAATCCTTGCTTGTCTGGTCAAGCCCGGTCAGGGAAACCGACTCCAGCTCGAGGCCGTTTTTCAGAAGATCCTCCGACACGACCTGCTGCACTTTCTGAACAAAATCGATGCGCTGCTCATGCAGTTCTTTCATTGCCATTTCAGCGGCAACCGCACGCAGCGCGTCGACAAACTTTCCCTCCACGAGCCCTTTCAGCTCCTGGGGGTTCATGGTTTTCATGCCGAGCGTCTGGGCGGCGACAGCTATCGAGTCTGCAGACGGCTTGGCCCGCACATAAAACTCGGCCGAGACATCAACCCGCATTCTGTCCTTGGTGATCAGGGCCTGCTCATTATCCCGCTTTACCTCCAGGCGCAGGGTGTTCATATTGACCGGTATAATCTCGTGAAGAATCGGAAGCACCACAGCGCCTCCGTCCATAATTACTTTCTGCCCGCCGAAGCCGGTTCTCACAAAAGCCACTTCCTTTGAGGACCGCCGGTAGAGCTTCGCCATTATCATGCCCAGTGCAAGAAATGCTATCAGAATAATCCCGGTAATAACGGCAATATCGACCATTGCACCACTCCTTCGCATTGTGTAAGTATTATTTTTCCGTCAACGATTCCGATGTAGTGAGTATTGCGCTGAAAACAGCCCCTTTCCTGGCAACGAGTATGACCGCCTGGCCGTACTGGAGCGTGTCGCTGTCGCTGTCGGGTTCGACCATCACATAATGTGTCGTTCCGAAGCGGTCCTTCAGCTTGGCCCGGGTCGGATTACCCTTTGTCGCCCTCCCCAGTGTTACTGTCGCCACACGCCCGATAAAATCTGTTTCGGATACGGCATAGGTTTCATCTTTCGGCAATATCTTTGCCATGACACCCCCCATGCATCTGACAACCGGCAGCGCAAGAAGCAAAGCAGGCAGCACCGCAACAACACCCGGTAGAAAAACGCCGGTCAGGCTCAGGCAGAAGGATTGCAGGGCAAGTCCGATAAGGCCGAAGGATGTCAGAAAAACTATCAGAATCATCAGGGCCGGAACCTGCCCTATGCGCAGCCACCCCAGCAGTTTTGTAAAACCCGAAGGCCCGTCTATGTCAGGCGCATCAAGGTCGATGTCCAGATCGATGTCGGGCAGCATACCGTCAAGAAGCCCGGAAATCCCGGCTCCCAGCAGGGACCCTGCTCCCTCCAGGAGTGCAATTACCAGCATGAGCGCAATCGAGACCGAAAACGGCAGGTTGTTGCTTTCCAGCACAAACTCGAACATTACTTGCTATCCTCCCCGACCGACCCCTTCACCGCCGCGAGGCGCTCCTGAATTCTGTTCCTGCGCGACAAATCCTCAAGCTCGGCCATCTTGGCCGCAGCCTTTTTGTCGAACGCCGCCGCGGTGGGGCTTATGCCGGTGGCCTGCTCCATGACCCGCTCAAAGGCTGCTTCGGCACGGCCGACCGTGTGCTCCACCGACCCCGCATCGCCCTGAGCGCAGGACGCGCCGTGTGAGGCTGCTTCCTGGCGGGATTGCCGAAACTGCTTCAAATCATCCTTCATCTGACGCCGCCTGGCCTGAAGTGCCGCAATATAGCCTTCGAGCTCTTTTTCCTGATCCGTACACTCCGTGATTGTTGTTTCCAGAACGGGAATCTGGACTTCGATATCAAGCTGCTGAGCTATTGCAGCCTCGGCAAGGTCATCGCGGCCTTCGCTAACGGCAAGGGCTGCTTTTTCAGCCAGGCCCCGGTGTCTGGATTTCTCCTCTGCCAGCCGTTTGTTCGCCAGGTGTTTATTGGCGACAACCTTGCCGAGCTCCGCCCGCACATCATCTACCGCACCGTCGACTTCGCGCAGTGCTTCTTCCATCACGGTCTCAGGCACGGCGTTTTCAAATGCACCGATAAGCGAATTGAAGCTGCCGCTGAGAATACGTCCGACTCGTTTTGTCATGTTCTCCATAGTTGATTCCTCCGCTCCGGGTGTATGGTAATCATGAGTGAATATTTCAGCCGAAAAAAAAGACCTGTTTGTACAATCTGCAAACAGGTCGATACGCATTTGGAATGTAAGCCGAGAACAAATGTAGTATGTCTGTACCGTGTGTCAATCACCCAAGGAGGGTATTTTTATAAAAAAAACAGGGTAGCTTGCTGCCGAAGTACATGCTTTTTCACACAGCCTGGCAAACGCATCGGAAATCCTTGATAAATTTTTTTTACTCATTATGGAAGGGATATAAAAAGGGCGGCGATCAGGCCGTGCCGGGCCTGCACAGGGCGGTAAAGTAGGCCCGCAGCAGAAGATTGGACCAGGAGAACAGCTTTGAAATCAGCACGATACGTTTAACCTGCCCGCGGGTGATCTTGGCCTCGTCCGTGAGCACATCGGGATTGTGGCGGCTGATGGCAAGGGTTTTTACGGCGAACAGCAGCGGCCAGATGCAGAAAAGCCGAATTCTGCTCTGGGTGCGCGGCAGCAGCGTTGTGTAGGAAAGGCCCTTTTCCAGGTGACGCTGGGCCTTGTCCGCCAGCATCTCGACCACCGTGAGCGCCTGCTCCCGGTGGTCGGGGCTGAAGAGGGTCTCGCGGGTGAGGCCCGCTTTTTCATAAAACGTAACCGGCGCAAACACCCAGCCGCGCTCATAATCTTTCCGCATGCCGCGTATGACGTTGACGGTCTGCAGCGCCAGGCCGAATTCATAGGCCAGCGGCATCAGGCGTTCCCTGAGCCTGCCGATGGCGGGTGAATACCACGCAAAGACATCCGTAAGCAGGTAGCCGACCCGGCCGGCAACCTGAAACATGTAGTCGTCCAGCTCCTCCTCGTTTTGCACAAAGGGGCCGTGGTCCTGCCAGCGTGCCATGCCCAGGGAGGTTTCGATTACATGCTTTTTGAGTATTTCACGTGGCTCGTCCGGCAGCCGGTCGAGCAGCTGCATGATTTCATCGGCATGCTGGGCAACATACACCTCGGGGTCCGAACCGTCAAGGTCGCTGACCGCGGTGGTAAGCCGGTCCGCCCCGGCAGTGCCGGAGAGCACATCAGCCCACAATCTCAGCAAAGCCGCCTTTTTTTCGGCGGGAAGTATCGCATGGTCCTCCAGACAGTCCGATATTCTGAACAGCAGGTAGGCAATGGTAACGGTTTCGCGCATGATTCCGGGCAGCTGCTCGATGGAAAGCGCAAAGGTTCTGCTGACTGCACGCAGCATTTCAAAGTGATTCATGGACGCTCCGATGGAAAACAGCAAGAAAAACAGATATATTTGTTAACTATAGACAGTGTCGTTATCGGTGTCAATAGATCAGTCCCGGTGCTGAGTATAATTAATATATCTTAATAATATTTTAATTGTTTGTTTACTTAATGTTTATATTATAAAAAAATATTAATTATCCTTGACAAGTTACCGAACTAGTACTAACAAATGTTAAGGCTTGCTTGCCGTTTTCGTGTTTCCCCGATTCACCCTTAGCAGAGATGCATATGGAATCCATAACCACATCGCGCGAACAAACCGCAAAAGGAACCCAGAAGCCCGACCAGCGGCACAGCGCACCCCTGTTCTCACTGGAGCGCCTGCGACAGGCCATCGATTATACAAGCACCTACTTCCTCAACACGCAGAGCGATGAAGGTTACTGGGTTTTCGATCTCGAAGCGGACACGACCATATCCGCGGAGTACATCATGCTGCAGCGTTTCCTGGGCAGACCGATCGATGCCCGGCTGCTGGAAAAAATCTGCACCTACCTTCGCAGCAGACAGCTGCCGGACGGCGGCTGGCCGCTGTTTGCCGAGGACGGCGACGCCGACATCAGCGCGTCCGTGAAAGCCTACTTTGCCCTCAAGCTCGCCGGTGACTCTCGCTACGCACCCCATATGAAAAAAGCCCGCAGCCGTATTGTTCAGATGGGGGGTGCAGCACAGGTCAACGTGTTCACGCGTATAACGCTCGCGCTGTTCGGTCAGATCCCCTGGCATACCACACCGGCCATGCCTGTCGAGATCATGATGCTGCCGCGCTGTTTTTTCTTCCACCTTTATAAAATATCGTACTGGTCCCGTACGGTGCTCGTCCCCCTGCTCATTCTGTATGCCAAGCGTCCGGTATGCCGTCTTAATCCCGAGGAGTCGATTCGGGAGCTGTTTGTCGTTCCCCCTGAAAAGCACAAACATCTGGATAGCTTCATAAGCGGTGAGTGGCAGAAAAATGCCTTTATTCTACTCGACCGGCTGCTTAAGTTCTCCGACCGCCTTATGCCGCGCTCGCTGAGAAACCGCGCGGTTGAGCAGGCACGCCAGTGGACCGTCAAACGCATGCAGGGCGAGGGCGGCATCGGCGCGATCTTCCCGGCCATGGCCAATGCCGTCATGGCGCTGCAGGTCCTGGGATACGACCAGCAGGACCCTGATTTTGCCCGCGGCTTGAAGGCAATCGACGATCTGCTTGTCGACCGCACGAACGAAGCCATGTGCCAGCCCTGTCTTTCGCCGATATGGGACACCTGCATCACGCTGACCGCGCTGCTGGAAGCCGGCCTCACCCAAAACCATCCGGCCGGCAAAAAATCCTGCAAGTGGCTGCTTGATCAGCAGGTGCGGGTCAAAAGCGACTGGGCCTGGAACACACCGGATCTTGAGCCCGGTGGCTGGGCATTTCAGTTTGAAAACGAGTTGTACCCTGATGTGGATGACACGCCCATGGTGCTGATGTCGCTTTTCCGGGCCGGCGTGCTCGAGGACAGCGAAAAAAGCGATGAAATCCAGCGGGCCGTCAAATGGATGGTCGGCATGCAGAGCTCGGACGGCGGGTGGGGAGCCTTCGATATCGACAATAACTTTTTATACCTGAACCAGATACCCTTTGCCGATCACGGAGCACTGCTCGATCCGAGCACATCTGACGTGACGGCGCGCTGCATCGAAGTCCTGGCAATGCTCGGCTACGACAGAACCTGCGCGCCGGTTGCCCGCGGTCTTGACTTTCTTCGCCGCGAGCAGGAACCGTTCGGCGGGTGGTACGGCAGATGGGGCGTCAACTACATTTACGGCACCTGGTCGGTTCTCTCCGCCTTTCGACAGGTCGGTGAAGACCTGTCTCAGCCCCATATCCGCAAGGCGGTTGCCTGGCTCAAGGCCTGCCAAAACGATGACGGCGGCTGGGGTGAATCCTGCTACACCTACAATGACCCCTCGCTGGCCGGCCAGGGCGAAAGCACTGCTTCACAAACTGCCTGGGCGCTGCTGGGTCTTATGGCGGCTGGCGAGACAAACAGTATCGAGGTCCAGAACGGGATTCACTATCTGCTGAGCACGCAGTCTGCCGACGGAACCTGGCACGAAAAACACTATACGGGCACCGGCTTCCCGCGGGTCTTTTACCTCCAGTATCACGGCTACAGCAAGTTCTTTCCCCTGTGGGCCCTGAGCGTGTACCATCGGCATCGTGCCGAGGGACAGACCCTGCAGGATGAGCTGCGCGAAAAATACCGCCGGGAGCCCCTCCGCTGGCTGTCGGTATAGGCCTGCCCCTGAGCGCTCCGCTCTATTTATCTCAGAAAACGATGTGTCTGCCGCAGGTGTTCAGCGCGCGATGCCGCGCATGTTCAGCGCCAGGAGCTTGAGGGGATTCCGGGCGGACAAGATGACGGCGGTCGGCTCGAAGCCGCAGTGGCACATACAGTCGGCACAGCGGGGGTCTTTCCCTGCACCGTACTTTTCCCAGTCGGTGTTCTTCATCAGATCGTCGAACGATGCCGCATAGCCGTCGTCAAGAAGGTAGCACGGGCGCTGCCAGCCGAAAATATTGCGGGTGGGATTACCCCAGGGCGTGCAGGAAAACGAACGGTTGCCCGCCAGAAAATCAAGGTAGAGGCTGCTGTGGTTGAAGCGCCATCCCCGCCCGCTGCTGCGCTGCAGAACCGAGCGGAAAAGCGTGGTGACGGCCTCGCGGCGCATGAAGCTGTCCTGCGCCGAGGCATGCTCATAGCTGAAGCCGGGGGCGATAGTCAAACCTTCCACGCCCAGAGAGGCAAGAAAATCAAGCAGGGCGACTGCGCTCTCCACGGTTGTACCCTCATACAACGTGGTATTGGTGGTAACTCTGAAGCCGCGCGACAGCAGCAGCCCGATTGCTTCAACCGCCGTATCGAACACACCGCTGCGCCCGGTAATGGCGTCATGCTGCTCCCGGAGACCGTCAAGGTGAATGTTAACCGTCAGATACGTCGACGGGCACAAATCCTTCAGACGATCCTTAACGAGCAAACCGTTTGTGCACAGGTAGACAAAGCGCCTGCGCGCCGTAAGACCGTAGAGTATATCCTGGATATCCGGGTGCAGCAGCGGCTCACCGCCGGCCACCGAGACAACCGGCGCACCGCACTCCTCGGCCGCGTCTATGCACTCCTTCGGTGTGAGCTTTTTTTCAAGAACCTCCGGCGGGTGGGATATTTTACCGCATCCGCTGCATCGCAGGTTGCACAAAAAAAGCGGCTCGAGCATAAGCACCAGCGGATAGCGTCGCACGCCCAGAAGCTGCTTGCTCACTACATACCAGGCGATTTTCGCCTTCTGCAGAACAGGAATTGCCATGTTCAGATCCTTGTGCCATCAGGTGTCCGGCACGCGCCGGACCGTATCGTTAGAGCCCCGTAACCATGAGCTGCAGCTGCTGTGAAAAATTCAAATATACTACCATAAAGCATGACAATGGACAACACATACTCAGGCGTGAACATACCCGCTGGTCTGAAACCACGCGACGGTGTTCTTCAAAACCGTTTCGATCGGCGTCTGGGGCATGTGCAGCTGGCGGACGGCTTTTGAGCACTCAAAAAACATATAATTGCGGGCCATACGCACTCCCGTAAGCGGTACCATCGGCGGGCGGCGGCTGACAAAACGCGATACCAGCTCATCGGCACAGGCCAGCAGCAGCACCGGCAGATAGGGCAGACGCAGGCGGGGGGGCGAGCCGCCCGTGACCTGCGCGAGAAGGCTGAAAAATTCTTTTAATGTCATATTGCGGTTACCGAGTATGTAGCGCTCGCCGGGCCGGCCGTGCTGCGCCGCCAGCCAGTGCCCGGCGGCGACATCCTCCACACCGACAAAGTTCAGCCCCGTATTGAGGTAGGCCGGGATTCTCCGATTCAGAAAATCGACGATGATTTTTCCCGTGGGCGTCGGTTTTTTGTCCATGGGCCCCAGCGGAGTGGACGGGTTGACGATGACCACCGGCAGTCCGCGCCGGGCAAAGCCCGCCACCTCCTGCTCGGCGAGATACTTGGACCGCTTGTAGTGGCCTGTCATGTTTTCAAAGCACGAGGGCGTGTTTTCATCCACCGGGCAGCCGTTGCGCGTTGTCGCCAGCGTACCCACCGAACTGGTATACACGACCCTGTCGACGCCGGCATCCCGGGCGGCCTGCATAACCGTGCGCGTCCCCGCTACGTTACAGGCATACATGACCTCCGGATCGGGAACCCAGAGGCGGTAATCGGCCGCGACATGAAAAACGTAACCGCACCCTGCTACTGCCCTGCGAACGTCATCGCTGCTGCGTATATCGCCCCGCACGATCTCGATGCCGGTGCGGGCCAGATCATGGGTATCGCTGCCCGTTCGGACGAGCGCCCGCACCTCACAGCCCTTATCCAGAAGAACCTGTGCGACGTGGTATCCTATAAACCCCGCCGCTCCGGTAACAAGTGCTTTCATGGCATGCTTTCACTGGCACGTATTCAATCGGATAAAAGTATCAGGCCGGTTAATATCCTGTCAAGATTATAAATATACTTGTGCTCGCCCCGGTGACTGTGTTAAAAAAAATTTATTCGTGATCACATATGATTGTTTCGAAAGGAAATCCAGCCATGCCGTACAAAACCATACCATCACGTTTTTGGAAAGGCTTTGTTGCGCTTGCGGTTTTTGCACTTTTCCTGCCCCAGAGCGTCCGCGCCGAGGACCGGTCGGCGGAGGCGGTTATCACGGCCGTAAACAGCGCCCTGCTGAAGTCAATGCAGGCCGGGGACAAAGCCGGATTTGACGGACGCTACCGACTGCTCGAACCGGTTCTGAGCGACAGTTTCGCTTTTGCCTTTATGGCCCGCCAGTCGGTCGGCAGACACTGGAAGACGATGCCGCTGAAGGACAAAAAGCGCCTGGTAAAAAAATACACGGAGTGGTCTGTTGCAACCTATGCAGGGCGGTTTAATAAATTCTCGGACGAGCGATTTGAAATCACCGGCGGCAGCACCTCGCCCCGGGGAACCGTCACGGTCGTCAGCCGTCTGCACAAGTCCGACGGCGACACGGTTGAATTCAGCTACAAGCTTCGCCGCTTCAACGGCTTCTGGAAAATCGTCGATATACACATTGCCGGTGTCAGCCAGCTTGCCAATACCCGCTCGCAGTTCGTATCCGTTCTGCAGCGCGAAAACCTGGACGCCCTGCTGGCGGTGCTGCAGAAAAAAATCGATGCCCTGTCGTCGTCTGCCGCAGAGTAGCCTGCTGCTGCCCGTCCGAAACGGCCATGGAACCACCAGCATGCCTGAACGTCGGCGTTTTGATAGATCACCGCCCCAACCACCGGCGTGAGGTCGGCGGGCTGGCCGGAACCTGGCACCGCATAGCCGAAGCGGCCGCAGGGCGCACGGACATCGATCTGACGATATTTTTCCTCGGTGACGAGCCCGCCGAAAAACGCCCGGCCGGCAATATCCGGGAGGTGCTTGTCAAACCGGCACTCGGGACGGAACGCTTCGCTTTTTTGAAAAGCATACCGACCAGGACAGACCTTGCTCCCCTGCACCCGCGTCTCTACGGCATGCTGAAGGGGTTTCACATCCTGCACACAACCGATGCCTTTCATGCCTTTGCCAAAACCGCGCTTTGGAGATCCCGCAGGCGGAGATGTCCGCTGACGACATCGGTGCAGACCGATATCATCGGCTGGGCCCGCATCTACACACCGGAGATACTCCACCGCCTGGTGCGATCAGAAACGGTCGCCGGCCTGCTGATAGAACGCTGCGGGCTGCTTGATCGACGCGAGCGCGCTATGGAGCGGCAGTTCGGGAGCTACCTGCGGAGCTGTTCGGTCGCGTTTGTCTCACACGCGCGCGACCGAGAGCGCGCCGGTCGGCTTGCCCCGGACACCCGCACCGTATTCCTGCGCCGCGGTATCGACCTGAACCGCTTTCATCCCCGGCATCGCACCCCCGACGCCCTGCGCAGGCGCTTTAACCTTCCGGCGGCAAGCCTGCTCATGCTCTTCGCGGGCAGAATCGACTGCGTCAAGGGCGCTCTGATCGCAGCGGCAGCGGTGAAAGAGCTGCGGGCACAGGGCCTCGATCTGCATCTGCTCATGGTCGGTGACGGAAGCCGTCGCACGGAAGTTGCCGGCCTTCTCGGCGGTCACGTTACCCTGACAGGTAATCTGCCCTACGATGAGCTGCCCGGCATCTATGCCGGTGCGGACATGCTGCTGTTTCCTTCCGAGGCAGAGGTCTGGCCGAATGTGGTTGCCGAGGCCCTGGCATGCGGGCTGCCGGTTGCCGCCTGCACGACGGGGGCTGCACACCTCATGCGCGGCTCGGGCAGCGACGGCATGCTGATCAGCGGCAGCGACACCGGGCTGTGGGTGCGCGAGCTCTCCGGCTTTCTTGCATCCCCTGAGCGTCTGCGCCGTATGCGCACCGGCGCTCGCCGGACTGCCGAGCAGCGGCTTCCGGACTGGAATACGGTCATCGACGAGGACCTCATCCCCGCGTGGCGGCGGGCAGCCCGCGATGCCTCCTTTCGGCGCTCATGAGGACCGGTTTTTCGAGGCATAGACCCGCCCCTTCCACTGAGAGCGTTTGCCCCTCCAGCAGCCGATAGCCGACGACCATGTCATGCACAGGTACAGCAGGCCGGTAAGCGGCAGTGCCGCCGCAAACCACGGTGATTGATTGTAGAACCTGAGTGTAGGCACATAGCTTGCCGCCATGGCTGCAAGCGCCGCCGCACCCAGCAGCTTCTCCGGCGGTCCGCCCACAAACAATCCGGCAACCGGCGCGGCAAACGCCACCAGGAGCGCCGCGCTGCAGCTCAGCAGCGCGGCCGTGGAATAGCCGAGCTGGGTGAACGCCGTTCGCGCAACCATGTTCCATATGCTTGCAAAGCTGTGACGGCGGTTGCTGCGGGCGCCGTGCGTCAGCCCGATCCAGGTCCGCACCCCGCTGCGCTTGATGCGGGCGGCAAGCGTGCAGTCGTCGATCAGCGCATCGCGAAGCGAAGCAAACGCCCCGATATCGCGCAGGTGCTGCGTGCGCACAAGGATACATCCCCCGGCGGCCGCAGCGATACGGCGCCACGGCCCGTTCGCCAGCCGGAACGGATAAAGCAGCTTGAAAAAAAATATAAACGCCGGAATCAGGAGCCGCTCCCACCATGAGGTCATGTTGAGCTCGGCCATCAGCGACACAAGCCCGAAATCGTTTGTGCGCACTTTATCGCGCAGAGCCTGCAGCATGCCGGGGGCAAGCACAATATCCGCATCCAGCAGCAGGGTCAGCGGCGTGTCCACGGTTGCCAGGCCCTGCTCAAGGGCCCAGAGCTTGCCGCTCCAGCCCGGCGGCAGCGGCTTGCCTGCAACAATGCGCAGCCCGTCGATCCCTGCGCGGCGCGCTGCCTCCGCGGTTCCATCGGTCGACTGATCGTCGACAAGCACAACGCGCAGGCCCGCCCCCTGGGTACGCAGGGAGCCGAGAACCGCGCTGATCGTCTTCTCCTCATTGCGCGCGGGTATAAGCACCGTCACGTCTTCGGCCTGACCTCGTTCCGAACCTGCCGCTGCTTCGAGATGCTCACGCGTGCTCCATGGGCGCCAGGGCGCACACAGCACAATACCCCACACGGCTGCACCGGTTGCGACAAACCATAGCCACCAGGCCACAACAGTTCTCCCTTCTACCTGTCAGCGCATACTCCCGGCCTGCCGAAGCGATGCCGCTCGGCGTATCACGCTCTCAGCGCCCTCTTGTTTGCACACAGCAGGTCCTGCAGGCGCGAGTAGCGCCTGTCCGAACGGCTTGTGCGCACACCGATTGAAAGTGCTTTCTTTGTGCCGACCAGCACCACAATCCGCTTCCCGCGCGTAACCGCCGTGTAAATGAGATTGCGCTGCAGCATGACGTAGTGCTGCGTCAGCACCGGCATGATGACCGCCGGAAACTCCGAGCCCTGCGCCTTGTGAACCGATACGGCATAGGCAAGCGTCAGCTCATCAAGATCGGCTGCGTCATACGCCACTCCGCGGCTTTCGAATTCGACGACAATTCTGCTCGCCTTCGGATCGACGGACCTGACAATGCCGATGTCACCGTTGAAAACTTCCCTGTCATAGTTGTTCTTCACCTGCATGACCTTGTCGTACAGGCGTATGCTCCTGGTGCCCGAAATCGCCTGGGCATCCGCATTCAGCGCATCCTGCAAGGCTGCATTGAGGTTTTCCGTTCCGGCAGCCCCCTTGTGCATGGGTGTTATGACCTGAATGTCGTGCACCGGGTCGAGTCCGAACCGCGCGGGCATGCGGCTCCCGACAAGCTCGACGACCATCGCCAGGGCGTCCTCGGGATTCTCCCGCTCGATAAAGTAAAAATCTCCGGGGTTTTCACGCGAGGAGGAAAGATCGGGCATCTCGCCACTGTTTATTCTGTGGGCGTTCGTTATAATGCGGCTTTCGCGCGCCTGGCGGAATATCTCCGTCAGCTCAACCACCGGAACCGAGCCGGAGTCGATGATATCACGCAGCACCGCCCCCGGCCCCACCGAAGGAAGCTGGTTCACATCCCCGACCATTACCAGGGTCGCCTGCCGGGGGACGGCCTGCAGCAGATGGAACATCAGGCAGGCATCTATCATCGAAACCTCGTCGAGAATCAGCAGCTCGCACTGCAGCGGGCTGTGCGCGTTTTTTTCAAATTCGCCGCTGCGGGGATTGTAGCGCAGCAGGCGATGCAGGGTCATTGCCTCTCGACCGGTTGTCTCGCTCATGCGCTTGGCCGCCCGTCCGGTGGGAGCAGCCAGCAGCGCTCCGCCGGACATGCCCGCGCCGGCCTGCAATACCGCATTGATAATAGTCGTTTTGCCGGTACCGGGCCCGCCGGTAATGACCAGCACTTTTTTCTCAAGCGCCAGCCGCACCGCTTCCGCCTGACCGGATGCAAGAGTAATGGAAAGACGATTCTGTGCGCGCTTGAGCGCCCCCGCTATGCTGAGGCCCTTCATCTGCTTTCCCGAGGTGCTCAGCAGCAGCAGCTTTTCTGCGATGCCCCGCTCATAGCTGTAGAGGAGCGGCAGATACACGGCCCGGCCCTCCGCCTCACGCCTGCCGCCGGACGGAACGTCGAGTACGACGGCTTTTTCCCGCCCGGCGTTTCTCAGCGCCTGTTCCACCTGCTCGCCGGAGACCCCCAGCATGTCCGAACAGCGCCTGACAAGCTCAGGTTCCGGGCAGTAACAGTGCCCCTCGTCGCAGAGCCGCTCGAGAACATACACCAGTCCCGCACGCACCCGCTGGGAAGAGCACCGGTCAATGCCGAGCTGCTCTGCTATCCGGTCTGCAATCACGAAACCGATACCGCTGATCTCGGTTGCCAGCCGGTAGGGATTCTCCCGCACGACCTGAACGGCCGCTCTGCCGTATCGCTTGAATATTCGTGCTGCATACCCCGGACCCACGCCGTGCGACTGCAGGAATATCATAACGTCCCGAACCTCCCGCTGCTCCTGCCAGGTGCCCCGTATCATGTCGATCCGGGCACTGCCGATACCCTCGACTTCGGCGAGCCGTTCCGGAGCATTCCCGATCACATCGAGCGCATCCGTGCCGAAGCGCTCGACGATGCGCTTGGCCATGACCGGGCCGATACCCGGAATGACGCCCGAGCCGAGATAGCGCTCGACGCCCGCCGCGGTGGTGGGAACCAGGGTTTGATAGTCGGATATTCTGAACTGCCGGCCGAATCGCGGGTGGGTGGTCCAATCGCCCCGCGCCCGGATCGAGTCACCCGGCCGCGCCAGTACCAGCGTGCCGACAACGGTTACCTGCTCGCCGCTGCGTGAAGCCGTGCCGCGGGCGACCGTGTAGCCGCTGTCCTCGTTGCTGTATACTATCTGGTCGATGTGAAGTTCAAGCTCGCAGGCCATTGTTGTAACTGATCAAAGATTTTTTTGCTATAGTACTATGAAACCTTTGTTCTGTACAAAACTAAATACATCATTTATGCTAATCATCAGGCAGTGTAACGGCATTCTTTCTGCCTGTACGGGTAGGCATCAATTATCATAATAATTTCTGGAAAACTCGAGATACCGTCCCTGCCGAGAAAAGGGTGTACGACGCAGGAAAACATGAGGACCGCATGACATTTTCACTGCAGATCTATTCCGACTTTATCTGTCCCTTCTGCTATGTTGCCCTGGGAATCGTCCGGGCGCTGAAAAAAGATTTTTCCATCGATGAGCAGTGGCTCCCGCTCGAGATTCACCCCGAGACACCGCCCGCAGGGGCGCTGCTCACCGAGCACCTCCCGCACATCGACTGGGATGACCTGTACCGAAATCTCAGGATCGCCGGTGAGCCCTACGGTATCGTGTTCGGCGGAGTTACCATGCTGGCCAACTCACGGCTGGCCCTGCAGGCCGGCGAGTGCGCCCGCGGACAGGGGGCATACGAGCGTTTTCATGAGGCGGTATTCAGGGCCTATTTCACCGATATCCGCGATATCGGCAGCAGGGAGGTGATAGAACAGATTGCCGAAGAGGTCGGGCTCGACATGACCGCTCTTTGCGAGGCCCTTGAGAGCGGCCGCTACCAGCAGCGCCTGGATGAGGCCGGCCGCCGCGCGCACAGTCTGGGGATTTCCGGGGTTCCGGCCTTTATCATCAATGACCGCTACTTCGTCTCCGGAGCACGGCCGCTGGAAGCCTTCAAGGACACGCTGCGGCGAATAGCGTCAGGCAGCGCGTAACGCTCAATAAATACCGCAGACGCAGCCGGCTGCTATGGTCTGGCCTGCCTCCCTGCAGCGCGCCAGCCCCTCCGGTGTCAGATCACCGGCGATAACAACCGGCTCGAACACCTTTTTGAACTTATAGCCCCGGCATATTCGCTCGATACTGTTGAGCGCGCCGCTGCCGTCATTGCCGGCCTTTACGCAGACGGTGTAGGGTTTACGAAAAACGGCCGGGTTCTCGTTTGACTGTTCAAAGGTCCGGTCAAAAAAGTCCTTGACCGCCCCTGCCATATAGCCGAAGTATTCCGGCGAAACAATCACAAGACCGGCGCAGCCGGTCAGCTCGTCCATACCCGCCTGCAGGGCCTGCAGAAGCTGCGGCGCGGCACCCTCGACCGCTTCCACGCCTGCCGCAACGGAGCGCGCCATCTCGGCGGCCAGGCCCCCCTGTGAGTGATAGATGACCAGTATCTCCTGCATTGCTCTCACTTTACATTTAATTTATATTTCCGTAATACCAGCTTAAAAAATATATTTTAGCATATGCCTGTTTTCAGCATAAAATGCTCTTTTACCGGGCATTTCTACATAAAAAGGCAGAAAGAATTTTTACCCCCTCCTTTTTTCTCTTTCTGCCTTTTGCTTTTTTTATACCCCGATTCCGTAATCATCTATTTTTGCAAGCAGCGCGGGATAGCTCAGCTCCAGCAACTTGGCAGCCCTGCTTTTGTTGCCTCCGGTTTTTTCAAGCGCCGAGCGTATCAGCCGGTCTTCAAGCCGCCGGGTCATTTTCTTCACCGACAGACAGTCCTCTTCCGGGGGCATACCGCTCGAGGGCGTTTGCCGCAGGGTATCCGGCAGACAGCCAGCGTCGATCACCGGTTTGTCGGATAAAACCATGCAGCGCTCGACAATGTTCTCAAGCTCGCGGATATTGCCCGGCCACGCATGCTCCATCAAAATCCGCAGGGCTGCCGGGGCAAGTCCTTTCATGGAGAGCCCGTGAACGCCGTTGTATTTTTTTATAAAGTGCTCGACAAGCAGGGGGATATCCTCACGGCGATCGCGCAGCGGCGGCAGAGCGACCGGCAAAACATTCAGGCGGTAAAAAAGGTCCTCCCGGAAACGCCCCTGCTCCACATCGCTGAGAAGGTCACGCGATGTCGCCGCGATGACCCTGACATCAACCGGAATCGACCGCTCCTCACCGACCCTGCGGATCTCGCTCTCCTGCAGCGCGCGAAGAAGCTTGACCTGCAGGCCCGACGACACCTCACCGATCTCATCCAGAAAAAGCGTCCCACGGTCGGCCTCTTCGAAAAACCCCTTCCTGTCATGCGTTGCGCCGGTAAAGGCTCCCCGCTTGTGACCGAACAGTTCGCTTTCCAGAAGCGTTTCGGGTATTGCGCCGCAGTTGATCGCAAGAAACGTCTCCGCCGCCCGGGGGCTGTTGTAGTGGATCGCCCGGGAGACCAGCTCTTTGCCGGTCCCGCTTTCTCCGGTAATGAGCACGGCGCTCTTAAACGCCGCTATTTTCCTGATCATGCCGAACACATCCTGCATGAGCGTGCTTTTTCCGATTATGTTATCGAACCCGAACTGCTGCTCGACCTCCCTGCGCAAAAGCATGTTTTCCGTGCGAAGGCGCTCGCGCTCCTCGGCCTTTTTCAGGGTCAGTATGATTTCGGCCGGCTTGAACGGCTTTGAAATATAATCGTAGGCCCCCAGCTGCATGGTGGTGACCGCCATGTCGATCGTTCCATAGGCCGACATGGTTATAACGACCGGGGTATCGGCGCGATCGGAAACGCGGCGCAGAAACTCCATGCCGTCCATGCCGGGCATGCGCAGATCGCACAGCACGGCGCCGAACCCGCCGCCATCCAGCTGATCCAGGCCCTCCTGCCCGTCGCATGCCAGGCATACCGCGTACCCCTCTTTCTCAAGCAGCGCTTTCAGAAAATGCCGCATGTTTTCTTCATCGTCTATGACAAGCAGTTTCTTGTACTCGGTCATGACACTCCGTTCAGCCTTAGATGCGCTGCGGCAGCGGGATGGTTACCGTAAAGGATGAGCCCTGTCCCGGCTCGCTTTCCACCGAGACCGTACCGCCCAGCGCATCGACGATTCTGTGCACGTTTGCCAGGCCCAGGCCCGTTCCTGAAGCCTGCTTGGTCGTAAAAAACGGGTCGAAGACCTTTTCTCTGATATTTTCGGGAATCCCGCAGCCGGTATCCGAAACCGTGATGCTGACGGACTCCTTCAGAAGGTTTGTATGAAAGACGATCGTGCCGCCGTCCGGCATGGCATCACCGGCATTGAGCACCAGGTTCAGAACAACCTGCCGGATCTGCTTTTCATCCGCAATGACGCAGGGCAGCTTCTCCGCAAGGCTGAACGAGGCCGCAATTGCCGCAAAGTCTTGCTGGCGCGCCACCATCATCCAGATATCGCGGATCAGGCTGTTGATGTCCACGTCCGTACGCTCGCCCGATGCCGGGTGGGCATAGTCGAGAAGCTCGCGAATGGTCGCGCTGATACGCTCGGTTTCGGCTTCCATCCGCATGAGATAGTCCCTGCGCTCTTCGCCGGACGGGTCTGCATCGCGCAGCATATGAATGTAGCCCAGAATGATGCCGGCCGGATTTCCGATTTCGTGGGCGATGCCGGCCGCGAGCCTGCCCACTGAGGCAAGCTTTTCGCTCTGAATGATCTGCCGGTGCGCCTGCTCTATTTCGCTGTTTTTCTCCTCAAGTGATGCAATCTGCTTGCGAACGGTCGAGCGCTCCCTGTCAAGGCTGCCTGCCATGGATTTGAGAGCGCTTGTCAGCTTGCCGATTTCGTTTTTATCGGAGAAAAACAGCGGAAGTCCTCCGAAGTGATCCTCGTTGATATCTTCGGTAAGCCGAATGACTCTTCGAAGCGGCCGCACCACAGCCCGCGTCATCAGGAACGTTCCCAGCAGCAGCAGAATCGCCGCATCAAAAAGTATATAGATAAAAACAATACGAAAGCCTTTTGTAAACGCGGTACCGGCATCCTGCAGCGGAAGCACCGCCTTGAGCACACCGGCCGGTCTGCCCGCTGCATACACGGGCCCGGATACCGTCATGCCGCTTTCGGTGGAGGCTGTATGAATATAGGTTCGTTCGCGCCCCATGGCGTACCGCACGGCGGGATCGCGGGTCCCCGGCTCCCCAGGCGGCCCGCCGGCACGCGCAACGGTTTTACCGCTGCTGTCGACATAGGCAAGCTCACTGCAGTTGCTGCTCTCAGCCAGGCTGTGCAGCAGCGCCTGCAGCTCATGACCGCCCTGTGATACGGCCCCGGCAACCGGCGAAACAGCGGTTTTGAAAAACAGCTCGGCCGCCGCACGGCGCTGCTGCATCGTTTCGCGCTCGAAGACCCGATAGACAACCATGCTGATCAGACCGGCTGCGAGCGCCATAAGCACAAACAGGTTCCAGAAAATGGTTGTCCGCAGTCCGATACGCATTCGCACCTCGCGCTCCGGAAGGCATACGCCTAGCGGGCACCGATCGACAGATACAGCCGTATGAGCCGGTCGCCGTACAGCAGGGCACACACCGCCCCGAGTGAGAGAAACGGGCCGAAGGGCACCGCGTACTTGAAGTCTTTGCCCTTGAACACTATGATCGCGATACCGACGATGCTTCCCGCAAACGAAGCGAGAATCAGCGCTGCCAGCGCCCCCTGCCAGCCCAGAAAGGCACCGATCATCGCCAGCAGCTTTATATCGCCGCCGCCCATCCCGTCTTTTTTCGTCAGGGCCCGGTACCCGGCGGCAAACCCGTAGAGCACGCCGCCGCCGACGGCGATTCCGATCAGCGAGTCCACGGGATTCGTCCAGGGAACGAAAAACGAGCAGCCAAGACCAAGCGGTATGCCGGGAAGGCTTATGCGGTCGGGAATGATCTGATGCTCAAGGTCGATAAACGTGATGACGATCAGCGCCGCGGTGAATACAGCTGCAGCAAAAAACGCCGGCCCCATCCCTTTTTCCCAGAGCACAAGAACCAGCAGTGCCGGGGTCAGCAGTTCCACGGCAAAATACTGAAAGGCTATCGGGCTGCTGCAGAAACGGCATCGCCCGCCGAGCAGGATATAGCTGAGCAGCGGAATATTATGGTAAAACGGAATGTCGTTCCCGCATGACGGGCAGTGAGAACCCGGAAAAACAATTGACGTACCCCGCGGTATGCGCACGATACACACATTCAGGAAACTGCCGATGACGCAGCCGAACAGAAAAACAACCGCCGCAGTAGCCATATCAGGCATGGGTCACTACCTGTTCATTTTGTTCTGGAGTTTGGGATACTTTTTCACAATCCAGGCTATGCCGCCCATGATACCGAAAAAAACACCCGCAAATATACCGAATGTAATAAAACGCCCGATTTTTTCAGCTGTAATTGAAGCAAACGAGTTTTCATAGCCCTCATACAGAAAGAGTATAACGGTAAAAAACACCACGGTCAGACTGGCGATTCCCGTAACGATTCCCAGGGTCTTGGAGCTGCACTCTCCCGCAAACAGCATCGATTTCATGGCCTCGAGCCTGGCCCGTTGTGAAGAAATTTTGGCGGCTTCCCTAGACAGGAGGTCCATCAAAACCGCGCTGTCCTGCGGGCTGGGCGGAGGCACATGGGCAATCTTTTCCAATGCCCGGTCGAGTTGTGCTTCAAACAGCTCGAGCCGCCGGTAATCGCTCTGTGAGAGAAACTGTTTATACGGGTACCGGGACAGATAGCTGGCGCTCTGTTTGAGAAAATCGCGGTGCGCCGTTATTTTTTTACGCAGCTTGACCTGCCGGTATTGCTGCGCCCGGTTGATAAGGTTCTTCATGTTGACTTCCATCCCCGGAATGTCCATAAGCCCGGCGACGCTTTCGTTTTTAAATATTTCCGAAGCCTTTTCATGCAGGCTGACGGCGGTGCAGTAATCTTCATCGTCCGCATGAAAAAAGCCCTGGTTGTCATCAAGTATTTTCTGCATGGCGGCAAAGCTTCTCTGCGCATAGTTGCGGATGGCAATAAGCTCGCGGTTGAGAAACGCAATAATTTCTTTCTTCTCGGTGATGAGCTGCGAGTTCAGCGCGATCATGAAGTAGTAGCGCGGCGACTGATAAATCAGCCGCCTGAATATTTCCATCGCTTTTTTCCATCTGCCGGCCTTTACCAGCAGCACCGCATAATAGTAATTGCCGATGGTCCAGTCCTGATTCGTCATGATCGTTCTGTGGGTCTCCTGCAGGGCCTCCTTCAGCCCGCCGGCCACCTCATACACGCGGGCGATCAGCAGGTGTATGTGGCGCTTCTGCGCATCGATCAGAGAAAATGTCAGGGCCTTGTTGAAGTGAAAAACCGCATCGCGCGGCCGGTTGCGTTCGATTGACAGTATGCCCATGGCAACATGGGGCCTGTAGTCGTTGGGCTGTTCGGTTATGGCCTTCTCAAACCAGTCGGAGGCCTCGCTGTAGCGTGAAACGCGCAGGCAGTCCTCACCCATGATGACCGCACCGGGCTTTTTTTCCGCTTTCTGTTTTTTTGACGAATCGTTCATGTAGAGCTGGCGCAGGAACCGGAGCTGGAAGCAGTCCCAGAGCTCATAGTATGAAAAAAAACAGACGGTGTAGGGGTCGTTTTTATTTTCCCGAAACAGAACATCAAAGCGCTCTTCATCGGCATCGCTTTCCAGCGGCCGCACGATATCGCTGAACATATCCTGCAGATCGTTGCGGATCTTTTTGAGCGGCATGTAGCCGAGCACATCGAGATAGTTCGTGCTTTTCACGATATGTTTTGACGGACACGTTGCCGGCTGATGCACGCTGCTGCCGCAGTAAAAACACATTGCGATGTCGCTGGGCACACCAGCGGGAACGATCGGCGTGAACACCGATTTTTCTTTCTCGATACCGGCGCCGTGAAAAACATACAGCGGGCGACCGCCGTATGTTCTGTTTTTTATGGGAATGCAGCTTTTCTGCAGATCTGCAGGCATCCTGGCATGAACATCAGCGGTAACGATAATTTCATAGGGTTCGGCGTTGTCGCGCGCCGTAACCGCTCCCTCAAAAAAAATAAACAGCTCATCGTTTCCGGCATCAGAGGCCTCAAAGGCGTGCAGGCCGATACGGGTAACCTGGGGCAGATCGCTCTGCTCGGAGGAAAAATCGAGATGATAGCGGACCGCCTTGCCCGCCGTTTCCAGGCAGGACATCATGTCGCTGAAAGCGGCGTTGATTTCGGCTTCCTCGGCGGTTATTATCTTATCGGCGCGGTTTTCGATGAAAAACAAAAGCTTTTCCATGCCGGAGGGCTGGGCCGCCTCCTCTGCACCGGACTCCACGCGCAGGGATAAAAGGTACATCCAGGGGTCCTGCGAATCGCCCGCCACCTCCCAGTCCACCTGATACACCTGAACAT
This sequence comes from uncultured Thermodesulfobacteriota bacterium, assembly GCA_964518865.1. Classification (GTDB taxonomy): domain Bacteria; phylum Desulfobacterota; class WTBG01; order CAIYCZ01; family CAIRTM01; genus JANQGV01. Next base: position 63,696 of record CAZFIB010000001.1, read on the forward strand.
CGCTCAGCTTCCCGCGCTTGTCTTTCATGTCGTAGGGCAGAAAGCGTATGCCCGGTTCATTCGCAATTTCACGGTACATGGATTCTGTCAGTATAATCTGCCGGGCTTCGCACACCGAGATCAGCTTGCCGGCCACATTGACGACATCGCCGTACACGTCTTTGTCCTCGACGATACCCTGGCCGAAATTCATGGCAATGCGGATCAGCAGCCGCTCTTTGCTGTCCGATTCCCGGTTGTGCTTCTGCAGTCGCTTCTGCATCGACACGGCAGCCCGCAGTGCTGCCTGCGCCGAGTCAAATGAGGCCATGATGGAATCGCCGATTGTTTTCAGGACGGCTCCGCCGTTGGCGCGCACCACGGGAAAAAGCATATCGTTGAGCCTGCGGATCATGATCCGGCCCGCGAGGTTGCCGTGCTCCCGGTAAAATTCCGAGGAGCCCTGCATGTCGGTAAACAGAACGGCAAGTTTCTCGCTGCCGGGCTGCCTGTCTACAGTACTGTCCATTCGCCGTCTTTCCTGTTACACAACCCGCACGGCACCATGCGATACGATATACTGCTTCCACTACAGGGCGGGTGCGGTGGGGAAAAGTCCTCAGATACACTAACTGTTCGGAAAATGTACATGTTATCTTTACCTGTTTTGGTCTGCGATGCAATAAAAAAGGGCACCGCAGCAAATGCTGCGGTGCCCGCACACAAACAAAAAACCTGGCGGAGAGAGAGGGATTCGAACCCTCGGTACACTTTTAGGGTGTACACTCGCTTAGCAGGCGAGCGCCTTCAGCCGACTCGGCCATCTCTCCGTTGCTTGTTTTCAGTGGCGGAGGGAGTAGGATTCGAACCCACGGACCCCCTTCCAAGGGTCAACGGTTTTCAAGACCGCCGCCTTCAACCACTCGGCCATCCCTCCAATAATTTTTAAAAGTAACATTTTTGTAACTTGGAGTCAAGGCTGCATTCAGCCTATTTTTTCCATGCCGCCCATGTAGGAGCGCAGCGCAGGCGGTATGCGTATCGAACCGTCCGGCTGCTGAAAGTTTTCGAGCACGGCAACCAGGGTTCTGCCCACGGCAAGTCCCGATCCGTTGAGGGTATGAACGAATTCGGGCTTTTTGGCGTCTTTGCGCCTGAACCGGACGCCCGCCCGGCGTGCCTGAAAGTCTTCAAAATTACTGCAGGAGGATATCTCGCGGTACGCGCCCTGGCCGGGCAGCCACACCTCGATATCGAATGTTTTGGCAGCGGAGAATCCCAGGTCGCCCGCGCACAGGGTAACGACCCGGTAGTGAATGCCCAGCTGCCGGAGCACCTCTTCTGCGTTGTCAAGCAGGCGGTCGAGCTCGTCATAGGATGTTTCCGGAGTGACGAACTTGACCAGCTCGACCTTGTTGAACTGGTGCTGGCGGATAAGCCCTTTGGTGTCCTTGCCGTAGGAGCCGGCCTCGCTCCTGAAACAGGGCGTGTAGGCGGTATAGTATACGGGCAGGTCGTCCTCTGCGAGTATCTCTTTCTGAAAAATGTTGGTCACCGGCACCTCGGCGGTGGGAATCAGGAAATAATCGTACCCCTCTATTTTGAACAGGTCTTCTTCGAATTTTGGCAGCTGTCCCGTACCGGTCATTGTCTGCCGGTTGACCAGAAAGGGCGGCAGTATTTCCGTGTAGCCGTGCTCGCGCGTGTGCATATCAAGCATAAAGTTGATAAGCGCCCGCTCAAGCAGAGCGCCCGCACCGCGCTGCAGGCTGAAGCGTGCTCCGGCAAGCCTGGCGGCCCGCTCGAAATCGAGAATGCCGAGCTGCTCGCCCAGCTCATGGTGCTCGCGCGGCTCAAAGGAAAACTGCGGCTTCTCGCCCCACCGGCGCAGCTCCCGGTTGTCTTCATCGGAGCTGCCTGCGGGAACGGAATCGTGAGGGATATTCGGGATCGTTAAGAGAAAGTCGTTTATTTCCTGATCGACGGTCTTGAGGCCCTCTTCAATCGATTTTATGTTTCCCGAGAGCTCCTTGAGCTGCCTGAACTGCTCGGGCGCGACCTGCTTCTTCTCCTTTTTGAACTTCGCGATCTCATCCGAAGACCGGTTGCGCTCGGCCCGCAGGCTTTCTATCTTTTGCAGCAGCTCTCTGCGCCGCGAGTCGATGTTCTCGAACCGGCTGAGGTCCGCGTCAGTGCTGCGCAGCCGCAGTTTCTCTGCGAGCAGTTCCCTGTTGTCACGTATGAATTTAATATCAAGCATGCTGGCAGATTCTGTCAGTAACGGTTATCCACACCGGGAGGCCTTGACGCTAAGACTGCAGCCAGTCCTGAAACTGCTTGAAGCCCTTGTTTTTCCAGGTCTTGGCGTTTATCTCACCGACAAAATACTCGAAATAGGCATCCAGCAGCGCATGCAGCCCCTCGATGCTGTACATGCGGCCGTAAAAACGCTCTTCAGCCTCCCGCGCCGGCGGCATGCTGATTTTCAGACCGGACACTTCCAGCCGGTCGGCCTTGAGCGTAAACTCCCAGGTGTTTTCCCCTTTTTCCACTCTGAGCCGCGCTTCCCGCACGCGCTTGCCCGCCCGCAGGGCCTGCTTCAAATCGCGCTCTGAAAAACCGTCCCCGGCATAGGTGATGCTGCAGGGGGGGATATCGTTGTCGTTTTCCAGAACGATCTTTCCGTCCACAAGGCAGACGAACTGCTCTTTGGTCGCAGGGTTCTCGATCTGGCCGCCGCTCTCATCGCTCTTATAGCACAGAAAGGTTAAAAAATCCCTTCCCAGGCTGCCTGATTTACGGGTCTGTTCTTTATCCATCGGCTGTCTGCAGTCCTGCGTCGACAACGTCAAAAAAGCGGTTTTTGCGGGCTCCCAGCTCCTGCGCCAGTTCATAGGGCAGCAGGGGTGTGAGCTTGATATCGAACGAGCGGAAAAAAAACGACGTGAAATCGTCGTTCGCCGTGCCGCTGGTTGAAAAAAACAGCACGATGCCGCTCTGAAGGTTCCAGCAGACATCATTCACCGACGGCGCCGGCAGGGCCTTCTTCATGAGCGACTGCCAGACCTCGTCCTTGAGCATGTCGCGGTCTTTTTTCGAGATGCGCTCCTTGCCGGTGGCCTCACGGTATCTGATCTCCTCGCGCAGCAGGGCCGCTTTTCTGGTAAGCGCCGGAATTTTGCGCACATCACTTCGCAGTGAAAACACCAGAAACGGGTCCTTGGCGAAGTGCAGGTCATCGAACGCGGTCGATGCCATGTTTTCGCAGGATACCCAGCCGGTCGACTTTTCGTTCAGGCTGCCCGGATCGATTTCCCGGAACGCGTTCGCTGTGAGCCGCTGGAGAACGAACTCCTTGATAGTGTCCGGCGCATCCGCACCCGCGCGGTAGCGCACATAACTAAGAGAGCCTGAGTACACACCCATTATCACGTACCGTAACTATGCGCAGAGGGTTGAAAGCTTGCTATATTACCTGTTCGAAGAAAAAATGGCAAGGGGGGATTCATCAGGGGGGATTCATCCGTTTTTTTTCAGCGGTGGTCCGGGCAGGCTGAGCAACGAAATTTTCAGAGCCCGACGACAGGAACAAATGGCCCCTGCCCGCGATACATGCTTTGCAGGATTGCAAAACACCCGCAACTTCACTATACTACCTGAAACAGCAGGTAATCGGTGGAACACACCATGCGCTGCCCGGCGGGCAGCAAGAGGAGTCGGCATGGACCTGACCGGTCACAGGGTTCTTGTTACCGGCGGAAGCGCCGGCATCGGTCTCGAGCTGGCGCGCGCTTTTGTTGCGCGCGGTAATCGTGTCGCGGTGTGCGGCCGCAGCGAAAAAAAGCTTGCTGCGGCCCGTGCCGAACTCGGAGAGGTGGAAACCCTGCCGTGCGACCTTGCGTTGCCCGAATCAGCCGCCGTGCTGGCCGCTGATGCCGCCGGGCGGCTCGGCGGCATTTCGATTCTGGTGAACAATGCCGGCATGCAGCGGAATTACAGCTTTGTCGGCACAGACACCGAACAGATGCTTGCAGATACCGCCCGGGAAATACAGGTAAACCTTACATCCCTGATCAGCCTCACCGCTGCCTGCGTTCCCATGCTTCGCGAGTGCCGGTCCGCAGCAGTTATAAATGTCTCCTCCGCGCTGGCAATCACCCCCAAAGCGGGCTCTCCCGTCTACTGCGCCACAAAAGCCGCGGTTCACAGCTTTTCCCTTGCGCTTCGCTATCAGTTCGAGGACGCCCTGCCGAACGTCCGCGTTTATGAGGTCGTGCCGCCGATGGTCGACACCGACATGACCCGCGGACGCGGCACGGACAAACTGCCGCCGCAGCGGGTGGCTTTCGAGACCCTGCGCGGAATGGAGCGCGATCAATATGAAATCAGGATCGGCAAGGCGAAACACCTCGGCATCCTGCACCGTCTGTCTCCCTCAGCGGCTGCACGAATAGTACGCAACGGATAAACCCGTAACGCTATAAAAGGACCGGCATTATGATGAAAGTCTTTAAGATCTTCGCCGTTGGTATCGCCGCCGCAGCGATCGTGCTGCTTGGCATGATTCTCTCTCTCAACACCGTCATCCGCTCGCAGGGAGCGGCGCTGGCGTCCAAAGCCCTGGGCGTGGATGTTTCTATCGGCAGCGTCAGCCTCAGCCTGACCGAACAGAACATTACGCTCGAGCGCGTTGCCGTCGGAACCCCGGACGGCTTTGACGCCCCACGCACGCTGGATTTCAGCCGGATATTCATCGATGCTGAAAACATCTTCGCCAAACCCGTTATTATCCCGGCTGTTGCGATCGACTCCTACAATGTGTATTTTGAAATGAGCGAGCGCGGCAGCAATATATCGGCGATCAGGAGCAGCATCCGCGATTCGAAAAAAAAATCGAAACGCAGCAGAAAATCCGGCAGCGGCGGATCCGGCGGCACGCGATTTTTCGTCAGGCGCCTGGATGTGGGGCAGGGAACCCTGCATTCCTCGGCATCGCTTCTGGGGCAGTCGGTGGTAAAAAAAGAGCTGCCCATACCGGCATTTTCACAGCACGATATCGGCTCTGAAAAAAATCCCGTCAGGGCCCGCGTCGTTGTCGAGCTTGTGGTATTCCACGTGCTGAGTGCAGCCCTTAAATCAAATCCGGAGATATTTTTCTCGAATGTCAAAAATATTATAAAGGACGCCTCGAAAAACCTCGGCGGGGCGCTCAAGGACTTTCTGGGCAGGTAAAGCGGCACATGCTTCCATAACGCTAGTATTACCGTCATTGCGAACGAAGTGAAGCAATCTCCATACACAAATTACCATATCTTATGAGAGTGCCGCGTCATCCCGCATTCGCGGGACTCCTCGCAACAGTAATCAGGGAAGTGTCCCTCATTTCCCCTCGCGGCAGACACCCTTGCCGTTAAGCTAACCGTTCCCCCTGCAGGGCCAGTAGAGGACTTTCACCTCCAAGTGACCGGATCATGCCGGGCGTACCACTAAAAAAGCCCCCGGAACAGTACCGGGGGCTTCTCCTGAAGTGATTTTCGTTTAACTATTCAGGCAGCCTTTTGAGCGGGGGATTCTCTGCCGATGACGGCGTCGATGTCAAGCAGCAGGACGACCCTGTCTTTCACCTTGGCGATGCCGGCTATAAACGCTACAGTGATATTGCTGCCGAATTCAGTTTTTTCCTCGACACTCTCACTTTCTATTGACAGAACATCCGCCACTGAGTCAACAATAACACCCGTAAGAATCCGTCCTGCCGCTGCAGCGGTTTCGACAACGATGATGCAGGTCTGGCCGGTAGCGGCTTTTTCATCCATGCCGAGCTTCAGCCGCAGGTCAAGCACCGGTATGACGTTACCCCGCAGGTTCATGATCCCTTTGAAATATACGGGGGTTTTCGGAACAGCGGTTATGGGCACAAGACCGATTATTTCCTTTACATTCACTATTTTCATACCGTAGGTTTCCGCTTCGAGATTAAATGTCAGATATTTTATTGATTGTGCCATGGCTGCATACCTCACCGTGATTGGTATAGTGTTTAGAACCCGTCCATTTCATTGTAGTCGAGCGGGATGATCTCTTCCGGGTCCGCTTCGATTTTGCGCCTGCTTGCCAGTCCGTGGACCCTGGCATCGCCGCTGCCTTTTCCGTTGCCATTACCGTTACCGTTGCCGTTGCCTTCGGCCAGGGGCTTTGCATGCCCTGATTTCGCCGTCTGATGCACGGCAGTGGTGTGGTGTGAGGAAACAGCGGACCGCGCATGGTTCGAGCCGTCCTTCTGGCCGTCGATGACCGTCATGAGATCCACAACCATTTCATTGAGCTGCTCGGCCTGGGCATTGAGTTCCTCGCTTGCAGAAGCCGATTCCTCCGCACTTGAAGCGTTCTGCTGGGTTACCTGGTTCATCTCGGCAACCGCCGTGTTGATCTGATCCAGGCCCTTGGCCTGCTCCTCGCTGCCCGCAGCCACCTCGTCGACCAGCCCCGAAAGCTTCTCGACCGAGGCAACTATTTCATTGAGCACCGTGCTCACTTCACCTGAAACCGTCACACCGTTTTTCGAGCTTTCATTCGAGCGCTGAATCAGCTCGGCCGTCTGCTTGGCCGCCTCCGCGCTGCGCTGCGCAAGGTTGCGCACCTCGTCCGCCACCACGGCAAAGCCTTTGCCCGCCTCGCCTGCCCGGGCAGCCTCCACCGCTGCATTCAGCGCCAGCAGGTTGGTCTGAAAGGCGATCTCATCGATGTTTTTGATTATCTTGGCCGTCTCATCGGATGCGCATTTGATCTCGTCGATTGCCGATGCCATCTTGCTCATGGACTCGGTTCCCCTTCCCACCGCGCCGGTGGTCCGGCCGATAAGCTGGCGCGCCTGCCTGGCATTGTCGGCGTTCTGTGAGGTCATGCTGGTCAGCTCCTCCAGCGTCGCCGACGTTTCCTCGAACGAGGAAGCCTGCTCGTTGGCGCCCTGGGCCAGCTGCTGCGAGGCCTGGGAAATCTGGCTCGATGCGCTGGCCACCTGCTCGGCGCCCTGCTCGATGCCCAGGGAAATCTTCTTTACCGGCCGCGTGATCGATCGCGTCAGAAAAAAGCTTGCCAGCATCCCCAGGGCGATTGCAGCGAGCGCCGACAGCACCAGGATCACCTGTGAGCGCTCCACGGTTAGGTGCAGCTCATTGCCGGCTGTATCGCTGAGCGAAGTGAGTTTTTGTTTCAGCTCGGCCATGACTCCCTGCACGCCCGCCAGAGCGGGAAGCGTTTCCGATTCGAAAACCTGCCGGGCCTGCTTCTGCGCCTGTTCAATGCCGGCCTCGATACCGATTACCCTGTCGAACAGAGCGGCAATTTCTTCCAGCGCAGGTTCGGTCGTTTCAGTGTAGACTGCAACCGCCTCCTCAAAGCGGCCCTCTGCGATCGCAGACCTGATGGCTGCCGCAGAGCTGTGAACCGCTTCGTGCGGTGCCCTGATTTCCTCCATTGCCGTCTGCAGCTCGGGGAAATCAGCTGCATAGGCTGCGTACTCATCGCTTGCGAGAAACTTGCCGAACGCGCACTTTGTGTGGTCTGTTTGCACTTCTATGTCGGGATTGCGCTCGATGAGCATCCGCGATACTTTCGACACCCAGACGCGGTGCCCGTCAAGATAGGTTTTCAGTGCAAGGCTGAGGCCGTCATGCCGCCTGCGCCAGGTGTCGTTTATGGTGGTGGCCGACGCATGCAGCTTTTCATGCGGCCCTTTTATTTCTTCGAGCAGCTGCGCCAGCACAGGGTCCTGCGCGGCAAGCACCTTTGCTTCCTCGCCGTAGATGAACTTCCCGAGGCTGCATTTTTTGTGGTCTTCCTCGACTTCCGCGCGCTCGAGGTTGTTGATGAACAGATTTTCGAGGTCGCGCACCCATTTAAGGTGGTCGACTTCCTTTTCGATCATGAATTCGCTGTGCTTCGATGTTTCGATGTAATCTTCGCTGCTTGAGCTGATAACATTGAGGTCAAGGAAAACAAACCCTGCCAGCACCGTTAAAATCAGCAGCAGTGCGCCGAATCCGCCGTACAGCTTCGCTCCGAGTGAATAGGTTTTCTTTTTCATTGTTCTTCCTCCTTGTTTCATGGTTGGTTATTAGTGAATCGTTTCATTCTGTTGTGCTGCCGGGAACTTCAGGGTGAACGCCGTTCCCTTTCCCGGTGTGCTGGCAACCCGTATCGAGCCGCCGTAACGCTCGACGATGCTTTTTACCACCGGCAGTCCCAGGCCGGTGCCACCCTTGCCCTCGCGGGTGGTGAAAAACGGATCGAATACTTTCTCAAGGTGCTCCGGGGCGATGCCGCAGCCCGTATCCTCGACCCGGACGGTCACAAACCGCCGGGTGCCGTTGCAGGCTGCCGACAGCCTGAGCTTTTTTTCCTCAGCGTTCTGCAGCGCGTGTGAGGCATTGATGAGCAGGTTCATGTACACCTGCTGCAGCTCGTGCCAGGATGCGGAGATAGGCGGCAGGTCCTCCTGATAATCTTTCTCGATCGCATAGCGCTTCAGCTCGCCCATCTTGGTCAGGAAATCACAGGAGTCTTCAAGCGGTGCTTCCGGTCTGAAACTGCTTATCTTCAGTTTCGCCGGGCGGGCCACCTCGTTGAGGTCCTTATGCAGCCGGTTGATCCTGCAGGCCGCATCCTTTATGTGACTCAGCTGTTTCTGCATGTCGTCGTCCAGATTATTTTTTGCGGTCATTATCTCGATGTACCCGCTGATGACCTGCAGCGGGCTTGCTATCTCGTGCGCAAGGCGGGATGAGAGCTGGCCGAGCATGCCGAGCTTTTCAGCCTCGGCGAGTTTTTTTTCCATACGCTTTGCCTCGGTGATGTCCCTGATCATGTACAGAATGCCTACCGGCATCCCCTCCTTGTCGCTGCACAGAGAGACGCCGACCGTTACATCAAGACGGCGTCCGTCTTTTGTCATACGCTGCGTCTGCCGCTCGGGAACTGTTTTGCCGTCGATTATTCTCTGAAAGACACGTCGAGTTTCTTCCCAGTCCTCCTCGGGCACGAAAGGCACCCCGAGCACGCTGAACTCTGAAACCGCAAAGCCGAAAATGTCGCTGTGCGCCCGGTTTGCAAAAACCGTTTTCCCGGACAAATCGCAGATAACGATGGAACATGGCGAGGCATCGAAAATTGAATGAAAGAATACGCTCCGGTTTTTGAGGTACATCCGCTCTTTGCCCTGACGGGCAGCCTCCCGCACCGCGGCACAGATACTCGAACGCGTAACCGGCTTGGTCAGGTAGGCGAATACCCCCTGCTGTATGGTCTCGGCAGCGGACTCGAAAGAGGGGTAGGCTGAAATCATGATCGCCTGACACAGGGGGTTTTTTTTCTTCAGATCTTTTATAATGTCAAGGCCTGTGCAGTTGCGCGGCAGCAGCCTGTCTACGACAGCAACGTCAAATGTACCGACATTCAGCAGAGAAAGCGCTGATTCGCAGTCCGATGCAGTCACAACATCATATCCGTCATCCGACAAAAAGCGCTTGAGGGTGTAGCGCATGCTGTCTTCATCATCCACTAAAAGAACCCGGGTTGTATCAGCCATGATTTTTCCCTTTGTGTGAAATGTTGTCTGTTCATTAAACGACCATTTTGATGTGCAGATAATTCAATAGCCGTGCCAATGCAGAACAATTATTAATTGTAAAGATAATTCAAACATTTATATTTTTTTATCACGGGGAAACGTCTCGGAACCGGCCGCAGGACGTGTAACATGATACACTTGTGTCAGGTGACACTTGTGTAACTCCGGGGAACGATCGAGCAGACTTGGGTAGATACCTTCTGCGAGGGCATGGGGAGGGTGTATCAGGGCTCAGCGGTCATACTGCAGAGACGCAGCATTGTGCGTTGCTACCGTGTCATCACCCGGCCTGGGCTTGATACATATGGCTTCTCTTCATACGTTCAGCGGGGACCCGTAGCCTTGTGTGGATTCACGGAGAGCAGGTAAGGCATTAACGCAGCCTTGTTTTCCAGAACCGTCTCGGACGCGACGGAGCGCCTGCCTTCGGAAGAATACGTTCTTTATCGGAGGGCCATGCTCCGTCGCGGCCGAGACGCGGGGATTACCGACTGCGGAACAACTCTTTCTGGATCGCGGCAGAGCAAGCAGAACGGTCGGCACGGGGTCAGTAAAAAAGCTGCGTCAGTCGTTGATACCGAATTCCCTGATCTTGCGGTAGATGGTCTGGCGGCTGACACCCAGCATGCGCGCGGCTCGTGCCTTGTTGCCGCCGGTTGTGCGCAGGGCGTCTCGTATTGAATCGCCCGAGAGAAGGGCATTGCACGTTTCGCTGCCGTTTTCGCCGGAGGTGTCGACAATTTCAGCGGGCAGATGCTCCGGGGTGATACGGCCTCCGGGGCACAGCACGTAAGCGTGTTCCACAGCGTGCTCGAGCTCCCGCACATTACCCGGCCATGAATAATGCATAAACAGCCCGAGGACGGCATCGTCGATACCGGTGATCTGTTTTGAGAATTTCCTGTTGAAGCGCTCGCAGAAGCTGTCGACCAGCAGGGGAATGTCCCGGGTGCGCTCGGTCAGGGGAGGCAGAGAGATTTCCACGACTTTCAGGCGGTAAAACAGGTCTTCCCGGAATATCCCGCGCCTGACCAGATCACGCAGGTTGCGGTTGGTTGCGGCGATAACCCGCACATCGGTCCTGCGCGGAGTTGCGTCACCCACGCGCTCGAATTCTTTTTCCTGCAGCACGCGCAGCAGCTTCAGCTGCACAAGCTGCGAAATATCTCCGATCTCATCAAGAAAAACGGTTCCGCCGTCCGCCAGCTCAAAGCGGCCGACCTTGTCTTTGACGGCTCCGGTAAAGGCGCCCCTGACATGGCCGAACAGCTCGCTTTCAAGCAGGCTCTCCGAAAGCGCCGAGCAGTTCACCTTGACCATCGGCTTTGACGAGCGAGCGCCCCCCTCATGCAGCGCCTCGGCGATCAGCTCCTTGCCGGTGCCGCTGGGACCGGTAATGAGCACGGTGGTTTCCGTTTCCTTCAGATTGTCGATCAGGGTATATATCTCCTGCATCTTTTTGCTCTTGCCGACGATTCGGCAGTACTGCCTGCGGTCCTGCAGCTCGCGCTCGAGATTGTACAACCGCGTAATGTCACGAATAACCAGCACAGCCCCCTGAGACCTGCCGGCGCCGTCGACAAGCGGCGTTCCGGTAAGAACCGCAACCCGCGGCAAGCCGGAGGCCGGCGTGCAGGCAACCTGCCGCTCCAGAACGGAGGCACCGCGCTCAAGGCTTGCCTGCAGAATATCGCTGCAGGCCCCGCATCCCCCGGAACAGACATCGCGCACGCTGCTGCCGATAAGCTCATCACGGCTTATTCCGAAAAACGTCTCGGCCGCAGTGTTGCACGCAACGACCTGCCTGTCCGTATCGATACTCACGATAGCTTCCTGCACGCTGTTGAATACCGCCTTGAGGTGTCCGTGAATGCGGTCTTTCTCCTCCTCGATACGCCGTTTTTCATCACCGAGGCGCTTGTGCCTGAGCGCGGCGGCGGTGACACGCAGCAGGGTATCCTTGCGCACCGGCTTGGGCAGATAGTCGAATGCGCCGAGCCTGACCGCATCCGTTGCCGAGTCTATCGATGGCTGTCCCGTAATCATAATGACCGGCACGAACAGGCCCCGCTTGCCGATCTCGCGCAGCACATCGATGCCGGTGTGCCGCCCCAAAAGAACATCGGCAAACACCAGATCGAAACCGTCTTCGTGCATCGCGCTCATTGCGGTTTCAAAGTCTCCGGCGGCAGTGACGCAATACCCTTCTTTTTCGAGGAAATTTTTGAAGGTGAACCTGAGGCTCTCCTCATCGTCGACAACCAGTATGCGCGCGCTCTGCATGCCTCTGTCCTATACTTTCCCGCCGGGCGGTCTCTTGCAATCATTCCCCGCAGCCGGCAGCTCGATGATGACATCGGTGTATTCACCCTCGCGGCTGTGGAATGCAATTCTGCCGCCGTGATCTTTGATGATACCGTGGCTGATGCTCAGGCCGAGCCCCGTGCCCTCACCCGTGGGTTTTGTCGAAAAAAACGGGTCGCATATTCTGTCGATAATGCTTTTGGGTATGCCGGTCCCGTTGTCGTGAAACACTACGCGGACGTATTCCCGGCCGTCCTTCCGAGCAGGCTCAGCATGTATTTCAAGGCATTTGGCATCGGTACGGTCCGCCGGGCGGTTTTCAAGCGCGTAGCGGGCATTGCTGATACAGTTGATAAACACCTGCTGCAGCTCATGCACGGATGAAAGCACGTCCGGCAGGGTTTCGGGTATTTTTATGGAGATGAGGATATCCTCTTTCTGCAGCTGTTTGGCGGTCAGCGCAAGCGAATCATCCATTACCGCCTGAATCGCTACCGGAACAATCTCCCGCTTCTGCTGGCGGGAAAACGACAAAAGATTTTTTACAATCGTGGCGACCCGCTCGCCTTCTTTTGAAATCCGACGCGGAATTTCAGGGTCCAGCCCGTGGTCCGCAAACTCATCCTTAAGGATTTCAGTATAATTGATGATCCCGTTTATCGGATTGTTTATCTCATGAGCAACGCCGGCGGCAAGCTCGCCGATTGAAGCCAGGTGGGCCGTTCTGGTGGCCTCGGCCTGAATCTGCTTCATTTCGGTGATATCGCGAAGAATGAACAGCAGCTGCCGCGGCCTGCCGTCATCATAGCAGCTGGTAACGCTTGTCGTGGTCCAGAAATCCTTCTGTGTTCCGTCCGCCATTGTCAGCCGATGCTCCTGGTCATGGCGGACACCGCTCGAAAATGTTTTTCGACCGGGGCAGTTGTCGTCTGGCCCGTCCTCGCCCCGGCAGATTATTTCATAGCAGTGCTTGCCTGCGATCTCTTCACCGTACAGGCTCTTCACAATATCATTGGTCCAGGTGATGGTAAATTGCTCGTCGATCAGAAACACCATATCCGGGATGGAATTAACCACGCCGCTCAGCTTGGCTTCGCTTTCCGCCAGGGCCAGGTCGGCTTTTTTCTTTTGAATGATGCGCCACATACCGCTCATCAGGAGAGTAAGGTGCTGAATGTCGGTATCGTCGTAGGGGGCAGTCTTGTTGGCCAGACCGGCGACAAGCACAATTTTGCCGTTCTCGATCAGGGGAATGTTCATGTGCCGCTTGATCGGCACATGCCCCGCCGGATAGCCTTTTTTGAGCGGGTTGGGCTCTGAATAGTCGTTTGTGATGATCGGGCGGCGTTTCCTGACAGCCTCGCCCCACAGGCCCGTATCCCGGACCCGGTACACGGTCTGCTTGTGCTCGACATTGCAGGCCTCCATAGCATCCTTCGACCAGGCGTGCAGGGAAAGCTCGCTTTCATCCTCGTTCATCAGATACAGATAGCCGAACCGGCTGTCGGTAATGTGAATGCTCTGATTGAGGGCAAAATCCTTGATGCGCTTCTCATCCTCGTCAACCATACGGGAAAGGGTATACAGGGTTTCGAAGGTCGTTTGATCGTGCCTGAGCCTTTCCTCTGTCTGTTTACGCTCACTGATATCGCGCACAAAGCCCCACATCGCATAGGGGATGCCTTGTGCGTCTTTCAGCAGGTAGGCACGCAGCTCGACCGGAAAAACCGTACCGTCCTTGCGGACATACTCTTTCTCATATACATCGCTATAGCCCCTTTGCATGATCTGCTTTTCAACAATTTCAGGCTGTTCCCAGGAACTCCATTTCTCCGGAGTAATCTGTGTGAAATCAAGCTGTCGCAGTTCGTTAAGCGTGTATCCCAGCATCTCGGCATACGATGAGTTGCAGTCTACAAACCTTCCCTCAAGGTCGATAATACCGATGGCATCACGGCTGCTTTCAAACAGCTCCCGGTAACGCGCTTCACTCAGGCGCAGCGCCTCCTCAGATTCCTTGCGGTTGGAAATATCGCTGTGCGTTCCCACCATGCGCACCGGCCTGCCGGATCCGTCACGCTCGACAACCCTGCCCCTGCCGAGAATCCATTTCCAGCCGCCGGACTTTGTTTTCAATCGAAACTCTACGGCGAACTGCTGCTCGGTGCGGGACTCCAGATTCTGAGAAATGACCCTGAGAGCGTTTTCGCGGTCATCGGGGTGGAGGAGCGCTTCCCAGGTTGCAAAATCCTGGGGCAGCTCGCTGGGCTCGTATCCGAGCATGGTGTAGTAACGCCGGCTGAAATAGACCGAATTGTCTGCAACGTTCCAGTCCCACATGCCGTCGTCAGTGGCATACAGGGTCAGGGCCAGGCGCTCCTCGCTTTCACGCAGCTTTTCCTCGGCCAGTTTCTGCTCGGTGATATCGCGGTTGCTGGCGCGCCTTCCCAGCAGAGCGGCATCACTGCCGAACACCGGCTGGCACACGTGCCCGATCCAGCGGATGTCGCCGGAGCGGTGAATGATTCGAAAATCGAGAGCCCCGGTCTCCCGGCCTTCAAGCTCATGGCATGAATGTTCTTGAAGCAGGGCACGGTCATCCGGGTGAACTATTTGATGAATTAATTCCGGATCGTTCATCAAATCCTCGGGACGGTACCCGGTGATGCGCTCGAACGACGGCGAAACATACTCATAGCTGCCGTCCGGTGCGACCCAGGACTCCCAGTCATGGGTAAAATCAGCCACGGTCCTGAAGCGCTCCTCGCTTTTTTTCAGTTCCTGCTCGGCGCGCTTCAGGGAGCTGACATCTTCCATGAACCCGTCGATGCGAATGAGAGCACCCTTTTTGTCGAAAACCGGTGTTCCGCAGTCCCGAACCCAGATAACGGTATTATCCCGGCGTACCACGCGGTATTCGATATCCAGTGATTTCTTTTCCCTGCGAAGACGGCCGAGTTCCCGCGTCACATAATCACGGTCTTCAGGATGGATGATTCTTGCCCACTGACGGAAATCCTCCAGGAAGGTATGCGCCGGGTAGCCGGTTAAGGTCTCAATTGTGTTAGTTATGAAAATATTTGTCGAGTGCTCGTCCGGCAGTGCCGAGTACACGGCAACCGGAATGTTTTCGCTTGTCAGCCGGTACTTTATCTCCTTCTCCCGCAGGGCCCGCTCAGCCTCGACCCGCTGGGAAACGTCGCGGTCTATGCCGCGGTAGCCGGTGAGCCGACCCTCGCCGTCCAGAATCGGTGTTCCGCTGGTTTCCAGAATGACCTGGTAGCCCTTTTTGTGCAGGTTTATGTTTTCAAGGGATTGCAGAGGTGCTTTCCTGCCGGCCGCAGCGCTGAACTTTTCACGAATCTCTCCGGCCCTGTCGGGCGGCATAAAATCAAACGGCTTCATGCCGATCATCTCGGCGGGCTCGTACCCGAGAATGGTTTTCACCTGGGGACTGACATAAGTATAGGTCCCCTCGGCATCGACCTCCCAAATGAAGTCGCTGATGCTCTCCACCAGGCTGCGAAAGCGGTCTTCGCTTAGCCTCAGCGCCTGCTCGGCAGCCTCACGATCCTTGATTTCCGCGCGCAGCAGCCTGTTGGCCGACTCGAGCTGCGTTGTGCGCTCGCGGACGCGCTGTTCAAGCTCATCCCTGGCTTTTCGCAGACTTTTCTCCATCTCGCTGATGTTCTGAACGGACCGCATGCGCTCTATTGCAAGCGCGTACAGCTCCGCATAGCGCTCAAGCGCGTGCTGCTCCCGCTTGAGGTACGGCTTCTGCTTGTTGGCAACGGCAATCTGACCTACGAGCTCATCACCCAACAAAACCGGTACCGACAGAAAGCGTTTCATGACAATGTGGCCCTCGGGTATTCCGGTGCTGCGGGGATCGCGTTTTACGGAATTGACCATAACAGCCTGTTTGTTGGTGAGCACCCAGCCCCACAGGCTGCCGAATTTGTCGAAAACGATATTCTTGTCGGGAATCCGGCAGGTTTCCCAGATATCGCGCGTCATGGTGGGGCACACCAGGTGTCCGGTCGCCGGGTCGATATAGCCCGCATATCCGTAGGCGCTCCGGGTGATCTCACGGGACTGGGAGCACACGAGGTCTGAGATATCCTCGATGCTTGCCGCACCGATCAAAGCTTTTGAAAGCGCTGCAATGGATTTTTCAAAAAATGTTTCCCATGAAGGCATTGTGGTAATCCGTACCGATTGAAAAGGATACGCCCTGCCCATCGACTTCATCTCGTTTTTGTACTATAGTATTTAACCAAAAAACATATTTTAATCAAACTTATTAAAAACAGGGGGGCTCTGCTTCAGCACCATGCACAAAGCAATGCAGTCCAGGCAGCGGGCCTGGCTTGTTGCCGTCAGTCCGGCTGCGGCAAAGACGACACTGCGGGAACCGCTTGACGAGCTTGAATCGCTCGCGGCTGCGCTCGGCTACGAAACCGTCGGAACGACCGTTCAGACCCGCCGGGCACCCGATCCGGGTACCTACATCGGCAGTGGAAAGATCAGAGAACTCAGGAGCCTGATTGCCGAGGCAGAAGTCGACCTGGTTATCTTCGACAATGAGCTGTCGCCCCGGCAGGGCGGCATACTCGAGGAGCGGCTTTCCTGCATGGTGTGGGACCGCACCCAGCTTATTATCGAAATTTTCGCCGGCAATGCCCGAACAGCGGAGGCTAAAACCCAGGTGGAACTTGCGCGGCTGAAGTACATGCTGCCGCGGGTGGTGGGCATGTGGGCGCACCTCGACCGCGAACGCGGGGGCATCGGGGCATCGCGCGGCATGGGTGAAAAGCAGATCAGCGTGGACCGGCGCATTATCCGTACCAGGATCAGCCGCCTTGAGAAAAAGCTTGAAAAAATAAACACGCGGCATGGTGTCAGGAAAAAGCATCGCAACGAGTTTCTGCAGGCATGCCTGATCGGCTACACCAATGCCGGCAAATCGACAGTTCTCAACCTTCTGACCGGCAGCAGGGTCCGTGCCGAGGATCGCCTGTTTGCAACCCTTGACGCCACCACCCGCAGGCTCAACACCGGCGGCACAGCCGAGATTCTGCTTTCCGATACGGTCGGGTTTATCCGCAGCATTCCCCACGGCCTGGTAGCCTCCTTCCGGTCGACGCTCGGTGTCGTGCGGGATGCCGATGTGCTGCTGCATGTCGTCGATGCGCACCATCCCCGCCGCGACGAGCACATCGCCACCACCCTGCGCGTGCTGGCCGACATCGGCGCCGCCGACCTGCCGCGGCTGATTATCCTTAACAAAGCGGACCTGCTGCGCGACGAATTTATCCGCATGGCTGCCGGACGGAAATATCCCGGGGCCGTCATGGTGTCGGCCCTGCAGGCCGGGAGCCGCCGGGTTCTGCTTGATGCCATCACATCGTTCTGCAGGTCCCGCGTTAACACCGTCCGCAGGCCGGCAGGCCGGCATACGGTCCGAAAAATACAGGAGCATGCCTGAAGCATGAAACGCAAGGGTTTTTTCAACCGTTTAACCGACAGGGCGACCCGCATGAGCCTGTTCACACTGGGCAGCATGTACATTCTGGTCTACCTCGGGGTCGAAATGCTGGTCGACAACCCCATCAGAATGTACAACTTCTGCGTCTTTCTCTCGCTCTCCGGCGTTTATTTTTCCTGGCTGCTCGGCGGTAAAAAAGCAATGGTGTACGTTACGTTTTTCAACCTCTTTTTTCTTGCCATATTTTCGAAAATGCTCTGGAGCCACGGTATCATAATTTACGGCGGCGGTCTGTTCCTGGCACGATCGTTCATCTCGATGTATGTCTGTGCCCTGGGGCTTATCGCGCTGATGCTCCTGAAAAAGTCGCCGGCCGACGCCCGGGTGGAAGAGCACAAGCAGGCTGCAGAGGAGGCGCGGCAGCGGCAGCAGAACCTGGAGTTCATGGTTGCCAGCCGAAAGCTCAAGCAGGACCTGATAGCACAGGCCAACATAGTCAAGGATGAGCTGCAGCTTATAGAGGGCGCCTGGAAATCCAATGTGCACGATATTATTAACGACCTTCCCACCGTCAAGGAGCGCGAGCTGTACGCTCAGATCATCAAGCCGTTCGAAGAAAACATTATCCGGCACCTGCGCGAGCTGGAGCTTCGTCTGACGTTCGATCTCGAGCCTGTATCGCTCGCAGAGCTGCATGACTTTATACGACAAAAAGCAGCCGGTGATTTTAACACCACCGCTGCAATAACACTGGAGGAACACGGCTGGCGGAACAGCGACCGAAGTGCGGTGATTGACAAAAACAAGATTTGGGATATGGTTGTCAATGTGCTGCGCAACAGCCAGGCCGCTATCGATTTAAAGCGTATCGAAATGCTGCGTTCCGGCAGCGGATCGCTCACACCCCGGATGCTGATTTCCTGTGAGATCATCTCCGGCACACCGCACATCCGGATCGTTGATAACGGCGGCGGCGTGTCCGATGACATGCTTGCGAGGCTGTATCAGGAGCCTGTGCCGTCCCGCAAGCGCGGTGAAAAAAAACCGGGCCAGGGAACGCTTTTCGTCAAGTTTTTCGCAGAGCGCATGGGAATGACCGTATGCGCTGAAAACACCGCTGAGCTCGGCGGGCCGGGGCTGTCGGTTGAGCTGCGCCTGACTGCGGACGACCGAAAATCTTCAGCGCACGGGAAGGAAACTGATGAGTCCTGATTCTTCCGAACCTCTGTTCATAGTGCTTGTCGACGATGATCCGCGCATTCACCAATCCATTAAAACAATTATCGACGATGCCGGGATCGCCCGACGCCTGGAGAGCTTTTATGACCCTGTTTCGTTCCTCGAATTCCTTAAAGGAGCGGATGCGCTTCCCGACATTGTCCTGCTTGACGTTCACTTTGAAAACTCCGGGCTGAGCGGCGTCGAAATACTGCCGTTCATCCGCGAGGACTATCCGTTCCTGCCCGTCATCCTGCTCACCGGCATGGAGGGCTCCGACATCGAGGAGTCCCAGGATTTCGAGTGCGTGTACTACATACCGAAGCCCGTCAGCCCGGAACAGCTCGTGCGCATGATACGCTATTACCTCGGCATGGCGCGCAAGAGCAGCGAGCGTACGGCCGAGCTGAGCCGCGACCTGGCCGAACACAAAAAGCTTGTCAGCGATCTTAAAACCGAAATTGCCCAGGCGGAAATCGCCTCATGGGATGAAGGGGATAGGGACGGCAAAGAGACCGATGCCTGCTCGCGCATTCTTGAGATTCTCAGGACTGTCCTTAAAAACTGCGAGCCGGCACCGAGCTTCATAAAGGATGTCGAGGATCTGTTCCGGCAGGACTTCAATCTGCTGAAAAAGGCCGTCGACACCCTCGTGCACTTTGATCTTTCCGGAATTGCGGCACCGGGGCTCAATATACACCGCCATCACTGCGTTCCGCATGTGTACAGCCTGCGCCTGACGAAAAAAGCCCGCCTGTTCTTTTTTCATCCGCCCGGCACAAACGTGAAGCACCTCCTGCGCATCGACCCCCACCACGACACCGTTGCCATGGACAAATGGCTGAAATCAAACGAGGAAAGGTTTCTGGAGTAATGCGGCGAGCACCATACCGATATCACAATATCCTTAACGGAGGCGACGGAGCGCATCCTTCCATTTTTTTATTAAAAAGGTGTGGTATACCCTGCAGACCGGCGAACTATCCTCGAAACAGCCCCTTCGGTTGACATAACACCTCATATCAGCCCCGGCTTCCCGCACCTCGGTGAGCACAGCTTCCGTAGAATACAATGTCCCTTCATAGTCCCGGAGCCACTTTCCCACAGCATCGTGCTTTGACTCGCTCCTGTCTATCAGGGCAACCCCCTGTCCGGTGTCAAGGATTGCTTTCATTCATCGGTTTCTTTGATTTTGTTCAGGAGATGCCTGTGGTGGTTTTGCCCCACGTCTGATATGCCGCTTTCGGCAACACCGACAAGATGTCCGGCCCTGTCGAAATCTCCATTTTCTCTTTGACTTTAAGTATCATGGATATCCCTTTTTGCTTCTCTCAAAAAGATAATTCCTGTTCTGTATTAAGGATTATAAAAGTGCCCTTTAAATTCTTCTGCCGATTCTGTAGACAATGTCATCGGAATGCATATGGTGAGACATTTCATTGATGGGAAGCACCTGTCATTACACGGCCCTGCGCTGCCTGGATATGAAGGTTTAAAAAACATATAGTGACATATCTGGCTGATGCTGGATTGCCCCCTGCATAACTGTACCTCTACTCCGGGATCAGAAGGGTCTGTCGGGGGCTGCGGACCGAATGCATCGCTTATAATGTTTCCGATCAACCCCACTACCAGATGTATTAACGGATCAAGATGGCCCTGTGCACTAAACCTTCTTTTAATTGCAGAAGCAGACTGGGCATCATCAAGCGCAAGATATGCTGCCGCTGTGCTGAACCCGACCGCTGCTGCAATGTACCGTGCCTGTTCTTCTCCGGCAGGTGTAGCAGCTGAAAGGATATCTGAGTAGTCTGAAACTGAAAAATTAGATAAAAATTCAGAAGCGATAGAATATGAATCACCTGTCTTGCTTTCCATTGCCGTAATTATTGCAGATAGATTTTCAGGATACATGTTCACCGTATAGGTAGAATAACCACCTGCGGTTTCCGAATCTGCATCAGCAATATCATGACGCGCATTTTCAGGATCAAATGATCCGTTGTTCGGATCGAAAAGAACGACCACCGAGAGGTCATCAGCTATCCACTGAATCGGCATTAGATCATTACTGAAAATTATTGCCGACCCGTCGTCAAAAGCAACATGTGACAACTGCATTGCATCATTTTCCATGCTGCCGTAATAATACACCGTCTCGCCGCCGGGCTGCACGACATAGAACAGCAGCTCGGAACCGCTCTCCGGGCTCAGGTATAACGTAGTCTTATCCGGTGTTTCCTGAATCGTTGTCGTCGAGGAGCTGGCAGCCGTCGTGGTCGTTGCCTCCTGATCGTAGATGCAGGTGCCTTGATAGACTCCATCCACAAGCTCAACCTTACCGCAGACCGCATAATCCTCGCAGCACCAGTACTGCTCGGTGCTGTAGTCGGGATCAATGCATACAATCTCCCCGGGATCACAGTAGCCATCTGCATCGAGTGATGTGGTGGTTGTCGTTTCACCCTGCTGCGACGCGGTGGTCGTTGTCCCGCCGGGGGCAGCGGTCGTGGTGCTGCTTGTCGAAGCGTCAGGAGCACTCGTTGTGGAGCTCGAATCATCGGAAAGGCTCGTTGTCGTGAGCTCTTCCGGTGCTGTGGTGGTTGTTGTTTCCTGTGCGGGCGTCACGCTGATGCTCACCGAGACCGAAGCGGTCTCACCCGCGGAATTGACCGCGGTGAGGGTTATGGTGTGCGTGCCCGCCGTCAGAGTGTTCGACGTTACCGGGGATCCCTGCCCGAGGTCTCCGTCGAGGCTCGATGACCAGGAAAGGCCGACCCCGCTGATTCCGCCGTCAGCCGGGTCGGATGCAGCACCCGCAAAAACGATCTCCTGCCCTTCCTGGAATGCGTCACCCTCGCGGGGATAGGCCAGTAAAACGAACAGCTCCTCCTGCCCGGTCTGCCCGTCGATGGTAAAGGACACGCTGTCAAGCCCGACAAACCCTTCGGTGCCGCAGGCTGCGCAGTACACGGTGTGAAAACCTGCAGAAAGGGAGGAAAGGCTGAACCCCGTTTCCATGCGTGTTCCCGGGGCCTCCGGAACATAGTCGCTCAGCAGTCCGTCCAGGCTCGATGTCCAGCGTATCTCGCTGATGCTGCCTTCTCCGGCAACCGCGGACGCCCTGAACCGAATGCCGTCTCCCGACCTGAACGAACTGTCGTTGTCGGGGCTCGTAATGGTGACCCCGGCAGGCAGCATGCAGGCAAACAGCACCGCGCTTAGTAAGATACTAAAAAATGCATAATACGCCTTTTTCACTTTCAGTGTTGTAAGAAAACCCATGACAGACTACCCCCGAAAAAATTCCTGTGCTGTGAAATGCTTCTTTACCATACATAGCACACAACAAGAGAATAAAATAAATAAAAAAACAACAATTAATTACACTTTTATAAATACGGAGCAGCTGCGAAACCGCTTGACAACAGGTCGAATCCGGTTACAATAAAACATTCTGACTGGTCAGTATGTTTGGAGGGCCAATGACCGATAAAAAAAAACCTGATGAGCGGCGCGAGGAAATATTCCGGGCTGCACTCACCTGTTTCAACAGAACCGGGTATCACAAGACATCGATCGAGGACATCGCCGCAGCGACCGGCATCAGCAAAGGTGCGATTTATTACCATTTCAAATCGAAAAAAAACCTCTTTGTCGAGTTGTATAAATCTCGTGTCAACAGCTATTTCGATGAGGTAACCGTCACCCTCTCCTCATCCGCAAAGGCGCCCGACCGGCTGCTCAGCCTGCTGCAGCGCTCCGAAGAGGTGTTTCAGCGCCACGTGGATGTTTTGAAATTTCTGCTCGAATTCGTCACCATGGCCTCCCGGGATCCTGAAATCAGAAGCGAGGTAACGCTCACCTACCGCAACAGGGTGAAAACGTTCGGTAAACTCATTCAGGAAGGCATCGAGGAAGGAACCTTCAGGGATATGGATGCGGAAAACATATCCCGGGTGCTTTTTTTCCTCTCAATGGGATTCTTTCTTACCTGCTTTACCGTCAATCCCGACTTTGATCCGGTAAAGCTGCACCGGGTCAGCATGGAAACCGTCTTCAAAGGCATTCAGAACCCGTAATCTGATTTTATCAGCATGAAGGAGCACAGCATGAAACAACATATTGTTCTTATCGCACTTGTCATCACAGCACTTGCAGCAGCCGGCACGACCGGGGCTTCCGATAAAGCCGCAGAGTCTCAAAAAGCCGTAAAAATCGACGCCGCGGCGGAAATCGACACCGGGCACCCGGAATTCGAGCCCGGGCTTTCGTGCAACGACTGCCATGAGATCAAAATCGATGCCGACACAACCGCCACGCAGATATATCTGTACGAAGAGTCTCCCGGCCTGGCAAAGGGAGAGGGCGTCATGAAAAAAGAGCGCATCTGGCAGGAAATCGTCAAGGCCATCGGCGGCATCAAGCACGACTCGAAGACCTATATCCTCGGAACCAGCGTGAACAACGTGCCGCTCACAACCACCTGCGAGTGGACGCTCGACGAAAAGAACAAATGCCTGTACGGCTTTCACGAAATGGGCACCGAAAAGCTCAAGCATATTGCGGCCAACCCCAGGGTCAGCATGAACTATCACAAGGAGTTCGACAGCGCAACGTTTGCAAACTTTCTGTGCGTGCAGCTCAGGGGAACCGCCGAGCTCATTACGGGTGACGACCCGCGGTTCGAGCAGGTTCTGATAGACCTGCTGCCCTATGAATTCGGCGCCCGGGTCCCGAAGGACGCAACGCCCGAGCAGCGCGCCGAGCGCCTGCAGCAGTATCGCCGGAGCGTCAGGAAAGCCTTTGTCATAACGAAAATCGTCCCCGAGCAGATAACAATCGCCAATGCGCACTTCCGCGCCGAGGGCATGCGGGTGTACCAGCGCTGGACACGCAAGTGATGCCCGGGGAGCATATTAGAACAGGAGAAATACCATGACTGCCTACGATGTAATCGTTGTCGGGGCGGGGCCGGCAGGGCTCGGTGCAGGCATCAGGGCGGCGCAGCTCGGCCTGAAAACCGCGCTTGTCGAGCGCCGTGCCTGCCTGTCGCCCATAACGCGCGCCTGCTCGGAAGGGCTGCTCTACGAAGAGCACTACAACGGCGACGCCGTCAGCGTCAACAGGGAGCGGGGATGCCTGGAGTTTGAAAAAAGCGACTTTTCGCTTGTCTATACCGGCCCGGTGCGGGAGGTTCCCTTTTTCATGAACATCTCTCCCGCCGGACATCCCATGAAAATAGTCCGCTTCGACGGCAGGGCCATCCACCTCGTCTACGATAAGGGACGCTTTCTCGAAGAGAACCTCGATGCGGCGTTACGGGCCGGCACTGAATTCATCCCGGACCGGACCGTCCTCGGGATTTCTCCGTCTGATGCCGCCGTAACGGTCGAAACCGATAAGGGCAGCCTGCAATCCCGCTTTGTTATCGCTGCCGACGGTCATAACTCGCTGTGCGCGCGCAGTGCCGGATTCAATACCGGAAGAACCTTTTACGGAACACTTTCCAACGCCTGCTGGTATATAACCGGCTTCGAGCCTGAAGAGCCCGCCCACATTCATCTTATAGAAGGAAAAGGGGGCCCTGCCATTTTCTGCCTGTGCCCGCGCGTTCGAGAGGGCGAGTACAATGTCATGGTCAGCGATTTCGCCCCCCGGCCCGACTATGAAAAAACCTTCGAGCGCGTGCGCACCGCATCGTGCCTTGCGCGCTGGTTTACGGAAAATGTCAGAATTCTGCATCGCATGGGGTGCATCCTCAACCTGTACAGCCCGATCGAGAACCCCTGTCGGGACAATGTCTTTATCGTCGGCGATGCCGCCTGGATGGGACAAACCAGCAACAGCCATGCGGCGCTGGCGGGATGCAGAGCCGCCGAAGCGATAGCGGCCGCGCTGCGCGAAAACCTTCGCGGCAACGATATCTACGCACCCTACCGGCAGTGGTGGCATGAGCACTATGCCTCGCACATAACACCGCCGGGAGCCAGCATCTTCGAGGAGTTCAGCGGAGAGGAAATCGACAGGCTGTTCTCCTGTATGCCGCAGGAGATTGCAGGCTCGCTCGAACCCGGCAAGGGCCGTGAGCTTATGGGTGCGCTGTTCCAGAAAATCATGCCTGAACTGCAGCGCCGGGAGCCTGAGCTTGTGCAGAAAATAGCAGCCGTACAGCAGAAAACACCCGATGAGGCCTGGAAGAAAAAACGCGCGCTCGGATTCCCTGCCGACAGGGAGCCCTGCAGCCCGTTTGCCGTGTAAACAAAACCGATACCGAGGAGAAGCCGCATGAAAGCCGAACAGGAACTGGTGCTGGAAGAACTGGAAGCCGAACTCACTGCGTTTATGGACACCATGGCCAACAAGCCCGGAGGCCCGAGAACCAGGCCGGGCTGCAACCTTGTGCACGGCCGGGCGTGCGCCCTGGGAACCTGTGTCGACAACATACCCCGTGTAACACCGATTGATTTTTACCACGACGGCCTGACATCATGGATCGCGGGCGAGCCGGGCGGCAAGATCGCCAACATCATGCGCAACCCCAATGTTTCGATCGGCATATACGAGCCGGTCGATCATACAAAACGGCAGAAAAGCCTGCAGATCTGGGGTACCGCAGAGCTGATCAACATGAAAAACGATCCCGGGGAGTTCCTTGCGCGCTTTGAGCAGTTCGGCCTTGCAGAGGCCATGAAAGGCATGATCGAGGAGCACACCCGCCGCGGCGCTCTGCCTGACGGCGGGGAGGATGCCTCCTACGGGCGCCTTCTGAAAATGTTCAACCTGATAAAGGTTACGCCGACGCAGATGATCCTGCTCGACATGACGCCCGGACAGTTCCCGGTGCGCAAAGTGTGGGTGCCCGGCAGGGCTTTTATAAAAGCCCGCGGCTGAGTCTCAGGAATGCAACAGCAGGGAGGCGGCTATGGAAACCGCATACGGCTGGACAGGCAGAATCCTCAAGGTTGATTTAAGCTCACGAACCGCGACCTGCCTTGAAACCGCCGCCTACAGCAGCCGCTTTATCGGCGGCCTGGGCATTGCGCAGAAAATCTACTGGGATGAAAGCAGCCCCCGCGCCGAAGCCTTTGATCCCTCAAGCCCCCTTATCATCATGACCGGCCCGCTTGCAGGCACCATCGCGCCCAGCGCCCCGCGCATCGCCGTCTGCGGAAAATCACCATGTACCAGGCCCGAACGCTTTGTGACCGCGAGCGCTGCGGGCTTCTTCCCTGCCGAGCTGAAAAAAGCCGGTTTTGACGGCATCGTCATTACCGGCACGGCCGACAGCCCCGTCTACCTTGATATTGCAGATGGATCTGCTGTCATTTGCGATGCAGCGCATGTGTGGGGCACAACAAACAGCGTTGCCCGAAGCGTTATTGCAGCGGAGCTCGGGGGAAAACCGACATTCATGTCCATCGGACCGGGCGCTGAAAACGGCTCGCGCATCGGGACGCTTCTTATCGATCTCGGGGGGAGCGCATCCATGGGGTTCGGCTCGGTTATGGGCTCCAAGCGCCTTAAGGCCATTGCGGTCAGGGGAAGCGGCAGGGTGCCGGTAGCGAACCGATCCCGGGTCGATGCCATCAGAAAGCAGCTGCACGCGATGACGGGACCGGGCTTTTACAACATTTACGGCAATCCCGTTCCCGTGCCCGGCAATGACGTTGTCAGGAAAGTACACTGCCACGGCTGCTCGCTGGGCTGCTGGCGGACCCTGCAGCGGCGCCCCTCCGGCATCGAGGGCATCCGCAAGTGCCAGACTGCGACCTACTATGCCAGGTGGGACAAGCAGTACAACGGCGAGATATCCGATATCTCGTTTCAGGCAACCGAGCTTGCCAACGAGTACTCCCTCTGCGTCACCGAGATGCTGTTTCTGCTGCTCTGGCTCGAGCGGGCCTGTGCGGGCGGCATTCTCGATGAGAACCGGACCGGGCTTGCCCGCTCGCAGATGGGCACCTACTCGTTTATCGAATCATTCATCAAAAGCATAGCAGCCGGTACGGATTTCGGCGGCGTGCTCTCGCAGGGCGCCCTGCGGGCCTCTGAGCGCTTCGGCAGTGCATCGCGCGCAATAACGGCCGACTTTCTCAACGATGCGGGCCGCCCGGCCGTCACCTACGGCCCGAAAACCTTTGTCATCTCGGCGCCGATTTTTGCAACCGAGCAGCGCCCATCCATTACCGAGCTGCACGAAATATGCAATCCCCTGACCAAATGGGCGCTGTGGCTGAAAACCGGCGGCCGGGGAAGCTATGTGTCGACCGAGGTTCTGCGTGCGATAGCCGACAGGTTCTGGGGCGGCCGCGATGCGGTCGACTTTTCAACCCCTGACGGCAAAGCCCGCGCAGCCTGCATCGTGCAGAACCGCGAATATGCTAAGGAATCGCTTATCCTGTGTGATTTTGTGTTCCCGGTCCTCGATGACGCGTCAACCGGGGATCATGTCGGCGATCCGACCATCGAAAGCAGACTCTATTCGGCAGTTACCGGCAACCCGGCAGGCGAAAACGATCTCAACCGTGCCGGGGAGCGCATATTCAATCTCAACCGCGCCATTCAGCTGCGCGAGGGGCGGCGGGGCCGCGAGGACGACATTTTGCACGATATATGCTATATCGAGCGCGAAGAGCCGCCGTCGGATATTTTCGACATGTACAACCCGGAGCGCAACATGCCCGGCAAGGGCGACGAGCTCATCTCCCGCCGCACAAAAGCAATCGGCAAAGCGGAGTTCAAAAAAATGATGGATGACTACTACGCGCTGCGGGGCTGGGACACAGCTACCGGCCTGCCCACGCGCGCGACGCTCGCGCGGCTCGACCTTGAGGATATCGCCGGCGGGCTTGCAGGCTCGGGCCGTATTGCCCAGCCTCATGACAATTAATTCTGATGATGTATCTTCTGCAGGAGTCCGCTTTGCGGACGAAATTCGCGACCGAAGGTCGCTCCTGCCCTGACGGGCCTGCATTGCACTTTTAAATGTCATAATCTGCTAGAGTGCAGTATCGGATAACGCAGTCGGGTCATACGGCCGTCTGTACAAAAGCCGATGTTTCGTTAGAAAAAAACCAACCATCTCAGGAGGGAATCACATGAAAGTAGAGATACAGGATTTGACGCGCCCGGAAATCGATGAGCTGCTGAGCGCTCAGAAAGTCGGTTACCTCTCCCTTGCAAACGGCGATGTACCGTACTGCATTCCGCTTGCCTATTCCTATGACGGGGAGTGCATCTACCTGACCCTTGGACCCGACGGGCGCAAAATGGAGTGCATACAAAACAACCGCAGGGCCTGCTTTGTGGTGTGTGAGCTCCCCGAGGGGTTCGGCATGGGCAATATGTCATGGGCATCCGTTATCTGCGACGGTGAAATCGAGCAGGTAACCGATCCTGAAACAATAAAAAAAGCCGTGCGCACCGGAGAGCGGCATATGGGAATGCCGGAGGGCACCTGGGACAGCCTGCTGCAGGCCACCCTGCAGAACCCTGCCGGGTCGAGTTTCTGGAAAATCACCGTTCAGCAAGCAGGCGGAAAAAAAGCATAACCACTCACTTCGGAGGAATCATGAAAACGGTTGTCATCACGGGCAGCACGAAAGGCATCGGCCTGGGGCTGGCAAAAGAATTTCTCAAGCGCGGCTGCAATGTGGCGGTCAGCGCGCGCAACCGCGAGCGGCTCGAAAACGTGCGCAGCGAGTTGAGCACGGCATACGATGCGGAAAAAATCACGGCCTGCCCCTGTGATGTAACAGACTACGGGCAGGTGCAGAACCTGTGGAACGAAGCAGCCGGCTCGTTCGGCCGGGTCGACATCTGGATAAACAATGCCGGTCTTGACAACACGACCGTTCCGTTTTGGGAGCTCGACCCGTCCGAAATCGAAACCGTCACCCGCACGAATGTAACCGGGCTGATGTACGGCACCCACGTTTCGCTGAACGGCATGCTCAGGCAGGGGTCCGGCCAGATTTACTCCATGCTGGGGTTCGGCAGTGACGACATGATGCGCACGGGCTTTTCCGTGTACGGCACCAGCAAGCGTGCCGTACGGTATTTTACCGAAACCCTCATAGAGGAAACCAAAGACACCCCGGTACAGATCTGCTTCATGAGCCCGGGCATGGTTGTAACGGATTTCCTCATCGACGGCCTCCGCACGATGCCCCCTGAAGCGCGCGAGGAGTCTAAGGCGATATACAACCTCCTGGCCGACACCGTAGAGACCATAACCCCGTTTCTGGTCGAGGAGGCATTGAAAAACGACACAACCGGCACGAAAATAGCCTGGCTGACAGAGGAAAAAGCGCAGGCCCGCTTCCAGGATCCCGCCTACCTCGAACGAGACCTGTTTGAACCGTACGGGCTGTAAAACCGGAAAAAAGGAGAAGCGGGAAGCGAGGGGCAACGCTTCCCGCTTGGTGGGATAGCAATGATTAAAAAATCACTGCTGTTTTTTACTGTAACCTATTCTTGACGTTATTTCAAGAGGGTGATACGCATTACTGCAAAAAACAGCAGATGTTTGCCCAAATCCTTTTAAAAACTTAAAAAAAACTGGAAAATCCCTTCAGGGCCGTGCTGCTTTCTGCCGGGCAGTGCCTCCCGTTGTATCTCGATCAAAGCTATTTGAACATGGCGGGCCGGAGCGGCACTTCAGGACAAAAAAAGGCCTTTGATGCCTGCAGCTGCATTCAGCTGAACGGTGAACATTTCGCAGGAAAACCCGGCTTGCTTCAGCGGCCTTCATTGTGCCTGATGGTCGTCGGGCGGGCCGACCGAATGAATTCCGATCTCGTAGAGATTTTCAATCACCTCCCACGGCGGCTCTTTTTTGCGAACGTGTTCCCAGGCAACTGAGCGGTACTCCCCGTTCAGGGCAGTGACGATATCATGGACCGGGCTGCCGGAAAAGACTTCATACAGCAGGCGCATAAACACCCGCATATCCGTATCCATAAGACAGGGGCGGCTTGTGAAAACGGCCGTTGTCGGATACGGGTATCTGAACTGGGCGATTTCATCCAGGAAATGCCGGCTGCTGGTGCAGGTCGAAAACACCAGCATCTGGTATCCCGGCAGCGGCTGCGAGGCATCCAGTTCGGTGCTGTCCGGCCTGAAGACCGTGTAGTCACGGTTGCGCAGATCGTCATGAAACACGCGCGAAACGGCTCCGTCGTATCCGCTGACCTCGGAATCGGGCATCGTTATGTCGTAGTTATGCGTGCGCTGCATGCGATAGGGCTTGTCCTTGCCGTCCAGCAAAAAAACAGGCCCGGCTCCGAAGCGCGAGTGGGACGTCACAAACAAAATTTCACGGTCCGCCAGGGCCTGTCTGAACGCAGCGCGCGTGAGCACCAGACAGGCGTCGATTGTTACGGCCCTGCCGCGGACCACCGCACGTATGCTTGCCGACCGGTCCCCGCGCTCGGGCGGGAGGCAAATGCGCCCGAGATCCTCGGTCCCGAGAGCGAGACCTATGGTCAGCCGGCCGTCTGCAAGCAGGGAAGCCGCGTATGCAGGCAGTTTTTTATAACTATCGGGACTGCCTTCGGATGCATCAAGCGATGAAAGCTGCAGTGCGCGCCTGACCAGCGCCTCGACGAAAAGAGGCGTGCATTCATCGCTGTGCGCGTTTTCCGGCAGCTTGCCCGCACAGGCCACTGAAAGCGCAGCGGCAGCGAAACAGAGAAATGCACAGCGGTACATGCGTTTATTCATGGGCCCGTGTTGCAAATTCACCGCAAATGGTGTAACGTCGATAAAAATTCAATGTAATTCCATGGAGAACCGCATATGAAGAAACCAGCTTTTTCAGTCATTCTTGGTATCGCTGTCGCTGCAGGGCTGCTGATCACGGCACTTACGGTCTGTGCCGAAATAGAAACAGCCGTTCTGAAAAAAGTAGACCTCAAGGACTCTCCCAAGGATATCACAATAAGCCGCGACGGCACAACAGCCTACATCCTCGGCAAGAAAAACATACTCGTATACGACCTCCGTGCGGGCGATGTCACCGACCGTATTCCGGTGTCAGAACCGTTCTCGCAGGTTGCCGTCTCTCCTGACGGAGAGAGCCTGCTGCTCACCGACGCTGCCGGCCAGTCGCTGACCGTAATGGAAATAAGCCCGGTGTTCGATATACCGGCAGGGGCGTCTCCCGTGCTCGGTTCCGAAAAGGCGCCGGTTACGGTTACCGCGTTTCTTGACATACAGTGCCCCTACTGCGCCCGCGTCTACCCGACACTCGAGAAGCTTTTGAAAAAACACTCCGACACGGTAAAGCTCGTCGTCAAGCACTTTCCCCTTCGCATGCACAAATTCGCGAACAAAGCGTCCTGCGGCGCCCTGGCAGCCTCCCGGCAGGGCAAATACGGCGAAATGCTCGGCCTTCTTTTTGAAAACTATAAAAAGCTGAACGACGACTCCCTTGATAAATTTGCCCGCGACCTGGGGCTTGACATGCAGAAGTTCGGCAATGACATTGAGGACTCTTCCCTGAAACAGCAGATACGCGCCGACATGGGGCTGGGAAGGTCCGTCAGGGTACGGGGCGTGCCGGCGATTTTCGTCAACGGCCGGCGTGCAAAAAAGCGCTCGCTGAACGATCTTTCGGCGATGGTCCGAAAAGAGCTGGGGCGCTGACATCAGCGGCGGGGTCCTGCACCGCATGGTGCGCAATACCAGTCCGGGGAGAGCATCCTGCACGCCCTCTGCCGCTCCCGGGTCAGCTGCAAAAAAGAAACAACCGGGGGCTTTTCCGGATCTGCCGGTTTCGTTCATAGACGCCTTACAATGAACATGAGGTACGTTATTGATTTTCCATAACGCTGTTTTTACTGTCATTGCGAGCCGAAAGCGAAGCAATCTCCATAAACACCGCACCATATCCTGTAAGATTGCCTCCGTCCTGCGCAGCAAAGCTGCCGCGGAGAACGGGGCGGCATCACGCCAGGGCGTGACTCGCAATGACGGTTTTTCTTGGTACGTACACACAGATGTTCATTACATGAATAACCACGGCCCTGTGGTCAGGTGCCCACAATGAGCTTTACCTGCATCCATACATTTCTGAAGCCGCTACTTTGGGTAACCCTGCTGATCCCGGTGCTTGCCGTTCCTGTGAAAAGGGCTTTCACTACCGAGCTTGTTTTTCCCCGGTCGTGCTATTCTCCTGAAGAGCTGAATCGCCTCAGGAGCTGGGAGCAGCACTATGCCGGCAAAAAAATCGACGCATCCGCCGTTGGTGCGGTAACGGAATTTTTGCCCGCATCGTTTGCAGGCATATACCGGGAGCCGGAATCATGGGGTGCGCCGCCCGGGGGTTTTTACTTTTACATTACCCCCTATCGGCAGGCCGCCGTGACAGGCGGCATGATCAGGGCTACAAAGCGCTATTCACCCGATGTTTCTCTTGCCGATGACGGTTCAATACCATCGTATGCAAAAATCGCAGGTGTACCGTTTCCGGAGCCTGAAAACGGTCTTCATATCGCATGGAATTATGATTTCAACACCCACGGTGACTCCTCGTTCTACAAGCGCATCGGAACAAATCTCAATTCCCGCAGCGGCGCCGAAAAGGTCGGCGAGCAGGATGCCTGGGAGCTGTTCTGGATTCATCGCGTCGACACAGAGCCCCGGCCCGCCTTTGAGGACAACCCCAAAGGAATCAGCCGCTCGACGTTTTATCATATGTACTCGCCGCCTGAGTTCAAAAACATACGGATGTTCAATCTGCGGCACATAGACCACCGCAAAAGCGACACGGCCTACATGTGGTTCAGCGCTTTCCGCCGCATACAGCGCATATCAAACGCCGAGCGCACCGACTCGATCGACGGTACCGATTTGATCTACGACGACGAGTACTGCTGGGACGGACAGATGCTGCGCAACAGCTATACCTTGACCGGCACGCGCGAACTGCTCTGCGCCCGCCACTGTGCGATCGGCAGCGCCGAGCGCCGCAAGGGACAGACCCTTCTGAACGGCATTTCCCGCGAGCGGGTTAAAACCCTCGTGGTGGAGGTGGTGAGCCGCGACCCCAGCTATATTTACGGCAAGCGCATATGGTACGTCGATCCTGAAACCTACCTTATCCTGTGGTCTGAAATATATGACCGCCAGCAGCGCTTCTGGAAGTGCTTTGAAAATCTGACCGACGACTGCAGGACCGCTGCAGGGGAGCTCACCAACTTTATCGTCGGCGCCCACTACGTGGATTTTCAGCGCAGGCATGCAGGTATCTGGCAAAACCAGGAGATCAGGGTCGGCCTGCCCGTCAGGCGCTCGATGTTCACCATGTATAACCTGCAAAAAGGGGGGTACTGAAATAACGAATTCCTGCAGACTGTCACGGCACACATCGCCCCCCCCGGGTGCATCATACCGTGCCTGTTTCTGTATATCTCTGCTGCTCGTTTGTATGGCAGGGGTTCCCCTGCGCCTTCAGGCACGTGTTCTGCTCTTGAACAACTCCCTCGAGATTTCAGGCTCTCTCAAGCAATGCGCCCTTGTCCGGACACATATCAGACACAGCGAAAGCAGCCTGCATGATTCTCCGGTCGATGCGGCCCTCACCGGAGTGCTTGTCGAGGCGCTCTACCGGGTAAAAGACGACCCCGGCATATCGGTCAACGTATTTGCCGGCCTGCGGTGGTGGTATGACGGCGCCGTGTCTGCGGACAGCCGGTTGAAACGTTCAATTCCCCGCAGGGGACGCCGGCACTATGTGCGCGCCCGTAACAGCGAGCTGCTGAACGAGCTCTATGTCGATATCGCCTCTGAGCGGCTGCAGCTGCTTGCCGGCAAGCAGATCGTGGTCTGGGGAGAAACCGACATAATACGGACCGCCGATGTTATCAACCCGCTCGACCTGCGGTATTCTCTGCCGGGAATCGATTTCTGGGAAGAAATCAAGCGCGGGCTCTGGATGGTGCGGCTGCTCTACAAAACAAACCTTCCGGGAAACCTCCTGGCAGAACTTCTTTTCATTCCCGGCGACTTTCAGTACAGCCGCCTGCCGCCCGAAGGCACGCACTTCGGCCCCTCCCCGGCCGAGACATCCCTTTTCCCCGGACAATTCCCCGGCTACAGCCACTGGATGCTGGAAAAAATGCGGCGGGATGCGCCGGGCTGGAGCCTGAACAAAAACTATGAATGGGGCTTCAGGCTTCGCGGAGCGCTGCTGAATATCGACTGGACCCTGTTTTACTTCGACACCCTGAGCGACACGGCTACAGCCGACCCGGCGAAAAGCCTGCGCTTTGCCGCTGACTATGTACGGGAGGCGCTGCGCTGCCGGGTGACCGGGGCCGGCACTCCCTCCTTTCCCGGTTACCGCGTCTTTCGCTACAAGCGCTACCGCGTCATCGGCGGCACCGCCCAGACATATATCGAGCAGCTCAACAGCTCTGTCTGGCGGCTCGAGTGGTTTTATGAATTCGGCCAGCACTTCAACCGCACGGCAGGGGGCGCGTACGGAATTCCTGCCATTGATGAGGTGCGCCGTGATGCATTCGGCTTCGGACTCAATTACAGCGACCGGTTTGTGCTGCCCTACGTCACACACCGCTGGTGCTCCGATAAGCAGCTCGAAGTGAGCCTCACCCTGTTCTATGAAAAAATCGTGCGGTTTGACGGGGATATTTCCGTTGACCCGTCCCGGGGGCACCGCCGGGGAAACAGTCACTCTGCGGCAATTATCTGGAATATTGTTCAGCCGCTCTCCCACCAGATCTGGACCGTCATCTTTGCCGGCAGCTATAACCCGAACGGCATGTATTTCCTGCTGCCCATGCTGAGCTATGCCCCCGGCAACCACTGGCGCTTTGAAACAGGGGCTGCCCTGTTCGGCGACCGCTCCGCACGGGCCCGCCACCCCTACGGTGACAAGGATGCACTCATCCTGCGGGTGCGGTACGAGTGGTAAAGCTCTTCCGGTACCGGAGCAATTTTTCTGTTTTTCGCAACCATCTGTATTTTTGTCATTTCGA
The DNA here is from genome assembly GCA_964518865.1 of uncultured Thermodesulfobacteriota bacterium. Classification (GTDB taxonomy): domain Bacteria; phylum Desulfobacterota; class WTBG01; order CAIYCZ01; family CAIRTM01; genus JANQGV01. The sequence goes on from CAZFIB010000001.1 coordinate 98,317, forward strand.
CCGAAGGAAGCAATCTCTTCATGGGCGTGAGATTGCTCAGCCGCTGTGCTTCTTCGAAATGACAGGATGGCTGTAGTCGTGTGAAAAACACTCTGCACCTCATGACAATTAATTTTGATGATGTATCTTCTGCAGGAGTCCGCTGTGCGGACGGAATGCGCAGCCGAAGGTCGCTCCTGCCCTGACAGCCTGAATTACAATAGCAACTGTCATAATTTACTGCCATGCAGTACCAAAAAAGGCAGGATCATAAATGATCCTGCCTTTAGGCCAGTCACGGATTTGAGGAATAGGTCACTTCAGCTTCAGATATTCAGGTCCGGCACCGCAGGGTCGCACAAAATTCATCAGGGTACGGAGGGGGGGTATGCATTGTACGAACCCTTAAACAATTCAGGTCAGCCATCGCGCAGAAGGAAGATTACAGAAGTTCAAGACCCGTGACTGTATAAATAATTTTTTAGAACTATAGGCGCTCCCGGCGTTCTGTTCAGCAGACCCGGCTCCGTAAGGGCCAGGGGGAAATCGGCATGCCGACATCCCCCGTTATACCCTTTTCGGAGGGGATCACGAAAACCCATGCTCGGGTTTTTGTACTATCCAATTAATGCAATAGTAATGCCATTACGGTATAATTTAAAATAAATAGATATTTCAATATGTTGGGATGGGGGCCGCAACTGCGTGTGTGTGCAGAATTGCAATTTAACCAAATAAGTGTGAAATATTACTAACCGGAGATACTATGCATTCGGTCGGCACGACACTGTGCGGAATGCTCAGAATGCTGCGGAATTACGTATGCTGCAGTGGTTCGGCCCTGTTTTTTTCCTGTTTATCGATCAGCAGGGTCACTTCCTTGATTTGCCGCCGGTCAGCCTGCCTGATGACGAATTTCAGGTTGCCGAAGCGGAACTTTTCACCGGTTTTTGGAATCCGCTCCATATGTTTCAGCACAAAACCGGCCAGAGTTTCATAGTCGTTTTTCGGCAGGTCCAGACCCAGGGCATCGTTGAGCTCGTCTATTTCGATGCGTGATTTTATGTTGTACTTGTTTTTTCCTGTTTTTACGATGAGGTTTTCTTTTTTATCATACTCATCGTAAATTTCACCGACCACCTCCTCCAGAATATCTTCGATGGTCACAATGCCGATGGTGCCGCCGTATTCGTTGACGACAGCAGCTATGCTGAATCCCTCCGTGCGCATTCGCTTGAGCAGATCGTCAATGGGAGATGAGTCCGGAACGTACTGCGTGGGCCGCATGATCTCGCGAAGGGTCTGGTTTTTCCGGCTCGCCGTCAGCAGGTCGAAGCTGTGCACGACGCCGATGATGTTGTAGGCATCCTGCGCATAGACCGGTATGCGCGAGTAGCCGGTCTTGCAGGCAAGCGCTATGGCATCCTCGATACTGTCCTGCACCTCGAGCGCTTCTATGTTGACAAGCCTGATCATGACATCCTCGACTTTTGTTTCCGCAAAATCGAAGATTCGCTCGATAATCTTGCGCTCGGCGTTTTTCAGGCTGCTGTTGATGTTCCAGGCATCCAGGTAGTTGGCAAGGTCCTCGCGCGAGGCATGCGGCTGTATGATTGCGCCCTCAACCTGAAACACCCGGACAAACATTCCCGTAATCCAGGACAGCACGGCGATGAAGGGCGAAAAAATATTTGAAATGATCCTGATCGGGTAGATGATATGCGGCGCCAGCCGTTCGGCGTGATAGCGGTACACTGTTTTGGGAACGATTTCACCGAAAATCAGGATCAGCGGCGACATGAAAAGGATTGTCAGAAATTGGTAGCGCTCACCGATATACTCGATAACCATAAAAGCGGCCACCGAATTGCTGAGAACGGCAACCATGTTCGTACCGAGAAGGGTTGTTGAAAAAAACTTCTCGGGATTGTCAAGGGCCTCCAGTATCATACCGGCCCGCTTCGACCCCCTCTCGGCAAGCGCTTTTGTCCGGTTGCGGTCCACGGACACGACAGCCGTCTCAGTACCGGAAAAAAAGCCCTCGCAGAGCAGGCACAGTATGATGATCGCGCAGCCGACGATGATTTCAGCTATCACGGTCGTCCTCCACGTCGGTCTCGTCGCGAATCTCCCCGAACAGTTCCTCGAGAATATCCTCCATGGTGACGGTACCGACGGTCGTTCCCTCGGGCCCCACCACTATCGCCATATGGGTTTTGTTTCGTTTCAGCTGCAGAAACGCTGACAGCGCATTTTTATGCGCCTGAATAAACGTCGGTTTCCTGAGAATCTCGGCTATGCTGAGCGGCTCCTGTTCGGATTCGTTATGGCGCAGGCGGAGCAGGTCCTTGGCATGCACAAATCCGACGATGGAATCGACACTGCTTTCATACACCGGATAGCGTGAATACTTTTCCCGCTCGATCAGCTCCAGAAAGCGCTCGGCCGTGCATGACAGCGGCAACGCGGTAATACGCTCCCGGGGCGTCATGATGCGGGCTACGGGGATATCGTCCAGGCGGAACGCCCGGTGGATAAGGTCACGCTGATCCGGCTCGATCGTGCCCGCCCTGCTGCCGTGATCGACCATCGACTTGAAGATATCTTCATCGATATTGACATCGTCGATAGGCTGCCGAGAGGGATCTTTTACAAAAAACGTTATAAATGTTTTGGCGGCCGTGTTGAGCAGAAAGCGAACCGGCCCGATGGCTTTGGAAAACAAATACAGGAGAGGCGAGTTGAAACGTGCAATCAAATCGGGAAACTTGACGGCCAGGGTTTTGGGGACTATTTCGCCGAACAGCAGCAGCACCGGCACGGTCAGAACCATTGACAGAAACGGCAGCAGCCGGCTGCTGAACATATCGCCGGCAAGAGAATACACGAGGCCGGCGGCGACAACCGAGATGGAGATGTTTACCAGCTCGTTGCCGATCAGAACCGTGGTGAGAAAGGTGCTGGATGTTTTCAGCAGGTTGAGAATATACCGGTAGCCCGGGTCCTTGAGGATTGTACGCCTGCGCAGGCGGATCCTGTTCAGCGAAAAAAAGGCTGTTTCCGAAGACGAGAAAAAGCCGGACAGCAGCAGCAGGCAGACGAGCGCCCCAAGCCTAAGGTATATGTCCATAATATCTTTTGTACAGAGGAATATGGGCTGTCACGCAGCAGGCCTGTCCACAGGCGTGGCTGCCGAGGGGTTTGCTCTGAATTGCTGGGTAAAAAATGTCTGCCGGGTACGGCTCTGATTCCATGTGTGTCTGCTGCGCAGGCTTTTTTATGAAACGCCTAAAAAATAGCAGGAGTTCCCGTTCAAGTCAACCCCATTTGGTTCTTTTCTTTTGGCTGCTTTCGCTGTATTGTTAGTAGTGCAATCCTGACATTACCGTGAAAGGCCCTGATATCGTGGAATTCATAGCCGATCTGCATATCCACTCCCACCTCTCCCGGGCGACCAGCAAACAGATGAACCTGGAAGCTCTGCATCGCTGGGCGCAGCTGAAAGGCGTGACCGTGCTGGGAAGCGGTGATTTCACCCACCCGCGCTGGTACGCCGAGATGCAGGAAAAGCTCGAGCCCGCCGAGCCGGGCCTGTTCCGCCTCAAGCCCCAATTCAGCCGCGAAGCCGACAGGGATGTGCCCTCTTCCTGCAGAAGCACCGTGCGGTTTGTGCTGAGCGCCGAAATAAGCACGATCTACAAAAAGGGCGACCGTACCCGCAAGGTGCACAGCGTCATACTCGCGCCCGACCTGAATGCAGTCGGCAGGCTGAATGCCGCCCTGCACGAGATCGGCAACATCACCTCAGACGGACGCCCCATACTCGGGCTTGACTGCAGGCTGCTGCTGCAGATGGCGCTCGATGCATGCCCCGACAACGTATTCATTCCCGCCCATATCTGGACGCCGCACTTCTCCGTTCTCGGCGCCGCCAGCGGCTTCGACAGCATCGAGGAGTGCTTCGAAGACCTGACACCCCATATTTTCGCCCTCGAAACCGGTCTGTCGTCGGACCCGCCCATGAACTGGATGCTTTCCGGGCTTGACCGGTATGTGCTTGTCTCAAACTCCGACGCACATTCGCCCTCCAAGCTGGCGCGCGAGGCCAATATTTTTTCCTGCACCCTTGATTATTTCGACATGATGCGGTCCCTGCGCGAGCAGGACCGGCAGGGCTTTCGGGGAACGATAGAATTCTTTCCCGAGGAGGGAAAATATCACTGCGACGGTCACCGGGCCTGTAAAATGTGCCTGACCCCCGAGGAGACCGCGGCGCATGAGGGAAAATGCCCGAGCTGCGGACGGAAGGTTACGGTCGGGGTGCTGCACCGGGTGCGCCGCCTTGCAGACCGGCAGTTCGGCAGCCGGCCGCCCGGTGCTTTCGACTTTGAAAGTCTCATACCGCTGACGGAAGTGCTCTCGGAAATTCTGGGCGTGGGGCCGGCCTCAAAAAAGGTTGCCACACAATACATGCGGCTGCTCGAAACATTCGGCAGCGAGCTCGCAATTCTGCGGTCATGCCCGGCAGCCGAACTGTACGCGGCACACCCCCTGCTCGGCGCCGCCCTGCAGAACATGCGAAACGGCACCGTGAGCGTTACACCGGGCTATGACGGGGAATACGGCACGGTGCGCGTACTTGAGCCACAGGAACAGAAAAAAAATCAGCTGCAGCTTTTCTAACCATGGAATCCGGTGCCGGGACTTCTCCCGAAATCAAAAATCCCGCAGGAGACTATCTGACAGGGCTGAACGACAGTCAGCTTCAGGCGGTTCGCACGGCTGACGGTCCCGTGCTGGTCGTCGCCGGGGCGGGAACCGGAAAAACCCGCGTCATCGTTTCGCGTCTCGCATATCTGGTGCGCGAACGCAACATCGCGCCCGACAAACTGCTTGCAATTACTTTCACCGCAAAAGCGGCCGCGGAAATGCGGGAGCGCGTGCAGGCGCTGTGCCGGGGCAGCGACCTCTCCGGCATGTGGATCGGCACCATCCATGCCCTGGGCTTCGAAATTCTGCAGCACTACGGCACGGCAATCGGAGTGCACAAGCCGGGCATTATTTCGAAGCCCGACCGGGCAGGCCTCATCAGGCGCCTTGTCAGAGAACTGCAGCAGGACGGCTGCACAATAACCCTGCGCGAGGCCGAGCGCTCGATCGCACAGGACAGAAACGGCCTGTCTGCGCCCGGGCGGATGTCGCCGGCCTGCCGCCGGTATGAGTCGCTGCTGCGCGAGACCGGCATGTTCGATTTTGACGATCTGATAACAAAGCCGCTTGAAGTTTTCAGGGAATCCCCCGCTGCGCTTGAGCTCGTCCGCGGCCGTTTTTCCCATGTTTCGGTCGACGAGTTTCAGGATGTCAGCCCCGCGCAGTATGCGCTGATCAAAACAATCTGCCCGCCTCCGTTCAACCTGTGCGCCGTGGGTGACGCCGACCAGGCCATTTATGCCTTTCGCGGTGCCCGGGTGGAGCATTTTCTCGGGTTTGCACGTGATTTTCCTCAAGCCGCGACAGTGTACCTGCGCCGCAACTATCGATCGAGCGAGACAATTCTCAAAGCGGCCGATGCGGTCATTCAAAAAAACACGCACCGGCTGGAGCGAACGCTCGTGCCGCTTGAGCCGGGCGGCGCCCCGGTTGAGGTTGTGAGCACAGCGACAGAGCAGGCGGAAGCTGATTTTATTGCGCGGGAAATAGAGCGACTGCTGGGCGGCACGCGTTTTGAAACAATGGGACCCTCTGAAGACCCTGCTGCAGGCTTTGCCGACATTGCCGTGCTGTACCGTCTGCACCGGCAGGGACGGATCATCGGCCGCACACTCGGTCAGCGCGGCATACCCCTGGCAACCGTCTCGAGCTGCAGCATCTACGAAGAACCGGAAATTAAAACCGTCGTTGATTTTTTGCATGTGCTGGCAGAGCCGGAGAATACCGCTGCTCTGTTCGAGCTCTTGTGCACCGCTCCGTTCTCGCCCGGCGAAGCAGCAGCGCGCAAACTCAGAGAGCATGCCTGCCGGGTCGGGAAACCCCTGCTTGCGCTGCTGCGCGACGGACTTTTTCCGGCAGACATTCGCGGCCGCGGCATCGATGTGCTGCAGAATCTCAGCGACTGTATCGCGGATCTTGCCGTGCAGAGCCGGGAGGCTCCGCTCGACGTGCTGATTGAGAATATCCGGACTATCGCCTGCGGCGAGTGCGACAGTGAAAGCGAGAGCCTTCTTGATCTGCTGACCGCCTCCCGGGCCTTTGCCGGGTTGCCCGCGGCAGAGTCGATTCCGCTTTTCCTCGAGCGTATCGCCTTTCAGCAGGAGGGCGACGAGTTCGCCCCGGCAGGCGAGGCGGTCAGGCTCATGACGGTTCATGCAGCAAAAGGGCTCGAATTCCAGACTGTTTTCATCGCCGGGCTGGAAGAGGACCTTTTCCCCTACCGGCCCGAAAACGGCTCGTGCGATGAAGAAGAGGAGCGGCGGCTTTTTTATGTAGCCCTGACACGCGCACGAAAAAAAATATATCTTCTCAATGCCGAAAGCCGCTTTCTGTTCGGCACGCACCTGCGAAAAAAGCCCTCCTGCTTTACAGCCGATATTCCCCGCGAGCTGTGCACCCGCCGGGAGGTGCAGCCGCACCGAAGGAAAAAAAAGAAAAAACAGCAGCAAATGAGTTTGTTTGATATGTAACCGGACGCTCTCGTGTCTGACGGCGAACAAGAGATACACTTCATGTAGTATTGGGTTGACTTTTTGAACGACCGGTTGTATATGTCGTGTAGACACCGGAATAAACAATAGCAATGCATACCCTTACGTTTTCCAGAAGAGATTTTTTAAACAGATCCCTAACCTGTGCGACCGGTGCGGCTCTGGCAGCAGTGGTGCCTGCAGGCGTCATAACACAAGCCTGTGCCGCCGAAAAGCGTTCCGCAGAGATTTACAATAATCCCTTTATTTCAATCATTATCGACGATGTGGGGTATAACCGGTCGCGCGTGATGCCGTTTCTCGATCTCAATGCTCCCATAACGTTTTCCATCCTGCCCCACCTGCCGTATTCTCTGAGGCTTGCCGAGCAGATTCACACCGAGGGCCATGAGGTTATGCTGCATCAGCCCATGGAACCCTATGACCGCTCTATCGATCCGGGGCCGGGAGCCCTCTACCTGCAGCAGTCACGCAGCGAGCATTACCGGATTATCGATAAAAACCTGGGAAGCATTCCCTTTGTGGTCGGGGTCAACAACCATATGGGATCACGCTATACCGAGTCGCAGGAAAATATCTACGATGCCCTGAGCATTATCAAGGAGCGAAAACTCTTTTTTATAGACAGCTTTACCAGCAGCAATTCGATAGCCTTCGATATCGCGCGTCAGCTTGAGATGCGGGCCGCGTTCAGGAATATCTTCATCGACAATGTCTGGGATAAGGACTATGTGTGCAACCAGCTTGCCAAGCTCAAGCGGCATGCCCGCCGCTTCGGCCATGCCGTGGGCATCGGCCACCCCCGCCGGGAAACCATAGAAGCGCTGAGGGATTTCTTTGACGAAGTCGAAAACGAGGGCTTTATCTTTACCTATGCCTCACGCATCGTCTACACCTGATTCATTCCTTTACGAAACAACATTGAACATTGAAACAACATTGGGGTCAAGTCTTTGCTTGACTCTTTACGGGATATCGGTTAATAGATTACTATGGCACGACCATTGAGAATAGAGATAGCTGATGCATGGTATCATGTGATGAACCGAGGCCGGAGGGGCGAGCCGGTTTTTCGGGACAGGCAAGACTATCAAGATTTTATCGATCTTTTGCAGGAATCCTGCACGATGTGGCAGGTCCGGGTAGGAGCATATTGTCTTATGTCAAATCACTATCACCTGCCCCGATTCACCACCTAAAAAAAAGAAAAACTCGTTGGTTCCTGAAAACAGGG
>CAZFIB010000002.1:0-105727 GCA_964518865.1 uncultured Thermodesulfobacteriota bacterium
AGCACTGCCGCTGGTGAAAAGGTGCGTTTAAAAATTAGGCGGTGGATTTTGGACGTCTTTAGCATTTGACATGCGAAACAATACTTATATAATATTCACTGAACATAGGGTTTTAACACTCTTTCGGGGGAATTCGGCGTGAAAATAAAAAAGCGCATGGCCCAGAACATGGTCACCATCAATTCCTCGGCAACAGCCCTGGATGCTTTGAACCTGCTGCACAAGAACAATATCCGCCATCTGCCTGTTGTTGATGGAGAAGACTTTGTCGGGTTCGTATCGGAGCCCGATCTGCGCCAGGTTCTGCTGCTGCCGGGCGGTAATGAAATACGTATCCACGAGGTTATGGACAGGGAGCCCGCGACCATAGGGCCGGAAGAGAACCTGGAAGAGGCTGCCAAGCTTATCTACCACTACAAGCTCGATGCGCTGCCCGTCCTTGACGACGGACTCCTGGTCGGTATTATTACCGTTTCGGACATTCTGGCGGCTTTTATCGAAATCATGGGTGTTTTGCATGCCAGTTCCCGTATCGATGTCGTACTGGGCGAAAACCCCGAGGCGTTCGAGGACGTATCCCGCATTATCAACAGAAACGGCGGCGATATCATCAGCGTCGGTATGGGCACTGCGCCGCAGGATGACAGAAAGTTGTATTTTTTCAGGCTTAAAAAATGCGATGTCGACAGCATTGCCGAATCAGTATCGGAAAAAGGCTATGAGGTCGTTTCCGTAATCGAGTGAGCTTACCGGCTTTTTTTACGGCAACCGTTGCAGGATAGTAATAGTGCCATGGCAAAACGCAGCACGCCCGAAATCAAAGAAACAGACGTAGCGCATCTCGATGTTTTTGAAAATCCTTACCCGCGTCGTTCATACGAAATCGTCATAGAAGCACCGGAGTTCACCTCCGTGTGCCCCAAGACAGGGCAACCCGATTTCGGTACTCTGGTTATCACGTATATACCCGACAGGGAATGCATAGAGCTCAAAAGCCTCAAGCTTTACCTGCAGCAGTATCGCAATCAGGGTATTTTTTACGAAGACCTTACCAACCGAATTCTCGATGACCTGGTGCGCGCCTGCGCGCCGCGCTTCATGCGGCTTGAAAGCCGGTGGCGACCCCGCGGCGGCATATCGACAGCGATTACGGTCGAGCACAAAAAAAAAGGCAGGGGGCCTGCCGGAAAGAAATAGAACAGGCAGGGTTGTATATATTAATTACAGGACGTCAGGGCTGACATAGCGATGTGTCGGCCCTTTTTGTGATATGCTGAGAATCTGTTATGCGATGCAAATAATTCATCGGGTTTTCCGGGCAGGGTTCGGGGAGCGGTCTGTTGTTGTAGCCTGCAGGCCACCACGCTTTTACTCTTGAAATAAATCAGCCCGATGACTTCAGTCCTTTTTTTCCGTTCAGTCAACAGTGCAGTAGTGGTTTTCTCAACGTAAAACTATGCCTCAAAAGCAAAGCGAAAAGGTATTACTGCCATCCCTGTGTCTGGCATTCATTGTCTGGGCCGGAATATATATTTATAACAGCTCATCTGTTGCTGTTGACGGTGTTCGTTATTTCTGCCTGTTTGATGATGCAATGATATCGATGCGGTACGCATGGAATATGGCTCATGGAGCCGGACTGGTCTGGAATTTCGGAGAGCGGGTAGAGGGCTATACCAATTTATTAATGACCTGCCTTATGGCTGCTGCGTGCCTACTGTTTGATAAACGCATTGCCGTTCTGGCAATTCAGGTTTCTGCTGTCCCGTTACTGATTATGACTGCGTATGTCACCGTGTGTGTGGGAGATAGCGTATTTCCGGAACGAAAACAACAGACCGCCTTCAAGGTTCTCGTTTTCGGGTGCACTCTGGCATATTATCCCATGCTGTTCTGGGCATTGATGGGAATGGAAACCGGTCTTTTAACACTTCTGGTTTTGATGTCAGTGCTGGAAGTTTTTAAGTATATGCACAAGGCAGATGCTCATGTGCCATTCAAGGCTGCTTTGTGTCTGGGGCTTGCCTATCTAACACGGCCCGACGCGCTGGTGCTTGCCGTACCGTTATTTGCAGCCATGTTTTACTCCTCCCGGCGTACGGGTGTTGAGCGAAAATCACTGTACCTGCTGCTTTGTGCTGCGTTTTTTTACAGTGCGTTCCCACTGGGCCAGTTGCTGTTTCGTTCAGTGTATTATGGGGAGAAGCTTCCTAATACGTTTGTCCTGAAAATGGTCGGTGTGCCCCTTATGGTACGCATTAAAGACGGATTGCTCTATTGCAGTTACTTCTTAAAGGAAATTGTCTTAATTGTTTTGATCGCCGGTGCAGGTTTGGTTTTGCACCGGTCCCGTTACACGGCGTTGATTGTGCTGTTGACCGGATGCCTGGTGAGCTACCAGATCTGGGTCGGCGGAGAACCATGGAGTTACTGGCGCTTTCTCATGCCGGTGATGCCGTTGGTAATAATACTTTTTTGTGATGCCGTATTGAAACTGTCGGAAAATGCTTCCTGTCGCATTCACCGGAGATGTCAACAGCTATACAGTAAAGACAGACCTGTAAGATACTATTCTGTTGAAATTTTATCAGTCCTGGCTGCTGCAGGCGGATGTATGCTGATGCTCTACGCTGTCGGAGCTGATTTCGCAGGAATAGGAAAGCCGGGGCTTGGTGATTTCCAGAGAATGTTTCTGCTGTTCGGCCCGCTGGTATCGCTGGCAGCGATACTGGTGCGATTCGGCAACAAAAAGGAAAGAATACAGCAGTATGTCGTAGTCTTTTTACTCATAGCTTCACTGGGAACAGCCAACTATCGTTTTCTCCATATCATGTTATTCGGTGCGCCGGATGACCAGGCCCGTCTTAATGCATTAAATATCAATACGTCGATTATCCTGGATTCTGTCCTTTCACCCGAAGCAACAATAGGTGTTTTTCAGGCGGGCACTATCCCGTATTTTACGGGAAGATATGCAATCGATTTTCTCGGTAAAAGCGACAAGCACATCGCACTGCTGCCGCCTGACATGAGCGGCAGTGTCGGCATGCTCGGGATGACCATGCGTCCCGGCCATGACAAGTATGATTTTGATTACTCAATCAAGAAATTTCTTCCGACATATGTTCAAACTTTCAGCTGGGGGAGAGACAGCGTTGCACGATGGTCAAAAGACAAGTACGTTCGGGTCGAGATTGAAGGCATTCGCCTGGCGCTTTTGCGGAATTCTCCTCTTGTCAACTGGGAAAAGTGCAGTGACAACAGGATAGAGTGAAAACGGTTCGGGTTTCGATGACCGATTATGCGACGGGCTCTCTTCCAGCCTACCGTTTGTAACATAAAAATGTCAAAAGTATTTGTATACGGCTGTTTTTTCATCGGTCGGCCCCGATAACAGTTTTCGACAGCTGCGTTTTCCCGGAAGAAGCAGCTTGTCAACATTTCAGATTCCTATACCCGGTCACTCCACCGGCCGGCACCTGAATGTGCCGGATCCTTCAGGCATTTTATTATTGACCTGCAGGCTGTATTCGGACTATCTTTTCTGTATTTTATACGTTTATACATTTTATTCAGACCGAGCATGCATCGAGCTGGATCGAATGACCCTGGTTGTGTGCTTCACGTATTTTGGGAGGTGTGTCATGAGCGCAATAGCTGTTGCAATCGCCGGCCTGGTGATTTTTTTTATCGGCTACCGTTTCTATGCCAGATATCTCGCAGACAAGGTCTACCGGCTCGATCCGGAGGCCCGGGTGCCGTCTCACACCATGAAAGACGGCATCGACTATGTGCCGACGAACAAATATGTATTGTTCGGTCATCACTTCGCCACCATTGCCGGGGCCGCACCCATTGTGGGTCCCGCCCTGGGGGTCATCTGGGGCTGGCTGCCCGCTTTTTTGTGGGTCGTTATCGGAACGGTCGTCATGGGCGGTGTGCACGACCTGAGCACCATGGTGCTGTCCGTGCGAAACAGGGCGCGCTCGATCGGCGAGATATCGCGCGACCTTATCGGCCCCCGGGCCATGACCGCCTACATGATTATCATATTTTTCGTGCTTATCCTGGTGCTGGCTGTCTTTCTGCTGATTATCGCCGGTCTTCTGGTTCAGTATCCGGAAGCGGTCTTCCCGGTTTTTTCACTTATGATCATTGCTCTCTGCATCGGCATACTGATTTACCGGACGAATATCGGACTGGGACCGGCAAGCGCCGTGGGCATCGTGCTTATGGCGCTTGCCATATGGTGGGGGGCCGGCCACCCGCTCCCCATGCCCGAACAGACCGTTGTCGGTTCGGCGAAGTCGACCTGGATACTGATACTGGCAGTCTACAGCCTGGTCGCCTCCGTGCTGCCGGTCTGGCTGCTGCTGCAGCCGCGGGACTATCTTGAGTCGTTCAAGCTGTATGCCGGTCTTGTTCTCCTGTTTGCCGGCATTATTGTGTCGAACCCGACAATCGTTGCTCCGGCTGTTCGCCTCGATGTTCCGGGCGCACCGCCCATGTGGCCGTTTCTGTTTATTACCATCGCCTGCGGGGCCCTTTCCGGCTTTCACTCGATTGTTTCATCGGGAACATCACCCAAGCAGCTCAATAATGAGCGGGATGCGGCGTTTGTCGGCTACGGGGCAATGGTCGGTGAGGGTGCGCTTGCACTTGGAGCAATAATTGCCTGCACCGCGGGATTTGCGTCAACCGAGGGCTGGATGCAGCATTATGCAGGCTGGTCGAGTGCGGCCGGGCTCGGGGCGAAGCTGACCGCATTCGTCGACGGCGCCGCCCTTTTTATTTCAAGCCTCGGTATACCGGTTGCGATTGGAAAAACGTTTATAGCACTTATTATTATAGCTTTTGCCATGACAACGCTCGATTCAGCCTGCCGGCTCGGCAGGTACATCATAACTGAATACGGCGACCAGCATAACACTGCGGTGTTTAAGAACCGCTATGTCGCTGCGGGTATCATGGCCGGCATCGCCTACCTTCTGGCAATCGGCACTTACGGGGGCAAACCGGCGGGCCTGCTGCTGTGGCCCCTGTTCGGGACGACCAACCAGCTGCTGGCGGCCCTTGTGTTCGCCACCATTACCATCTACCTTCTCAAGCGAAGGCAGCCGACCTGGATCACCGGTATTCCGCTTGTGCTGGTAGCCGTTACCACGGTGTATGCAATGCTGTGGAATATCAGAAGCTATGTCAGGGACGGCAACTGGCTGCTGACCTGTATCGGCGGGCTGATACTGCTGTCGAGCTTTCTGCTGATTTATCTTGCGGGAGACTCGTATATGCGTGAAAAGCGGTCACTGCAATGATGCCCCGCGCACTGCGCCGGGCATCACATGTCTTTCAGAACGGCTTTAGCGGACCGGGCGGCATTGGAGTCAGGATATTTTTCCACAAGCGATTCCAGAAGAATCCGGGCAGTCAGCGGATCATTCAGCTCTTTGAATGAAAGGGCCTGCAGCAGGTACGCATCAGGAACTTTATTACCGTCAGGGTAGCGCTTAATGACCTCTTCGCAGGCGGTTACCGCCTGCTCGTACTTTTTTTCCCCGAAATAACACTTGCCGGTCCAGAACAGAGCATTGTCGGCAAGGTTTCCGTCAGGATGAGTTTCCAGGAGCTTGTTGAACAGTTCCCGGGCCTTGCGATACTCGGTTTTTTCAAAGAAGCCGTAGGCCTCTTCATACATCATCTGCTCACTCGAGGGCTTGGGAGAAATGTCCTGAATCGGCAGGGCAGGCTGATCTGCGGTGGCTGACGGTTCCGGTGGTTGCTGCAGATCAGCGATTTTTTCTTCAAGCATTCTGATACGCTCGGAAAGCTCGGTTGTCGAACGGCTTTTTTTATAATCGCTCTCCTCGATGCGGCCTTTGAGCTGCTGGACCTCAATGCGCAGGGTATCGATGGTGCTTTGGGCATCGGCCTGAAACGTGCGTACACTGGCAAGGTCGTGCTGCAGCTTATTGATCGATTCCTGCTGCCGGTCGATCTGTTCCAGCGTGTTCACGCATGATGTCAGGCATAGTGCCCACAAGCAGCAGGCAACGAAAATCATTGTTTTTTTGAGTCTGGCGTATGTTCTCATATCGCAAAAGTGTATGCATCTCCCCGGCGCTGAGGCCGGGGAGATATGCTGTCAAAAGGTGTTCGTTTCAGCGGATCAGGAAGTGCCCGCGCCGGTTTTTCTTCCAGGCCTCTTCAGTGCTTCTCGGATCCAGTGGCCGCTCTTCTCCGTAGCTTATGGTGGCTATGCGGGTGCGGTCGACGCCGAGCTGTACCAGATACTTTTTGGCGCTGTTGGCCCTGCGTTCGCCCAGTGCAAGGTTATACTCGTTGGTGCCGCGCTCGTCGCAGTGGCCCTCAATCAGTACCTGTGAGGATGTGTTCTCGATCATCCACTCGGCGATTCCCCTGAGAGTTTCCTGCGCCGACGGTTTCAGGGAAAAGTCATCGTAGTCGAATTGAATATCGGCGAAAACCGCCCGCAGCGCGGGGTCACTCTCGGGTACTTCTCGGAATGCCGATGTGTCTATGTCCGATTCCTCGAGCCTGCCTTCCTGAATGCCTTCAGTTGTACCCGTTTGTGCAGACGAGCCGGGTTCCTTTGCTTCGTCATCGCGCACCTGCCGCTGTGCACAGGCAAAAAACAAAAGAACTAGAGCACTGAGAGCGGTCAGTTGCCATAGGGTGATATTTCGTTTCATTGACTGCCTCCTGTTGATAGGGTTTGTTTCATGTTTTAGAGGGGAGACCAAGCCGGGTCGGTCGCCGTGAGATGTCCGTGCGTCACCTGCTTTTGCCCGGTTCCGTCGAAGCGCATTATATAGATTTGCTGTCTGCCCGATCGGTTCGAGCTGAACGCGAGGTAACGCCCGTCCGGTGACCAGGAAGGGTCCTCGTTGTTGCCGGAGCCGAAAGTAAGCTGTTTCGAATATCTGCCGTCGGCACTGATGATATGTATATTGAACTTTCCACCGGACAGGCCGGCATATGCAATAAAATCTCCTCGGGGCGACCATGACGGTGAGGTGTTATAGCCGCCTTCGTAGGTAATTCTCTGAACGCGCCCGCGCTTGAGATCATGTATATATATCTGGGGCGACCCTGAGCGGCTGGATACAAAAGCGATTTTTTGACCGTCAGGGGACCATGACGGGGAAACGTCCGTAGCCCAGTTGCGTGTAATGCGTTCAAGACGGCCGCTTTTGTGCTCCAGAATATAAATTTCAGAATTACCGTTACTCAAACTCAATGTCAAGGCAATTTTTTGACCGTCAGGGGACCATGACGGCGCGATATTTATTCCTTTTTTATGAGAAACCTTGCGTGCCCGGCCGGTGTTAAGCTCCATGACATACATATCGGGATTGCCGTCTTTATACGACGTGAACGCCAGGCTGCGGCCGTCCGGGGACCATGCCGGACACAGCGACAGCGATCCGTAACGCGTTACCGGTACCGGGTTTCGACCGTCGTAATCCATAACCGTCACTTCTTTTGCAGTACCTGCGCTTTGAACATATGCGATGCGTGAGGAGAACACGCCGCTCTCACCGGTTATCTTTTTGTAAATTTCATTGGAAAACCTGTGTGCGATCAGCGGATACTCGTCCGGGGCGGCTCTGTATTTTTTTCCTGTAATAAATGTTCCCTGCACGGCATCGAACAGGCGCAGTTCGGCGGCCAGTGTCGATTGGTCCTCATAGCCGATTCCGCCTGTCACAACCGCTTCCGCGCCGATAATGGAGAGAATATCCCACCGGATCTTGTCGCGGGTAAGTCCCTGCAGGTAGGAATCGTCAAGCGCGCGGGGGTCGAGCAAACGGAACACACCGGAGAATGCAAGGTCGTCGGATAGAATCTGCGCCATACCACGGGCGGCGCGGCGCTCGGCGGGCGCGGCGCCGGTATGCCGAAACGGTGCGACAATGATGGGCATCTGCGTCGATGCGGGGGAGTGGATGTCGATATAGACTTTACCGCATACCGGGCTGACAAGGCCGGTATGCACAAGTACTATGACGAAGAAACACGAGATATGTCTGATCATGGGTGCCGTTCCTCACCGGCATCAGGAGGTAAATCTGATGCCGAGTTCAAGTCTGTTGAGCCGGAGTCCTTCGGGAATCGGCGGCAGCGGATCGGCTTTTTTTACTGCCCGCAGCACCGAGCGGTCAAACACCGCGTCACCCGATTTTTTCTCAAACCGCATGTTCAGGACTTTGCCGCTCCGGTCGATTGTAATGCTGACTTCAGCCTCGCGTGCCGCTGCCGTGCCGTACACCGGCAGCACCCAGGCCGCCCTGATCTTGTTCCATACGGATTCGTAATAGGCGCTGAAGCGCAGATCCTCCGGGCTGCGGGTCGGTACGCTGCCGGAAGCGGTTTTTTTTGTGCCGCCGGCGGCCGAAGAAGATGTGCCGCCCCCGGATTTTCGGGGCGCAGCGTCGCCTGCCTGCCTGTTTTTGCTTTTGCCTGATATTGTAATGGAGTGAGAGCGCTTTTTGATCGTTTTCAGGTTGGACGAGAGTCCGGCCGGTCCCTTCCAGAGCGATATGCCCTGTGTTTCGTTTTGCGTGCCGGCACCGGTGCCGGATACGGAACCTCCCGCCCGGCCGCCCGGCAGTTCGACGAGGCTGACCGTATAGACCGGGGAAAAATATACCTTTTTGGTTGCATCGGGCGGGCTTCCGATAAAAAACGACAGCAGCCCTGCATGTGCGATGAGCGACAGCAGCAGCATCGGAAGCAGCCGCGGGTCGGCCGGGTTTGTCCTGAGAAGAAAGTGCCGGTGTGTCATGTCGGGCTCAGCGGCATCGTGACTATGCCGATTTTTTCAATTCCCGCATTTTTTATTTCAGCCATTACCTTGATAACAAAGCCGTAGGGCAGGTCTTTATCGGCTTTGAAAAAAAGCCGGTTGTCGATCCGCTGTTTGAATATCCTTGCAAGCCGTTCTTTGAGCTCCGGCAGTTCGATGCTCATTTTGTCTATATAAATTTTTTTTTCTTTTGTGATCGTTACGGTCAGTATCTCTTCATCGGCTGTGATGTTTTTCGTGTTCGCCCCGGGCAGGTCCACGTCGACTCCGTGTCTGACAAGCGGTGCCGTAACCATGAATATTATCAGCAGCACCAGCATGACATCGACGAACGGCGTTACGTTGATTTCCGAAATCAGCCGTGAATGTTTACTGCCGGTTGTCAGTGCCATTCTGCTTTATCGCCTCGAAATAGCGTTCGATAATATTGAGAAATTCCGAGCTGAAGTTGTCCATTTCCGATGAGATCATTCGGATTCGACCCATAAAATAGTTGTAGGCGACAACAGCCGGTATGGCGGCCACCAGCCCGAATGCGGTTGCAATAAGGGCTTCGGAAATGCCCGGGGCGACCGTGGCGAGGTTGGCCGACCCCTTCAGTCCGATCTGGCGGAAAGACTCCATGATTCCCCAGACCGTTCCGAACAGACCGATGAAAGGGGCCGTGCTTCCGGTTGTCGCCAGAAAACTCAGGTTTTTTTCAAGACGCGAAAGTTCCGACACGGAGGCCTGGTCGAGCGCGCGCTGTATATTGCTGATGCCGGTCGAGCGGGTCGCAATAATATCGGGCCCCCCCGGCTGGAGGCTTTCTGCGCTCTGCGGCTTTTTTTTCAGGGAGCTGAATTTCTGCAGCTCGATAAACCCAGATCTGAAAATTTCCGCCAGCGGGCTGCTCTGTAGTTTTTCAGCTTCCTGGTAGATGCGGGAAAGACGGTTTTCCTCCCAGAAAACATTCAGGAATCGCTCCGATTCACGCACGGCGGCACGGAGCACGAGATACTTGAAAAACATAATGCCCCAGCAGCCGACCGACAGCAGTATGAGCACAAGAATCACGAGCTTTACGACCGGGCCGGCGTGCAGGATAAGGTCCCAGATATCACCCCGCAGGCCGGGGGCGATATCGGTTGTCGTGATTGCCAGCGGCGCGGTAAGGAACGAGGTATATGTCAGCATGGCGTATGCAGTGTGCTTATAAGTGCAGTTTTATTAGCTAAGGTTATCAACGGCTTCCCGGATGCGGTTCAGGCCTTTTTCAATATTCCCTGACGATGTGGCATACGAGAGGCGTATGTTGTGGTCGGCACCGAATCCGAGTCCGGCTACCACGGCAACCTTTACCGTTTCGAGCAGATATGTCGCAAACGACGTCGAGTCGGTAATTTCATGACCGCCGGACTTTTTGCCGAACAGGCCGGCAATATTCGGAAAAGTATAAAATGCGCCCTGCGGCGTAAAGCATGATATGCCGGGCATTGCATTAAGCTGTTCGACCATGTGCGTACGCCGCTTGTCGAATTCGTTCACCATGGCCGCAATGCAGTCCTGCGGCCCATCCATCGCGGCAAGGGCCGCCTTCTGCGCGATCGAGGTCGGGTTGGATGTGCTCTGGCTCTGGATATTCGTCATGGCTTTGATCAGGTCCGGCGGGCCTGCGGCATAGCCGATTCTCCAGCCGGTCATGGAGTACGTTTTCGAAACACCGTTTACGATGACGGTCCGGTCCGCAAGACGCGGCTCCACGGTTGCTATGCTGTAGAACTCGAATCCGTCATAGATGATGCTTTCGTATATTTCATCGCTGATAACGGTGATGTCGGTGTCGGCCAGAACCCCGGCAAGCCCGGAAAGCTCGTCGCGGGTGTATGCCGCTCCGGTGGGGTTTGACGGTGAGTTCAGAATAAACGCCTTTGTTTTCGGTGTGATTGCCGCTGCCAGCTCCCCGGGGGTGATCTTAAAACCGTTTTGTTCCTGTGCCGTCAGAATTACCGGCACAGCCCCGGCAAGATAGACCATATCCGGGTAGGAAACCCAGTAGGGCGCGGGGACAATGACCTCATCGCCATCTGACAGCAGGGCCTGACAAACATTATACAGCGAATGTTTGGCGCCGCATGAGACCAGAACCTGTGCCGTCTCGTACGACAGATTGTTGTCACGCTTCAGCTTGGTGCAGACAGCCGCCTTGAGCTCATCGATGCCCCCGGCTGCCGTATATTTTGTAAAGCCGCTCTCAATCGCCCGTACGGCTTCCTGCTTGATATGGTCGGGTGTGTCGAAATCCGGTTCGCCGGCGCCGAAACCGATAACATCGATACCCCGGGCTTTCATCGCCTTGGCTTTGGCTGAAACGGCGAGGGTTGGTGAGGGCTTTATGTTTTCCATTCTCTTTGCAAGATTCATCGCGCTATACTCCTTTTATCTCTTTTATATTGTAAACCATCGCCTTTAGCGGCGCGACCCTACAAGTAGTAATCTTGTTCCTGGTCGAAACAAGACAATTGTGTTTGCGATTCGGTTGAATAATCTCATACCTTTCTTTGCTTGTCCAAAGAAAGGTGCGGTCCAAGAAACGACACCCGTTTGCCCGGCCAGCCTTCGGCGGGTGCCCTCGCCGGAGCCCCGCGCTGCAGCGGGCCGAAAACCCGCTTCGCCCAGACAGTTCGGCTCATATCTGCGCAGCACGAAGCTCAGGCTCGGCGCGGTCAATATGGGGCCAAAGCCATTGCTGGCTCCGCCGGGGAACCAGCCTGCTGCCTCGCCTTAATTACTTTTTATGAATCGAACCGTTGATTTTTTTATCAAGCAACCTGCAGACACTGTCGGGGACCAGCCCCTCAACGCTGGCGCCGGCCTTGACCGCCGATTTGATCACCTGGGAATGGACAAACAGCCAGCGCAGGCCCGTTATCATGAAAATAGTTTCGATCCCGCGATCGAGCTTTCTGTTCATAAACGTCATTTCGTATTCGTATTCGAAGTCGGACATGGCTCGCATGCCCCGCAGGACCGTATGGACGCCGATACGACGGGCGTAATCGACCAGAAGGCCCTCGAACGAGTCGACAACCAGGCGGGGATTATCCCCCGCACACTCGATTATCATCTCCCTGCGCTCCTCGACGCTGAAAAGCGGATTTTTGTCGGGGTTGTTGGCGATTGCCACAACGACTTTGTCGAATATATGCAGCGCACGTTCGATTATATTGAGGTGGCCATTGGTTATGGGGTCGAACGACCCGGGGTAGATAACACTGTTGTTCCGCTGTTCACTCACGGGAAGCCTTTCGTGATGAGGGGTTTGCACCGGCCTCTGCCGAACGTGCACGCGCGTTCGTTCAGCACATCCGCATATCCTTTATCTAATTTTACAATAATTATCAAGAGAAAAGGCCATACGGCGTTTGCGCTGAGTGCCCGTCGGTATATTTTTTTTCATTGTGTCTTTCATTAAAAGTTACTATATGATAAGATTTATGTTTTTATCTTTACGTGCGAAGCAATTACATGCTTGATACGTTTATTGATGATTTTGAAAGATATTTGCGCAGCGGAAAAAATGCGTCGGTTCACACCTGCAGAAATTACCTTCATGATATCCGCGAATTTCAACATTTTTTGCAGGAGCGCTACGGGGACAGCCTGCATGAGGCGGCGGATATCGGCAGCATGATGGTGCGGGCCTACCTGGCGGATTTGTCGAAAAAAAACAGGAAATCGTCACAGGCCCGGAAACTTTCGAGCCTTAAAACATTTTTCCGCTATCTTGTCAGGGAAGGCGTGCTGACGGGTAACCCGGCGGAAGCCATCCGGACTCCGAAAGCCGGCAAACATCTTCCCCGGCATATGACGGTTGATGAAGTGTTTGCGCTTCTCGATGCTGTGCCGGCCGAAACCACGCTGGAGCATCGGGACAAGGCTGTTCTTGAACTTCTCTACTCGAGCGGTATACGGGTAAGTGAGCTCGTGAACGTGAACCGCGGTGATATCGATTTCGAGGGCGGATTCGTTCGTGTGCTCGGTAAGGGCCGTAAAGAGCGTGTTGTGCCTGTCGGGGGTGCGGCCCTTTCTGCGGTCGATCGCTATTTCAGCGCAAGCGCCGACACGGTTGAAAAGCAGTATGCTGCTGTTCACGGGGGCGTCGTCCCGGCTTTTCTCAACAATCGCGGCGGCCGTTTAACGGTGCGCAGCGTGGCAAGAATCGTCGATAAATATGTGCTGCGGTGCGGGCTTCAGCACAGAATGAGCCCCCATGCACTGCGGCATACCTTTGCATCTCACATGCTGAATGCCGGCGCCGACCTGCGCTCGATTCAGGAGATGCTGGGGCATGTTTCACTGTCGACGACGCAAAAGTATACGCACATAACCATCGACAGGCTGATGGAGGTCTATGACAGGACCCATCCGCGCAGCCGGGGATCAGGCGGGGAATCATAAGAGATATGGAAACAGTACACGGCACGACTATTCTGGCGCTGCGGCGCGACGGCAGGGTCTGCATCGGCGGTGACGGTCAGGTAACCCTGGGCTCGACCGTTATCAAGCACAAAGCCTGTAAAATTCGCCGTATATACAAGGACAGCGTTCTGGCGGGCTTTGCCGGTGCGACCGCAGACGCGTTTACGCTTTTCGAGAAATTCGAGCAGAAGCTCGAGCAGCACAGCGGCAATATTGCCCGCGCCGCCGTCGAGCTCGCCAAGGACTGGCGCTCGGACAAGGTGCTGCGCAAGCTCGAGGCGCTTATGATCGCCGCAAATGCCGACCATCTTTTCATTATTTCGGGCAACGGTGATGTTATCGAACCCGACGACGACATTACGGCGATCGGCTCGGGCGGCCCCTATGCGCTCGCTGCGGCACGTTCTCTGGCGAGGCATTCCGGGCTCGGTCTTCGCGAGATTGTCGAGACAGCGCTGGGCATCGCCTCTGAAATATGTATTTACACAAACACCACCACAACCGTTGATGAACTCTAGCAGGCTGTAGGCCAGTCGATACGGAAAAAGGAAATCATGAAACCGCTGATACCGAAAGAGATTGTTGCAGAACTCGACAAGTTTATTATAGGACAGGACAAGGCTAAAAAAGCCGTGGCAGTGGCGCTTCGCAACCGATGGCGACGACAGCAGGTGCCCGAAGATCTGCGTGATGAAATTGCCCCCAAAAATATTATCATGATCGGACCGACGGGTGTCGGCAAGACCGAAATCGCCCGGCGTCTTGCAAAGCTCGCCCAGTCGCCGTTTCTGAAGATCGAAGCGTCGAAATTCACCGAGGTCGGCTATGTGGGGCGTGATGTAGAGTCCATGATCCGCGATCTGACCGAGCTTGCGGTCAAGCAGATTAAGGATGAAGAGGCCGAGGCGGTTCAGGTCAAATCGCGTGAGATTGCCGAGGAACGCGTGCTTGACCTCCTGCTTCCCCCCGTGCCGCCGGGGCCGCCTGCCGCAGCCCAGAACAGCGGTGATACTCCCGGAGCAGAACATGCGGTCGGCCCCGCAGGGGATGCGTCCAGCTCAGCCGGGCAGGCCGACAGCGCGTCGACCCGTGAAAAGCTGCGCAGCATGCTCAGGGACGGAAAACTCGATGATCGTGAGGTCGAGCTCGAGGTGTCGCAGCAGAACACCCCGGTTGTCGAGATATTCTCGGCGTCGGGTCTCGAGGAAATGGATATCAACCTCAAGGACATGTTCGGCAACATGTTTCCCAAAAAAACGAAAAAAAGCAGGGTGAAAATACCCGATGCCCGTGAGATCATCGCCAAGGAGGAAGCACAGAAACTGATCGATATGGAAAAGGTGACCAGAATGGCGATTCAGCGCGTTGAGCAGTCCGGCATTATTTTTCTCGATGAGCTCGATAAGGTCGCCAGCAGGGATCAGCAGCAGGGGCCCGATGTTTCCCGCGAGGGCGTGCAGCGGGACCTGCTTCCAATTGTCGAGGGATCGACCGTCACGACAAAATACGGCATGGTAAGAACCGATCACATTCTTTTTATCGCATCGGGGGCGTTTTATGTCTGCAAACCGTCCGATCTGATCCCGGAGCTGCAGGGTCGCTTCCCTATCCGGGTCGAGCTGAACTCGCTTACAAAGGATGATTTCATACGCATTCTGACAGAGCCCCAGAATGCCCTTATCAAGCAGTATGTGGCTTTGATGAAAACAGAGGGCGTCGACCTGGTGCTGGATGGGGCCATAGAAAAAATTGCGGAGCTTGCAACGCAGGTGAATGAGAAGACCGAGAATATCGGCGCCAGGCGGCTGCACACCATCATGGAGCGCCTGCTGGAGGATATTTCCTTCAGTGCGCCTGAAATCAAAGGGCAGTCGGTCGTTATCGATGCGGCCTACGTTGCGCAAAAACTCGATGACTTGACCGGGGATGAAGATTTGAGCAGGTACATACTGTAGGAGTGCCGGCAGGTTTGCCGGCCGCAACCGGCGCAACGGCACGATAAAAAAAACAGGTTCTGTTATGGAAAAAGCACTGGCAAAAGCAAAGATCCTTATGGAAGCTCTTCCGTATATCCGGACCTTTGCAGAGAAAACTTTTGTAATCAAGTTCGGCGGAAACGCGATGATCGACAGCAGCATGAGCCACAGCTTCGCAATGGACGTCATACTGCTCAGCTGTGTCGGCATCCGTCCGGTAATCGTACACGGCGGCGGACCCCAGATCGGCGAGCTCATGAAACAGCTCGGCAAGAAGACCGAGTTTATCAACGGACTGCGCGTAACCGACGATGAAACGATCGGCATCGTAGAGATGGTTCTGGTGGGGAAGATCAATAAAAGCATCGTCGGCAATATCAACAAAAACGGCGGCAGGGCGGTCGGCTTGAGCGGCAAGGACGGCAATCTGATTACAGCCCGCAAAATGCAGGTTGAGGACCGCAGTGCTCCGGGCAGGATGATTGATATCGGCATGGTCGGCGAGGTGACCGGTGTCAACCCGCAGGTGATCGACACCCTCGATGCCGACCGGTTTATCCCGGTTATCGCCCCGCTGGGGGTCGGTGAGAAGGGGGAAACCTACAACATAAATGCAGATACGGCGGCCGGGGAGATAGCCGCTGCCCTGCATGCCGAAAAGCTTATCCTGCTGACCGATGTGGAAGGGGTAAAAGATACCGACGGGACGCTGCTTTCAACCCTGACCGAAACGTCGGCAGAAGCCATGATCGAAAGCGGCCATATTAACGGCGGCATGATACCCAAGGTAACCTGCTGCTGCCGGGCCCTCAAGCAGGGTGTTTCAAAAGCCCACATTATCGACGGTCGCGTGGAGCATGCGGTGCTGCTCGAAATATTCACGGATGTCGGAATCGGAACCCAGATTGTAACAGAGCAGGAAGCCTAATCGCCGGAGAGCCTCTATGGAGCCTATTGTCAGCAAAACAGACCGCAGCATATTTCAGACCTACAGCAGATATCCGGTATCGCTTGTCAGGGGCAGGGGTGCCCGGGTGTGGGATGTGCAGGGAAAAGAGTATCTCGACTTTTTATCGGGTATTGCCGTGTGCAACCTGGGGCACTGCCATCCGGCCGTTGTCAGGGCCGCCGGTGAACAGCTTGAAAAACTTATCCATGTATCGAACTTTTTTTATACGCAGCCGCAGGCCGAGCTTTCGGAACTGCTTGCGCAGCACTCTTTTGCGGATCGGATTTTTTTCTGCAACAGCGGAGCGGAGGCAAATGAGGCGGCGCTGAAGCTGGCCCGCAAGAATGCAGCCGAGCGGTCGGACGGCAAACGATTTGAAATCATTACAATGCACAACTCTTTTCACGGCCGGACGTTCGCCACCCTGACTGCAACGGGCCAGGAAAAGTTCCATGAGGGATTTTCCCCCCTGCTGCCCGGCTTCAGCTATGTGCCCTTTAACGATATCGTCGCCCTGGAGCAGGCCGTTACCGACCGGACCTGTGCCGTTATGCTCGAGCCGATACAGGCCGAAGGCGGGGTGAACATGCCCGGCGATGAATACCTTCGTGACGTCCGGGCGCTGTGCAACGATCATGACCTTCTGCTGATTTTCGACGAGGTGCAGGTCGGTATGGGCCGGACGGGTTCGCTGTTCGCCTATGAGCACTACGGTATAGAACCCGATATTATGACCCTTGCCAAAGCGCTGGGCGGGGGGCTTCCGGCGGGCGCCATGCTCGCAGGCAGTTCGGTGTCGGCGAGCTTTACGCCGGGAAGCCATGCGTCCACGTTCGGGGGCAATCCGGTCGTAATGGCGGCCGGCATTGCGGTTGTGCGTGAGATGCTCCAGGGCAATGTGCTTGAAAACTGTGTCCGCATGGGAGATTACTTTATGAGCGAGCTTGAGAAGCTCAAACACGATTTTTCCCATATTGCGTGCGATGTTCGCGGCAAAGGGCTGATACTCGGTCTGGAGCTCGGCATCGACGGACGTGATATCGTGCGGCAGTGCCTTGACAGGGGCCTTATTATAAACTGCACCCGCGATCGGATACTGCGTTTTCTGCCCCCGCTGATTGTCGGCAGGGAAGAAATCGACGAGGGCCTTGCCGTGGTGCGTGATGTGCTGGCATCGAGAGCATGAGACTGAATGGTTTTGCGTGCCGGCATGGCAAGCCGTGAACGCATGCAGGTGCAGCGAACCGATGTTTTTTTAGAGGACAGTGGAGCAGTGCTGTTATGAAAAAAGATCTTCTTTGTCTCTATGATTTGACGCGCGATGATATTAACCGTATTTTTGATCGCACAGCCGTTCTGAAAAACACGCAGAAGCGGGGCGAGCTGTATCATCCGCTGCAGGGCAGGACGCTGGGTATGATATTCGAGAAACCCTCGACCAGAACCCGTGTTTCATTCGAAACGGGTACGTTTCAGCTGGGTGCGCATGCGCTGTATCTGCGATGGACGGACACGCAGCTCGGGCGCGGCGAGTCGGTGTATGATACCGCAAAGGTTCTTTCGCGCTATCTTGACGGCATCATGATCAGGACGTTTTCCCAGGACACGGTCGTCGAACTGGCCCGCAGCGCCGACGTGCCGGTGATCAACGGACTGACCGATATGTACCACCCCTGCCAGATTCTGGCGGATATTTTTACGGTTATCGAAAAGCGCGGTTCCTATAAGGGGCTTAAGGCGGTGCATATCGGCGACGGGAACAATGTAGCCCACTCCTGGATCAACGCCGCCCTGCGTCTCGATTTTGACTTGACCCTGGCCTGCCCCGACGGGCATCTGCCGGATGAGCGGGTGCTGCAGCGCGCCCGTGATGAGGCCTCATCGGTTATAGCTCTCGATCAGAATCCGTTTGAGGCGGTTCGGGGCGCCGATGTCATCAGCACCGATACCTGGGTGAGCATGGGTCAGGAAAAGGAATACCGCGAGCGCATCAAGGCGTTTCGGGGATATCAGGTGAATGAAGAGCTTTTGTCACACGCGGAAAAGGATGTCATGGTCATGCACTGCCTTCCCGCGCACCGGGGGGAGGAAATCACCGACGGTGTCATGGACGGCGTGAATTCGGTGGTGTTCGATCAGGCGGAAAACCGCCTTCATGTTCAGAAAGCAATACTCGAGCTGCTTATGGGGGGCGGGCGCACATGAAAGGACCAAGGGCATGAAAGATATTAAAAAAGTGGTACTGGCGTATTCGGGCGGCCTCGACACGTCGGTTATCCTCAAGTGGCTTCAGGAAACATTCGGGTGTGAGGTTGTGGCGTTTGTCGCCGACCTGGGGCAGGGCGAAGAGCTTGACGGTGTCAGGGAAAAGGCGATCGCCACCGGCGCATCGACGGTTTATATCGAAGACCTGCGTGAGGAATTTACCAGAGATTTCATATTCCCCATGCTCAGAGCCAATGCCCTGTATGAGGGGGTGTACCTGCTGGGCACCTCTATCGCGCGACCGCTCATTGCGCAGAAGCAGATCGAGATCGCCGCGCGTGAGCAGGCCGACAGCGTGGCCCACGGAGCCACCGGCAAGGGCAACGACCAGGTGCGGTTCGAACTCACCTTTCTGGCGCTGAACCCGGATATCACGATCATTGCTCCGTGGCGTGACCCGCGCTGGGATCTGACGTCCCGCAGCGCCATGATCGCCTACGCCGAAAAGCACGGCATCCCGGTGCCGGTAACCGCTGAGAAGCCCTACTCCAGCGACCGCAACCTGCTGCACATAAGCTTTGAGGGGGGCATCCTCGAAGATCCGTGGCTGGAGCCCCGGGAGGATATGTTCGTAATGAGCGTTTCGCCCGAGAGGGCGCCCGATTCGCCCGGCTATGTAGAGATCGATTTTGAGGCGGGTGACCCCGTTGCCGTGGACGGCCGCCGCATGAGCCCGGCAACGCTTCTGGCGTCGCTCAACGAGCGCGGCGGTGCAAACGGCATCGGCAGGGTCGACCTTGTCGAAAACAGGTATGTGGGCATGAAGTCGCGGGGCGTCTATGAAACCCCGGGCGGCACCATTCTGCTTACCGCCCGCCGCGCGGTCGAGTCGCTGACGCTTGACCGCGAGGTTATGCGGCTGCGGGATGACCTGATGCCGCGCTATGCGAGCCTGGTCTATAACGGATACTGGTTCGCCCCGGAGCGCAGGGTTTTGCAGACGGCCATTGACGAGACTCAGAAAAACGTTACCGGGACCGCGCGGCTCAAGCTGTACAAGGGCAGCTGCACGGTCGTCGGCAGAAAATCTCCCTGCAGTTTGTACAGCGAAGACCTGGCGACCTTCGAGCAGGACAGCGTGTACCGGCAGGCGGACGCGGACGGCTTTATCCGGCTTAATGCACTGCGGCTGCGCGTTGCGGCGCTGAGCGCAAGGAAAAACCATGGGGACTGAAAAACCCTGGGGCGGCAGGTTCTCCGCTGCGACAAACCGGCTGGTCGAAGCATTCACCGAATCGCTTTCGTTCGACCGGGCACTGTACGCCTATGACATCCGGGGCAGCATCGCGCACTGCCGCATGCTTGCCAAACAGGGGATTATCGCAAAAAAGGATTCGGCCCGCATTGTTCGCGCCCTCAAGGAAATCCGCACGGAAATCGAAAGCGGTTCGCTTGATTTCGATGCTTCCCATGAAGATATTCACATGCGTATCGAAGCGCGGCTTATTGAAAAGGTGGGGCCGGTGGGCGGCAAACTTCACACCGCCCGCAGCAGAAACGACCAGGTTGCACTTGATACGACGCTTTACCTGAGAGATGCGCTGCTCGACCACATGGAGGCTGTGCTGGAGGTTCAGCGTGCGCTGCTGCAGAATGCAAAAAAAAATATCGATATCATCCTTCCCGGGTTCACGCATTTACAGCATGCGCAGCCCGTTCTGCTTTCTCACCACCTGCTGGCGTACTTCGAGATGTTCGAACGCGACCGGCAGCGGCTTGCGGACTGCTATACGCGCATCAACCGCATGCCGCTCGGCTCCGGCGCGCTTGCCGGAACCCCGTTTCCCATCGACCGTGAGTATGTGGCCGACCTGCTGGGCTTTCCGTCCGTAACGTTCAACAGCATGGATGCCGTCGCTGACCGTGACGGGCTGATAGAATACTGCAGCTGCTCCGCCATCATCATGATGCACCTGAGCCGCCTGTGCGAGGAGCTGATACTCTGGTCGTCACAGGAGTTTCAGTTCGTGGAAATCGACGACGCCTTCTGCACGGGCAGCAGTATCATGCCCCAGAAGAAAAACCCGGATGTTCCCGAGCTTGTACGGGGAAAAACCGGGCGGGTGTACGGCAACCTCATGTCGCTGCTGACGCTGCTCAAATCGCTGCCCCTTGCATATAACCGCGATCTGCAGGAAGACAAGGAGGCTCTTTTCGACACTGTCAGGACAACGGGCGCCTGCCTGCGTCTGATAGCGGCTCTGCTGCCCGCCCTGCGGGTCAACGGTGAGGCAATGCGGGCTGCTGCAGACAGGGGGTTTTTGACGGCAACCGACCTCGCGGACTATCTGGCCTCTCACGACGTGCCTTTCAGGGAGGCCCACGAACTGGTGGGCCGTATCGTAGCCCACTGCATCAAAAAAAACATTTCGCTTGCGGACCTTCGTGTCGAGGACTTCCGGCGTTTCGGTTTCACCATGGAACCCCGGGCACTGCAGCGTCTGCATCTGTCGGAATCAGTCAACAGCAGGACCTGCACCGGCGGTACCGCGCGCGCAGCGGTTGCCCGGGAGCTGCGCAGGTGCCGCACGCGCCTGCAGAGCGGCAGCCGCTTTGTTGAAACAGAATCAAAAAAAATCAGCAAAAAGCCGTTATAGGAGGCTGCATGTCAGGAGCCATTACAAACAAATTCCGCTTTTGTTCGCTAGGCCGCGGTTGTGTAGTGCTGCCTCTGTTTTTTTTGTCACTGACCGGGCTGCTTGCAGCCTGCGGCAAAAAAGGCGATCCTTTTCTGCCGCTGCAGCCCGCACCCGAAAAGGTGCGGCAGCTTCGGGCTGTTGCGCGTCCTGAAACCGTTGTGCTTGTCTGGAAAGCTCCCCGCAAAAACACCAACGATACGGACCTGCTTGACCTTGCAGGCTTCCGGATTTTTCGCGAGGCGGTTCCGTTCGGAAAAGAATGCCGAACCTGTCCGCATAATTTTACAGCCATCGAAGAAATCGCTTACAGCGGTCCCCGCAACAAGGTGCCCGGCAGAGAGCTTATGCCGTTTTTCGACCGCGCGGTCGAACCTGAAACAATCTATACATACAGAGTGCAGGCCTACAACGCTCAAGGTGTGACCGGGCCCTATTCAAACACGGTATCCGTCTATTTTGATCTCCCGTTTCGGCCGCCGTCGAATGTTCGGGTGCAGCGTACCGACATGTCGCTGATCCTGATATGGGAACCGCCCCGGCAGCTTGCCGATAAAACTCCGGCCGAACCGCCTGCGGGCTACACCGTGTACCGCAGCACGGCACCCGGTGCGACCGGTCAGCTGCCGATCAACCGCGAGCCTGTTACCTCGGCGCGGTATGAGGACCTTCCGCCCGAGCTCGATGTCACGTATTACTACACCGTGCGGGCTCTGCGGACCGTCGGCGGCTCGTACATTGAAAGCGACCCCTCACAGGAAGTGCGCTATGCCTTTGCAGACGAAACACCCGCCCCGGTTCCTGCCATGCTGACGGCTGTGCCGATGCCGGATGGGGTGCTGCTGAAATGGGCTCCGCCGTTCGAGCGCGACTGGGCCGGATTTTATATCTACCGCCGTGCACCTGATGAGCAGGAATTTGTGCGACTGAACGAAACACCGGTTTCCGAGACCTCATGGACCGACACAACCGCTCGGCAGGGTAGCGGCTACGTGTATGCGGTTACATCGGTCGATACATCAGCCAGGGCAAATGAAAGCGATTTGTCGCAGCCGGCCGAGGTCATGTATATTCTGGAGTAGAGTCCGACCATAACTTATACTATTCTTTCTGTCTCTATGATTATTTTAGTACAGGTGCTTGTGTGATCGGAGCAAACAGCATGCAGCCGTTCCATTATCGTGAAAAAGATCTCTATTGCGAGGGTGTCTCCGTCGGAGACGTTGCCCGCGAGGTGGGAACCCCCCTGTACCTGTACAGCCGTCAGGCCCTTGAAAGCAGTTTTGATGCGCTCGATTCGGCCTTCGGCGCTGTGCCGCACCTGACCTGTTACTCGGTCAAGTCGAACTCCAACCTGGCGGTGCTGCAGGTGCTCGGCCGCAGAGGAGCAGGGGTTGATGTGGTTTCCGGCGGTGAAATATACCGGGCCCGGCTTGCCGGTATTCCGGGAAACCGTATTGTGTATTCCGGAGTCGGAAAATCGCCTGATGACATAAAAATGGCTCTTGAGGCCGGCATACTGATGTTTAATGTGGAATCCCTCCAGGAACTCGACGAGCTGGATCGTATCGCCGGGGAATGCAGTGTGCAGGCCCCGACAGCCCTGCGCATAAACCCTGATGTCGATCCCCAAACGCACCCCTATATTTCAACCGGACTTCAGGAAAACAAGTTCGGCATCGGCATGGATGATGCGCTTGAGGCCTACCGCCTGGCCGATGCAAAACAGCATATCAGGATAGTCGGTGTCGACTGTCATATCGGCTCTCAGATAACGCAAATAACACCCTTTGCCGATGCGCTCGACCGGATCAGGCTCTTCATTGAAAAGCTGCAGGGCCTCGGAATAACCGTTCGCTATGTTGATATCGGCGGCGGGCTCGGCATTACCTATCGTGACGAAACACCTCCTCCGCCTGCGGACTATGCCGGCGCCGTCATGCAGGCGCTTGGCGGACTCGACTGCACGCTCATTCTTGAGCCGGGCCGCTCGATAGCGGGCAATGCCGGGATCCTGGTGACCGCCGTTCTGTACACCAAGAAAACCGGCTGCAAGAATTTCATAATTGTCGACGCCGCAATGAACGACCTTGTGCGCCCCAGTCTTTATAATGCCTATCATGACATATGGCCGGTGGAAAACGTGCCGCGCGAGGAGCTGAGTGCGGACATCGTCGGCCCGATATGCGAGTCCGGCGATTTTATCGTACGTGATCGTCCGGTGCCGGCTTTCGAGCGGGAAGATGTGATAGCGGTCATGAGTTCAGGTGCCTACGGATTCACCATGTCCTCGAATTACAACTCGCGGCCCAGGGTTCCGGAGGTGATTGCAGACGGCGACCAATACTTCGTTGTGCGCAAACGAGAGAGCTTTGACGATCTGGTGCGTCTGGAGGGGGTGCCCGAGGAATTTTTCAGATGACCGGTATACCTTTCACCAAAATGTCAGGCAGCGGTAATGATTTTATTGTAATCGACAACAGGTCGGGCGACCATGATGCGGCAAAAGACCCCGGGTTTGTGCGGGCGGTCTGCCGCAGGAAGCTGTCTGTGGGGGCAGACGGTCTGATCGTTATCGAGCCGTCTCGAACGAGCGATTTTTCCTGGAGATTTTTCAATGCAGACGGCAGCGAGGCCGAGATGTGCGGTAACGGCGGCCGCTGTGCAGCACGCTTTGCCGTGCTGTACGGAATAGCCGGACCGGGCCTGTCGTTCGAGACGCTTGCCGGCACCATACAGGCGCAGGTCAGCGGTGCCAGGGTACGCATACGGCTTCCCGAGCCCAAAAACCTTATAACGGATTACAGCATAACGGTTGGCGGCACCGAACTGACCGTACACAGCATCAATACCGGTGTTCCGCACGTTGTAATGTTCGTCGATTCTATCGAATCGGCCCCCGTCCGCGAACTGGGCTCTGAGGTACGGTATCATCGACAGTTTCAGCCCGCAGGGACAAATGTAAATTTTGTTTCACAAGCAGGGCCTGATATGTTACAAATCAGAACCTATGAACGGGGGGTTGAGGACGAAACCCTGGCCTGCGGCACCGGTTCTGTAGCGGCGGCGCTGGTTGCCTGCGCAATTGGCAGGGCAGCGCTTCCTGTCCGGCTGCAGACCCGCAGCGGTGAAGTGCTGCAGGTGGATTCGCATGAACACGAGCCGCCGTTTAAAACGGTTTTTTTCGAGGGTGACACGCGTCATGTTTGCGAGGGTACGATCCTCCGGGAAGCGTTCGAGCCGCGCCAGGCATAGAATGGTCAGTACTATTCATGTCGATATGCATGCAGCATAATCGTGCCTGAGTGCATTACGCCACTTCGCTGCGGCAAAAACCCATGCAGGAGGGACGCGTTTCCCTCCCGAATCACGAAGTGAACTGCGACCCCGAAACGTCGGGGCAGATTCACCCCCGGCTGCGCGTCGGCAAAAAAAACATAACGGCACTGAAATTCTCACGAGGGTTACCTGGGTTGGATGAACTGCACTGATCGTGCTTAGTAACGTATTCGCCTGTCGAAGATTCCGACCGGTTGTCGGGGAAGGCGGGGATTTTGATTCGCAAGCGAATACTGCGTTTCTCCCCGAGTGAGACAATAAAGGAGATGAAAGTATGTTTCAAGGCTCTATGGTTGCACTGGTGACACCTTTCAAAGACGGAGCGATCGACGAGGCAGGCCTCGAGCGGCTGGTCGATTTTCACAAAAAAAACGGTACGGATGTCATCTGCCCCTGCGGCACAACCGGTGAATCGGCCACGCTCAGCTTTGATGAACACCACCGGGTTGTCGAAACCGTGGTCAGGGCTGCGGCGGGCGCTGTGCCGATCATGGCGGGTACGGGATCGAACAATACCGATGAGGCGATCGAGCTTACCCGTCACGCCAAAGCAGTCGGTGCGGACGCGTGCCTGCTCATTACGCCCTATTACAACAGGCCTACGCAGGAGGGTCTGTATCTGCACTTTAAGAATATTGCCGAGTCGGTCGATATCCCGCTGGTACTGTATAATGTGCCGAGCCGCACCGGTGTCAACATGCTTCCCGACACTGTTGCCAGACTGTCGCGCTTTGAGACTATCGTCGGCATCAAGGAGGCCTCCGGGTCGCTTGCCCAGATAAGCGACATCGTTAATAAGTGCGAAGACGATTTCGACGTCATATCGGGAGATGACGTAAACACGCTTCCGCTGATGGCGGTCGGCGGCAAAGGGGCCATTTCGGTGACAGCCAATATTGCACCGCGTGCTGTTGCCGATATGATCCATGCTGTTTTAAAGGGCGATTATGCCGAGGGGCGCAGGCAGCATCATCATCTGCTTGAGCTGCACAACGCGCTGTTCCTGCAGACAAACCCGATACCGGTAAAGACCGCTGCCGGCATGATGGGCCTGATTTCAGCAGAAATGAGGCTGCCCCTGAGCCCGATGCCGTCCGATTTGAACGCTGCGCTTGAGGGGGTACTGAAAAAATACGGGTTACTGTAATCCGCTCGAAACGCAACTCTTACCACAGGAAAGGAGATGGTGTATGACATCAATTGCAAGAGCCGTGATGACTGTCGTGCTGCTTACCGCGTTCTGTTGCGCTGCAGCCGGTTCGCTATGTGCCGCGGATACAAAAGACAAGGTGCTGGCCGTTGTGGGTAAGGAAAAAATTACGCAGGCCGACCTCGATGCAAAGATCAGCATGCTGCCGCCACAGTTTCGCTCAAGGTATGATTCGCCTGAAGGACGGGAAAAGCTGCTTGACCAGACGATAAAGTTCTGCCTGCTTTCCCAGGAGGCCCGCGCCAGGGGCATACACGAGCAGGATGACATTGCGCAAAAGATAGAGGAAATTACGAATAATATCATCATTCAGGAACTCACCAAGCAGGAAATATCAGATAAGGTGACGGTCAGCGAGGATGATCTCAAAAAGCAGTATGACGCCGACAGGGAAAAGTATATCAAGCCGGAGAAAGTAAAGCTCAATCTCATTTTCTTTGAAGCTAAGGACGAAACATCCAGGGCCGCCAAGAAAAAACAGGCCCAGAAAGTTTTGAAGAGATTGAAAGAAGGCGAGGACTTCGAGACGCTCGCCAAAGAGCTGTCCGAGGACAGGCGCACCAAGCGGCGGGGCGGCAACACCGGCTATTTCTCGCGCGGCAGACGGGTGAACACCTACGGTGAGGAGTTCGAAAAGCAGGCCTTTGCCGTAAAGCCCGGCGAGCTGAGCGATGTATTTGAGGCCAAGGACGGCTATTATATTATCAAGGTCGTCGAGAAAAAAGAGGAGCATCAGCAGACCTTCGAGGAAGTACAGAAGAGGATCGAGCGCCAGATGAAGCAGGAAAAGCAGAAAGAGGCCTATGACAGCTACATCGACTCGCTCAAGAAAAAATATCCGGTAAAAATGAAGTAGCTTTATTCGTTAACTTCCGTAATCCTGTCTGCAGGGATTTTATAAAATGCAAAAAAAAACTTGCAATTGTTTCATTTTATGGTATTTATTAATCACCTAAAGTGCAGTATTTGATTGTAGTAACAATTGCTGAAACAAAGACCGCACAGTCCTCAACGGGTGTGCGGTCTTTTTTGAGTATAGACGACAATCAGACTGCCCGTAACCGGTTCACGAGCAAAGGTGACCGGGCACACACATTAAGTGGTTCCATGAAGGAACCCGACACAAAGGAGTAATGAGCAATGAAAGAAGGAACAGTGAAATGGTTTAATGAATCTAAAGGCTTCGGCTTTATCGAGCAGGATGGCGGCTCTGATGTATTTGTGCATCACTCTGCTATCAAGGCCGAAGGTTTCAGGACACTTGCCGAGGGCGCCCGGGTGCAGTTCGAAATCGTCGACGGCCCCAAGGGTCCTGCCGCAGCAAATGTCGTTCCGCTGTAAGAGCAGAGCACATACCGAAAGATCGAAAAACCCTGTCCTGTACAGGGTTTTTCTGTTTTCAGAGCATTGTACACACTGCTATTCTGTCATTTCGAAGGAGCCCGGCGACTGAGCAACCTCACGCCCATGAGGAGATTTCTCACTTCGGTCGAAATGACAGAAAAACGGATGCAGAAAACAGAAAACTGTTCCGGCCTCGCCTAACTGCATGTACCATTAATCCTGCAGCCGAAAACCGGATTCTGCGGTCCCCGGTGAATCGGGACAGGCAAGCCGCAGAATGACAGGTGCGTTTTATTCTTATTGATGTGGCACCCTGCGACCTGATCGCAAGGTCCAGGAAAAAATGAAGATCAGGCGGCTATACCAATTCTGTGAATTGTTCTACTGACTTTCCGCTTTCAGTATGATCCGGTCACCTCTCGCTGCATTAAGTATATCCCGTGCGCTGCCGTTTTTCACCGATATCTCAAGGTAGCCGCTGCTGCCGAACAGAAAGAATGCCTCGTCCTGCTCCGCTTCTGCATATGTTGCTGCCCGGCGTGTAATCAGGTTCTCCCCGAGGTAGAGTTTGAAGGGCCTGTCTCCGCACAGTTCGCGTATGAAGTCTTCGCTGAAGCCGGTGATCAGGTTGCCGAACCGGTCTGTGTGCAGGATGACGCCTTCTGCAAGGTTTTCTCCTGTCCGCAGCGGTTCGGTCTGTTCCAGCCTGATGCAGTCGTCGATCGGCTGACCGAGGGCTTCAGGAGTCACTCCTCGTGAGAGATGCGCAGCAGCCGGGGCGAACACATCTCTGCCGTGGAACGTGGCACTGGGGTCGGGAAGCAGGTATGAGGAGTTGGTCAGCTCGAAGCACTGTGCTGAATGGTGTTTGTTGAGTGCAAAGCTGAAAAGGCCGTTGTCGGGTCCGACAAAAAAATATCTGTCGGTCTGCACGATGACGGCCCGTCGGAAGCTTCCGACACCCGGATCCACAACAGCCAGGTGAACGGTTCCCGCAGGGAAGTAGGAAAACGCGGCGGACAGTTCGAAGCAGGCGGCCGAGATATCCTGGGGCGGAATGCTGTGCGTGATATCAACGAGCCGGCATGCGGGATTTATATTCAGTATCACGCCTTTCATCACTCCCGCGTAGATGTCCGCTGTGCCGAAATCTGTTGTAAGCGTTATGATCGACGCTCCGGGTGCCATGGGATCAAAGTATGGTATTTTGGTGTCCTGTTTCTCAATGTATATACTGTATAAATAATTTCTTGCCAATCGGTTTTTTCGCCATATAATTCATAGAAATAATTATTACCACAAGAAAGGAATACACTTATGAACCGTCCTGCATGCCGTATCGGATTCTGTCTGCTGCTCGTCATCGTACCGCTGCTGTACGGGTCGCCCGGCTGTCAGTCAAGCCGCCCGGCATCCGCGCTGTTCGAGCAGGTGTGGTCGGATTTTGATCAGACCTATTCATATTTTACGTATAAAAACATCGACTGGGATGCCGTGAAAGATCAGTACCGGGCTGAGTTCGAGCAGGACATGACCGGCGATGAATTTGCCGTAAAGATCAACGAGATGCTGCAGGTGCTGCATGACTGGCATGTCTATGTGCAGAAGCCAGGTGGTGAGTGGCTCGGCTACAACGGATCGTACGAAACCAATTATCCCGAGAAGCTCTCCTTTCAATACACGCAGAGCGGTGAGTTTCAGGAGCTTGGCAACGGTGTGATCTATCATGCCTGGCTGCAGGACAATATCGCCTACATCGATGTGGAGACGCTCGATACCGATGCGTTCAAGGCCGTCAGCGACCAGGATATTGAAAGCATGTTTGAAACCTATGCAAGTGCCGAGGGCATGATCATCGACATTCGGGCCAACGGGGGCGGCAATGAAGCAAATGCAGTCAAGATCGCTTCCCGCTTTACCGATGAGTCGCTCAAATACGGATACGTCACCATTCGCAGCGGTTCCGGCCATGATGATTTCGATGATCCGATCGATAAGGTTCTTGAGCCGAGCACCGGTACGCATTTTGAAGGGAATGCTGTCTGTCTTACCGGGCAGCGGGTGATGAGCTCCGGCGAATGGTTTACGCTGATGATGAAAGTGTGCCCGAATGTCACGCTTATCGGCGACACGACCCGCGGCGCGTCGGGAAACCCGAAGGATTTTTCACTGTCGAACGGTGTCATCTACACGGTCCCGACCTGGGTCGCCTACACCGCTGATGGGCAGATCATCGAGGACAACGGCATAGCCCCGGATGTCGCGATATCCGCCGGGCAGAGCTATGATGACAGTCACGACTATGTGCTTGAATATGCAATAGCGCACCTTACCGGCGGATCACCGCCGTCACTGCCGACAAGCACGACAACGAGCGTGCCGGCCGGCACTGCAACAACGACAACCACGACCGCCGCGGCAACCACCACCGTTCCGTCCGACGGATCGCCGGTCATCGACGAGGTGACCGTTCAGTATATCACCAATGATTACAGCGCCCCCGAGCCCTATTATGCTATATACTGCCAGGCCCATGATACTGACGGCGGATGGGTATTATTCTGGTACTGGGACTGGACAGGAGATCAGATTGCTGATCATACTTCTATGGATGGTTTCTTGCTGGTGTCTGAATCCCTTTTAGAGAAGGGGCAGTATACCTGGTATGTCCAGGTTATGGATGATGAGGATAATTTGTCTGAGATAGAACCTTTCAGCTTTACGGTTCAGTAAATTTTACTGCATCCCCAGACATGCAAGGGTTTCGCTAAGCGGTAACCCCGTTTTTCTTAGCGTGCGAAAAAAAATATCAAAAAAGTCGTTTATTTTTTGTCTATTACACTACGATAAGTACCAAGTGAACGCTATGTCATCCACTTTTTTCAGGCGGAACTTCCATTGCAGAAAAATAATCGTATAATCCTTTGTAATGCCTTGTAAAAATACTATTTTTTCCATGGCGCAGAAGATGCATGGTTCCGCAATCGCAGACATTATTTATGGCATGAATCGATATACTGCAGCCGGGTAGGAGGGGCCTCCGGCCGCGAAATAAATCGCAGCTGAAGCAGCTACATGTTCGCACCAACCGAAAGGCAGCAGAAAAAGGCTTTAGAATAGTATGAAGTGCACCGATGTGAGCCGGTGCGATTGACAGACCGGAAAATGCTGTTTAGAATAAAATTATAAATAATAATTATTATTACCTTTGGGAGATGTTGCCATGCACCCACTGAGAAATGCAGGTATAGGTGTTGTTGTATTTTTAATGATCTTTTTCGGCGCTTTTGACGCGCAGGCGCAGGTATGTCCTCCCAAAGGAAATCCTGAATATGATGTCGAGTGCTTTGATGATTACGGATTCACAACCTATATTTGCTGTCAGGAAGTATGCTGTTACGATTATTATTATCCTTCCGACAGCGGTGTGTGGTGCTGTACTGACTCCCGACCTGTGTGCTGTTATAACTATGTCGATGCCCCCTGGTGCTGTCCCTCGGGAACAACTTGTGGAGAGGCGTATGAAGAATGTGTCGGCAGCGCATCTACTACTATTCCGGCAACCTCAACCACGACAACAGCTCCTGCCGTTACAACGACAACGATTCCGACCGCAACAACCACAACCGTTCCAGGTACTGCAACCACAACGACCGTTACCGGCGGCGGCACCACCGACGGATTTATCGTCGGCATCAATATCAACGGTGCTGACGAAGCCCGCGCCCAGACGTCAGGCACTCTTCCGGGCACGAGCCCTTCGATAGGAAATACAGTCATTTACAACCGGCAGGGGATTCCTGTTCCGCAGATGTATGACAAAACGTTTCCGCCGCCCGATCGGGAAATGCTGGAAAGGGCGTTCGAAGCGTTCGACAGGCATGAATCGCTGTCAGCTGCGGTATCGGCGTATACCGTGGGCGATCAGGGCAGCTTCTGGGTAAAGGATGATCGCGACGCAGCCTGGCGGCAGGTGGCGGCGACCGTGCAGCGGGAAGGCACGCACGGTATTCTGTTCGTCGACGACACGCTGGCGGTATCGGAGGCAACCCTTGATTCCTACATCACCGAGTTCGACATCATGTACGACGTGCTTTCGGACAATATCGGTGATTTCAGCGACCGCGACGGCAACGGCAAGGTCTCGATTCTGTTGTATGACGTCAACGACGGCGGCACCATAGCGGGCTACCTGGGCGGCTATTTCTGGAGCAAGGATTATTTCACCGATGCCGAGACGCAGACACAGAACGTGCGCAGCAACGAGATGGACATCATCTATATCCGCGGCGATGAGCCGGAGGGGTGGGACCAGGTCGGCGGTGACTTCTACGACTACAACCTGACGACCCTGGTGCACGAGTACCAGCATCTGGTTCATTTCGGCATAAAGGTTTGGGAGCCGCAGGACCCGCAGGGCAGCACCGACACCTGGATCGACGAGATGATGGCCATGGCTTCCGAGACCATGTATTTCAAGGCAAAGCTTGCGGAAAATCCGGCCTACACGCACCCGAGCATGACGGGGCAGGGGTATCTTGCAGGCAGAATCGAATATTACAGCCTGGATATCAACAACACGATCCGGAACGGCCAGGGCCTGACCTACTGGGACTCAGGCGGCGATACCCTCGCAAACTACGCACTGGCATATCTTTTCGGCCAGTACCTTGCCCTGCAGTCCTCGAGCGGTCAGGGTGTTTTCAAAGACATTATTAAT
The DNA here is from genome assembly GCA_964518865.1 of uncultured Thermodesulfobacteriota bacterium. Classification (GTDB taxonomy): domain Bacteria; phylum Desulfobacterota; class WTBG01; order CAIYCZ01; family CAIRTM01; genus JANQGV01. The sequence goes on from CAZFIB010000002.1 coordinate 31,728, forward strand.
TATATGCAGGCAAACAGCATGCACGATTACCGTGCGGTTGCCGGTGCCGCGGCAGACAGCCTGGCAGGTATCGACAGCTGGGAAGACCTGCTGAAAAGCTGGGCCGTCGCCAACATGGCAAACGACCCGAGCGGCAGCTTCGGCTACAAGGGCGGTTTTCAGGTAACGCCGCACGGTCCTACCACGGACATTGCCAGGTTAAACAACGGCGGCGTGGTCTACCGCCTGGTAACCGGAGAGGTCAGCGCGCCGCTGAATGCCGGCACCGACATACGCTTCTATGACGCTTCGGGAGAACCGCTTGAGGGCAGCGGCGAGGGTACCGGCGGCCCATGCGCCGCATCGCAGGTGCTCGGCAGCGGCAGCCCTGAGGTCGAGACTTTACGGCTGTTCAGAGACCGCGTGCTGATGAAGACCGAACGCGGCAGAAAGCTCGTGAAGCTCTACTACCGATACAGTCCAGAAGTCGGAGCGCTCTTGCTGCTCAACAGCAGCCTGCGCGCCCGGGCACGGGATGTTCTTTCACAGGCGATTCCCCTACTTGCAGACCGTATCAGCGGCCGGGATGCTCTAATCGGCAGCAGTCTCAGTGCCGATATCGAAGCCCTGTGCGAACGCATGGCTTCCAGGGCGCGTCCGGCCCTGCAGGCCGACCTCCTCGAGATCAGGAACCTCGATTTTAATGAAATGTTTGCCGAATAACGGCAGAATACCTGAGCGGCCTCCGGCCGCGGAAAAAATAGCAGCTAAAGCAGCTCCTGCATATTCGCACCACCCGGCGGGCAGCAGAAAAAGGCTCTATCACAGTACAGGGCCGGACAAAGCTCACGCGTGTCCGGCATTTTTCTCACATTGGATACCACGATGATTCAATTGCAAAAACACATTTGTTTACCGTTGTCCCTGCTTGTCGTGCTGGCTGCCGGTGCCGTTTTCCCCGCCGCGGCCGAGGAGAGCGACTACATAGCAGTTATTAATATTTACGGCGGCGATGAATCAGTCGGCCAGTCTTCAGGCACACTGCCCGGCTCAAGCCCCAGCCGGTCCGCCCCGCTGCTGTTGCGCAGCGACGGCAGCCCCGTACCGCTGTGGCGCGAGCCTGTTTTGCCGAGGCTCGCTCCCGGGATTGCACGCACCGGACGTGCAATGATGAAATTAAAAAACGCGCTGCAGGAATCCCGCATGCAGTACCGTGCCGTGGGTGATCAAAAATCGTTCTGGGTCAAGGATGACCTTGATGCATCCTGGCGTCAGATTACGGCAACGGTGGAGGGCGTCGGCGACCACTGCCTGCTGTATGCGGACGACACCCTCAGCCTGTCAGCCTCCACTGTATCGCTCTATATCGATGAGTTCGAAATAATGTATGATGTGGTTTCGGAAAACATCGGCATTCATTCCGATCTGGGCGGGGACGGGAAAGTGGATATCCTGCTCTATGACATGAACGACGGCGGCACGATCAACGGCTATATCGGCGGCTATTTCTGGAGCAAGGATTATTATGCCGATTCACTCACGCGTCCGCAGGGAATCAGGAGCAATGAATCCGATATTATTTACATCCGGGGCGACGAGCCTGAGGGGTGGAACACGACCGGGCTTAATTTCTACGAGTACAACCTCACAACGCTGGTGCACGAGTATCAGCACCTGGTACACTTCGGTCTGAAACTATGGGAGAACGACACCGACTATTCCGACACCTGGATCGACGAGATGATGGCCATGGCTGCAGAAACCATGTATTTCAAGGAAAAGCTCGATGCCGACCCGTCATTCACCCACCCCGACATGGAGGGAGACGGAACCCTCTTCTCCCGCATTGCCTATTATAATGAGGACATGAATAATTCGATCCGCAACGGCTTCGGCCTGACCTACTGGGATTATTACGGTGATACGCTTGCCAACTACGCGCTTTCCTATCTGTTCGGCCAGTATCTGGCAGCGCAGTCGGACAGCGGGCAGGGTATTTTCAAGGAGATTATCGACTATATGCTCTCAAGCGGCCTCCATGACTACAAGGCTGTAGCCGGTGCTGCCGCGCAGGCGATCGACGGGGTGGATTCCTGGGCAGATCTCATGCAGAACTGGGCAATAGCCAACTTTCTTAACCTGCCGAGCGGGCCGTACGGCTACAATGAAGCGTTTACCCTGACCCCCGCCGGGCCGACATCCGGCAAGGTGACTGTCGGCAACAGCGGCGTGGTGTACCGCGCCACGGGCGGGACATGGTCCAGGCCTTCGGATGCGGGGCCCAATATTCGTTACTATGGATTCGACCAGGACGGTGCCGGCGACACGACCACGTCAAGCTCGTCGACCACAACAACGACCACGACATCCACTCCCTCAACCACAACAACTGCTGCCGCGGATACAACGACGACAAGTGTAGCATCCACTACGACAACCGCGATCGAGACGACAACATCCTCATCATCGACATCTGTCGCTGCCACGACCACGACGTCTGCTTCCGGGCCGTGTCCGGCCGCACTGGTGCTCGGGGAGGGGTCAGAAGAGGTTCATCTGCTGCGGATGTTCAGGGATTCTGTCCTGTCCTCTTCTCCTGCGGGCAGCGATATCATCAGGCTGTACTACCGGCACGCCGGCGAACTGAGTTTGCTGCTGAAAAACAATCCCGCACTCAAAACCCGTATCAGTAAAGCTCTCCGCAGGCTGATTCCGGCTGCAGTTCGGGCTTCCGCAGGCAGGCCCCTGCGTATGACACCTGATCTGGAGCGAGAGCTTTTTGCTGCTGCAGAAGCTCTGTCGGCTGTCGGAAGCCCCGAATTGCGGGATGCGCTGCGGCAGGTTCTTGAGGTGTATGCCGGCGCATTGCAGGCGAAATGATCGCGGCCGGAGGCCGCTCCTGCCGGGTGTGTAATATGCCGGTTTTCTGTAGGAGACCGCTCTGCGGTGCGAGAGGGGATCGCGACCGGGAGTCGCTCCTGCAGGGTGTGTGGAATATACCGGTTTTCTGCAGGAGACCGCTCTGAAAGATTAATCCATGAATACTAAATTAAAACCGGGGCATCAGGCATTGCGTTACGGTCGTTTTTCCGAACCGCATCGCCTCTATCATATAACAGCGGTTACATATCAGCGTCAGCCATTGTTTGCCGATTTCACTATCGGGCGTTTAGTGGTTTCTGAAATGCGCCGGGTGCATGACGAGGGGATGGTTGAATCCCTTGCATGGGTTCTGATGCCGGAGCATCTGCACTGGCTTTTTGGCCTGACCGAAAAGGCAGATCTCAAAAAGGTCATGCAATATGTGAAAGGCAGATCAGCTCATTACATTAATAAACGGTTAAACAGAAGGGGGAAGGTTTGGGAAAAAGCCTATCATGATCATGCATTACGAAAAGATGAAGACATTAAAAACTCAGCGCGGTATATTGTCGCAAACCCCCTGCGCCGGGGGCTGGTTGATAAACTTGGCAGTTATTCGTTATGGGATGCTGTCTGGTTAGAATGATATCGCGACCGGAGGTCGCTCCTACCGGGTGTGTGGAATATACCGGTTTTCTGTAGGAGACCGCTTTGCGGGCGAGTGGGATCGCGACCGAAGGTCGCTCCTACAGGCCAGCTGCAAGAAGACGGTTTTCTGCAGGAGACCGCTTTGCGGGCGAGGGGATCGCGGCCGGAGGCCGCTCCTGCCGGGTGTGTAATATGCCGGTTTTCTGTAGGAGACCGCTCTGCGGGCGAAATGATCGCGACCGAAGGTCGCTCCTACCGGGTGTGTGGAATATACCGGTTTTCTGCAGGAGACCGCTTTGCGGGTGAGGGGATCGCGGCCGGAGGTCGCTTCTACAGACCAGTTGCAAGAAGACGGTTTTCTGTAGGAGACCGCTTTGCGGGCGAGGGGATCGCGGCCGGAGGCCGCTTCTACAGGCCAGGTGCAAGAAGACGGTTTTCTGCAGGAGACCGCTCTGCGGGCGAAATGATCGCGACCGGAGGTCGCTCCTACCGGGTGTGTGGAATATACCGGTTTTCTGCAGGAGACCGCTCTGCGGGCGAGGGGGATCGCGGCCGGAGGTCGCTTCTACTCAATCCTGACACGAACAGTCGGCCTGCCGTCTATACTGTTCGCCCAGCCCAGGTCATATTTTTTAATCTCTTTATTACCGGATAATTTGATATAGTTTTACCGCTTGACACGACCCGACCACCTTATATACGATAACAACTCTGTCTATCTTGCTAATTTTCTTATTCTTTTAGAAGGGGCAGTGCTGTGAAGGTTTCTGTTGTAATCCCGACACTCAATGAGGAGCATACGCTCGGGGAAGTTATCGAAGGCTGCCTCCCCTATGCCGATGAACTGCTTGTCATCGACGGCCACTCCACCGACAAAACCAGAGAAGTTGCCGAGTCACGCGGGGTCAGGGTCGAGCTTGATCACGGCAGGGGCAAGGGTGAAGCGCTGCGAACCTCAATCTCGCTTGTTTCGGGGGATATAATCGTTTTTATCGACGCAGACGGCTCTCACGATCCTGCGGACATACCCCGGCTGATCGAACCGATCGAGAGGGGCGAGGCCGACCATGTATCGGGCTCGCGGCTGATCGGCGGGTCGAGCGAGCTGCACGGGGGGTTTGACGAATGCTTTCGGCTGATGGGCAGCTCGTTTATAACCGCCTGCATCAACTGGCGGTTCAGGGTGCAGCTCAGCGAAAGCCAGAACGGATTTCGTGCCATACGAAAAGATGTCATCGAAAAACTCGATCTGCGGGAAAACATCACCACCATCGAGCAGGAAATGATAATGAAGACCCTGAAAAAAGGGTTTCGCATGGCCGAGGTTCCCAGCCATGAGCACAAGCGTAAAATGGGATATTCCAAGATAAGCGTGCGGAAAGTCTGGATCAGATATGTGTATACATTGGTAAAATACCTGTTATTTTGATTAACGGTAAAATAATTTTTCCTTAAACGGTTCGCCTTTCAGCCTTTTGACCTTTTTATGCGCATCCTACTGTGCAACCCGCCGGCAGGCGATAATAGAAAATTCATCCGCGAGGGGCGCTGCACCCAGGAGCAGGGGGTGTGGTCCACGCTGTGGCCGCCGGTAACGCTTGCGACCACGGGTGCGGTTGTTGAGCGGGACGGGCATGATGTCGTCATTATCGACTGCCCGGCACGCGGCATGTCTGCTGAAGGCCTTACAGCCGAGCTCGGGCGCTTCCGTCCCGATGTGGTGTGCTGGAGTACGGGGACTCCTTCAATCGCGAGTGATCTGAGCTTTGCGGCAGCAGTTAAAGCTGCCGTTCCTGAAGCGTTCACCGCTGCTATGGGCACGCATGTCACCGCTCTGGACAGGCAGTGTATGGAGCAGGCTCCGCAGCTCGACTGTGTTGTGCGCAATGAGCCTGAAATGACATTCAGCGGGCTCGTCGCGGCGCTCGCTGCCGGCAGACCCCTGTCTGCCGTAGACGGCATAACCTGCCGCCGGGACGGCTCCGTGTATCGCACAGCCGACCGCCCGTTTCTTGAAGATATCGACAGCCTTCCGTTCCCGGCATGGCACCTTCTCGACATTGCGGATTACCGCCTGCCGCTCAAGGGACGGCCGTTTCTGATAGTCGCCCCGCAGCGCGGCTGTCCGTTTGCCTGTACATTCTGCACCTGTCAGACTTATTACGGACAAAAGCTCAGAAAGCGCTCTCCCGGACGCGTGCTTGACGAGATCGAGTACGACATTTCACGGTTCGGCATTCGGGATTTTTTCATCTGGGCGGAAACATTCGTGCTTGACCGGAACTATGTTGCGGATTTGTGTGAAGGGGTATTGAAACGCGACCTTGCCGTATCCTGGACCTGCAACAGCAGGGTCGATATCGTCGATCCCGGGCTGCTGGCACTCATGGCGCGGGCAGGGTGCTGGATGATCAGCTTCGGCATAGAGTCCTGCGATCAGGGCGTGCTGAATGCAGTCGGCAAAGGCACGACGCCGGCTATGGCGGAAGAGGCGATCAGGGCTGCGCGCAATGCAGGCATAAAAACAGCCGGCCACTTCATTTTCGGCCTGCCGGGAGAAACAGAGCAGACAATGGAAAAGACAATTTCCTGGTCTGTTTCGCTCGGGCTCGATATCGCCCAGTTTTACTGCTGTGCCCCCTTCCCGGGCAGCAGATTGTATGAGCAGGCCCTTCAGGAACAATGGATACGTGTCGATACAGTAGAAGGTATGAACCAGGACCATGCGTGCATGGAGCTGCCGGGTCTGCCGTATCAGACGGTCGAGCGATGTCGCCGTGACGCCTACCGGCGGTTTTACGCCCGTCCGCAGGCTCTCGTGCGTCTTCTGGGCATGACGGAAATGCAGGGCCTCGGCCGGATTAGGAATACACTGTCGTCATTTTTGCGATGGTCCGGTATACGTTGACACCTATTTTAGAAAATGCTATTGAATTACATATAGATACGGACATGCTGCTATTTGCACGCTGAGACAGGACAACAACCCATGGAAGATCGCCGACAGCATAAACGACTGGTAAAGCCATATCGTATTGAATACGGCCCGTTCACTTCCATTGTTCAGCAGGAAACACTCAAATCAGGCCTGCTCAAAAACGTCAGCGGCGGCGGGGTTCTGTTTATCGCCGCTGAGCGGTTCGATATCGGGACGCAGCTCTTTTTGAAAATATATATTTCAGGCTGGTCCGATCATGACGGGGAGTGCATAAAGGTGTCCAATACCGACTCGGAGCTGCTGTTGATGACGGTGGCGGAAGTGCTGCGATCCGATGAAGAGCAGGACGGCTACGTTATCGGAGCGAAATTTATAGGCCGGATTCATTCGTAGGTAATGGTTGTATGAGCGACAAGGAACAATTGCCCGTCATACGTCTCGAGCTTTCTTCCGGTGTTTTCAGGATCAAAACCGGCGAGGCGGTGTATGAAATAACCGTCAGCCCGGCAGGCGGCGTTACGAAGGTTATTGAGAAAATAGTCGAAAAGGAAGTACCCGTACCGGTGCCGGAACCCGCACCTGCTCCTGCACCGCCGGCTCCCCCGCCGCAGGAGGAGCCGGCTCCCGCTGAAACGGCAGACGAGAAGCCTGCCGCCGCTCAGCAGCCTGTTACGGATGCAACGGAAACGTCTTCCGCTGAGCAGGATTTTGCTTTTTACAAGGAAATTTCAGAAGAGATGCTGAATGAAATCGGCAAGCTCGCCCGCGATCTCTCTCTCTCGATAAAAGAAATGCCCTCGGCTGATGAACTGCAGCACGTCGACATTCAAAAAGCCGGTGTCGATCTGGAGAGCGCAAAAGGGCTGCTCGGCGACATCGTTAAGATGACTGAAAAGGCGACCATGGAAATTATGGATTTGAGCGAGAGCATTCAGGACGACTGCGAGACCATCCAGAACAACCTCGCCGAGGTTAAAAAACTTGACTTTGTCGGCAACAATGTACCTTCTTCCGGCTCCGCACCGGATGAGGCGCTTGTCAAAGCGGTCGATGACATGCTGGAGCACAACCGGCAGCTCAAAGACCTGCTTGAGTCTGTTCCCGTTCCCGAGCCTGCAGAGCAGCCGGCAGCAGAGCAGCCGGATGAGCCCGAAACAAAGGTCGTGACAGTATACTCATTCGATTTTGACGTGTTGTTTCAAACCCTGTACGAGCTCTGCACGAACGAAGCCGTCAAGAAGCACATCAAAGCCATGCGCGAGGCCCGTGAAGACGAGTTCGACAAGGAAGCCGTAATGCAGGCTCTGTCCGAGATGGCTCCTGAGGTTGATGTCGAAGATAATTTTTTTAACTTTTCGCTGACCGAACTGCTGAAGACACTGTTTAAAAATACAGACAGCGATAAAAACAGGCAGATCCTCAAGAAGATGAACCAGAGCGCCGCAAGCATTTTCCTCGACCAGGTGCTGCCCATTGAGGGCACTGTCGAAGAAAAAGAAGTCGCGGTCGAGAGCACGCCCGCTGCCGGGCAGCCATCCGGTGATGCGCGGGACGGTCCCCTCGATGAGGCCCGGGGCATTGTTGCGCGTAACATCGAGCTGCTTGAAAAGCTCTCCAGGCGACTTCGCGAAACAGCCCCGGCCGAACAGGACAGCAGTGAGTATTCAATGGTCAGGAAGGACGATCACGACAAGCTTATCGCCGCCATGGAGTCCTCCGATGCGGTTATTCAGAAGATTGTTGCCAGCATACGACAGATACTTGAATCCCTCTCGTTCCAGGACCTTTCCGGACAGCGCATTATTAAAATAGCCGACACGCTTACAAACGTCCAGGTGCAGCTTCTGAGCATTCTGGTATCTTTCGGTGTAAAGCTGAAAGGCAAGCAGGAGTGTAGCGGAGATTTTGATGATACGGTCGGCGATACGGTACACTCCATGATGGGCCGGATTGCCGAGGAAAACTGGGAGCAGGAGGGGCAGAAATCGCCGCTCGATCAGAATGAGGTGGACAAGCTGCTGGCTGAGCTGGGCTTTTAACAGGCTGTTAGTCGGTATCTTTTTTATCGCCCTCGATTTCGCCCGCGCTTTCGTGTTTGTCCTCTTCGGACATTGACTTTTTAAAGCTTTTTATTCCTTTGCCAAGCCCGCCCATCAGTTCGGGAAGCTTCTTGCCGCCGAAGAGTATTAAAACAATGAAGAGTATTATGATAAGCTCGGTACCGCCCGGCATTCCCAGCATAGCGTTATTCTCCCGCATGTATGTAAGTTATCTAACTAGTAAGTATAGACTCTTTTCCAAAAAGGCAAGTAAAAATATTTTCCTGCGCTCTATGCACTGCCGCATCACGTCAGGGAAAACGAGTCTCCCGTTTGCGGAATAACGGTTTCCCAGCCAAGCGTTGTCTTGATTTTTTCAGCCAGCGACAGTGAAGCGTCCGGTTCGCCGTGAACGATGAAGGTCTTTCTGGGCGGCCGGTTGAATCCCATGAGCCAGGCCAGCATTTCCCGGTAATCGGCGTGTCCTGAAAACCCCGAAATGTTTTCAATCGCCGCCTTGACCGGAACCATCTGTCCGTGTATCTTGATTTCCGTTTTGCCGTTGAGAAGCGCCCGCCCGCGCGTGCCTTCCGCCTGGTAGCCCACAAACAATACGGTTGTACGGGGGTTGGACAGCCTGTGCTGCAGATGATGCAGAATTCTGCCTCCCTCAAGCATGCCGCTTGCTGAAATGATGATGCCCGGCCCCTTGAAAGCATGCAGTTGTTTTGACTCTTTAACGTCTTTAATGAACGTGACCCGGCGCGGCCGCATGATTTTTTTACCGTCAAGCTCGAGCATTTTGGCGTCGAAATCGTAATAGCCTTTCATGTCTTCGAATACGGAGGTTGCCTGAACAGCCATGGGTGAATCGAGATATACGGGCAGCTCGGGTATGACGGAACGCTCTTCGAGGTCGCGGAGGTGAAACAGCAGCTCCTGGGCACGCTCGACAGCGAACGACGGAATAATCAGTGCCTCGCCGCGGTTGACGCTTTGATTTATGACACGTGCCAGCTCGTCGCTGCGCGATATGTGGCCGGGGCTGTGCAGCCGGTCGCCGTAGGTGGACTCCAGAACGAGATAATCGACTTCATACACCTGAACCGGATCGTTAAGGATGGGGCGGTTGGGACTGCCAAGGTCACCGCTGAATACGATCCTGCGAACATCGCCGTTTTGGCGGATTTTGACATCCACGAATGACGAGCCGAGGATGTGGCCGGCATCCTTGAATTTCACCCTGAGGCCCTCGTCGATATAAATATCCTCACCGTAGTGAAACGGCTTGAACCTGGTCAGGGCATCTTCTGCGTCTTTAACGGTATAGAGCGGCAGGGCGGGCCGGTGCTTTGTAAAACCACGCTTGTTGGCCCACTTGGCATCCTCCTCCTGCAGGTGGGCGCTGTCGCGCAGCATGAAGTCGCACAGGCGCTGTGTTGCATCCGTGCAGTATATGCTCCCGGCGAAGCCCTCCCTGCAAAAACGGGGCAGGAGGCCGGAGTGATCTATGTGCGCATGGGTCAGCAGTACATACTCGAAGTCGGCAGGCGGCACCGGAAACGGGTCCCAGTTTTTCAGCCGGTTTTCCTTGAGGCCCTGAAAAAGACCGCAGTCGACAAGCATTCTGTGGTTTTTTGCTTCGAGAAGAAAGCGGGAGCCGGTCACGGTGCCGGTCGCGCCGAAAAATCTGATGGTAGCGAACATGTGTGATGTATCCTTTTATTATTTATATATCTAAAACCATTGCCTGTGGCGGTGCGAACCGAAAAGCATTAAGCGTTTCAGGGAGAACCAAGCTGCTCTTTTAAACAGGTGTCATACCGTTCTTTGCCTGTCCAAAGAAAGGTATGGCCAAAGAAAGGACACCCGTTTGCCCGGCCCGCCTACGGCGGGTATCCTCGCCGGAGCCCCGAGCGGCGGCGGGCCGAAAACCCGCTGCGCTCAGACAGTTCAGCCCTTTGTCCCGCAGCACGGGACTCAGACTCGGCGCGGTCAAAAAGGAACCCCAAAGACCTTGACGGCCCCCTTTGGGTGGCTGTCCTGACGCCTTGCCGATTGGGCGAGGCTAGTTACTGATTTTTAACCAGACGTACGAAATAGTACTGATTTTTTTCCAAAGCCTGTACGATCGTTGCGCCGGTGCAGGGGCGGACCAGAAACGCTTTTTCCTTAGAATCGAACAGATTAAACAGCTGTACGCAGCAGCTGCTGATGTTGAATGAATCACCGATCGAGTACGGGGCGTTCAGGAACTCGTCTCCCGCCCGGTACTGCGGGCTGACAAAATTGGCGTGAACCGCGGTCCATGAGGCAAAAAGGTCGTCCCAGGTGTCTGCGGGCCGGCCTGATATTTTTGCAAGCCCCTGAGCGATCTGCTCACCCATCTCCTGCGGGAAGTCGTCCCACTGTGCCGGTTTGCACGACTCAAAAGCGGCATCCCCGGTCAAAGCCTTTTTTTGCTGCACGGAGGGCATTTCAGGTGGGGTGAAATCTACAGGTGCTACGGTTGTTTCGAGAAGCTCATCATACCCATCGAGCCGCGATGATGCAGCAACGACGATTTTACCGCTGAAACGGGACTGCGCATACCACGGTGCCGCATCGAATTTGCATATTGCCGGCCACGTGTGCGGCTCGGCATAGCCGATCCGGCCCAGAAAAGCTTCACACGGGTTCTGCTTTGCAACGGTCATTTCGATTCCGTCGGAATGCATCTTTTTTTTGAGATGTGAAAGCTGCTCTTCATCGAACCAGTAGCAGTATTTCCAGACACTTTTTTCCGTCATGCAGAACTCCTTTCAAAAATAGAGCATTTTGAAAATTACTGTAACCGACAAAAAAAAATCACAAATAATAGCACCTATGCAACTGATTGATCAGTCATTGCGGGGAGTCCCGCCAAAGCGGGACAACGCCCCGTCTTCCGCAGTAGCCTTGCTGCGGAGGACGGAGGCAATCTCACCAGGCAGGGTGCCGTGTTGCGGGAGATTGCTTCACTTCGTTCGCAATGGACGGTGGTGTATTCAAAAAGCCCTTTATCCGGATCGTATCCATCCAAACAACAGAAGCACAGACGACATTCCGAACCTTCGTCGATTATGTATGATCGGCGCCTGAACAGGGGCGCATATCCCCGCGGACGAAAAATATTATACCCCAGCAGTCATTACTGTAAACCGTTTTGTTGCACCAGGGCGAGCAGCGCGGACTCCCCGGCAGCCGCCTCCATGATAGCAGCATCATGCTGTTCGATAACGGCTGACCGCCATCGGGCGATCCATTCCTGCTCGGCATCCGAGATACAGCCCTTTGCAGCCGTCTGCACAAGCTCGTCTTCATCGAGGAGACGACAGTGCCCCTGGGGCGACACCCATATATCGATTATCAAATCTTCATAGCTGACAGAGTCCGATGAAAAAGCAACATTCCGGCAGATATGAAACAGGGTTCCGATCAGGTCCAGGGCTGCATCGAACATCCGCCACATAACATATCCCCTGTCGCTCCAGTAGTGGGCAATGGTTGTCGACCCGGGTGGAATTGCGATATCGGCTATTGTGCCGGCCTTCCGTGCATAATAGCCGAGCACCATGCGACCCGGGCCCTTTTCGAGCAGCACACAGGTGAAGCGCTGCGTTTCCTTGTTTTTGTTTATTTTTATTTCCTCAACGGTTTTCATTTTTTCCGTATCCCGTTTCTCCTGTTTCAGGACGAACATAAAAAAATATATGGAAAACCACGCTCCGGCGCGGCTGTAATCCTTTGTCATTTACTGTCTGGCTCAGACTCGGCGCGGTCAAAATGGGCTCAAAGAACGTGACAGTCCCCGCTGGGAACCATCCTGCCGCCTCGCCATTCAGGCGAGGATAATTGTTCGGACATTCCAATTAATCTGATGGTATCATGGTACGGCGTTTCGGACAACAATACAGCCTTGCAATAGGCACCCATGTTTGTTATTTTATTCCGGATATGGAACATGCTGCATTTACAGTATCCTGGAAAAAGATTTTTTTTGAAGCTGCTGTGCTCGCGGCTGCCGGTATGGTCATCGGAGTCTGTCTCAACTATACGATGGTCAAAGAGGGCTTCGACGGCAGGCTGACCGCCTTTATTAAACAGTATCTTCAGGATGAGGTTGCCGGAAAAGCTGCTTCGTCTTCATCCGGCGCCGAGCATCCATCTGTGATACTGATCGATTTAGAGCGGGCCAGGCAGTGGTATGAAGAGGGAACGAACTGTTTTATCGACGCGCGTCCCGACGACGAGTACCGGGCGGGACACATCCCGGGCGCTCTGAACGTGCTTCCGGGTGATCTTGAAGATATTGTGCCCGAGTTATCGGCCAGAGTGCAGACCGACAGGATAATCGTCTACTGTGTCGGGCCCGAGTGCCCTGAAGCGATAGAGCTGGCCGAGCTGATGAACGAGTTCGGCATCAGCCCGGTCCATGTTTACCTGGGCGGCTGGGAACAGTGGTCGGGTCAGGGGCTGCCCGGGCGGGAAGGAGACCGTCCGTGAGACTGACGGTAAAGTGCATTCTGTTCGGTGTTCGACTGTTTCTGGGCGTGCTGTTTATCTATGCGGCTGTTCCCAAGATACTGGATCCCTACGCATTCGCCGTCGATGTGTATAACTACCGTATGCTGCCGGGCTTTGCCGTGGGGATTGTTGCGGCCGGACTGCCCTGGATCGAACTGATTGCCGGCATCCTGCTTGTAGCGGGTATCCGTACCCGGGCGGCATGTCTTGTTGTCACCGGCCTGCTGGGCATTTTTACCCTTGCTTTGATTATCAACACGCTGCGGGGTATCGATGTCGATTGCGGCTGCTTTTCCGCCGAACGCTCTATCGGATGGTTCTCGGCGGCAGAGGATGCCGTGCTTACCCTGCTGGGAGTCTGGTACCTGGCAAAAGCCGATTCATTTCTGTGTCTGGAGAACGCCTTCCTTAAGGGCTGCAGGCGCTGATAATCACCGTTACCTGACTGGAAAAACCTGCACATGAAAGATTTTGTACGGGAAGCACTTGAAAACGTATTTAAGACGTGCAGCGAAGAGGGCCTGCTGCGCTCAAACAAGCTGCCGGACTTTGTGGTCGAGGTTCCCCGCAGCAAGGCGCACGGCGACCTGGCGACCAACCTTGCAATGGTGCTTGCCAAACAGGAAAAACGACCGCCACGTGAAATTGCTGATATACTCGCATCTCGTCTTCACGAAGCGGATCACCGCATCTGCAATGTTGAAATCGCCGGTCCCGGCTTTATCAATTTTACCGTCAGCGGCGATGTGTGGAGCGATGTGCTGCGGGAGATCGAAGGTGCCGGCGAACGGTTCGGCTCGGCTGATATCGGACAGGGCAAGAAGGTGCTGGTGGAGTTTGTCAGCGCAAACCCTACCGGGCCGCTGCATATCGGCCACGGGCGGGGGGCGGCTGTCGGCGATTCACTGGCCAGGGTTCTTTCGTTTGCCGGGTACGAGGTTTCACGTGAGTATTATCTCAACGATATCGGCAACCAGATGAACAATCTGGGTCGAGCCGCCTATCTGCGCTATCTCGAGCTGCTCAAGCAGGATGTAACGTTTCCGGAGGATTTGTACCGGGGGGCGTATGTCTATGATATTGCAGGGAAGGTTGTCGATGAGCACGGCAACCGCTTGGCGGCGGCGGATGAGACTGAGGCGGTCGAATTTTTCAAACGTTATGCGGCGGAAAGCATTCTTGCCGGCATCAGGGACGATCTGGAGGCCTTCGGTGTCCGGTTCGATACCTGGTTTTCCGAAACAGCGCTGTACGAGTCGGGGGCTGTGCAGGAGGTGCTTGATTCTTTCCGCACGCAGGATCTCGCCTATGAAAAGGACGGCGCCCTGTGGTTTCGGGCTACCGGCTACGGTGACGAAAAAGACCGGGTTATGGTCAAGGAGGACGGCAACACCACGTATTTTGCCTCGGATATCGCGTATCATCAGAACAAGTATCAGCGCGGTTTCGATCTGGCAGTTGATATCTGGGGCGCCGATCACCACGGCTATGTTCCGCGCATCAGGGCGGTGCTGGATGCGCTCGGCCATGACAGAGCGTCGTTCAGCGTGCTGCTTGTTCAGATGGTGAACCTGCTGCGCGACGGCACGCCCGTTGCCATGTCCACCAGGTCCGGTGAATTTGTAACGCTCAGGGAGGTTGTCGATGAGGTCGGCAGTGACGCGGCGCGCTTTATGTTTCTTATGCGTCGCTCCGATGCGCAGCTCGATTTCGACCTGGCAGTAGCAAAAAAGCAGAGTGATGAAAATCCCGTCTATTATGTACAGTATGCCCACGCCCGTATCTGCAGTATCATTTCATTTGCGGCTGAAAAGGGCTTCGAACCGCCGGCCTGGAAAGAAATCGACGCGGAGCTGCTCACGGAAACCGAAGAGGTCGACCTTGTCAGAAAGCTCGCCCAGTTTCCGGAAACCGTTGCGGGGAGCGCGCGCTCGTTCGAGCCGCACCGGGTCTCGACATACCTCATGGAGCTTGTCGGACAGTTTCACAGCTATTACAACAAACACCGGGTAATAACCGACCGCAGGGAATTGAGCCTTGCGCGACTCTACCTTATGGGCGCCGTCAAGCGTGTGCTCGGCAACGGGCTCGGGCTTCTGGGTGTTACGGCACCCGAAAAAATGTAGCCGCTGCTTCTATGGCACGCACACACAAAAAGGGCACAGCAGAACGATCGCTTGCGAGCCGGATATTCCGTATTTTCAGAATCAGTGTGCTTTCCGTGAGTGTTGCCGGGGTACTCTTCAGCGTCGGGTTCGGGCTCGATTATTACCTGCGATTGCAGCGAGAGTCCCAGGGGCCCCGACCGCTGCTGCCCGACGATGACGGTATGCTTACCGAGACGCCTGGAGGTGAAACCGCAGGCCGGCATGCCGCCGGAAGCGGTCAGCAGCTCAGCTTTTATGATACGCTTGTTCGGGATCCGCCTGAAAAAAAATCCATCGTTCAGGAACGTCAGGAAAAGATCATGGAGCTGCAGCGCTCCCCGGCTGAAGAGGAAAAGCAGCCGGTTTCTTTGTCCGAGGCTTCCGGTGCCGGCAGGCACGACAGGAAAAAGACTGCTGATGCTGCCGTGGTTTTTACCATACAGCTGGGCTCGTTTTCAAAATCCATCGGCGCAAGGACGTTTTCCGAACGACTGGCTGAAAAAGGTTACGACCCGTACATTATCAAGGTGCATGTGCCCGGTAAAGGCACCGTATACCGGGTGCGGGTAGGCCGGTTTACAAGCATGGAGGAGGCCCAGAAACTGGCTACAATCATCGAAAAAAAAGAGAATATGAGTGTTTTGATAACGTCGCGGTGAAAAGGCAAAAAAGTGACTCTAACGGGAGCTGAAGTGTTGAGTGATCTAAAGTTAACGACAGTGCGCATGCGTTTTGCCGGCTTGATTTGTTCGGTTGGGTTGGTTGATTGTCATTTTGAGCACGTGACCCCGGGCGGGACCGGGGTTATTCATGCAATGAACATATGGGTGCAGGTACTATGGCAGGTATCAAAATAGTGTAGCCGGGAGCGGCCTCCGGCCGCGATCCCTTTCGCCCGCAGAGCGGTCTCCTGCAAAGCGCCGGTATATTCCACACACCCGGTAGGAGCGACCTCCGGTCGCGAAAAAAGATCGCAGCTGAAGCAGCTCCTGCATGCTCGCACCACCGGGCGGGCAGCAGAAAAATGCTCTGGAATAGTGTGAAGTGCACTAAGGAATATAAAAGGCTAACCGTATGTTCATTAGGAGCGGATGCGGGAAATCTCATTTTTCAGGGGGTGAAAATTGACCCTCGGCTGCATGCAGTTAACAGGGGGATTTCTCAGCCGCTTCGCTTCTTCGAAATGACAGAAAAGATCATATATATATTCTGAGGGATACCTATGAACGACTACGGCATGGTTTTTATGACCGCTGCTGACCGGCAGGAAGCTGAAAAAATCGCCGGGAGCCTTGTTGAAAAAAAGCTTGCCGCGTGCGTTCAGATCGTGAGCGATATCAGGTCGTTCTACTGGTGGGAAGGCCGTGTGCATGATGACCCGGAAGTACTGTTTACCGCCAAAACAACAGCGGCTCTCTTTCCCGATCTGGCTGCAGAGGTGCGGCGGCTGCACTCCTACGATGTTCCTGAAATCGTTTTTATACCCATTCACACGGGTACCGCAGATTACCTGCAATGGATATCCGACGTTACCGCGTCCGATCCAAAGTCCTTGACAAAATAATCGTTTAAGTGGTATTTAAACCTTTTATTTCTTATAACGAACCTTGGAATGCCGTCGTGTCAATATGTCAGCTGCCCATATGGGGAAATAATTTTTTTGCCAAATTGTCACATGTGGCTCACTGCGCTCAGTACCGGAAAAATCCATTACGGATATAACATGCTTAAATATCTGTATATTTAATTGTTTCAGTTTTTTTGTTTTTTTTGGCATGCATTATGCCCCTTATGCAACCGGATTTTATTGCGGGGCACAGAATAAGGCGAAACGCCGTAATTCCCAATACTGATGAGGAAAGGAGAAACACTATGAGCTTGCAAGCAGATTATTTGATCCCCATCGATTTCGGTCTTACTGAAGAGCGAAAAATGATGATCGACATGCTCAGGAAGTTCAAGGAAAAAGAGTGCCCCAAGTCTAAAATCGGCGAATGGGACGAAGAACAGCACTTTCCGGTCGATGTGTGGAAAAAACTAGGACAGGAAGGTATTCTGGGTGCCTGCTTTCCCGAAGAGTACGGCGGAACCGGCGGTAACATCATCGACGAAACCATTATCACCGAAGAAATTTCCAACAGCTTCTCAGCCATGGGCCTTGCCTACCTGACCGGCGTCTGCTTCGGCGGCATGTCGATCCTGCACTACGGCACCGACGAGCAGAAGCAGAAATACCTCCCGCCGCTTATTGCGGGCGACACAAACTTCTGCCTCTCCCTTACCGAGCCGGGCGGCGGTACCGATATTCTCGGCGCACTGAAATCACGCGCTGTTGAGCAGTCCGACGGAACGTTTCTCTGCAACGGCGCTAAAATCTACACAACCGGTATGCATGTCGCCGACACGATCGTGCTTATCGTCCGCACCGATGATGTGGAAGGCAAGCCGGCCAGAGGCCTTACCATTTTCCTCGTCGACCGCGACAAACCCGGCAAGCAGGAAACCGACGGACGCCTGCTCAATCAGAAATTCTGCGACGGTGTCACCTACCACAAGATTCTGAAGCTCGGCAGCCACATCCTGGCCTCATTCGAGGTTGCCTATGAAGACCTGAAGCTGACCAACGAGCAGATTCTCGGTGAGCGCGGCAAGGGCTGGTACAACCTGCTGGCTACTCTGAACAACGAGCGCATCATATGCGCCGCCATCTGCGTGGGACTTGCGCAGGGATGCCTCGAGGAGGCCAACCAGTACGCCATCGAACGCGAGGCCTTCGGCAAGCCGATCGGCCAGTTCCAGGCGATTCAGCATCAGCTGGCAGATATGGCGACCGAGATCGAGCTGTCGCGCCTGATTACCTACAAAGCGGCCTGGATGCAGGCCAACAATCCCACTGATCCGTCCCTGGGAGTTATCGCCAGCATGGCCAAGATGTACACCTCCGATGCAGCCTTCCGCTGCACCGACCGCGCCATGCGGATTCTTGCCGGCGCCGGTTTCACCATGGAGTATCACATCCAGCGGTACTACCGTGATATCAGGCAGCTGGTGTTTGCACCGATCACCAACGAGATGTCCAAAAACTTTATCGGCCAGGTCATGCTGAGCCAGAAAAAGTCCTACTAGCGGTACCGTTCCGGTTTTCCGCACGTGGCGTGCGGAAAACCGGTTTGTTTTTGGCAGGCTACGGTATTCCGCTCCGCAGTTCATCCCGGCGCTCGTGCAGCATCACGCAGAACCGGATGAACGCCTGCGAGAGCTTTTAACGACATCTATGGGAGGCGAGAATCATGGAACAGAAATTCAACACCGGCTTAATTACCAATTTCGGGCCTGATAAAATGCTTGCTGATCTGACGTTTGCCGAAATGGAACCGGGCTGGGACTGCGGCGGCGGCACCTACAAAGTCACACAGGAAGAAGTTGCAAAGTTTGCGGCACTTATGGGCGATCCCAACACCGGCGCGGAAAATGTACCCGTCGGGATGATCTACATCTTCGGTCTGCGCATCTGCTGGGACCGTAAGGTGTTTATCGACCAGGCGGTCCGCGCGGGAGATACAATCACCTTTTTCAAGCCTGCAAAAGTCGGGGATACCATTACGACGAGTCTCTCTATTGCTGACAAGAAAGAGATTACCAAGGAAAAAGACGGCAAGGTCAGGGTGAATAAATTCCTCTATATCAATATGAACGCAACCAACCAGGACGGCGACAAAATTACGGATATCGTGATGAGCTTCCTGCTCCCCAAAACCATGAAATAAATTATTTTTTGATATAAGGAGGAAGTGATTATGGATATCAACAGCATCAATACCGGTGATACGCTGCCGTCAAAAAGCATTGCTGTTTCGCAGGATCTTATAAACGAGTATGCCGACATATGCGGCGACTACAACACGCTGCACGTTGATGTCGAAGCCATGAAAGACAACCAGATGTTCGGCGGATCGACGATCGCGCACGGCACCATCAACGTGGAGCCGGTACTGCAGGCGATCTGTACCATCCAGGGCACGACCTGGCCGGTCGAGGGGACAAAAATCGACCTGCAGTTCCGGGCGCCGGTAAAGCCGGGCATGACCATTTCGAGCAGTCTTGTCGTGAAGGAAAAACAGGCAGGCGCTGTTGTCTGTGATATGCAGATTGTTGATCAGGACGGCAATCCCTGCGTGAAGGGCGCGGCGACAGTGCCTGTTTCGTAATCCCGCGTTTCGCGCGTTGAACTGATACATCACTGAGGTTTTCTGCTTAAAGCCGGAACCCCTGCTGGACGGGTTCCGGTTTTAAACACTCTATAGAGCTGTATGTACCGGTCATAACTTATTCGGAGGTAGGTAGATGAAAATAAGCAAAGAAACCAAAATTGACCTGCTGACGCGCATGATCCGCGTCAGAACGTTTGAAGATGAAACCACGAAGATTTTTGCCGGCGGCGAGATGCCGGGCTTTTTGCACCTCTCGCAGGGCGAAGAGGCGGTTGCCGCAGCATTCTGCGGCTCCATGCGCACGGAGGATGCCATTTACACGACCCACCGCGGTCACGGCTGTATCATAGCCAAGGGCGCCGACCTGAAGCCCATGATGGCGGAGCTGTTCGGCCGCATCGACGGCTGCTGCAAGGGCCGCGCCGGCTCGATGCACTTTGCCGATGTGAGCACCGGGTGCATGGGCTCCAACGGTATCGTGGGAGAGGGCATGCGCATCGCGCTCGGCACCGCCTTCGCGCAGAAGTATCAGAAAACCGACAATGTCACCGCCGTATTTTTCGGTGAGGGCGCCACGGGAACGGGCGCGTTTCACGAGTCGTTCAACATGGCCGCCGTCCTGAAGCTCCCCCTGATTTTCGTCTGCAGCATCAACCTGTATGCCCAGATGACACCCAAGTCGGACCACATCGCGATCGAGAACGTTGCGGACCGTGCCGCCGGCTACGGGTCTCCCGGCGTGACCATCGACGGCAACGACCTTGAGATAGTGTATGAAGAGGCCCAGAAGGCCATCAAGCACGCCCGCGCGGGCAAGGGCCCGTACCTGGTAGAGTGCAAAACATACCGCCACCACGGTCATTTCGAGGGAGACCCCTGCAACTACCGCCCTGAGGGCGAGCTTGAAAAATGGCAGAAGAAAGATCCTATTGCTCTGTATGAGAAGAAGCTGAAAAAAGAGGGTGTTATCGACGCGGACGGCATCAAGGCTATCAGGGATGAAGCCCAAAAGGCGGTCGACGAGGCTGTCGACTTTGCACGCAAGAGCCCGCAGCCCGAGGTCGAGGAGCTGTACAAAGACATCCTGGCATAACAACGGCAACGCTTATAACCTTTTTTTACCCGGAGGATTGATACATGGCTAAACCTATCAAGTTTCAGTGGGCGATTAATCATGCCATAGCAGAAGAAATGCGGCGGGATCCCAGCGTATTCATCGTCGGCGAGGACGTCGGCAAGCCGGGCGGGCCATTCGGCGTTACGCGCGGCATCATCGATGAATTCGGCCCCGAGCGTGCGGTCGACACCCCCATCAGCGAAGGCGCAATCGTGGGCCTGTGCTGCGGCGCGGCTGCTGCGGGCCTTCGCCCGGTCGCGGAAATAATGTTTATGAACTTCATCACCCTGTGTGTCGAGGAATTCTACAACCAGGGATCGAAAATGCGCTGGATGTTCGGCGGCCAGGTCACGCAGCCCTTTGTCGTGCGCGCCATGACCGCCGGCGGGTTCGGCGCCGGTCCGCACCACTCATCATCGCTGGAGAGCTGGTTCGCAAGCATGCCGGGCATGAAAGTGGTTCTGCCCAGCAACCCGCTAAACGCCAAGGGCCTCATGAAAGCAGCCATCCGCGACGACAATCCCGTGCTCTACATCGAGCCGCTTTCCTCCTACGGCATGAAGATGGAAATCCCGGAGGAGGATTTCATCACCCCGATCGGCAAGGCCGAAGTAGCCGTCGAGGGCAGCGACATCACCGTTGTGTCGATCGGCCGCATGCGCCCGGAGGCGGAAAAAGCGGTCGCGGCACTTGAAAAAGACGGCATCAAGGCCGAGCTGATCGATCTGCTGACCGTCAACCCCATCGACATGGACACCATTTACGGCTCGGTCAAGAAAACCAACCGCTGCGTTATCATGCACGAGGCCAAGAAAATAATGGGCGTGGGCGCCGAGATCGCGGCCGACCTGCAGGAGACCATGTTCGACTGGCTCGATGCCCCGGTGGCGCGCGTTGCCGCTCCGTTTACCCACATCGCATTTCAGCCTGCTCTTGAGAAGCACTACCTCCCCGATGCGGAGAAGCTGACGGCCAAGGTCAAGGAAATGATGGGATAAGCCGACAGACGGCGCGCAGCCGAAGCATGAGCTGCATAGATGAAAGGAGTGGATAGTTATGGCAACAAATGTAACCATGCCCAAGCTTGGTCTTTCCATGGAAACGGGGAAGATCAACGAGTGGAAGGTAGCGGAAGGCGGAGAGACCAAAGAGGGCGATATTCTGCTGATAGTCGAGACGGAAAAGATCACCTACGAGGTAGAGTCTCCTGCAACCGGGCTCTTGCATATAATCGTTCCCCAGGAAGGTGAAGTGCCGGTGGCTGATCTGATCGGCATCATTGCGGCCGACAAGGCAGAATATGACAAGATATGCTCGGAAGGCGCCCCGGCTACAGCTGCTCCTGCAGCCCCTGCCGCTGATGCTTCCGCACCGGCCGAGTCCGCACCCGCTTCCGCCGCTCCTGCGGCGGCCGCACCGCAGCGGGCACCCGGCGAGCGCGTCAAGGCATCGCCGCTTGCCAAAAAAATTGCCAGGGAGGCCGATATCGACATAAGCCTCATCGGCGGCACCGGGCCCGAGGGCCGAATCGTTAAAGCCGATGTTGAGGCGTACCTTGCCTCCAACAAGGTGCGCATCACCCCGGTTGCAAAGAAGATCGCGGATGCGGAGGGCATCGATCCCTCAGCCGTTACCGGCACCGGCCCCGGCGGCAAGATAACCAAGGAAGATGTGCAGAAGCACATCGCCGCGCAGAAAGCCGCCCCCGCTGCAGCGTCCGCGCCTGCGGCTGCCGCGCCAGCCAAACTCGACTGGATGGGCGAAAACGACCGCCTTGAGAAGCTCACCGGCATGCGCAAGGTTATCGCCCGCAAGATGCTGCAGAGCTGCAACGAGGCGGCCATGGCGTACATGACCTATGAGATCGACGCCACGGCCATTCAGAACTTCCGCGCAAAGCTGCTGCCCTCAGCCGAGAAAAAGCACGGCGTGCGCGTTACCATAACCGACTTTATGCTGAAGATCACGGCAATGGCGCTACGCCAGCACCCGGTCGTCAACACGCGCTGGGTAGAGGGCGAAGGCATCGTGTATATCGACGACATCAATGTGGGCATGGCGATGGCCATCAAGACCGGGCTTGTCGTGCCGGTCATCCGCGACACCGATAAAAAGTCCATCATCCAGATAGCCAAGGACCGTGTCGAACTGATCGACAAGGGCCGCAACGGCAAGCTGGGTCCGGATGAAATGACCGGCGGCACGTTTACGGTATCGGCCATGGGCATGTTCGGCACCGATACCTTTACGGCGATTATCAACCAGCCGGAGAACGCGATCCTGGGTGTGGGCACGATCAAGGACAAGCCCGTTGTCGTTGACAAGCAGATCGTGATCAGGCCCTTGATGAACCTGTCGCTGACCTATGACCACCGCACCATCGACGGTGCCAACGCGGGCCGCTTCATGCAGACGCTGAAGGAGTACATGGAAGACCCGATGATGACGCTGGCATAGAAACGCATTACTACAACGAGAGTTAAAACGCAAAGGAGCAGATAGTTATGGCAACAAATGTAACCATGCCCAAGCTCGGTCTTTCCATGGAAACGGGGAAGATCAACGAGTGGAAGGTCGCCGAAGGCGGCGAGATCAAGCAGGGCGAAATACTTCTGATCGTAGAGACCGAAAAAATAACCTATGAGGTTGAAGCCCCGGCATCGGGCCTTTTGCACATTATCGTGCCCCAGGAAGGCGAAGTGCCGGTGGCTGAGCTGATCGGCATCATCGCGGCCGACAAGGCCGAGTATGACAAGGTGTGCGCTGAAGGCGGCGCAGCAGCACCGGCCGCTGAAGCAGCTCCGGCAGCACCTGCACAGGCTCCGGCTGCAGGCGGGGCCTCAGTTCCGGCCGCGCCTGCCGGCGATGTGCACGTTGTTGTTATCGGCGGCGGTCCCGGCGGCTATCCGGCAGCCATCCGCATCGCCCAGCTGGGCGGCACGGTCACCATCATCGAAAAAGGCGAGTTCGGCGGCACCTGCCTGAACCGCGGCTGCATTCCGACGAAATCCCTGCTGCAGTCGGCAGGCACCTACAAGAACGCCAGGGAATCCGATGTTTTCGGTATCAAGACCTCGGGTGTCAAAATCGATTTCCCGGCCGTCATGGCTCGTAAAAACAAGGTCGTCAAGCAGCTCGTGGGCGGACTGGGCGGTATTCTGAAGAGCCACGGCATGAAGATCGTCAAGGGAACCGGACAGATCATCGATGCCAACACGGTGAAGGTCGTCGAGTCCGGCGAAGAAATAAAGTGCGACAGAATCATCATCGCCACCGGCTCGGTTCCCAGCCGTGTTCCCATCGACGGCATCGAGCATGCCATCACCTCCGATGAGGCTCTGAATCTCGAAGCGCTGCCCGGCAGCCTGCTGATCATCGGCGGCGGGGTTATCGGCATGGAGTTCGCCCAGATCATGCGCAGGCTGGATGTTGCGGTGACCGTTGTTGAAATGCTGCCCCAGATTCTGCCCTACGAGGACGCGGAAATCGCCAGGGGATTTGCCGCGCAGATACAGAAAGAGGGCGTTGAAATTCATACCGGCACCTCGGTTTCAAAAATCGAGGCCAAGGGCAAGAAGAAAATCGTCACCTTCGGCGACCAGAAAAAAGAGGTCGACCTGGTGCTGGTGGCGGTCGGCCGCTCGCCCTACACCGAAGGCCTGGGTCTCGACAAGGCCGGCGTTGCCATGGACAAGAACTTTGTCAAAGTAAACGAGTACCTTGAAACAAGCGTTAAGGGCATTTATGCCATCGGTGACGTGATCGGCAATTTCATGCTGGCCCACGTCGCAACGGCCGAGGGTGAAACAGCGGCCCTCAACTGCCTGGGCAGTCAGAAGCGCATGGACTACCGTTCCACCCCGCGCGCGGTCTATACCAGCCCCGAAGTCGCAAGCGTCGGTCTGACCGAAGAAGAGGCCAGGAAGCAGTACGGTGACGTGCAGATCGGGCGCTTTCCGTTTGTGGGCTGCGGCAAGGCCCTGGTCATCAACGAGACCGACGGCCTGGTAAAGATCATCGCTGACAAGCAGTACGGCGAGGTGCTGGGTGTCGCCATCCTCGGGCCGCATGCAACCGATCTTATCAACGAGGCGGCACTCGCCGTTCAGATGGAAGCCACCTTCGAGGAGATGGCGCACACCATCCACGCCCATCCCACGATCGCGGAGAGCATCATGGAGGCGGCCCTGGACGTCGACGCCAAGGCCATCCACATGCCGAAGAAGAGAAAATAATAATGCTCAAATATTGGCAACAAAAAGCCGCGCCCGGAACCCGGGGCGGCTTTTTTAATTAGTGTTGAATGGTCCGGGATTTTATGCAATAAGTATCTTTTCTATTAAAATCAGGTTTTCGGAAATCTGTAGCTGCATACCTTGTTTTGTGTAAAACCTCGCAGCACTGGATGCCATGCTTGTTATACGGTACTGAAAAATTCAAACACACATACAAGAACATGGACATATGTCTGATGAAAAAAAGCGCATAGGGCGATATGAAATCATCAAGGAACTCGGGCGCGGCAACATGGGTGCCGTGTATCTTGCCCGCGACCCATTCATCGACCGGCAGGTGGCCGTAAAACTAGCGGCCCACCAGGATTCCGGCACGGAAGACAATCCGGACAATTTCAACCGCCAGTTTTTCAACGAGGCGCGCTCGGCCGGGAGGCTGCAGCACCCGAACATTGTGGCGATATACGATGCCAGTGTGTACCGGGGCTCATGCTATATGGCGATGGAATATGTCGACGGGCCTGATCTGCGGGAGTTCTGCCGCAAGGACTCTTTGCTGGAGCCCGAACAGCTGCTTCAGATACTGTACAATCTCTGTAAGGCTCTCGAGTACGCCCACAACATGGAGATCGTGCACCGGGACATAAAACCGGCCAACATCATGCTGACCGGCGAGGGGGTGGTTAAGATCGGTGATTTCGGCATCGCCTGCGTTACCGAAGACACGATCGACACGGCCCGTGTGGGAACGCCGCATTACATGTCGCCCGAGCAGATCAAGGAAGAGCCGGTAGACGGCAGAAGCGATATCTTTTCTCTCGGGTGTGTAATGTATGAGATGCTTACCGGCGAAAAGGCGTACCCGGGCGATAACCCGGCAGCCATCATCAACAAAATCGTCAACCAGGAACCGCCTGCCCTGCGCGGTGTCCGCCCAGATCTGCCTGCTGAACTTGACGAGGCTGTTGCCAGGTCTCTGGCCGGCAGAACCGATAAGCGCTATCAGACATGCGCCGATCTTGCCTACGATCTCAAGCGTATCGCGCGTACCTTTAAAAATGCTCATCATGACGATTCAAACGATGTCGTTGTCGATTATGTATGCAGCATTCCTTTTTTCAGCGACTTCAGCCGCGATGAGGTTACGGAAATCATGTCGGCATGCTCTATTGTCCGCTGCAAAAAGGATGAGTTTATTGTCAGGGAAGGTGAAACAGACGACACGATGTATGTCATTCTGAGCGGATCGGTCGGGGTAATCAAGCGGGGGCAGAAGTTTATCAACATCGAAAAGGGCGAGTGTTTCGGAGAAATGGCCTATCTCAGCCACCGGCCCCGCGAGGCAGGCATTCAGGCACAGACCGACTGTGCGGTGCTTTCCATAAGCTCGACCCTCATGAACCGTTTGCCGGATGGGGTGCAGCTGAAGTTTCTGAAAGGCTTTGCCCGCATTCTTGCAGGCCGTCTCGCAAAAGACAATCAGATCATATCGTATCTGTCAAAACAAACGGGGAGAGGCCGATAGGACAAGCGGTTCCTGAGAAGACGATATAATGAAATAACGGTACGATTATTAAATATCTGAAAACACAGCCTATGGTGGTGAGAATCGAAAGGCTTTAAGCGTTTCGGTGAAAAACAAAGCAATTGTTTATAAAGTTTGTCAGAGCTTCAAGCACATACTTGCAAAAGAAAAGACACCCGTTTGCCCGGACCGCCATCGGCGGGTACCCTCGCTCGATCCCCGGGCAGCGGCGGGCCGAAAACTCGCTTCGCTCAGACGCGTCGCGGTCAAAATGGGGCCCAGTAACTTGATGGCCCCTGTCCGGGGCCATTCTCAAACCTCGCTGTATGGAAAAGGATGTTTGCCACCGCATGGATTCAGAAAAGGAGATGCCCGTGACGGAACAGAAACGGATTCTTATAATCGATGACGATCCTGATATTATCGAGTCCCTCAGAATGATCCTGACTTCCTCGGGATTTGTGGTGTCGCATGCCATGAGCGCTCAGGAGGGGCTTGCCGCCCTGGAGGATTTTACGCCCGACCTTGTTCTCTGCGATATGATGATGGAGTCGATGGATGCGGGCATGAAAGCAGCCGAGACGATCAGAAAGAAACATGCCGATCTTCCCGTTTTTCTCCTCAGCAGTATCGGCGAGGCCACAGCTGCATCATACGACATGCAGGAGCTGGGATTCAGCGGTGTTTTTCAAAAGCCGGTCAATCCGGATCATCTGCTCTTCATGCTTAAAAAGCGACTCGGCAGCTGATTATGCCGGGGTGTTCCATTAGGGCATTTTTTTCTATGCACGCCCGTAGTATCTGTGCTATGAGAGGTTCTATGTATCTGTGCGAACACACCATGTTCACGGGAGGGACGGACTAATTATGATGGAAGCAACCTTTACCTGCAGCCTGTGCGGCGCAGCATTCAACGATGCGGTTTCGGAACGCGACGACAGGATCGACTGCCAGGACAGCGACTTCAGGGTGCATGCAAACGGCATACAGCTGGCCTATCTTATTCATACCTGTCCTGAGTGCGGCTATACCGACCACCGGCATGACGGCGATCTCAGTGACGACTGCAAAGAAGATATCCGGACGTATCTTCAGCAAAAGCGGCAGACATCTGAAGGCGGTTTTTTGTATACCAAAAAATATGTTGTGTATGCAAATCTGCTGCTGCTGCGCGATATGCCGTCGGTTGAAGTCGCGGATGCCTATTTGAAAGCCGCCTGGATAGCCGATGATGCGGGAGACACCGCCAGAAGCAGAACCATGCGCGATAAGGCTCTGGCCTTTTATGTCAAAGCACTTGCGCAGGATGAAGTCCCCCCCGTTGAATTGCCGGTTGTACAGTATATGGCCGGCGAGCTCAACAGGCGGCTCGGCAGATTCAGGGAATCTCGCTACTGGTTTGAAAAAGTCGAGACCAGGGACCGCCATCTCGAAACACTCTGCCGCCAGCAGGCCGAGCTTGCGCGGCAGGAAAACGCTGCCGGCAGCCGCATCCCCTCACCGTTATAGAATAGTGCAGTGTGTACAACCAACCGCGATTCGGTACCCAAAGGTCATAAATAATAAAATATAAATCCCCGCCCGTGCAGGGATGTCATCCGGAAAGCACGGTGTGTTGAAAATTGATGTACGATACCGGTTCCGATAGCGATACCGACCCCGAAATAAACCATACGGACGCAACGGAGCGCGTCTCTCCACCTGCATCAAACAACGGCATTGCGAACGAAGTGAAGCAATTTTTCCGCATACCGCACCATACCTGGTGAGATTGCCGCCACCCTCCGTAGCAAAGCTGCTGCGGAGGACGGGGCGTCATCACGCCAGAGCGTGACTCGCAATGACGGGTTTGCCGATCTCTTGTACACATATGTTCATTTCATGAATAACCCCGGTCCCGCCCGGGGGCATGAGCTCGCAGTGATATCAAACCAGACAAATCAGACCAGCAAAACGCATGCGTATTGCCGGTAGCTTTAGCGCACTTTAGTCACTTTCTGTTTTACAGATCTTCAGGCGGTTTGCTCAGCACATAGTGCTCGCGAAGGGAGGGTGCGGTGCTTTTGCGCAGCAGGCCTTTTTCCTCTGCGCGAAGAAGCATTGTCTCGGCAAGCGTTTCTGCGAGATCAGGATCGATCGGCCGCGGCCTGCCGAGCAGAATCGACGATACCAGAGAGTGCCGGGGCCCCGTGTTCTGCAGGTAGACGACAAACTGGTCTTTGTAAAAACCTGCTTGTGAGTCGTCCCGGCGGAAAAGAGCAGGTGACCGGATAAAATCAAAGAAAAGCCTGTTCTGCTCAGACTCGAGCTGCAGACGTTGTTTTGACGATATCTCGCGGCTGCACCAGAGGCGGTAGATGCCGAACAGTCCTGCCGTCAACAACAGAAGAGCCAGAAGCACAAGAAGCGCAGCAGGATTGCCGCCGCTCAGCATGCGCTCCAGAACAGGGCTTGAGGAAACCGCACCGGGGAAGAGGATAGAAGCAAGAACCACCGATCCGAGCGCTATCAGGACAATGGTAAGCGGTTTTGTGCCCTGCTTTGCAGCGTGTTCCCTGGCTTTGATTTTCGCCGAAAGTTTGTCGTCAAGCTCACGCCGCCGTCCGTTCGGGCCCGTTTTCTGCATGGCCTGTACGATACCGGAAACAGCTTCAACCGGCACGACGGCCGTGCTGCTTCTCAGCTCATCAACAAGGGCAAGGGCCTCGGTAATACGCAGCGTGTCCTCGTGATTGCCCCGCTCCGGGGTATCACCGCCGGCATGAGCGTCGGGGTGAATGCTTTTCAGGCGACGGCGCAGCTCCCGTCTGATTTCTTCCGGAGAAGATGCCGTGATATTGAACGCTGTCCGGATGTCGTAGAGGCTTTTTGGTTTCATCAATTATACCTCCACGCCCATGAATGCGCGAAGCACATATCCGATACAGAAGCTGATCGCGGCAACACCGAAACTCAGAACAGACATTTCAATGAAGCGGCCGGTAAACGGCTGGTCCTGCGCAACCGAGGTGTAGTAGGTAAAACACGCAATGATCAGTGCGGCGGCAAGCAGCGTACACAGCAGGCAGACATAGTAATTCGTCAGCAGAAGGTAGGGCAGAATGAGCAGAATGACCGTTGCGCTGTAGGCGATGCCCGTGTAGATCGAAGCACGCAGGGGCTGCCGGTCCGTATTTTCCGATTTGGTGGACAGGTATTCGGAGGCTGCCATGGAGAGGGCGGCAGCGATACCGGTGATCAGACCTGTCAGCGCTATGAGCCGCGTATTTCTCAGCGCAAGCGTCAGGCCGGCCAGCGCACCGGTCAGCTCAACCAGCGCATCATTGAGTCCCAGCACAATGGAGCCGGTGTAGCGCAGGTGCTTTTCATCGAGCATGCCGATAAGCATATCCTCATGCTCATGCTCGTCGCGGGCGATAGCGGCCGCGTCGCTGACAGTGTCCTGAAGGTCCAGGTAGATGTCCTGCGCAGCGTTCTCGCCTTTTTCCATCAGCTTGATGGCGAAGGTTATGCCCAGGAGACGGCCGGCAGCTGCATAGAAAAACACTTTCAGGCGGTCGGGGGGGACATCCTGCCCCGTATAGCCCTTCCACTGCCGGTAATGGCCGAGCTCATCGTCGGCTATTTTCTGCAGAACCTCCCTGTTCCGGGGCTCGGAGACCGTTCGGGCGAGGCTGCGGTAGACATGGTACTCCGTTATTTCGTTCTTCTGGAACAGCAGAAGCTGCCTGAGAATTTTTTCGGGAATGCCTGCCTGCGTTTCCATAATCAAAAATTTATTCAGAGTTTATATTCAAAAAAATATTATATCACAACCGTTTTTCTTCTGCCGGTTTCTTTTGCCCGGCGGGGAGCTTTGTCGAAAAAAGCCTGAGCTGATGTGCCGTGAGATCAGCGACTGCCCTTAGTTACGCCCTGGCAATATCTCCCGCCTGATACGAGAGGTTTCATCGCGTATCAGGCACATCACGAAAGCAAGGAACAGATGCTGTTTAGTGGAGCCCGTGATGCATTCGTAATGTTTTTCATAGCCGCTTATTGTCTCACTCGGGGAGAAACGCAGTATTCGCTTGCGAATCAAAACCCTCGCCTCTGGTGTTCACGATCAGTGCAGTTTATCACCTGTGTAATCCCTCGTGAGAATTTCAGTGCCGTTTTTTTTTCTCCGGCTGACGTGCGGTCGGGGGTGAATCGATCCCGACGTTTCGGGGCAGTAGTTCAATTCGGGATATGGAATGCGTAATCTGCATTGAACAGTATGTGTGCACCCCATGAAATTATTCAAAACAAGCATTGATGATCAATAGAGATGAAGTAAAATAACATTAGTAAAAACGTATAATTGCGTTATAATTAAACATTTACGGTGTATCGTGTGAGCAGTCGTGCGTTCTGCCGGACGGGACATGTTCTGCACGAAAGTACGGCAGACGGTTTTTTACTGCTCGACGTGTTGTAATCCTGCCGACAGACGGCTCCGGCAGCAGAGGGCGCAGGCATGCTCGTGCAAGAACGAAATACCATCCGGCAGGGGTGTGTGCGCCGGCCGCATAAACATTGTTTCGGCTGTCTGATAAAAATATTCAGATGATTGAAGACTGTGTCTGCTGAAAAGGAGAATGCATGAACTATGATACAGCGGTCGTCGGGGCGGGGCCGGCAGGGCTTTTGGCTGCAAAAACCGCTGCGGACAGAGGCCTGAGGGTCGTTCTGATTGAGAAGCGTGATGATATAGCAACAATTACACGGGCCTGCTGCGAGCAGTTCATTATGGATGAAAACTATTCCGGCGACACCATCACAGTGAATGACGACCGGGTTGTGTTTGCCCGCAACGGATTCGATATCCGCTATGACGGGCCGAAAAAAAGTATCACCGATAAATATTATGTTTCTCCCGGGGGCAGGACGATACATTTTGCGTATCCTGACAGGCGGCCTATCGTGATTAAGTTCGACAAAGGGCGCCTGCTGCAGGGTTTGCTGGAGGAATGCCTGCAGGCCGGCGTTTCGTTCATGCCGGGCACGGTCGTTTACGATGCCCTGGAGTCTTTTTCCGGCATCGAGCTGGCGCTTACCTGCAACGGACGGCGCATAAAACTGCGGACCGGCAAAGTCATTGCAGCCGACGGCTGCAACAGCGGGGTTGCCGGCGCCCTGGGGATCAACCGCGGTCGAACCTGCTTTGCAACAGCACTTTGTATCATGTACTACATGCAGGGGATCGAGGGGTTTGAGCCCACAGCCATGAGAACCTATTTCGGCAGGGCGTATAAGGGGCTTGCGCCGATCATGATAGGACCTTCAATCGAGAATGACGATATCGGCTATGTGATCTGTACCGGCAACCGGGACTATCCACCGCCGGAGATATTCAAAAACGTCACCCGCAGCGGGGCTCTCGCTCCCTCGTTGCGGCACGCCGGGCTGGTAAAATCCGTCGGCTGCAGCATAAAAACATTCAGCCCGCTGCGCGTGCCCTGGAAGGGGAACTGTCTTGTTATCGGTGATGCCGCCGCCTATGTAGAGGTCGAAACACAGGGCGCTTTAATGTGCGGGTATCATGCAGGCAATGCCGTTGCCGATGAACTCAGCGGGAACGGTGGCTTTGCTGCCTACACCGGGTGGTGGCAGGATTCGTTCGAGTTTTTAGGGGATGATTTCATGCAGGTCGCGCAGGGATTTGTTCTTGTGCCGACGTACACCGACGACGAGATTGACTATCTGTTCGGCCTTGTCGAGGGTGAGCGGCTGGAGGGAACCTACAACCAGTATCGATCACCCAAAGTGATGTGGCAGGCAATCCTCAAACATGAAGAGCGGATTGCCGGGGAACGGCCCGAAACGCACAGAAAAATTCGTGAAAGCCGGGTTTCGCTCAGCGATATGCTGGGAGAGGGAGGTGAGCGGTAATGGCGGTGTTGATTGATCGGGACAGATGCGTCGGGTGCGGGTGCTGCAGCGATGTCTGCACCAGCGGGGCACTCGAGCTGCACGGCATTGTGGTGTTGCACGAGGAATTGTGTGTCGACTGTTTATGCTGTGTCGGCATGTGTCCATCATGTGCGATTACCCCCGGCAAAGAGGAACGAACAGCGTAAAAAGGCTGTGAGAAAGATATATTTTTTCCAATAAAGGGTATACTATGGCGCTCGGGCATTCAGACGCATGTGTGGAAGAGCGAGCCTGCATGCATATCAGTGCGGCAGGCAGGGTTGGGCAAACCGTTACCATGATTCACGAACAGCCGGTCGAAATTCGTCTGAACGGCACTGCGGTCGTCAGGACCCAGTGCCTTGCCGCCGACCTGAACTATATGGCGGCAGGATTTCTGCTCTGCGAGGGGCTTGTCAGCGAGCGTGCGGAAATCACCGGCATTGATGAGGATGCGGGCTGCGGCGTGATCGATGTTGCCGCTGATATTCCCGCCGAGCGGTGTGAAGGCATCGGCAAACACATACGGGTGGCAGCCGGGGGCGGCAGGATGGCGGTCATCGACAAAATGGAGCAACAGTCCCGCGACAGATTTCACCTTGCATCGGCCTTTACGATGCCACGGCAGCGGCTTCTTGAAATCGGCAAACACTTCAACAGCATTGCAGGTCTGTACCGGCCAAGCAAGTTCGTGCATTCGGCCGCCCTGTCGGACGGCTTCGACATTCTGATTCACTGCGAGGACGTGGGTCGTCACAATGCCGTTGACAAGGTGATAGGATACGGTCTGCTGAACGGCCTTTCATTCGACAGGCTTGTTTTGCTGTGCTCAGGTCGTTTTTCGCTGGAGATGGTTGCCAAAGCCGCACGGGCCGGCCTGCCCCTGTATGTTTCCCCTGCAGCGGCAAGCATCGAGGGGATGGAATATGCCGAGCGGATCGGCATGACCCTGTGCGGCAGGATAGGCGATGCCTCTGCCGTGGTATATTCGAATCCGTGGAGAATTACCGAATAGCAGCGGCCTCAGGCCGCAAAAGAAAATAGCATCAAAAAAGCAGCCCCTTCATTTTCGCACCACCGGCAGGCTGCGCCGTGCGCACCGATTTCTGTTACCACTCGCTTCTGATACGCGCGCTTCGCGATGAGCCGGCATTTTCTTGTATCGATGCGACGGCTTTCAGTCCGATGGCGATATGCTGCTCGGTATACGTATCGAATATTTCACGCGCACGTTCTTTGCTCTTGATGCCTCCCTGTCTGAGCGGCAGGTCCGAAATCAGCATGATCGCGCCGACCGGCAGGTTCAGGGCGTAGGCAACCGAAAAAACAGTGGCGATCTCCATGTCTATCGCCAGGATTCTGTGCTTGCGGATATACTCGATAAACTCCTTGTCGAATTCCCACATGCGGTAATCGGTTGTGAGCATGATTCCCGATTTGGGATCGATACCGGTTTCCCGAATAATCACCTCTTCGCACAGCCTGTTGATCCAGAAGCTCGGTTGCGCCGGCACATCATGCGGCAGGTAGTGCCTGCTGGTCCCCTCATCCCGAACGCTTGCCGTGGGGATCAGGAGCTCGCCCACCTGGAGTTCGTCATCGATACCGCCGCACATTCCCAGCATCAACACGCTCTCCACGGTATCCAAAAACGAAAGGCAATGGGTGACGATACCGGCCGAGGGTGATCCGACACCGAAGTTGATGATGCTGACACTTCCGTTCATGTCGTGCGCGACGGTCCAGTAGGCCGAACGAACCTGCGCGCCGGTCAGGGCCGCAAAACGCTCAACATAGCGTGGGAAATTAACCAGAAGTATGTGCCGTCCGAAATCGACGATGGGGGAGCCGGTATACCTCTCAAGTGTTTCGCGCGCATAGGTTTCGGGCTGGTAGCTCTGTTTCATGTGTGACACCTGGCAGCTTATACGTCACTGTTGCCGGTCAGCTGGGGATACTCTTCCCTGTCGCGGTCGCTCCATATGAACTCCGCAAGAGATGCAACACGGTCTGCACTGACCTCCTGCCTGATGTCGAGGACCAGGTCGATGTTGTCGATAAAAAGGTCGGTAATTTCCGGATCGGTATGCCGGCCGCGTTCTTTTTTGATGATGTCGAGCGCAACCTCAACGGGATAGGGGTTTTTGTACGGGCGTATGGTGGTCAGCGCATCGAAAACATCGACAAGTCCGACAATGCGACCTGCCAGGGGTATGTCCTGACCGGCAAGCCCCTGAGGATAGCCGTTGCCGTCCCAGCGCTCATGATGCGTCAGCGCCGTATCGTGGGCAACCTGCAGAATGTCCGATTTGGAATGAGCGAGGATGGTTGCGCCGATTGTCGTATGTGTTTTTACAACTTCCAGCTCTTCAGGTGTCAGCTTGCCGGGTTTGAGCAAAATGCTGTCGGGTATGCCCATCTTACCGATATCGTGCATCGGGGCGGCATATTGTATGATCTGAATCACGTCTTCGGACAAGCCTAATTTTGAGGCAAGTATGGTGCTGTAGCGGCTGATACGCACCAGGTGGTCGGCAGTGTCTTCATCCTTGTATTCAGCAGCCAGTGAAAGGCGGTTGATGGTATCAAGATAGGCGTTTTTGAGCTCCTGGTGCTGTAAATCACGCTCGGCCAGCAGCTGGCGCTCGTTCAGCACACGCTTGATACGCACCAGGAGCTCGTCGAGCGTGACCGGTTTTTGAATAAAATCCTTGGCACCGAGATCGATAATTTTGTCGTATGCAAAATCCTGGGCATATCCGGACATGACGATCACATCAGAGTCGAATCGTTCATGCAGAAGGTTGAGCAGCTCAATGCCGTCCATGTCGGGCATCATGATGTCGGTAATTACGATGTCGGCATGGTGGTTGTCAAGGATTTCAAGGGCTTCCGGGCCGTTCTCGGCGGTCATGCACTCGTAGCCGGCGTTTGAAAGCTGGCTGCGAAACAGCAAGCGGATCGGCTCCTCGTCGTCAACGACGAGAATGCAGGGTTTTTTAACGTGCGTGTTCATAGATATAATCCTGCAGGAAGCAACGGCCGATTTAGGTATACCGTATTGTGTATACTATCGGACGCGGCGGCAAAGGCCTTAATACAAACTTTGCCGGTGCGTTTATTTTTTCAGAAATGCCCTCGATATCTCTTTGCATTGCTGATACTATTTGCTTTCCTTATCAAAGATCAGTGCCGCAGAATTTATGCAGTAGCGAAGGCCGGTGGGCTGCGGCCCGTCGTCAAAGACATGTCCCAGGTGGGCTTGACACCTGCTGCACACCACCTCGGTGCGGGTCATGAACAGGCTGCGGTCCTCCTTGTTTGTTATGTTTTCCGGTGCGACAGGCTTCCAGAAGCTGGGCCAGCCCGTGCCGGATTCGAATTTGGTGTCTGATGTGAAAAGGTCGGTTCCGCAGCATACGCAGCGATAGACACCTTTTTCCTTGTTGTCCCAGTAGCGGCCGGTAAAAGCACGCTCCGTTGCCTTTTTGCGGGTGATTTTGAACTGCTCGGGCGTCAGCTGTTTTTGCCACTCTTTATCAGATTTTTCAATCCGCTCTGCCATGACATACTCCTTTTTTTCCAAAGAGTATACTTTTACGGTGCGGCCGAGCCCGTGCTGTGCCGCTGCGGGCCGCAGGAATACAAGCACGCACACAATCAGAAACGACGACAGCAGCAGCTGCAGGACGGTAGCGACCGGCCTTGTTATGAGGCTGTTTTTTTCAGAAGCCATGCCAAGTTTTCTCCGAGCGCCTGCATGGTTTTTATGCCTTCCTCATCGGATTGCACATCACCCGGCTGCAGGCCTATGCCGAGGTTCCAGTAGAGCGAACCCGGAACGATCATCCTGCTGATCAGGAAGAAATGATTTATGGTATCGAAAACATGCAGGGCCCCGGCCCGTCGAACCGCCACGACCGCTGCGCCTGCCTTGCGGGCGAACAGCTCGCCGTTGGCTTTTGCGACATACCCGCAGCGGTCTATCAGGGCTTTCATCTCTGCGGTCACGTCGGTAAAATAGGTCGGCGAAGCCAGAATTATGCCGTCTGCCCCACACATCTTTTCGATGCACTCATTGACGATATCATCGTCTATAACACAGCGCCGGTCCCGGTTTTCAAAGCATTTCCTGCAGCCTGTACATCCGTGCAGAGGCTTCCCGCAAATATGCACCAGCTCCGTCTGCACACCTTCTTTTTGAAGCTCTTCGAACACCACGCTGATAAGTGCTGCCGTGTTGCCGTTTTTGCGTGGACTGCCGTTAAAGGCGACTACTTTCATTTTATGCCTCCTTTTTGTTGTAACCTGCATCGGGCGATTATGCAACCTGCTGTCAAATCTCTCCGGCAAGATACTGTTTTCTCTTTTTTTCGGGAAAGCGCTCTATGGCATAGCGCAGCATGGTGCGCGGCATCGAACGGTAATGCTTCTGAAGGAATTCCTCCTCGGTCACAGGGCTCCGCTTGCCGATCTCGCGCAGCATCCAGCCCGCGGCTTTATGGATGAGGTCTTCGCTGTCGTCGAGCACCATGCGGCACAGACTGCAGGTTTCCCGGAACCTGTTGCGGCGGATACAATAAAAGGTGGCAAGCAGGGCGATGCGGCGCTCCCAGAGCGAGGGTGAAACAATAAGCTTTTTCAAAACGGTCGTTTTTTTGTCGGCAAGGTATGCACCGACTATGTGCGGAGCGGATACATCCACCAGGTCCCAGTTGTTGATGGTGCCGGTGCTGGCGAGATACATTTCGTAAATTGTATCTTTTTCGGCTGCGGAACCTTTTTCAAACCGCCGTATCATGATCAGCAGAGCGAGCATGCGCTCCTCATGCAGGGGGGAGGTGAGAAGCTGCCCGAGGATGTCACGTGAAATATTTTCATGTTCCCGGGCAAGGCTTCGCAGCACGGGAACGTTTATGCCCAGAAACCGGTCGCCTTCACCGTACTGCCCCGGCCCTGTTTTAAAGAAACGCTGCTGAACGGCAGCCTGCTCTTTGTCGCCGAGACCCAGCAGTTTTTTGTGTATGTGAGCGTAGTGCATGGCTTCAGATGATGTGAAAGGGGCGGATTTGACAGTGCTTGGTGTTTATTTTTATCTAAAAACAACGCCTTGAGTGGTGCATCCCGGAACGAGTCAGGTTGATAATCTCATGCCCTTCTTTGCGTGTCCAAAGAGAGGTATAGCCAAAGAAAGGACACCCGTTTGCCCGGCCCGCCTCCGGCGGGTACCCTCGCTTGAGCCCCGTGCAGCGGTGGGCCGAAAACCCGCTGCGCTCAGACAGTTCGGCCTTTTTTCCGCAGCGCATGGCTCAGACCCGGCGTGGTCAAAATGGGACCAAGGGCCATGACGGCCCACCGCCGGGGGCCGTCCTAAGGTCTCGCCCTTCGGGTGAGGATAATTACTTCATGCCGTATATTTTGTCAAAGGGCCACATGACGACTCCGCCGTCCATGACCATCACGTTTTTGAACCCGGCGGCCTGCAGCATCAGGGCCGCTTCGTAGCCCCTGATAGAGAGCCGGCAGAAGGTGATGATAGCGCGGTCGCGGGGAAGCTCGGTCAGGCGTCCGCGCAGGGCGCCTGAGGGTATGAGCATCGACCCGGGAAGTCGCTCGGTTTCGTATTCCTGGGGTGAACTCACGTCGAGCAGCACAACGTTGTCGCCGCGCTGCATCATTTCGTGAACTTCGATCGGGCCGATGCTTTTAAATGCACCTGCCAGCTTGTTTTTTGCAATGTTTGCTCCGGTAATGAGATTGTCCATTGCAAGGGAGTAGGGCGGTGCGTAGCAGAGGTCAAGGTTCGCGATTTGATCCACGGTCATGCCGGCTGCGATTGCCGTTGCAGCGATGTCGACCCGCTTGGCCGCCTCGCCGGGGCCGATGGCCTGAACGCCCAGCAGACGCCTTGATGCGCGATCGACAACAAGCTTGAGCAGGAGCATCTGCGCGTCGGGCATGAAGTGCTCGCGGTCCGGCGATCCCGTAAGGACCGCCAGCGCATCGAATCCGGCCCCGCGCGCTTCGGTTTCGGTATGGCCGGTTCGCGCAACGCAGTAATCGAAGACCTTGCACACCGAGGTGCGCAGAATGCCCGGAAATCGCTCGTCACCGTCACATATGTTGATGGCGGCCACGCGGCCCTGCTTGTTTGCCGTGGATCCCAGAGGCATATAGGTCTGCCCGCCGGTAATCATGTCAATACACTCGACGCAGTCGCCGGCGGCAAAAATATCGGGATCCGATGTACACATTCGGTCATCGACGTGTATTCCGCCCGAAGCACCGATAGCAACGCCGGCCTCCCGTGCCAGCGTCACTTCCGGGCGCACGCCGGTGGCAAGAATGACAAGATCGGCAGGCAGAGAGCCCTTGTCGGTGACAACGCCCTCGACATGCGTTGTGCCGGTGATCTCGAGCGCTCTTGTCGGGCACATGACGCGCACGCCGCGGGATTCCATGTGATGGTCAACCAGGCGGGCGATTTCCCAGTCGAGCATCCGCAGTATCTGATCGTACTGCTCGATCATGGTAACGCGGCACCCGCACTCCACCAGCGCCTCGGTTGTTTCAACGCCGATCAGCCCTCCGCCGATAATAACGACATCCTGCGCCTTGCCGGCGGTTACGTGTGCCTTGATGCCCTCTGCATCGGCAACACCGTGAAGGGTAAAGACG
Organism: uncultured Thermodesulfobacteriota bacterium; assembly: GCA_964518865.1. GTDB lineage: Bacteria > Desulfobacterota > WTBG01 > CAIYCZ01 > CAIRTM01 > JANQGV01. The sequence continues at coordinate 70,586 of CAZFIB010000002.1, forward strand.
TTCTTCAGATGCGTGCCCGGAAGGTCGGGAATGATCGGCGCGGCGCCGGTTGCCAGCACCAGCTTGTCGTAGTCGATCCAGCGGGTGTCGCCGGTAAAGAGATTTTTAATCTGCACGCGTTTGTTCCGGCGGTCGATTTGGAGGGCTTCGGTCCGGTTCAGCACATTGACGTTTTTGACATTCTGAAAAAAGATCGGATCCCGCACGCAGCCCAGCGGGGTGGACATGAGCTCTTTCTGCTCCTGTACCACGCCGGAAATATAGTACGGCAGTCCGCATCCGGCATAGGCAAGAAACGATTCACGGTCGATAATGGTAACATCGGTGTCGGGCTTCAGCCTGATTATTTTTGAAGCCACCTTGGGTCCGGCTGCCACGCCGCCGATAATGACGACCTTCATCCGGTCGTCATCGCCTCCGGGCGCGCTTTCGACCATATCTTCTTCGCCGGCTACGGGAAGCACCATCGAAAAGGCCGACCCGCCCGTGTCCGATTTCTCAACCCAGATTCTTCCCTCGGCCGTATCCACAAGTGTTTTGACGAGCGAAAGGCCCAGGCCGACGCCGGGAACCGACGTATTTTCCGCTGTTTCCGCCCGGTAAAACGGCTCGAAGATTTTCTCGCGCTGGTCCTCGGGTACGCCGATGCCCGAATCGGCGACAACGATACGAACCGAGTTTTCGGGCTCGAGCGGCTCGAGAACGAGCTTTATCCTGCCGTTGTCGGGGGTGTATTTTATCGCGTTGTTTACAAGAGCATTCAGTATTTCCGTGAGGAGCGGTTCCCCGATATGCACATGAGCCGGCTCCACATGAATCTCCGCAGCAAGGGCAATGCTGCGCGAGCGGGCCTCTTCGCTGTAGCGCAGCTGAATGCGTCGAATAATCCCGGCCGCCTCGGCAGCCCTGCCGAGGTCTCCTGCACTCTGACCGGGGCGGACGATGGCGAGCATCCTGCCGACAGTGCCGAGTGCCTCATCGATCCGCTTGTCCGCGCGGCTGAGAAGGTCTTTCTGCTGAGGCGTCAGGTCGCCGGCGTATTTGCCGAGAAGCGTTTTTACAATCGTAGCGGCAGCACCGACAGGGGATTTAAGCTGATGGGCGACCAGCAGTTCGAACTGAAGCGATTTTTCGGTATCTGCTGTATGCGCGGCCGGCGCGTCTTTTTTTTTGTGATCATTCATATGGTTGAATCTTTCTGGGGCACATTCCCCGAAGCGTGATTCGATAGCGGGAATGTACGTGTATCAGAAACATACGACTGCCTCCACCCTCCGTAGCAAAGCTGCTGCATAGGACGGGGCGTCATCCCGCATTCGCGGGATTCCTCGCAATGACGGGTTGACGGTACACCTCTGTCCATTACATGAATATCCGCGGCGCCGGGGTCACGTGTCCGCAATGACAGACGGGCATTTCATCGCGAGGCCGAAGGCCGTGGCGATCTCTTCAAATCCCCGCAGTTTGGTGCAGGTCGTTCATTGCTCCCATAGCTTTCTTTGCTTGTCCAAAGCAAGGACACCCTGTTCGCCCGGCCCCGCCTGCGGCGGGTAGCCTCGCCGGGCCGGGATGAGTACTGCTCAGCCCTGGCTTCACTTCATGCTGAATTTGATACCGAACAGTTTCTCGAGCTCTTTGTCGGTGGGACCGGTGCAGCGGGGACAGATATCGGCACCGCCCTTGATGCCCGTAAGTCTGGTATGCATTTCATCAAGGTATTCTTTGCCGATGTAATAAAAGCCGAAATCGAAAAAATTGTACACCACGGTTATCAGCTCGAGTGCCTGAAAGACCTCGTGAGCCCTGGTGAAAATACCTTCCGAAAGAATCAGGTGCCACAGCACCCGCTTTGCGATGATAATGCCGTAGTTGATTTCGTCAAGCGGTATTCCCTCGGCATAGCGCTCACGCCCGACACGTGAAAAATATTTCGTAATATCACTGTACAGCGCTCCTTTTTCAAGCCACACGACAAGGTTTTCAAAAAAACGCTGATTGCGCCTGCTCAGCTCGATTGTTGCAAGCCTCTGGTAGGTCTTCATGTGTTCGGAGTCTTTGACCTCTTTTGCCCACTGTTCTCCGAGCTTTGCGGTGTTGCTTCGGATAAGATCTACAAGTTTCTGTGAAATCATGCATTTCTCCTCTTGTCCCGTAAAATTCCTGATCAGGTAAACAGATATGTTAAAAAAGTATACTCTTTTCAGCCGGATACTCAAGTAAAAAACCGGATTCTTCACAGCTGATAAAAATAATTTGATTTTCACACGTTTTTATCATATTCCTATTAGCAGTACCGGTTTTGAACGTGTCTGCTGCTGCAGCCTGCTTTCAGTTACACAGAGGATACTGAATGCGAGAGCTAATAAAACTGAGCGCTGTGCTGATTATCATCTGCTGCGGCGCTTCCCTGTCTCTGGCGCTTGTCTACCGGGTGACAAAAGAGCCCATTGCCTATCAGCAGCATCTGAAAAAAATCAGGGCCGTGAACGCCGTGTTCCCTCAGTTTGAAGACTCACCCGGCATTACAGCCAGGGATACCTCCGTGTGTGATGATGCGGCTGATGCGTGCAGGCAGGTCTATATTCTCACCGGCGATGCTGATGCACTGGGGACCGCCTTCGAGGTCAGCTCCTCCGGCTACGGCGGCGAAGTCGACATCATGATCGGTGTCAACCCCGACAAGACGATCAGCGGCGTTTCGATCGTCAGCCACAGCGAAACACCCGGTCTGGGTGCCAATATTACCCGGGAATCGTTTACCTCCCAGTTTGCCGGCAAGCGTCTGTCCGGAACCGGGCTTACCCTTACAAAAGACGGCGGCGAGATCGACCAGGTTTCCGGAGCCACCATATCATCGGCGGCGGTTGTTGATGCCGTGCGGGGCGGCCTGCGTTTTTATGATGACCGGGAAACGGCAATCAAGAGAACCATCGACTCTCTGTAGGAACCATGGGTTTTAAGCAGGAATACATAAAAGGCATCTGGAAGGAAAATCCCACCTTCAGGCTTGTGCTGGGTATCTGCCCGACTCTGGCGGTCACTACCTCCCTTGAAAACGGCATCGGCATGGGTCTGGCAACAACCTTTGTGCTGCTCGGTTCGAATATTTTTATCTCGCTTCTGCGAAACGGCATTCCCGACAAGGTCAGGATTCCGGCTTTTATCGTTATTATTTCGACATTCGTCACAATTGTGGATCTTCTGATGGCCGCATATGCCCCCGACCTGCACAGCGCGCTCGGCATTTTTATCCCCCTGATCGTGGTCAACTGTATCATCATGGGACGGGCTGAAGCATTCGCTTCGAAAAACACCATCCGGCTTTCTGTCGCGGATGCGCTCGGTATGGGCACCGGTTTCACGCTGGCCTTGAGCCTTATTTCGGTTATCAGAGAAATTCTGGGCAACGGCACTATTCTGGGTTTTCAGGTGCTCGGCTCCTGGTTCAGTCCGGCTGTGGTCATGATTCTCCCGCCGGGAGCGTTTTTGACCATGGGCCTGCTGCTCGGTCTTTTTAATTACGTAGTCAGGAAAGAATAACAGCCGTGGAACATCTGCTTTTTCTTTTTTTCAGCATTGTTATCGTCAACAACCTGGTGCTGACCAAGTTTCTCGGCCTGTGCCCGTTTTTCGGGGTGTCTCGCGAGACAACCTCAGCCTGCTCGATGGGACTGGCGGTCATATTCGTGATGACCATCGCTTCGATCGTGACCTGGATCGTAAACCGCTATTTGCTGGTGCCGCTCGATGCCGGCTACCTGCAGACGATCGTTTTTATCCTTGTTATCGCAACCCTTGTTCAGCTTGTCGAACTCGTCATCGCCCGCATTAGCCCCGTACTGCAGCGCGTACTGGGTATTTATCTGCCGCTGATTACCACCAACTGTGCGGTGCTGGGCGTATGCATCCTGAACATCAAAGAGGATTTTTCACTAATCGAGACCGTGGTCTACGGGTTCGGCGGCGGCTGCGGGTTCACAATCGCTATCGCCATCATGGCCGGCATCAGGGAGCGCCTTGTCCGCGCCCGCGTGCCGGTATACATGCAGGGCTTCCCCATCAGCTTTATCGTCGGGTGCCTGATGGCGCTGTCGTTTTTCGGATTTCAGGGCTTTTTCAGCCACTGAGGCGGATGTTCATGAACGACATTCTGACTGCCATAGTACTGGTCGGCGGTATCGGCGGAATAGCCGGGCTGCTGCTGGCTGTCTCCTCCCGGGTGCTTGCCCTCAAGGTCGACCCCCGTATTCTCGGCATCGAAAAGGTGCTGCCGGGGGCGAACTGCGGCGGCTGCGGCAACCCCTCCTGTTATGAATACGCCAGGAGGATCGTGGAGGAAAACGTCGAGCCCAACCTGTGCGTGCTCGATCCGGGTGCGGGGCAGCAGATAGGCTCCATACTGGGTATTGAGGTAAGCGGGCGGGTGCGCCGCGTGGCTGCAATACGGTGCCACGGCAGCCGGACCTCCCTGAAACAATATTCCTACAGCGGCATACGCTCCTGCCGGCTCGGGGCCCTTTACAGCGGCGGGGACAGCATGTGCCGGTTCAGCTGTCTGGGGTTCGGCGACTGCGTAGCCGTGTGCCCGTTTGAGGCGATTGCAATCGACGGCCGGGACACTCCGAACGTGGACCGCGCCCGCTGCACCGGATGCGGCAACTGCGTCAAAGCCTGCCCTAAAGAGCTGATCATACTGGTTCCCGTGAACAGGCTTCCCCATATTGCCTGCAATACCTGTGAAAAGGGCAAAACGGTCAGGCAGATCTGTTCGATCGGATGCATTACCTGCGGTATGTGCGTCAAGGTGTGCCCTGAACAGGCGATATCGATGCAGGATAACCGCCCCGTCATCGATTACGAGAAGTGCACGAACTGCGGCGCATGCATCGACAAATGTCCGCGAAAAATTATCATGGCCCTGAGCCCGCTTGAAGAGGAGCCGTCAGCCTCATGAGGTCTCTTATCGTGTACTGCTCGAAAACCGGTAATACCGCCAAGGTAGCCCAGGCTATTCAGCGCGGCATGCACGGCACCGCCGATGTTCTGGAGCTCGACCTGACACCGGAGGGCATCCTGAGGCACTATGAACCGGGGTTCACCTTTGATCTCTCCGGATACGATCTTGTTTTTCTCGGCGGGTGGGTCATGGTAATGCGCACCCACCCCTTTCTGGCGGCCTATATCAACAGAATAGAAAATATCGAGGGCAGGAACGTGGTCGGTTTTTTTACGGGAGGATCGATTTTTTCACGCGGCCACGTCATCGATGATTTTACCTCCATGATAGAGCGCCGCGGTGCCCGCGTTGTCGACTGCCTGTATCTCACGACACTGCTTGGGCCGCTGCTGACAAAGAGCAAACTCAGGAAGGCGGAAACTTTTGCCAGGGACATTATGGCAAAGCTGGGTTGAATAATCCAATACAGACGCAAACGAACCTATGGACGGATTCTGGCCGACATTCATACGAAGAACGCAGTCGCCCGCACGGGAGTATACTGAACTTTACGATATCCCGTCTGTCGTGTTTTCGGAGCCCTCACGCGTTGTTGTCCCGCTGCAGGACAGCCCCGATGATCCCTGCGAGGTGTCGGTCGAAAGCGGCGAAAGCGTTGCCGAGGGGCAGAAAATAGGCAGTATCGGCACGGCGCCCGAGTATCTGGCCGTGCATGCGAGCATTTGCGGTACGGTCAGCGCCGTGGGCCCCGAGCAGCACCCGCTGGGTGATCCCGTTATGAGCGTGACCATCGTTCCCGAAGAGGAACAGACAGCCTGTGATGCACGGCCGTATTCCTCGTATGGCGGTGACTTCATCACCTTTCTGCGCGACATGGGTGTGCCGCTCGACTATACGGGTTTTCAGCGCTGTACCCATATTATCGTTAACGCCACGGAGATGGAGCCGGTTTTTTCTTCGGTGTGCCGGCTCATCCTTGAGTGCGGGGACGCCTTTGCGGACGGCCTCGGCTTCCTGATCGAACACAGCCCGGCTTCCGGCGCGGTTGTGCTGTATGAGAAAAAACATACCCAGATAAAAAATGCGCTTAACCGGCTGTTCGCTGCCGTGCCGACTATTTCCTGCCGGGCGGTCGACAGCCCGGTGCCGCCGACGATCCGCTGCCTCAATGCCCTGAAGCATGCAGCCGGAAAACAGAACGGCAAACCCCTGCCGCTTTTTGTCGACCCTGATGTCGTGGTGGCCGTTCACCGTGCCTGCATGGACGGAACGCCGCTTACGCGGCAGCTCGTGACGGTGTGCGGGTCCGGTATCAGGTCCCCCCGGAACGTCTGGGTGCCGTGCGGTGCGCTGCTCGGTGATATCGTATCCGCGGCCGGCGGCAACGCTGCGTCGCTGGGCCGGGTTGCGCTCGGGGGCCCCATGATGGGCCTGCCGCAGCACAGGCTCGATGTGCCGGTTGTAAAAATGAGCCGCGGGATATATGCGGCTGTTGCGCTGCTGTTCGACGAGACTCATCACTCCCGCTTCTATCAGCGCAGCGGCTGTGTGCAGTGCGGCAAGTGCGTCGATGTGTGCCCCGCGGGCATTACCCCCAACGTCATTGCGGAGCTTATTGATGTGCGCAGAGTGGAAGAAACCGTCAATATCGGGCTTTTTTCATGTCTTGAGTGCGGTTTGTGCCATTTTGTCTGCCCGTCGATGATTCCGCTGACGGAAATTCTCAAGCTTGGTAAAATTTCATTGCGAGGACGCAGCAGCCTGCTGAGCAGCAGCGCCTACAGAACCCTTTTATCGCCGTAATCACGAGGCACGCCTGATGGAAAAAAAGCTTGTCGTATCATCCCCCCCGTATACAAGCAACGGTGAAACCGTTCACTGCCTCATGTTCGATGTCTACATCGCCTGTCTTCCGATTGCCCTGGCAGCAGTTCTGTATTTCGGCTGGCGCGCTTTCTTTATCATTTTCCTGGGCGCAGCCTCTGCCAAGATTACCGAAATGGTCGTCGAGGTGTATTTCACCGTCGGCAGGGGGCATATCAAGGATCTTCTGTCGTTCAGGCCCTTTTTCTACAATGCTCTGACCGAGGAGCGGATTACGGTTCTGGACGGAAGCGCCCTCATAACCGGGCTGCTGCTTGCCTTCACCCTGCCGCCGACCGTGCCGCTGTGGATGCCGGTTGTCGGCTCGGTTGTGGGAATCGCCGTGGGAAAGCATCTTTTCGGCGGTATCGGAAGCAATATCTTCAATCCCGCGCTGGTGGGGCGGGCGTTTCTGCTCGCTGCCTGGCCCGCGGCCATGACGACCTGGCAGGCGCCGTTTGTCTGCTGGGGAAAAGGCGCTGTCGATGCGGTCAGTGCCGCTACCCCGCTTGCCGCCATGAAGCTGCAGGGCCAGATGACGCCGCTTGCCGATCTGGCAATCGGCCGGGTCGGCGGCTGTGTCGGCGAGACATCGGCTGTTGCAGTGCTGCTGGGAGCGGCCTACCTGCTGTACAAAGGCACCATAACCTGGCACATACCGTTTTCATATATCGGGACCGTCGCCGTCCTGGCGTTTCTTCTGGGGCAGGACCCGCTGTTTCACCTGCTTGCGGGCGGCCTGATGCTGGGGGCGTTTTTCATGGCAACCGACGTTGTCACCAGCCCGGTGACAAAATCGGGACGGATCATGTTCGGCTGCGGGGCGGGCGTCCTGACGATTATAATCCGGATATACGGCGGTTACCCGGAGGGGGTCTGCTATGCCATCCTGATTATGAACGCCGTCACGCCGCTCATCGACCGCTTCACGCGCTGCAGCGTAAAGCCCGACGAAGTAACCATTCCCATCCTGAAAAAAGCCTTGAAAGGCTGAGACATTCCCTGTCCGGAGCATGTAATTTGATTGTCAAGCCCCTTTGAAAAACTCATTGCAGAACCATGATGTGCTTCAGTCGTTGAAACCGATTTCTTCGATAATCTGCTCGATGCCGCGCAGGTCATCCAGGGAGATGTTGAGCAGCTCAAAGCCGATATCATAGGAAATACCGCTGGGGCTTTTTTCGCACCAGATGCTTTTGGCGTCGAAGTGCAGATACTCGCGGTTGCTCATGTCCGTCTGCAGCAGTACCTGCAGCTGCATGACCGTACCGGGCTCGATAGGTTTTTCCGCCATGATCATAACGCCGCGTGGTGTCAGGTCGACAAGGTAGCCTACCAGGTCATCGGTATTTCTGCGGGTTACTTTCAGGTAGTAGATCAAATGACGCCTTTTGGTTTTTCGTTTTTCGCTTCCCATAGAGTATTCCCCTGTCTTTTGTGCAAGTGTATAACGGGACAGCATCCCGTATGTTCTGTTATATACGCCGGGCCAGGTCGAACCCGGCATCGCAGGCTTTTTGAAGCTCGCGCGGGTGCTGTGCTATAACGCCTTTGCGGTTTGTATCAAGTCCGTGCAGCATGCCTTCAAAACCGCAGGCTGAAAGCGCCTCCACGGTTTCAACGTGATGAAGGTTGAGGATGCTGATGATGTTTTCGATGACATGGTCGTAGGTGTCGATATGGGGGTAGCCCCACGTTCCGATTACCATAGCACGTCTGCCCGGCTCAAGGGACGACCTGAGCATGTAGCGTTCGAACCCGTCCCAGCGGTCGAGAAAGGTGCTCAGCTGCGCGCATTCCCTGCCGGTATAAATCGGAAAGCCGATGATGAGGGCATCGGCGGCTATAATTTTATCGTACAAATGTTCCATATCATCTTTGATGATACAGGTTTTGTCGAAGCCGGGGTCCTTGCACTTCCTGCAGCCGATACAGTACCCCACTGAAAGGCTGTTCAGCATGATTTTTTCAGTCGATGCCCCCGCCTGCTGCGCCCCGCGCAGGGCTTCATCGATCAGCAGGTCGGTGTTTCCTTTTTTGCGCGGGCTTGCACAAAATGCGGTAATACGGGGTTTTTTCACGGACGGTGCGGCTTTTTTTACGCGCGTGTGTTTCCACCGGCGAACGCGGACCGGAATGCGGCGGTAGGCCTTTTCATCCACAAACGGATCGAGCATTTTTTTGCGGAACGCTTCCGGGTCGTCAAACATGTGGAAAAGCGGGTCGTATGACTTCGGCACGACGTGGCGGGCGGCTTCGATGACAAGATCCTTCTCGGCTTTGCGTATTCGGCGGCTGTGCATCAGCAGGCTCAGGATTTCAAGGATCCTGTTTTTGCGCATCGAACGGATGATCGGGGGCCAGACAGCGACAATTTTGTCAAATACTTCTTGTCCGTTCTGCGTAAATTGTATATCCTTATAATTTTTCATCATATTATGCCCTGATCAGGTTTGTCGCCGCGCACTGCCGTCTTGCAGGATGGTGTATAGCACACATTTTTTCATTTTTGAACAGCAATCTTTGGTGATGAATGTTTGCCATCGAGACAAAAAAACTGACAAAGCGCTTTGATGCCGTAACCGCGGTCAACGAGGTTTCCCTGCAGGTGGTGCGGGGTGAGATATTCGGTCTGCTGGGGCCCAACGGTGCCGGAAAAACCACGATTATCAAAATGCTTTCCACGCTGCTGGCTCCCACCGCGGGTGAGGCCCGGGTCTGGGGCAACAATGTCAGGACACATAAGAATGATGTCCGGCGCTCGATCGGCATGGTGTTCCAGGACCCGGCGGTCGACGACCGCCTTACCGGGCGGGAAAACCTTGATTTTCACGCCCGTATGTACGGCATTGCCGCTGCAGCGCGCAGGGAGCGAATCGGCACGGTGCTTGATCTTGTGGGGCTTGCCGATAAAGCCGACATGCTGCTGAAAAACTACTCGGGCGGCATGAAGCGGCGGCTTGAAATAGCGCGCGGCCTGATGCACTTTCCGCGGGTTCTGTTTCTCGATGAACCGACCCTCGGACTCGACCCGCAGACGCGCTTTCATATCTGGGAGTACATCAGGCAGCTGAACAGGGACGAGGGGGTGACGATAATTCTGACCACGCACTACATGGAAGAAGCCGACGAGCTGTGCTCGCGGATCGGCATCATCGACCACGGCGATATTCTTGTCGTCGATTCGCCCGCGGCCCTGAAAAACGCCATGGGAAACGACCTGCTGACGATCAGAGCGGTTGATCTCGACCGCCTGCACGGGATGCTCGAAGGCCAGAGCTGGGCACGGCACATAACCCGAACCGACTCGAGCCTTGTCGTAGGCACCGAATCCGGCGAGGAGAAGATACCGCTTGCCGTGCAGGAGGCCCACCGGCTGGGTATCGCCGTTACGGCCGTGTCGTCAAGCACGCCGACCCTCGAGGATGTGTTTCTGCATTACACGGGACGAAGCATTCGGGAGGACAGTGAGGCCGGAAACAGCCGGCGGGCGGGGGGGCACGGATGAGCCTCCTGTCCGTTCAGGCGATATACGTGCTGTGGCTGCGCGAAATGAAGCGCTACCTGCGCGCAAAGAGCAGGATTGTCGGATCGCTCGGAATGCCGTTTTTTTTTCTGCTGTTCCTGGGAACGGGCTTTAAAAACTTCCGCCCCGCACAGGCGCCTCCCGGCGTCGACTACCTGCAGTTTGTCGCGCCCGGCATACTTGCAATCGTGCTGCAGTTCGGCTCGATGTTTTCCGGCATGTCGATCCTGTGGGACCGCCAGTTCGGCTTTTTGAAAGAGATCATGGTAGCGCCGGTTTCGCGGGTTTCGATCGTGCTCGGCCGGACCGCCGGAGGAATGACAACAACGCTTCTGCAGGGCCTGCTTTTTCTGCTGGTGGCCTTTTTTGCCGGCCTGCGCATTCACAGCCCGGCAGGCCTGGCGATCGCCGGCTGCTTCATGGTGCTGATCGCCTGCTCGTTCGTCAATCTGGGCGTGGCGATCGCCTCGCTCATGAAGGACATGCAGGGCTTCGGCCTGATAATGAACTTTATCATGGTGCCCATCTTTCTGCTCTCGGGTGCGCTGTTCCCGATCGACCAGTTTCCCGCATGGGTGCAGGCGCTTTCCTATCTCGACCCGCTTTTTTACGGTGTCGACGGGCTGCGCTACGGCCTGGTGGGCATGTCCCACCTGCCGGTGTGGCTGGATGCAGCAGCAATTGCCGGTTTCTGCCTGTTTATGACCGGACTGAGCGCGTTCCTGTTCTCGCGGGTTGATGTTGAGTAACGCAATTCTGTCTGTACGGTAGCATTTTTTATTCTAATAACAGTCATAGTGTGGGTGCATCGAAGCGAAACCCACCAGATAAACTGAAAATTCCATGCACAGTCTTGTTCTCGCATCAGCGTCACCCCGGCGGAGCCGTATGCTCAGCGATCTGGGCGTGCGGTTCAGCGCCTCTGCCAGCGGGTTTGAAGAGCCGCCGCACCGGCGCGGTATTGCGCCGGCGGCCTATGTCGCCGAAAACGCACGCGGCAAGGCGCTTGATATTGCAGCACGCTGTAAAAAAGAGCTGGTTGTCGGATCGGACACGGCTGTCGTGTACCGCGGCCGGGTGCTGGGAAAACCCGCAACGATTCAGGAGGCTGCGGCGTTTCTCAACCTTCTCAACGGCAGAACGCATGCCGTCTTTACCGGCATGTGTATTGTCGATACATCGGACGGCACTGTGCTCACCGATTATGAAAAAACGCTTGTCAGGTTTCGTCAGCTCAGCCCGCATGAACTGGAGTGCTATCTCTCCAAGATCGACCCCATGGACAAGGCCGGTGCCTATGCCATACAGGGGCCGGGCGCGATCGTTGTGGCGTCGATCAAAGGGTGTTACTATAATGTGGTCGGATTTCCGGTTGCGAAGCTCGAGCAGATGCTGGTTCGGCTCGGGTACTCGCTTTTCGACTTCATGGACAGGGACAGGACGTGAGCACTCGTGAGATTCTACTGATAACCGGCGGTGCAGCCAGCGGCAAGAGCGCCTGGGCTTTGCAGCACGGTGAAACGATCGGCCGCAGACGCATATTTATCGCAACCGCTGAGGCCCGTGATGATGAAATGCAGCGCAGGATCAGTGCGCACCGCAGCGAGCGAGCACAGCGCTGGAACACCGTTGAGGAGCCCCGCGAGCTACCCTGTGCCGTTGCGGCTGCCGCTGAAAACGCCGATGTGGTGCTGGTCGACTGCCTGACAATGTGGATTTCAAATCTGCTGACGATATACCGGCTCGATCGGGGTGCTGTTGCATCAGCGTGCGAACAGCTGGTAGCGGTTCTGCAGGAGGCCGGGGCAAGCGTTCTTCTGGTGACCAATGAAGTCGGAGCAGGCATCATCCCGGCCGATTCTCTCTCACGGGCATATCAGCGCGTTCTCGGCCGGCTGAACAGGGATGTTGCTGCTGCGGCGACCGGCGTGTACTGCATGGTGGCCGGCATTCCATGGAAAATAAAATAATGACGCAGGATATCATACTTTTTGAACACCCCCGCATTGCCTCACCGGAGCATTACAACGATGTGGCCAACGCACCGCTCTCGGCCTGCATGATGAGCGGCTACTGCGCAGCGCTGCTGCGGGAGCACGGCCTGAGCGTTCATGTTCACGAGGCATATCTGACGGGTCATGATTTTGATGCGTGTCTCGATGATCTTTCGGCACGTCCCTGCCGGCTGCTGGGGGTACACGCCGTGTATTTCTGGGAGCACACCCACCGGCTGTTTGCATTTTTAAACCGGTTCAAAATACTGCGGCCGGATGTGCCGGTCGTGCTGTACGGCTTTTTTCCGACGTTTTCCGGGAATGAAATACTCGAAGAGTACGCCTGTGTCGATGCCGTGATCGTCGGCGAACCGGAGTTGACGCTTCTGCAGCTGGGAGAGTCCCTGCGCGGTAACGGCAGAACGCGTTTTGAAGGCAGCGCAGGAGTTGTGTTTCGTGACGGAGACCGCACGGTTGCAAACAAGAAGCGGGACGCCATCCGGGACCTTGACAGCCTGCCGTTTCCCGAACGAAGCGATACGTTTATGCGGCATGTGGGCGCAACGGTGCTCGGCAGCCGCGGATGCTACGGCTGCTGCTCGTTTTGCTGCATTAATCCGTTTTACGGCATGCGTTCCGGCTGGCGGGGCCGGTCGCCCGAGGCTGTCGTCCGCGAGGTGGCCGGGCTGGTTCCACGGCTACAGCGGAACTATATCTATTTTCTGGATGCGAATTTTTTTGCCACCGGCCGCGCCGGTCTGCAGCGGGCCGTGGATATCGCCGACCGCCTGCGGGACTTTAAGCTTACCTTCGGCATCGAGTGCCGCTGCAACGATGTTGAGAACACAACGTTCGGCACGCTTGCCGCTGCCGGGCTGCGGGACGTTTTTCTCGGTATCGAAAGCGGATCGGCGGCCGCCCTCGGCAGGATGAACAAGGGCGTGCGGCGGTGCGCCGCCGGTGAGGCGCTTGCTGTTTTGCGGGACAAGGGCATCGAGCCATCACTGGGTTTCATTATGTTCGATGCCGATTCCACACTTCAGGATGTCAGGGATAATTATGATTTTTTATGCGAACATCATCTGCTTGACCGCCTGGCAAACGCGGCCGATGTGCTGTACCACCGCGAGATAGTTCTGCGTGGTATGCCGCGCTACGATGAGCTCAACAGCCGGGGGCGGCTGATGTTTCATGACGCAACAGGACATGAAGGCTGCTACCGGTTCCCGGATCCCGGAGTGGCGATGCTGGCCTCACTCATGTCGACGGTCTGCCGCCGCGTGCTGCGGGCCATGGAGAATCCGGGCTCGCAGCTTAACTGGCGAAACGGCGATACACCGCTGTCGCAGCGCATGAGTGAGTACCTTGCCGGTTTGTTCGGCTCGGTGCTTGAGCGTCTCGAGCGGAACGATATCCGCAGTGACAGCGATACGCTGTCCCGCCTGGAAGCGGAGGCCGTACAGGGCGTGGAGGGAATGATCGTTGAAGAGCGCGTGTGTCAGCCCTGACGCTGAGAGGATACTGAGCGCGGGAGGTGATCCCGCCGCGTGCCGCATCATATGCGCTGCCGTGCGTATAGGGCTTTTCGAGGCCTGTCGTGGCAGGGCGCTGACATGCAGAACACTGTCGCGAAGGACCGGGTGCAGCCCGTCCGCTCTCGATCGGTTTCTGCAGGCCTTGTGCAGCCTGGGCTATATAAAAGAGGAAAACGGCCGGTTCCGCTGCTCGAAGGCGGCGCAGGACTGCCTGTGCCGGTCCGGCAGGAGTTATCTCGGCTCGTTTCTGCTTCATCAGGAAAGCCTGCTTGAGCAGTGGAGCGGTATTGCATCATCTCTGAAATCAAATACCATGGCGGGCCTCTCCCGCAAGCGCCTGCAATCGTATCCGCACCAGCTGAGGCTGTTTCTGGAGGCGATGGACAATGCGGGAACGGTGAAGGCGCGGCATATGGAAACCCTTCTGCCGCTTCGGCGATGCAGGAGCATGCTCGATGTCGGCGGCGGCATGGGCACCTACGCTGTGCGGTTTGCGCAGGTGAATCAGAAACTGCGGGCTGTTGTCTGCGACCTTGAGGATGTGATAGGGCATGCACGTAAAAACATCCGCGCATCAGGGCTGCAGGACCGCATAGCCGTTCAGAAGGCCCAGTGCCTGTCTGAACCATTGCCGCCAGGCCGGTTTGATCTGGTATTTATATCGAATCTGCTGCACATATATGACAGACGGCAGGCGCGTTCCGTTCTCAAAAAGGCCGCCCGCCGGCTTTCATCCGGCGGGGTGCTGGCTGTGCACGATTATATTATCGGCTGCGGCGATCAGAAATCGGTCAGACTGTTTGACATGACAATGCTGACCGGCACACCCGGCGGGCGCTGTCATACACTGGAAGATATTGAGCACTGGATGCATGCGGCAGGCATCGCGGCAGTCAGGCACGCCCCGGTTGCCGGCGGAACAGCTCTTGTATGGGGAGTGCAGCAACAAGGCTGAGAAAGGATTGGGGAAGTGACCGTGGGCATTGAAGACCTTGCACGTTCAGTTGCATCGCTCGATCAGAGCTGGGAGCAGCGTGCGCAGCAGCAGCTTGACCGGCTCGCCATACCGCGGGGCAGTCTCGGGCGGCTTATGGAGCTGGGACGGCAGTACGCGGCTGTGCGCACAACACTGCAGCCGGAAGTAAGACGCAAGCGGATATATACCTTCGCAGCCGATCACGGGGTGACGGCCGAGGGCGTGAGCGCTTTTCCGCGGGAAGTGACACGCCAGATGGTGATAAACTTCATGCGGGGCGGTGCAGGAATCAATGTGCTTGCCCGGCATGCCGGAGCCGAGGTGGCGATAGTCGATATCGGTGTGGATCACGACTTTACAGATATCGAGGGACTGCTCATGCGAAAGGTGCGCTACGGCACCGGCAATATTGCGCGGGAGCATGCCATGCGCCGCGAAGAGGCCCTGCAGGCCATGGAAATCGGCGCTGACCTTGCCTGTGCCGCTGCCGATGAGGGCATCGATCTTCTGGGCACCGGCGATATGGGAATCGGCAACACCACGCCCAGCAGTGCCGTCATCGCAGCATTTTCCGGTCTTGATGCGGCACAGGTCACCGGCCGCGGTACCGGCATAGGCGAGCAGGAGATGGCGCACAAGATCGCGGTCGTCAGGACAGCGATCGAAACACACCGTCCTGATCCTCATGACCCCGTTGATGTGCTTTCAAAGGTCGGCGGTCTTGAAATTGCGGGCATCGCCGGACTTGTTGTCGGCGCTGCCTCACGAAAGATTCCGGTTGTCATCGACGGCTTTATTTCAGGCGCCGGGGCACTGATTGCCTGCGAGCTGAATTCCCGCATCAGCCGGTACCTTGTTGCAGCCCACCGCTCGGTCGAACGAGGCCACACCGTGATGCTCGAGCGCATGAATCTTGTGCCGCTGCTCGATCTTGACATGCGTCTGGGCGAGGGTACCGGAGCCGCTCTGGGCATGGGTCTGGTGGAGGCGGGTGTAAAAATTCTGACAGAGGTTCTGACCTTTGATAATGCCGGCGTAACAGAGGGCCGGAGTGAATAGCATCGCATAAAAAAAATCATGCTTATGTATGGAAAGGATTGAACGAATGCTCACGCAGATAGAGTCAGCTCGAAAAGGAATAAGTACCGACGAGATGCAGGCAGTTGCCGACAGGGAGCATGTGCCCGCCGATCAGGTTCGCGACAGAACCGCAGCCGGGCAGATCGTTATCGTTGTAAGCCCGAAAAACGGTGCGGCCCCCCTGGGTATCGGTAAGGGCCTGCGCACAAAGGTGAACGCCAGCATCGGAACGTCATCGGATATTATCGACGAGGAGCTCGAGCTGCGCAAAGCGCACGCTGCCGAGCAGGAGGGGGCCGATACCCTCATGGAGCTCAGCGTGGGCGGCGACCTCGACAGCATACGCCGTAAAATAATAAACGGTGTAAAGCTGCCGGTCGGGAACGTTCCGCTGTATCAGGCATTCTGTGAGACAAAGCGGACGTACGGAACACCGTCAAAGCTTGACGATGAGTTTTTGTTCGAGCTGATCGAGCGGCAGTGCGAAGACGGCATATCCTTCATGGCCGTTCACTGCGGCATCAACCGGCTCACTGTCGAGCGCCTTAAAAAACAGGGGTACCGCTACGGAGGCCTTGTCTCCAAGGGCGGGGCATCCATGGTGCGCTGGATGATGGACACGGGCAGGGACAACCCCCTGTATGAAAAGTTCGACCGCGTTGCAGGTATCCTTAAAAAACACGATGTGGTTCTCAGCCTGGGTAACGGCATGCGTGCCGGCGCGATTCATGACTCAAGCGATCGTGCCATGATCCAGGAGCTGATAATAAATTGCGAGCTGGCTGAAATCGGACGCGATATGGGCTGTCAGACCATGGTCGAGGGGCCGGGTCACGTTCCGCTGGACGAGATCGAGTCGAACATACAGCTTCAGAAAAAGATGAGCGGCGATGCCCCCTACTATGTATTGGGACCGATCACCACCGACATCGCACCGGGGTACGATCACCTGACCGCCGCTATCGGTGCGGCGCAGTCGTCCCGCTATGGTGCCGACCTGGTGTGCTACATTACCCCGGCGGAGCATCTGGCCCTGCCCAATGAGAATGACGTGCGCGAGGGGGTGCGCATGTGCAGGATCGCCTGCTATATCGGCGATATGGTAAAATACGGCCGCCGCGACCGCGACCGCGATATTTCAAAAGCACGACGTGATCTTGCATGGGACAGGCAGTTCGATCTGGCTTTGTTCGGCGATGTTGCCAGGGCCGTGCGCGATGACCGGAAGCCCGCTGAAGAGCGCTCGTGCACGATGTGCGGCTCATTCTGCGCGATGGAAAGCGTCAATGATCTCTTCAGGGATGAGCTCGAAAAAAGCCCGAAAAAATGACATCCTCACGCCGGGTCCGGGATGTTTGAAACGGAACCCGAATGTCAGCCCGCAAGCGGCCTGAGCAGCAGCACGGTTCCGATATATACTGTTTCGGTCATAACCGTCGCCGCACCGAGCACATCGCCGGTAACGCCGCCGAGTTGTGACGATACGGAGCGCCGCACCAGCAGCATGGCCAGTGCCGATGCTGCAAGTGCTGCACATGAAAGCATGGTGGTGCACAGCGGCACAATCAGTATTGTGGCACACAGAAAGACCGGCCCGGTTGCCTCCCGGGCGAAGCCCGCACCGGTACCGCCCGGGCGGACGTAGGGTGTGAATCTGTAAAGCGCAACCTGGCACCAGCGCCCCACGACAGGGTACAGGAACACAACAGCAGCCTGTAAAAGGCCGCCTGCCTGGCTCAGCAATGCTGTTTTCAGAAGCAGGGCAAGCACAAGTGCGGTTGCGCCCATGACACCGATACGGCTGTCTTTCATGACGGCAAGCTTTTTCCCGCGGTCGGATGCCGGGCTGAACAGGGCATCGCAGGTGTCGGCAAGCCCGTCGAGATGCAGGGCGCCGGTCAGAAGCGTTTCAGCAGTAACAATGATGACGGCTGCTGTTAGCGGTGTAAACGAACCGCTTATCGTGAGAAGCCGCCACAGCAGGAACAGCATTGCGCCGATAAGCCAGCCGGCCAGGGGAAAACAGACAAGTGCGCCGCGGGTGGTTATGCTGTCAGGCTCCTCCCGCAGCCGAACCGGAATGCGGGTCAGGAACTGTACGGCACACATTAAAGACTGTAACGGTTTCACTGGTTTGCGATGCAGCATGGTTGTTTTGTTTGACGATTATACACCATTTATCATAAAAATCCATACTGCAGCCCCCATCCCGAACTATGTCTATGGATATGCTTTTCGAAGGGACCCTGATCGTTTTAATCGCCTGGTGCCTTGATGCTGCTGTCGGCGATCCGGAATGGTTTCCGCATCCCGTACGGCTTATGGGGCGGGTCGTCAGGCGCACCGAAATGGTGTGCCTGAGGCTTGTTGCCGATAAACGCCTGGCAGGTACGGCCCTCGGGCTGTTTGTGCCGACGGTTTTTTTTGCCGTGACATGGGTGTTCGCATCCGCTGCAACAGGTGTGCTTGCAGCTCTCGGCGCGGCGATATCTGTTTACTGTATCTATGCCTGTATGGCAACCAGGTGCCTCGCAGGCGAAGCACATGCGGTGATGCGACTGCTGCAGCACGACGATCTTACAGGCGCACGGCGGCAGGTAGCACGGATCGTCGGACGCGACACCGGGTGCCTGAGCCGGGAGGACATTGTGCGCGCCGCCGTCGAATCGGTCAGTGAAAACACCGTGGACGGCATCGTTGCTCCGCTTTTCTATGCGTTTATCGGCGGGGCGCCGCTTGCAATGGCATACCGTGCGGTCAACACGCTCGATTCGATGGTGGGGTATAAAAACGAACGGTATCGCGAGCTCGGGTGGTTTTCCGCGCGGCTTGATGATGCGGCCAACTGCATTCCTGCGCGCCTGTGCCTGGTGCTCGTCCCGCTTGCAGCGCTGTTTGTCAAACCGAAACGTGCTGCAGCGGCCCTGCGTGTCGGGCTGCGCGACTGCCGAAAGTCGGAAAGTCCGAACGCCGGTTTTCCTGAGTCCTGTTTTGCCGGTGCTCTTGGAGTCCGGCTCGGCGGCCCGTCCTCCTACGGCGGCGTTGCCGTCGAGAAACCCGCTATCGGGAGCGGCGATCACGTTTTATCGCCTGAGGACATTCGCAATGCCGTACGCCTCATGTGGGCGGTATCCTTTTTTTGTCTTGCTGTTTTTGCCGTCTCAAGTATGATTTTGAAGAGCCTTTATGTGAAGTATATTTGACGTCCGCAAAGAGGAGCCATCTGCCGGGCGAGAATGATCAGCATGTAACACTGGTGCCGGGCCCGTGCGGCATGCGGGTTCCGGAAAGGATTTTCATGAAGCGACGAACACCCTCAGAAATCGAAACGCTTTCACTGCAGATAATCGAGCGTGAAGCCGGCCGGCACGTTTTCTCCCCCGGGCAGTGGCAGGTGGTCAGGCGGATTATACACGCAACCGCCGATTTCGACATACTGAAGACCATACGCTTTCACCCCCGGGCGATTGCCGCCGCTGTTGCGGCCCTGCAGAACGGCAGGCCGATTTATACGGACACGGCGATGCTTGCCGCCGGTATATCCGATAAAGCACGGTCCGTCTGGGGGTGCAGCGTCATATGCCGGGTCGGCGACCCGGATGTTTGGACAGAAAGCCAACGAACAGGTCTCACAAGGTCGGAACTTGCCGTGCGTGCTGCAGCCCGTGATATCAACGGAGGTATTGTCGCTATCGGCAACGCACCCACCGCCCTGCATGAGGCGCTATCCCTGTGCGAACAGGGCCTTTTGGACCCGGCGGCCGTTATCGGCATGCCGGTCGGATTTGTCGAGGCCAGAGAATCAAAAGAGCGGTTGTTTGCTTCTGCGCAGCGCTATATAACAAATATAGACAGGAAAGGCGGAACACCAGCCGCGGCGGCTGCGGTAAACGCACTTGTCAAACTGGCGGAGGCGACGTGACATGAACGGCATACTGCACATACTGGGTGTCGGGCCCGGCAGGAGAAGGCTTTTAACCGTCAGGGCGGCTCAGGTGCTTGAAGAAATTCAACACGTGTTCGTACCCGTGTCGCAAAAGGGAAGGAAGAGCATTGCCGGGGAGATTGTGCATCGCTATATCAATGCACAGGCAACGGTAACCGAAATGGAATTTCCCATGACATGCGACCGCGAAGAGCTTGACCGCCACTACCGGCAGAACGTCGACTGTATTCTCGACGTCCTGCGCAGCGGCCATGACGCCGCGCTCGTCACGCTCGGCGACCCGGCAACATACAGCACATCGTGGCCGGTAGTCGATATTCTGCAGTACATCGCCCCCGAAATATCAATAGAGATCGTACCGGGAGTGACGTCCTTTGCACTGGGCGCAGCCCAGTCACGACGCAGCCTGGCCGAGGGCAACCAGATACTGTCGGTGGTGTCCGCCTACGACGAGATCAGCCGTATCGAGCGCATCATCGATGTGTCCGATACGGTTGTTTTTTTAAAGACCTATCGTTCCCGCGACAGGCTTGTCGAGCTGCTGCGCGGGAACGGTCTGATTGAGTCCTGTGTGTATATTCAGCGGTGCGGCCTTGAAAATGAGGAAATCATCAGAGACCTCAGTCAGCTGCCGGAGGAAATCGATTATCTGTCGATGATTATTCTCAAAAAAACAGCGGACAGTGCTGAATGAAACAAAAAAAACGGCTGCGTACCGGCTATACGACCGGCACCTGTGCCGCCGCGGCAGGTCGCGGAGCGGCAATGGCACTGCTGGGTACTGTTCCCGCAGCCGTTGCTGTCGATCTGCCGGCGGGATACCAGGTACGCATTCCCGTTCGAAAAGCCGGTCGCGAGGCTGACACAGGCTGGTGTGAGGTCGTCAAGGATGCCGGCGATGATCCCGATAGTACACACGGCGCCGTCATTCGGGCGGATGTTTCTCTGAGCAGGGATGCTTCGATAACCGTTCGGGGAGGCAGGGGTGTCGGCAGGGTAACACGACCGGGCCTGGCCGTGGCGCCCGGAGAGCCGGCCATCAATCCCGTTCCGCTTCAAATGATTAGAGCAGCCGTGCAGGCTGTGCTGCCTGAAGGAGCCGGCGCGTCGGTACGCATCAGCATTCCGGACGGGGAATCTCTGGCGCGCAAGACCCTGAACCCCCGGCTGGGAATTATCGGCGGCCTGTCGATTCTGGGCACAACCGGAATCGTTGAGCCCTATTCGCATGAGGCGTACCGTGAATCGATCTCCTGCAGCCTCGATGTTGCTGCAGCGGTGCACTGCACAACGGTTGTTTTATGTACCGGCAAAAGCAGCGAGCGCATTGCACGAGGGCTTTACGCGAAGCTGCCGGACCCCGCTTTTGTGCTTATGGCGGACTATTTCAGCTATGCGCTGCAGGAGGTCGGCAGAAGCGGGATAGGTCATGTTGTAATCGCGTGTTTCCCCGGCAAGCTTTTAAAAATGGCTGCCGGTGCCTCTTCCACGCACTGCCGGGCATCGTCTCTCAATCTCGATGCTTTTGGTGATGCGGCATGTGCAGCCGGGGTGCCGCGGTGCAGGACAGAAGAGCTCAAGGATGCACACACGGCCAGGCACGCGATGTCGCTGCTTGAAAAATCAGAGCAAAAAGCCGTCTGCAGCATTCTGGCGGCCCGCGTTGCCGGGCGCATAACGCATGAGACAGCAGGTGCGGTTCACGGAGATGTCGCGGTTGTCGGCTATGACAGCGATGTCATATATCAGACTGCCGGGGAGGGCTTGTGAGACAGAATCGCGGTTCGGTAACGGTCATCGGTATGGGCCCGGGACCTGCCGACCTGACAGAAGCAGTGCTGCAGAAGATTTACCGTGCGGATATACTTGCAGGCGGCAGGCGGCAGCTCGGCTTTTTCCCGGACTTCAGCGGTGAACGGCTTGAGCTGGGAAAAGATCCCGGCGCTGCGCTTGCAAGACTTGCAAGGAAGCTGCACGCAAGATCAGCGGTGGTGCTCGCCTCCGGCGACCCGAACTTTCACGGCATCGCCGAGCTTGTCTACAGGCATTTTGAGCACCACCCCGTTACCGTCATACCCAATATCACCGCATTTCAGGCAGCATGCGCACGACTGCACATGCCCTGGAGCGACGCGCATTTTGTCAGCGTGCACGGCAGGGATATTTCAGGGCTGAATCGCATCCTGCGCCGGCACGGAACGTTTATCATATACTGCGATCACATCAACACGCCCGCACGGGCGGCACGGTATTTGATTTCCGCCCGCGCAGAGATTGGAACGTGCCCGGCATGGGTTTGCGACAGTCTCGGTTCTGATGCAGAGCGGGTCGTAGAAGGCAGTTTGAAAGCATTCAGGAGCAAAACGTTTTCTCCGTTGTGCATGATGATATTGAAAAACGATCTGGAAGAACCCGTGTCTCCACTGGGTATCGACGACGGCTGTTTTGTGCACCGCGGGGGCCTGATTACCAGAAAGGATATCCGCATACTGGCACTTTCGCGCCTCGGTCTTCAACGGGCCCGGACGCTGTGGGACATCGGTGCAGGCAGCGGGTCCCTGTCGATCGAGGCTGCTTTGCAGTATCCGGAGGTGCAGGTGTATGCCGTGGAGAAAAACACCGCCCGCTGGAGAGAGCTCAAGAAAAACATTCGGACGTTCAGCGTACCTGCGGTTGTTCCGCTGCAGAGTCGGGCACCGGAGGGATTGAACGATGCTCCGGCACCGGACAGCGTTTTTATAGGAGGATCGGACGATCAACTGAAAAAAATACTGCAATGCGTTGAGCGACGGCTTGCACCGGGCGGCAGCCTGGTGGTGAATTGCGTGCAGCCGGACACCCTGCACACCGTGCTGACGTGGCTCAGGAAGCAGGCATGGCGCTATGAAGCAACGTCGGTGCAGCTTTCGAGCCTGTCATCGGACAAAAATCCCGAAATCTTCCGGGCTCAAAATCCGGTTTATATCGTTCACGGCAAGCGCTGAGAGAGCTGCGGCACTATCGGAATGCAGAAATACGCAAAGCGGTATGATGGTAATACGAAATCGTTTCATATACAAAACTGTTGTCATGTGCCGGAAAAGGTGTCAATACTGTGGCATTTACCAAAATAATGTAGCCGGGAGCGGCCTCCGGCCGCGAAAAAAATCGCAGCTGAAGCAGCTCCTGCAGTTTCGCACAACCAGGCGGGCACACGAAAAAGTGTCAATACTAAAAGAATTATGACGGGGAAGGTGTATTTTATCGGAGCGGGTCCCGGCGACCCGGAGCTGCTGACCCTCAAGGCGGCACGTCTGATCGGAGAGGCCGGGCTTATCATCTATGCAGGGTCTCTTGTCAGCCGTGCGGTGCTGGCAGGTGCCGGGGCGGATGCGAAAATTCTCGACAGCTCGTCGATGGACCTCGATGAAATAGTATCCGAGTTGACAGCGGCGGCTCGCAACGGCCTGATTGCGGCCAGGCTGCACACCGGCGATCCATCGCTGTACGGAGCGATCGCCGAGCAGATGGCCCGTCTCGATGCAGCCGGCGTTTCCTTTGAAATTGTGCCGGGAGTGAGTTCCGCCTGTGCGGCGGCTGCGGCGATTCCGCTTGAATACACACAGCCGGGGGGGTCCCAGAGCCTGATTATTACACGTCGAGCAGGCCGAACGCCGGTGCCTGACCGGGAAGGCCTCAGTATGCTTGCACAGCACGGTGCATCCATGGCTGTTTTCTTGAGCGCCGGCATGCTTGAGGATGTCGTACGTGAGCTGTTAGAGGGCAACTATGAAGAGACGACACCTGCTGCCGTCGTATACCGGGCCACGTGGCCGGATGAAAAGGTTATTCGCGGAACGCTTGCCGATATCGCCGCCAGAACGGCCGAGGCCGGAATCGATCGTCATGCGCTCATTATTGTGGGAGATTGCCTGGGTGGGGCTCCGGCCGAAACCTCCCGGCTGTATGCTCCCGAATTCTCGCACGCCTTCAGACGCGCGCGTTCGAACAGGCTTCAGGGCACAGCGATCATCGCCGTTTCGCGCAGGGGCTGGCACACCGGCAAGCGCCTGCTGCACGGCATGGAGGAGAGCAGGCTGTATGTGCCGGAGCGGTTTTGCGAGGAGGAGAGGGATGAGAGAGTTTTGTTTTACAAGAGTCTCGAGAAAACAGTTTCAGAGGCTTTCGAGTGCTCTGATAAAGTTATCTTCATAATGGCGACCGGCATAGCTGTTCGCATGATCGCACCCCTGCTGAAATCAAAATGGGAGGATCCTGCGGTCGTATCACTCGATGACGGCGGCCGCAACAGTATCAGCCTGGTTTCAGGACACTGGGGCGGTGCCAACGAGCTTGCCGTCACGGTCGCGCGCATTCTCGGCGGAAACCCGGTCATAACGACCGAGAGCGACGTCATGGGCTTTCCGGCCGTCGACACCGTTATCAAGACCCTCACCGGAGACCGGCCTCCGCAGGAGCCGGATGTTGTCAAGAATATTCAGACGGCCATTCTGGAGGATGAGGATGTAGGTTTTTTCCCCAGGGAGCTGATGCGTGCCCCTCAGATGAAAGGCCATCCCAATATACATTTCTTCGATTCGATTGAAGCACTGGTGTGCTCGACCTGCAGCGCAGGGCTTATCGTCTCACATCATGCTCCGCAGCAGGTGCGCCTGAATGACCGCTTTCTGGTTGTTCAGCCGCGCGACCTTGTTGTCGGTATCGGCTGCCATGCCGGCCTCGGGCGCAGCGAGCTGGAAGCCGGCGTGCGCCGGGTGTTTGCCGATAAACGCCTCTCAGTCGATTCCATAGCTGCCGTGTGCTCGATAGACAGGCGTAAAAAAGAGCAGGGTCTGATCGATTTTGCAGCAGGCTTCAACGCCGGGCTTCACTTTTATTCCGCCGATGACATCGCCAGGGTTCCTGTGCCGTCGCAGGACTCGGAACATGCACTGAACAGTATCGGCGTTCACGGCGTTGCCGAGCCCAGTGCGATTCTGGGAGCGCAGGGCGGCAGGCTGCTGGTGCACAAGGTCAGGCTCGCCGGTATGACCGTTGCTGTTGCGCGAATTCCGCTGGCAGTTTTTTTTGAGGGGAGCGACAGCCATGACGAATAGTGCTGAGGGCGGCATGCTGTATGTAGTCGGCATGGGACCGGGAAGCCCCGATACCATGACCCTGCGGGCCAGGGAGGTCATCGAGGCCTCTGAAGTGATTGTCGGCTATACGGGCTATATCAAATTGCTGGGAGAGCTGTGTGCCGGTAAAGTCACCATAGCAAGCGGCATGGGTGCTGAAATCGAACGCTGTGAAGCAGCCCTGCGGGAGGCCCTTCTGGGCAGACGGGTCTCGCTTGTTTCGAGCGGTGATGCCGGCATCTACGGCATGGCGGGACCGGCCCTGGAAGCAGCACAGCGGAAAGGCATAGAAAGGCCTGAAGCAATAGAAATCGTACCGGGCGTGCCGGCGTTTGTTGCGGCAGCTGCATGCGCCGGTGCACCGCTGATGAACGATTTTGCATCCGTATCGCTCAGCGATCTGATGAATCCCTGGGACAAGATAGAACAAAAGCTGTCGTCCGCGGCTGAAGGCGATTTTGTCACCTGTCTTTACAACCCCAAAAGCACCACGAGGACCGTGCATATCGAGCGCGCCAGAGATATTTTTCTGCAGTACCGAGATGCGGCTACGCCGTGCGCTGTTGTCCGCAACGCCTGCCGCCCGGGAGAATCACTGGTGCTGACGACGCTTGGCAATCTGTGTGACAATGTCATCGATATGCACAGCACGGTTATTATCGGCAGCAGCCAGACAAGGATTCTTGCACCCTGGATGATAACGCCGCGCGGATATTCATTTTAAAGCACGGATCGACTGCATACGCTATGGCACGGGCATTAATGTTTCTGGGGACTTCTTCCGAAAGCGGTAAAAGCCTCATGGCTGCCGCGTTCTGCAGGATTTTGCACAGGCGCGGTGTCAGCGTCGCGCCTTTCAAATCACAGAACATGGCTCTCAACTCTGGTGTTACCGCCGACGGCCTTGAGATGGGGCGGGCTCAGATCGTGCAGGCTGAGGCCGCCGGCATCGAGCCCCATGTCGATATGAACCCCGTGCTGCTTAAACCCAACTCCGACCTGGGCAGTCAGGTTGTCGTTCGCGGTGTTGTGCTTGATACCATGGAGGCTGCCCGCTATTACCGGGAGAAGCACAAACTGTGGCCTTTAATTACGGAAAGCTATGACCGGCTCGCAGCCAGGTACGGCAGCATCGTTCTCGAGGGCGCCGGCAGTCCTGTTGAGATGAATCTGAAGAAGCATGACATCGTCAATACGGCTATGGCACGCTATGCCGGTGCGCGAACGGTGCTGGTTGCAGACATCGACCGCGGCGGTGTGTTTGCTTCGATCATCGGTACGGTCGGCCTGCTGGAGCCTGATGAGCGGCAGCAGCTGCTCGGATTTATTATCAATAAATTTCGCGGGGATGCCGCTCTGCTGCGCGAAGGGTATGCGTTTATACAGGAAAAGACCGGCCTGCCCGTGCTGGGAGTCGTTCCCTATATGCGTGACCTGTATATCCCCGGTGAGGACTCTGTGGCACTTGACGGGAAAAGGGCGCCGGCAGCCGTCGACACGCTGTGCACGGTCGGTGTTGTGCGCCTGCCGCACATGGCCAACTATACGGACTTCGATCCCCTGGAGTGCGACCCGCGTTTTTCCCTCGTCTACATTGCCTCACCCGCTCAGATCGAAGAGTGCGATGCCGTTATCCTGCCGGGCAGCAAAAATGTTTTTTACGATTTCAGATTTTTGGTTGATCGGGGATTCGCCGACCGGCTTGCAGCCTACTGTTCAGCCGGCGGACGACTCACGGGAATATGCGGCGGGCTGCAGATGCTGGGCCTGACGGTCAGCGACCCGCACGGCGTTGAGGATACCGGAGGCAGCATGCGCGGACTCGGCCTGCTGCCCGTGCATTCCGTATTGCAGCCCGCTAAGGTGACACGCCGGGTTACCGCTCATATCGGACTTCCCGGCCGGACGGGGGCCGTCGAGGTGGCCGGATATGAAATCCATATGGGAGAAACATCTGCTGCGGATGAGGCAGGGGTTCACCGCCTGCCCCGGGGACGTGCCGATGAACCGCCCCTGGGATTTTCGGCTCTGAACGGCCGGGTCTGGGGAACCTATCTGCACGGGCTTTTTGAAGCAGACGGCATGCGGGATGCTTTTCTGCAGTGGTCGACGGATACGATGTCCGCTGAACAGCCCTCGTTTTCCTACAGGCGCTTCAAGGAAACAAACTATGATATTCTCGCCGGGACGGTTGAAAAAAATGTCGATGTCGGATATATTTTGCGGCACACCGGTATTGAATGAACTCTTGCTGATCATCCGGACGGAAATTCAGACATGATTCGGAAAAAACAGGCGCTTGTGCTGGCCGCTTTCGGCACCTCCGGCAGTGCACGCAAAACCTATGCGTCATTTGAAAAAGCTGTTGTACAGCGGTTCCCAGACAGTGATATTTACTGGGCGTTTACCTCAAACATGCTGCGCAGAAAGCTGGCGGGCACGGATACGTCGCTTTCAAGCCCACGGCAGGTGCTGGCCCGGCTCAAGCGTTCCGGCTATGAGAAGGTCATTCTGCAGTCGCTGCACATAGTGCCTGGAGCGGAGTTCGAGAAGCTTATCGCAGCGGCCGAAGCTTCACCGCTGCAGGTATCCCTCGGCAGGCCGCTGCTCGGTGACGAAATCGACTGCCGGCGACTTGTTGCGGCGCTGCAGGACCGTATTGCAGATCCTGCTGAGACGATAACGGTCATCGCCGGGCACGGCTCGCGCCACAGCAGTGCCGGATCACTGTATCTGGAGTTTTACGAGTGTCTGAAAAAACGCTACCGGGAAAATGTGTTGCTTGCAATGGTTGAGGGTGTGCCGGCCTGGTCTGCGGTGCGGGATAACATCCTGAACAGCAGCGCCAGGAACGTCAGGTTTATACCGCTCATGTTTGTCGCCGGGGAGCATGTCAGGAATGATATTATGGGTCGCACCAGGGAGGCATGGAAAAACCAGCTTGACGGATTTACCGTTGACGGCAGTGAGCCGGGTCTCGGATGTAATGAAAACGTCAGGGCCCTGTTTTGCGATCATATTTATGATGCTGCAAAAAAGCTGTAGTTTATTTTATATTTAAAGTTCGGCCCTCTGATCCGCAGCACACGGTTCAGACCCGGCACGGTCAAAATGGGACCAAAGGTATTGACGGCCCCTGCTGGGGGCCATCCTGAATCTTCGCCCTTTGGGCGAGGACAATTATTTTCTATCTAAAACCGCATCCGGCAGCCTTGTCCTCTCAGTGAGGTTGATTAGGATACGTAATGTGCTCAGGGGGAGAACGATATGGTCATAACATGCTGGGGGTCTCGGGGTTCCATACCTGTTTCCGGGAGGGAGTACCTTCGCTACGGCGGCAACACCACCTGCCTGGAAATCCGGACCAAACACGACGAGATTATCATCATTGATGCCGGCTCCGGAATACGCAGGCTCGGGCACCGGCTGGTCGATGAAGGACGGTCTGATTTCAGCCTCATTCTCACCCATGCACACTGGGATCACATTATCGGCTGCCCTTACTTCAGGCCCCTGTATCATGAACGGACGTCGGTCAAAGTCTACGGATGCCCGTTCGCCCAGAACTCGATAAAAGCAATGCTTGCCAAGTCAATGGGGCCTCCGAGCTTTCCCGTCAACTTTGAAGACCTGAAAGCTTCGCTGATCTATCACGGCTCGTGCAGCGGGCCCTTCACTCTCGACTCGATACGCGTCACCCCGACGCTGCTGAGCCACCCGAACCAGGGAATCGGCTACAAACTGGAAGAGGACGGTACCTGCTTCGTGTTTTTGACCGATAACGAGCTTCGCTTCAGGCATCCCGGCGGTCAGGATTTCGAAGATTATGTGGATTTCTGCCGTGGTGCGGACCTTCTGATCCACGATGCCGAATACCGGCCTGAAGAATATGCTACGACGCAATCCTGGGGCCATTCGGTGTTTACCGATGCCGTTCAGCTTGCCCTTGAAGCGGGTGTCGGACGGCTGGGACTGTTTCATCACAACCAGGACAGGGAGGACAGCGCTGTCGATGCAGTCGTTTCCGATTGCCGGAAAATCATTGCAGACCGGAATTCGACGCTTGCGTGCTTTGCCGTCAGCGAGGAACAGCTCATCGAACTGTAATACCGCGGGCAGGCCATACTGTGCTGTACGTGAATGCGCCGGCAGGGAAAGGCAGATATGAAAGTCATTATATGGGGGTGCACGGGCTCTCTTCCCGTTGCGTTACAGGCTGAGCAAATCAGGCATAAAATAATTCGTGCGCTGCACATTGCACGGAGTCACCAGCTTGATGACGATGCCGCACTAGAGCGATTTGTCGACCGGGAACTGCCGTTTTCAGTCGGTAAAACATACGGCGGCAATACCTCGTGTGTCGAGATTCAGGGCGGCGAGGAGTGCGTCATTCTGGATGCCGGTACCGGTATCCGTGATTTGGGCCGTCACATCATGCAGACCGGCCGGCCCGTCAAGAATTTCCACCTGTTTTTTTCACATCTGCACTGGGATCACCTGCAGGGGTTTCCTTTTTTTCTGCCGGCATTTGTCAAGGGCAACAGAATCGATTTTTACAGCGGGCATGACGGGTTGGAAGACGCACTGCGCCTGCAGCAGAACCCGCCTTTCTTTCCGGTAGATATCGATTACATGAAGTCGGACAAGGTTTTTCATCGTCTTGCCGGCGGGAGCACCGGTTCGATCGCGGGGTTTGATGTCAGCGTGATCGAGCAGAGCCACCCCGGCGGATCGTTCGGTTACTCGTTTGAGCGAAACGGAAAAAAAATCGTCTATTCGACAGACTCCGAGCACAACCAAATGGACAGCGGTTTTTCACCAGCGTTTCTCGATTTTTGCCGTGATGCGGACCTGCTTATATTCGATGCACAGTACTCGCTGATGGATGCCTGGAATACCAAGGAAAACTGGGGGCACTCCAGCAATATCCTCGGTGTCGAGGCGGCTATGCACGCCAATGTCAAGCACCTGTGCCTCTTCCATCGCGAGCCGACAATCAACGACGAGACGCTTGACAAGATTCAGCAGGACACGCGCGTGTATGCGGGCCTGTATGATGTGACGCGTAAAATTCTTATTACACAGGGGTATGACGGGCTGGAAATAGAACTATAACAGGCTGTTGAAAAATATCCATCTGTCCCGCCATGGCGGGATTGCGCTCATTCCCGCTGAAGCGGGATCACTGCGCCCTACAAACACGTCCGCATCTCGCAGATCCCGACAGGGTCGGGGATTCCTCATGATTGCCTGCAGGCAGGTGTCAGAGACAGCGCGCGCCTTGCCTCGGGGCATTTTGAATACTCATCGCGCTGCGATGGTATTTCGGCAGATGATTTCTTATGTATATGATACCTGTCCGCTTGAGCGGACAGGGAAGCGATGAACAGCCTGCAAAAAAATGACTTTTTCAACGGCCTGATAGTTTTTCAAAAGCACGTACGTTTTCAAGGAGGTGTTCTCTGCGCGTCATGCTTACAAGGATTGACGAAACACCCTTTTGCTCTGCAAGGAACCTCAGGGCCTGACCCGCACCGTCTTCGAGTTCTTTTGCAAACGCGATACTCTCTTCACGTTTTTGTCTGTCCTGAAAAAGCGGATTGAGACGGCGCACATCGCGCCTGCCGGGGCTGAAGCCGCTTGGGATCGTGCCCCCGAGAATGCCCTGGGCCAGAGGGCTGTAGCACACAAAACCGATGTTCTGACGGCGGCAGAACGGAAGCAGTTCTTTTTCGGCATCCCGCTCGAGCATGTTGTAGCGCTGCTGCACCGATGCGATCGGGGAACGGCTGAAAGCCTGCCGGACAAGCGCAACGCTGCAATTGCTCAGGCCGATATGCCGTATGAGACCCTTGCGCCGCATCTCACACAGCTGAGCCATAGTATCATCGAGCGGGGTTGCAGGATCGGGCCAGTGAATCTGGTACAGGTCGATATAGTCCGTCCCGAGGCGCTGCAGGCTTCCGCGCAGGTCGCGTTCGACAGCAGCCCGCGAAAGGTCGTGACGAATCCGCCCCCGCGAATCCCAGCGCAGGCCGCACTTGGTGGCGATGACGATGTTTTTGCGAACCCCTTTTAAGGCCTGACCGAGAATCAGCTCCGAGGTGCCGAAGCCGTAAACCGGCGCAGTATCGAAAAAGGTGATACCGTTTTCATAGCAATGTTCGAGAGTCTGTCGGGCGGCTTTTTCATTGACGCCGGGCCAGCCTTTTTTACCCAGTGCCCAGGCACCGTAGCCGAGCAGAGATACGTCCAGACCCGATGAGCCGAGTGCGCGGTAAATCATGCAGCAATGATTGCATATTACGGAAGCGGCGACAAGATGATTGTGGCGCATGGATGAAACCGAAGTCTGTCTGCTTGAATAGAGAAACGTTTTGGGCTATAGTCCGGATGATAGAAAACGGTACCCGGAATGCATTGAGGGATTGGGCGGTACTGCTTACATTCAGCGTTTGGGAAACCATCAACCGGTATGGAAAAAATCAAACTTATTTCCTGGAATGTCAACGGCCTCAGAGCGGTTTATAAAAAGGGTTTTCTGGAATGGTTTGCCCGTGAAAGCCCGGACATGCTGTGCCTGCAGGAGACAAAAGCATCCCCTGAACAGCTTCCCCCGGAGCTGCTGGAGGTGCCCGGCTACCGGGCGTACTTTTCCTCAGCCGCACGCCGGGGCTACAGCGGTGTGGGGCTGTACACCAAAACCGAACCGCTCAGGATCGAGCACGGAATCGGCATCGAGGATTTCGATACGGAAGGCCGGGCTGTGATTGCCGAGTATCCCTGGTTTGTTCTGTGCTCTGTCTACTTCCCCAACGGCAAGGCGTCTAAAGAGCGTCTCGCCTATAAGATGTCTTTTTATGAGGCTTTTCTTTCATACATACATACACTGAAACGACAGAAAAAGAACATCGTCGTATGCGGCGATGTCAACACAGCACACCGGGAAATCGATCTGGCACGTCCCCGGGAAAACGAAAGTGTTTCCGGCTTCCTTCCTGAAGAGCGGGCGTGGATCGACAGGCTGCTGGAGCACGGCTATGTGGACACATTCCGCATGTTTTGTGAGGACCCTGAGCATTACACCTGGTGGGACTATAAAACCCGGGCGCGCAGCAGAAACGTGGGCTGGCGCCTTGATTATTTTTTTGTCGACGAGGCCTTCAGCAGAAGGGTAACACGTGCGTCAATCCTCTCTGATGTAACCGGATCGGACCACTGCCCGGTAGGCCTCGAAATTTCTGTGTAGCACGGAGAAATGCGGATGAGATTTTCGCTGACACTGCCGTATTGTGCGGTTGCCCTTATGCTCATGTCGTCGGTGAACATGCCGCCGGTGAGCGCAGCAGGTGACGAGTCAGACAACACGGTCATCGGCAACTACCGCTCCGACATGCTGCAGGAGGCACGCCGCACATATGAAACGCTCAAAAAGCAGTACAACGCGGAACGATACTGGCGAAAGCGCCGGGGCGAAACAGTGCCCACCGAGGCCGAGCGGGAACTGCTGGAACAGCTCAATCGGGCCCTGGAGCGCTATCGCAGTTTGAAAACCGGCCTGCGGGTCAAGACGCCAGAGGCTGGTGACGATACAGCTGTACCGTCAATGCCCTCGGAAGGCCTCAGGCGGGCACGGATACGCTTCGGCACACTGAAGCGCGCCTATGAAAAGGAAAAGTACCTGCGCGAGATGCGCGGCAGGAAAGCTCCGACGCAGAAAGAGCTGGAGCTTTTAAAGGAACTGGAAAGTGCACAGCGCCGGCTGACGACAATAGAAAATCTGTACAAGCATCGGCAGTAAGCCTGCTTGTCGGAAACCGCGAGGATCCGCCGTGATCGAAAAAGTGCCGGGAATGTTATTTAAAGAACTGAACATAATCAGAAAGGCTCCCCTTGCATGCCTTGTGCTTGTTCTAATCGGTATGTTTGCCGGTTATAAAGCACACCAGTTTCGAGATGCTGACCGGCAGGCTGCGGCGCAGCGTTCCCTCAGCGAGGCACCGACTCACGGGCAGTCCGGCCGTGCAACGATCAACAAAGCCGCCTATGAACGTCTTTCGAACGATGTCCTCAAAGAAGAAGTTCTGCAGCTTTGCAGAGAAATAGACAGAGTGCTTCGCTGGTTTGAAAGCGAAAACATGCGCCTGCAGCATGCCGAACAACGTGACCGAATGCAGGCAAAGACGGAAATAGAACAAGAAAAACTACTTGAAAATTATAAAAATCAAAAAAATGAATTACACGTTAAGCTGCAGCAGGAATATGAAAAGCGGTTTCTCGAAAAAAGTGCGGTTCTTTTTGAAGCGATCGTCGCCCGCCTGCCGACCGCCCGGCGCAGCAGCATAGAGGACTCCCACAGGGATCTTTTAAGAAACCCTACCAATGTGGTCGGCATCAAGTGGTCGGCGAATTACCTTGAGATGCTTGCCGGTCAGCTTTCAACCGGCAGCGCTCAGCAGAACTAGACACTCCTTTCACCGGTCAGATCCGTGTATACTGCAGTTATACATCACGAGGAATATCGTTTTTAATATGATGGTGATTATTGACAGGAGGGATATAACATATTAAAATGATAATAATTATCAAAAAACTAGTTTATAGTTTTAACCAAGGATCAGCATATCGATGCCGAACAGATTTGAAATAATCAAAGAACTTGAACAGAAGCGAAAAGCGCTGCTGAAGAAATACCCGGACCTTTGTGACATGCAGAACACACTGCAGGAGAAACTCTCCAATGCGGGTAGCTCGGACAACCGTCTTGTTCTGCTGAACACTGTAATGATGGAGAAATTCTGTGAGCTGAACGATGCGCTGCAGGATTTTTCCTCAAGCAGACCCGCACGAAAAGCCAGAGCATGGAAGTAATGTTCTCTCGTGGCTGTTTTCCCATGCTGCCTGCCTGATTGACACCTTGCCGCCTTTTATTCTATAGTATGCATTTGTTGACGGTTCCGTAAAAAGTCCATCTGCTGCGTTGCGTCCCGCTGAAGCGGGATCATTGCGGCGTACAAACAAGTACGCCTCTTGCAGATCCCGACCGGCAGCGTCGGGGATTCCTTCAGATTTGCGCGCTCCCGCAGAGCGGGATTTCGCTGTGCTCAACCTGCAATCGTCTGAAGCTTTTTACAAAACCGTCCTGTTTCTGACTTTTTATGACTTCGTCTTTTTTGAGCATAGCGAGAAAAGAAAGCACGGATAACGAGTAATGCATAAAAATACAGCTGTATATCTTATATCCTGTCCCGACTGCAGGGGTATCGTTGCCGAGGTTACGTCCTTTCTGTATCGTAACAACGGTAATATTGTTTCTGCCGAGCAGTATACGGATACCGATGACAATATGTTTTTTATGCGCGTTGAGTGGGAGCTTGACGGCTTTAAACTGTCCCGAACAGACCTTCAGAACGGCGTATTCGACGAGATCGCCGCCAGGTTTTCCATGAACTACCGGCTTTATTTCAGTGATGACCGACCCCGTGTCGCTGTTTTTGTTTCCCGTCAGGACCATTGTCTGCAGGAAATGCTGTGGCGTTATCGTCAGGATGAACTCAAATGCACCATCAGCTGTATAATCAGCAATCACAGTGATCTTGAGGGTGTCGCCGCCGGCTTCTCCCTCCCCTTCATTCATTTGCCTAAAACGGCTGATATGCGTTGGGAGACCGAAAAACGCGAGCTCGAACTGCTGCGTCGGAATTCAGTGGAAATTATCGTGCTGGCAAAATATATGCAAATACTTTCCGATGATTTTGTGGGCAGGTATCCGAACAGGATCATCAATATTCATCATTCATTCCTGCCTGCCTTCGAGGGCGGCAGGCCGTATCACCGCGCTCATGAGCGCGGCGTAAAAATAATCGGCGCAACAGTGCACTACGTCAATCATGAGCTCGACAAGGGTCCGATCATAGACCAGAGCGTCATTCGCGTGTCGCACAAGGATACGGTGGAGGACTTTATCAGAAAAGGACGGGATCTGGAAAAGCTGCTGCTGGTACGCGGTCTGTCTCTGCATTTGGACCGCAGAATTCTCTCTTACAAAAACAGGACCATTGTTTTCGATTAAAAGCCTTGAGCTTTATTTTTTGTATCTAGTGTCTGAACGAAAACTTATATTGAGTAGATTTGACAGCGTGAAAACG
>CAZFIB010000003.1:0-102866 GCA_964518865.1 uncultured Thermodesulfobacteriota bacterium
TTTCCTCTCTTGAGTTTTTTCCTCTTTTCATGTATCAAAACTGTGAACGGTTACAGATATTCATATCGATAATGAAAAACTGTGCGCCGGGCTCATGACCCGGCCGCACAAGTTTCGCCTCATCCGCTATGTCATGATAGCCAACGGCTACCGGCTGCTGGTGCAGAAGCGCCTGGGAACGATGACCGCCCGCTTTGTTAAAGAGCGGGACATGTAGAAATACATTTTCGCCGCAGAAGCTCAAAACCTGCGGAGAAAAACTCTTGTTTTAAAAAATCATTACGTAAAGCCAGGCTGGCACAAGGCGAACGGGAAGCACTTAGGTCGCAATACCCAGCACGCGCCGGGCATTGCCGCTCAGGATCGCGGCAACCTCATCCTGTGAAAAAGAAATGCCGTCCGGGGCTTTTGCAGGCAGGTCGCGGACAAGCTTCACCCAGTCGGCGTTCGACATCATGGAGCGAAACGAGGGGCTGTCGGACCCGAACAGCACGCGCTCGGGGCCGGCAAAATCGAGGATCATGCGCAGGGCACGGCAGAATTCATTGAAGTTTTTCAGCGAAAAAATCTGCCAGGCCGAAATATCGACCATGACATTCAGCTTGACGCTCATTACGGTCAGCATCTGAGGGTAGCCGAACGTACCCCCGGCATGGGCGGCGATCACTTTCAGTTCGGGAAAATCAACAGCGATGTCGTCGAACAGCAGCGGCTGTGAATATTTCGCCCGCCAGGGAAACATCATGCCCCCTGAGTGGATGATAACCGGCAGATCCCACTCATCCGCCAGTTTCAGCAGGTGACGGGTTTCTTCCTCATTGGGATAGAAGCCCGATGAGGGATGCAGCTTCAGCCCGCGCATGCCCCAGTCCTGTACGCATTTTTTGAAAAGGTCCTCTGCACCGTTCCGCCGCGGATCAACGCTTGCAAACGGCACAAGACGGTCTGCATGCATGCGCGCCACATCCGCGATCTTTTTATTGACCTCCTCGATCGGCAGACCGGGATCGCCGACCGGCAGACCGAAATCAACCGGAAAGACAACGCTCACGTCGATGCCGGCCTCATCCATCTCCTCGAGAAGCATCTTTGCATCAGGGTCACCGGTGGCATCTATGAGCGCCTCTCCCACCTCTTCATTGGTCTGATGAATCCCCTGCCTGGCAAACTCGGTGGTAATAAACCGGGCGATGCCGTAATAAAACTCCCTGCAGAGCCAGTCCCTGGCAAAAAGGTGCGTGTGAAAGTCTACAACCATTGCCTGCCCTTGTCGGTCGATGCCCTGTATCCGTTTATTCTCAAACGTTTTTTTACTCTAGAGCAATCCAGTCACTTCAGCTCAGCTAAGGCACTCATTCCTGCTTTTTTATCTTTTCTCCTGCATCGCCGCCTTTACCTCCAGCACAGCTTCTTCCAGGCTCTTGATTCTTTTCTCGACAAGGCGGATGCGGTCCATTATCTGGTTGTGATAGTTCATATAGCTGTCCGCGCTTGAAAGCAGCAGCTCTTTCAGTTCGCTCAGTTCATGGCTGCCCTGACTGCTTCCCGCTGCTTCCTCATGCTCGAGATAGGCCTTTCTGCTGATCCGCTGATCCTTTTTGTATGTATCAAGATATTTTATTTCTCCGTTTTCAAAATACTCGCGGGCGAGCCCCTCACGCTGGTCGTCACGGTAATTCCACTCCCCCTTGACGACACCGGTGTCATAATACTCGCGGAAAAGGCCGCTGCGTTTCCCGTTAATGTAATTGCCGCGGGATTTCAGCTGACCGTTTTCATAGAACTCCCTGACCAGGCCCTCCGGCTTGCCGTTCATGTTTTCCCACTCGGTTTTCAGGTTGCCGTTCGTATAGTACTCCCGGTACATGCCTTCAGGCTTGCCGCTGATCGCTTCCCACTCGGCACGGATTTCACCGCTATCATAATATTCTCTGCTTAAACCCTCGAGCTTGCCGTCTTTGAAACTTGTCTCCTTGTACAGCTTGCCGTTTTCATAATACTCCTTGGTAATGCCGCCAGCGCGGTCGTTTACAAACATCACTTCCAGCCACAGCAGCCCGTTTTCACGATATATCCTTGTCAAGCCGTTTCGCCTGCTGCCTTTATACACTGCTTCGGCGAGGATTTTACCGCTCTCGTAATACTGTTTAACGGTTCCGTCCGGGATATCCCCCTGCATGTTGATGACATCGTAGTTCTCATTGACGACCTGGCGGGCCACCTCGACGTCGTCTACTGTAAAAACAAGGGTCACTGTCCCGTCTTTGTTTTCTATTTTTTTTCTGACAGTTTCGCTGCTGCTCATAAGGCCTCCGGTGTTAATGCATCAGATCTGCAAACTGATCGGTGTGCGTCAGTGGTACAACACCCTCTCTTTTTTCTGCCCTGCACGATGTGTGCTGCTCTGGAGTATCAGGTGCCGTTTCACCTGCTTTATTCTTTGTTATTACGTACTTTACTAAAAAACGGGCTGAGCACCAAAGAAAAAATGCTCTGAACACACTCTGCCGTTTTTGGCCTTTACTTTACCGGTTTATTCCAATATGGTAGAATATTATTTTTAAAGTTCTGACAAAAGGTTAAGCGTATCGTACGTAAACTTGTTTCATTTCTCCCTGTATGGTGAAAACAGAAAAGCATACAGCTGCCGGCAAGGTTCCTGACAACGCAGCAGGCCCCAAACTTCGCGACCAGCGCACAAAGCGGATCTGGATTGTTGCTACTCTGACCCTTGTCGCTCTCGTCCTCCTGCTGCTGACGTATCGCATTGTAGTGCGCAGAGCGTTGCAGGCGCTTGACTCCTCCGAGAAGACAAGCGCAACACTGCCGGTTAAAGTTACCACCATTCAGCCCGCCGATATCGTCCTCTCAGTTCAGCACTCCGGTGTTATGCAGGCCTGGCAGAAAGCCATAATTCTTTCAGAGGTTGCCGGGACGGTCGAGTCAATAAGCGCCAAGGTCGGTGACAGCCTTGAACCGGGATCGCCGATT
The DNA here is from genome assembly GCA_964518865.1 of uncultured Thermodesulfobacteriota bacterium. GTDB lineage: Bacteria > Desulfobacterota > WTBG01 > CAIYCZ01 > CAIRTM01 > JANQGV01. The sequence continues at coordinate 2,992 of CAZFIB010000003.1, forward strand.
CTGAAGATAGACGACGAGATGCTTCACTATACTGTCGAGCAGGCCAAGGCCAACGTTCTGCAGCTCGAGGCTAACCATGAAACAAGCCTGCGTGAGCTCAAGCGTAAAAGATCTCTGTTCAAAAACAAGGTTATTTCCGATTTCGAATTCGACATCGCCCGGGCCAAGGAAAAAGCCGATCGCGCCATGCTGGATTCTGCCAAGGCACAGCTGAAAATCGCCGAGCGCGACCTGCGCGAAACACTCATTACCAGCCCCATCAGGGGCATACTGGCAAGCCGTACCGTCGATATCGGTACGAACGTCGGGCGCGGCACACAAATCGCCACCGTTGTCGATATAGAACGCATCAAAATCAGGATAGGAATTTCGGAAAAAGCCATCGGGGATATCAGGGAGGGGCTGCCGGTCAAGATCGAGACAGACGCCTATCCGGGAACTGTCTATACCGGCTCGATATACAGCGTCGGGACCAAGGCCGATGATCTCACGCTTACGTTCCCGGTAGAAGTCGTTATAGTCAACAGCCGGGAACCGGTGCTCAAGCCGGGTATGGTTGCGCGGGTCATAATAGAAACAGGCACGCACCGAAACGCCATCGCCCTCCCCCAGGAAGCGGTACTGCGCAGAGCCGGCCGCAGCTTTGTCTGGACTGTTGAAAATGAAACGGCCCGCAGCAAAACGGTAATCACCCTGGACGTTATCGGCTCCAGAATCATTATCAAAAGCGGGCTGTCGGCCGGTGATCTGGTTGTAATTGCCGGCCAGGACAGACTTGAAGACAACAGCCCGGTAACAATAATACAGTGACCCGTCCGGCCTGCCGGGCACGACGTCAGATGTTGCAGATCCTGATGCGCCGGGATGCTTACAGCGAATTCCCGTTAAAACTATATTTTCACACATATCATGAACCTGGCCAGACTCTCCGTTAAAAATCCCGTTACGGTCAATACCGTTATGGTGACGGTAATTGTGCTGGGGCTTGTCTCGCTTTCGCGACTGCCGCGCGAGTACCTGCCGGACCTGACCTTCAACATGGCGCTCATTATTACGGTCTATCCCGGGACGTCTCCCGAGGATGTCGAAAAACTCATTACGATTCAAATCGAGGATGAAATCAAGGATATCGACAATATCGACTTTATTATGTCGAAATCGAGTGAGGGTCAGTCGTCGATTTTTATCCGCTTTGAGGATATGCCGGAAGACAGGTTTAAAATGATACTGCAGGATTTGCGGGCAGCGGTCAACCGGGTGCGACCCGAGCTGCCGGACGAGGCTGAAGATCCTACAATCATGGATATCGAAACCGGGGAGTGGCTTCCGGCTCTGCAGGTAACCATTACCGGTGATATAGAAGAAAAAAAATTCAAGGAATACGCCGACGAATTCAAGGACCGCCTGCTTGAAATAGATCATATCGGCAAGCTTGAAATGACCGGTATCCGCGAACGGGAAATATGGGTCAAAGTCGATCCCGACCTTCTGTACAGTTACAACCTGACGATAGACCAGGTTGCCCACGCCCTGAACGCTACCAACTTCAACATGCCGGGCGGCACGCTTGATGTCGGCAGTTCCGAATACCTTATCAGAACGATGGGTGAGTATGAAAGCCCGGCTGCCATGAAAAACGTCATCGTCCGCTCCGCACCGGACGGCACGCACACAAAAATAGGTCAGATAGCGGTTGTCGAGGATACCTTTGAACGGGCGCGTACCCGCTCGTTCTTCAACCGCAAGCCCGGTGTCAGTTTCAACATCTCCAAGAAAAAAAAGGGCAGCACCATCGCAATCGTGGATGCTATCAAGGAGATTGCCCGCGAATACGAAACCAACCGGCTCCCGCCCGGCTGCAAAGTACTGATCACCAATGACAGCTCCGTGCAGATACGGGACATGATACGCAAGCTCGGCACCAATGCCATCATGGGAACCGTTTTTGTCGTCATCCTGCTGTGTATCTTTATCGGATGGCGCAACTCCCTGTTTGCCGCTGTCGGCATACCTGTTTCTCTCATGTGTACGTTTGTCTTTATCGACATTACCAACGGCAGCCTCAACTCCAGCAGCCTGTTCGCCCTGATGATCGTTGTGGGAATTATCGTGGATGATGCCATTGTCATCATAGAAAACTGCTATCGCTACATGCACATGGGATACAGCCCGAAGGAGGCGGCCATTAAAGGAACCACCGAGGTAATGAGTCCCGTATTTGCAGCCTGCCTTACCACTATCGCCGCCTTTCTGCCGCTGATGCTCATGCCCGACATTATCGGAAAGTTCTTGCGCGTTGTCCCGATCGTCGTATGCCTTGCGCTGGCCGCGTCGCTGCTGGAAGCTTTTCTCATACTTCCCTCACACATTGCCGACTGGAGCAGAAAAAAACAGGCGGGCGGCGCATCGAAGTTCTCCGATCTGCGTGAGCGGATAGTAGTGATGCTTCGTAAAAAGTATATCAAGCAGCTGAATTTTGTTCTCAAAAAACGCTACTACTTTGTGAGCGGCGTGGCAGGGATATTCCTTGCCTGTATCTCGCTTATCGTCTTCCGTGTCATCGACGTCGACATGTACACCATGGAAGAAATTTCGCAGTTTTACATTAACGTGCGCATGCCCGAGGGTACCAATCTTGAAACGACCAACAACGTGCTCACTGAAATCGAACGCCGCCTCATCGGAGAACTGCCCTCTGAGGAGGTTGACTCATATGTGACAAACGCCGGGCTTATCTTCACCGAGGACGAATGGATATTCACCACGGCGGTCGGCCATATCATGATCGACCTCGTTGAGAAAAACGAGCGTGAGCGGACAACCGACGAAATAATACGCCAGTGCCGCTCTATCCTGCAGGATATTCCAGGGCCGTCGAACGCGGATTTTTTCAGAATCCGAACCGGTCCCCCTATTTCTCCCGATGTCGAGGTCAAGGTAGTCGGCAAGTATCTGGAAAACAACAAGCGGGCTGCTGAAGAAATCAAAGAGGCGGCCGAGCTGATACCCGGCGTGTACGATATCAAGGACGACCTGAACTTCGGAAAAAAAGATCTTAAAATCTATATCGATGAAAACAAGGCGGCCCTGTACGGTCTTGATCTTCTGCATGTCGCTTCGTCGATCCGCTACGCCTATGAAGGTAAATTGGCCACGGTGTACCGTGAGGGCGATGAAGAGATCGATGTTATCGTAAAATTCGATCCGGACAAGGTGAAAAATATAGAGGATATAGAAAACATTAAAATAATGAGTCCCCGGGGAAAACTCATCCCCTTCCGCAACATCGGCACCCTCCGCCTGGAACCAGGCTATACCAAAATCCGTCACTACAAGCGCGAGCGGGCCGTAACCATAACCGCCGCGGTCGATGAAAAGCTGAACAGCAAGGTAAATGTCAACCGCGAGCTGAAAAAAACCGCCGCCGATATTATAAAAAAATATCCCGGCTGCCGTTTGCGCTTTGAAGGCGCTTTCCGGGAAATGCAGGAGGCTTTTTCATCCCTGTGGCGCCTGTTCCTGCTGGGCGTATTCCTTATCTACATAATACTCGGTGCTCAGTTCAAGTCCTACGCCCAGCCGCTCATTATTATCCTGACCGTACCATTTGCGTTCATCGGTGCGATTATCGCCCTGATCATCACCAACAACCCGTTTTCGATCGTCGTGCTCTACGGATTTGTCGGCCTTGCAGGCATTGCAGTCAACGATGCGATCGTTATGCTGAGCTTTATCAACAGCGCCCGTCGCCGGGGCGCCGGGCGCTGGCGCTCGATAGTAGAGGCCGGTACACTCAGGCTGCGTCCCATAATTCTCACCTCCGTAACAACGATGTTCGGCGTCTTTCCCATGGCGGTCGGCCTCGGCGGAAAATCCAAGATATGGGCACCTATGGCAAATACCATTTTCTGGGGACTCGGTTTTGCCACCTTCCTGACCCTGTTTATTCTGCCGGTCATATACACTATCATCGTCGACGATCTGGGAGGCTGGTCGACCGCCAAAGAGAAACACCACGGTCTGCAGAATACGCCGCAATAAGATAAGAGTACGTACCGGATGTCTATTGATTTCAACGCCGATACCTACATAACGCCGCCCGGCCGTGAGCGACGTGCCTACCGGCTCATGCTGCGCAGCAGACTGTATTACATCTGCGGCTTTCTCGGTGTCATGTTCGGTTACTGGCCTGAAGCCCGCCGCGGACGCCTGGGCTTTGCCGGCTGGCACAGGGCGGCTTCTGATATATTCAGCATCATCGAGCACTGCGGCGGCAGGTTTCACATCACGGGACTTCAGAACCTGCGTGCGGCTGACGGGCCCGTCGTGTTTATTGCCAACCACATGAGCACCCTTGAAACGCTTGTTCCGCCGGCTTTTATCTATCCGCACAAAAAGCCGGTCTTTGTCATCAAGCAGCAGCTGCGCGATCTTCCGTTCTTCGGGGCCTACGTCCGGAACTGTATTACGGTCTCGCGAACCAGTCCGGCACAGGATTTCAAGCAGGTCATGACCAAAGGGTGCGATGCTGTCAAAAACGGCGGCTCGGTTATCGTTTTTCCGCAGGCAACGCGCACTCCCGATATCGATCCCGAAACATTCAATACGCTCGGTGTCAAACTCGCCCGCAAAGCGGGTGTGCCGGCACTGCCCCTGGCAATAAAAAGCGATTTCTGGGGTGTGGGAAAGCTGGTTAAGGACTTCGGCCCGCTGGATCATTCGAAAACAATTCACTTCGAATTTGCTGCGCCCAGGCAGATATGCGGTAACGGCAGGGAGGAACACGAGTGGATTATTCGCTTTATCCGGGAAAGGATTGCAACATGGCGTACAGAGGAGCAAAGCCGAACGACATGAAGCGCTCGACCGGTACTACCGATCATCACCTCTCGTTCACCTGCGGCAACCTTGATCAGTGCATGGCCCAGCGCGACAATTACGAGGCGATCTTCAACAGCATGAACGAGGGCCTTTTTATCGTCAATTCCGAGGGTCTCATTTCCGAGTGCAACACATCGTTTTTACGCCTGACCGGCCTGCGTCGGCAAAGCGTTATCAACAAAAGCGTGGTCGATCTTTTCTGCGAGAACCGCTCGTGCGGTCTGAACCGGGCCGTTCAAAAAACCATCCGTACGGGAAAACCCTGCCGTGAAGAGAAGATGGACATTATTCGAAAAGACGGCACAAAATCTCCCGGTATTTTTTCCACATCTATCCTCAGAGACAAACAGGGCCGGGAAACCGATATCGTGGTCGTATTCCGAGATGTTTCGGTCGAGGATGACCTTCAGAAACGGCTGCATGAGCGCTTTAAATTTCATCAGATCATTGCACAAAACAACAGGATGCAGGAAATTTTTCAATTGATAGAAAATGTTGCCGAAACCGACGCCACCGTACTGATTCAGGGCGAAAGCGGTACCGGCAAGGAGCTTGTCGCTGGCGCTCTGCACTATCAGAGCCATCGTAGCGACGGACCCTTCATAAAGGTAAGCTGCGCTGCGCTGAGCGAGTCCATTCTGGAAAGCGAACTGTTCGGTCATGTCAAGGGTGCCTTTACCGGCGCGTACCGCGACAACATCGGCAGATTCGAACGGGCCCATAAAGGTACAATATTTCTGGATGAAATCGGAGAAATTGGACCCGCTGTGCAGGTAAAACTGCTGCGGGTGCTGCAGGAGCGGGAAATCGAGCGGCTCGGCGACACCCGCACCCGCAAGGTCGATGTGCGCGTTATCGCCGCCACCAATAAAAAACTTCTGGAGCTCATCGATGAAAAAAAATTCCGGGAAGATCTGTATTACCGCCTCAAAGTTATTACCGTTGATCTGCCGCCCCTGCGCGAACGCAAAGAGGACATTCCCCTGCTTGTCGAACACTTCATCAAAAAATTCAATCGCCGCTACGGCAAACAGGTGATCGGCATCTCCCCGGATGCACGCGACCTGCTTATGGAGTGCGCCTGGAGAGGAAATGTCAGAGAGTTAGAGAATGCAGTCGAGCACGCATTCGTAAAAACACGCGGGAACAAGCTGACCGTCAGCGATCTGCCCAATGAACTGCTTCGCAATCCCCTTCCCGGTCCCGGGACCGGCCGCACAAAACCGTCGCTTGACCCTGCCCGCCTTCGCGATGCGCTCGTCGAAGCCGGCGGAAACCAGTCAAAGGCGGCCCGAAAGCTCGGCGTCGACCGTGTCACCGTCTGGAGAAATATCAAAAAGTATAATATCACCCTTCCGACCGAGTAATCGCCACACATAACACATCCCACCCAACCACATATGCAATTACATTATTGCATTTAATGAAACAAATTAATGAAGTTATTTCAGTATATTAAATTACACAAAATATTAGTGTTGCAATTAATCGTTGCAGAAACAGTTATCGGATTATTTGTAATTATCATAATATGCTGATTTAACATCATTTTTAATAATTTTACAGCATGGCACCTTTTTTGAAAATAGATATTTTAACAGTGTAATAACTTCATCAAGGAGGCCCAAGCCATGAAAAAACAGTATATCCCACTGATCGCTGCGGCACTGTATGCCGCAACCGCTTCTGCCTCATGGGCGCAGGCGGCATCTGAACCATGTGAACCAGGATCGATCCGGGTCTGCATGCAGAAAGTATCGGCGCTCGAGAAAAAAGTTCAGGAGCTTCGAAAAAAACTGAAAAACGTTTCGTCTGCCGAAACCGCTGAAGCCCATGTTTCGGAGCACGACGATAACGATGGCTGCACAAACGATCACATCAGGGATTTCTGACAAACACCATAAACAGCTGCAGGCCCCTGTTCCTGACAAGCACTCCGCACAATGAGAAAGGTATGCTCCGGTGATGAAGAAGAGCCTGATGGTATATGCATGCTGCACTGCACTGGTCATATCTACGGTCCCGGCGACATGCCGGGCCGTAGACATGCGTTTGGAAAATAAATTCACCGCAGGAGAAAGCACTGCCGATCATGGAAAATTCGAACAGCTCGATCACCCCTTTTCAAGTGGTCCCGAGGTCACACGTGCCTGTCTGAGCTGCCACACCGAAGCAGCTTCCCAGATCCACAAAACGGTTCACTGGACCTGGGAAGCCGACGGCGGACTGCAAACGGGACTCGGCAAACAAAAGGTCATCAACAATTTCTGCATTGCAACTCCGTCCAACTGGTGCCGCTGCACCAGCTGCCATATCGGATACGGCTGGCAGGACAGCCGGTTCGACTTTTCATCCGAAGAAAACGTGGATTTCCTAGCCTGTCACGACGGAACCGGCACCTATAAAAAATTTCCGACGGGGTGCGGTCATCCTGCATATGCTGAAAAATCATTCGGTGGAAAAGTTTTTTCTCCACCCGACCTGCAGAAGATTGCAAAAAATATCGCAAAACCCAACCGCAGGACCTGCGGCAGCTGTCATTTCTTCGGGGGCGGCGGAAACGGGGTCAAACACGGCGACCTCGACTCATCGCTTCTCGACCCTGCTGAAGAACTTGATGTGCATATGGCCACCGACGGCCTGAACTACAGCTGCCAGAAGTGCCACACATCACAAGAACACCGCATTGAAGGGCGCATCTATTCACAGGCTGCGCGGATTTCGCACACCATTGCCCTCCCCGATGATGACGGCCGGCGAATCGGCTGTGAAAACTGTCACGGCGCACAGCCGCACACACGGAAAGCCAAGCTGAACGATCATACCGAGCGGGTCGCCTGCCAGACCTGCCATATTCCCGCCTACGCGCGCGGAGGTATCCCGACCAAAACCCGGTGGGACTGGAGCACGGCGGGCAGGCTGAAGGACGACGGAACACCCGTTGTGGAAAAAATGGACAGCGGTCTGATACGATATCACGGCAAAAAGGGAACCATGCGCTGGGGTGAAAACCTGACACCCGACTATGCCTGGTATAACGGCTCCATGTCCTATCTGTTACCAAAGGATACGATCAACCCGGACTCCGTTGTTTTTATCAACAAACCTGCAGGAGATGCCGACAGTGCGGACGCACGCATCTTCCCCTTTAAAATTCACCGGGGCAGACAGCCCTATGACCCGGTAAACAAAAGGCTTGTTGTGCCCAAGCTGTTCGGCCCAAAAGGGAGCGGCGCGTTCTGGCAGGAATACGACTGGGCCCTGGCTGCTGAGCACGGAATGCGTGCAGTCGGCCTGCCGTTCAGCGGGAAGATTGCCTTTACCGAAACCGCCATGTACTGGCCGATAACCCACATGGTCGCCCCCAAGGAAAAAGCCCTCGCATGCGGAGACTGCCACGACAGAAACGGCAGGCTTGCCGGTCTCGGGGGCTTTTACCTCACCGGCCGTGACCGTTCGGGAGTCATTGACATGCCGGGCTGGGCTGCCGTCTGGATCTCGATCGCCGGCGTATCCGTGCACGGTTTTCTGCGGATCGCATCAAGAGGAAGGAGAAAGCGATGAAAACTAAAATCAGCATGTACACCCGTTTTGAGCGCCTCTGGCACTGGCTGCAGGCACTGCTCATCGCCGTTCTGATCGTGACCGGCTTTGAAATCCACGGCACCTGGCAGCTACTCGGCTTTGAGAACGCCTGTGAAGTGCACAACACGTCCGGCGGGACGCTCCTGATACTGTCCGTATTCGCTATTTTCTGGCATATCACAACAGGAGAGTGGAAGCAGTATCTGCCGACACTGTGCGACACCGGTGCCGTAACACGCTATTACCTCGTCGGCATGTTCCGGGGTGAATCACATCCGTTCCGCAAAACGCGCGAGCAAAAGCTCAACCCCCTGCAGCGCCTTGCATATCTGAGCCTCAAAATCATTTTGCTGCCCGCTGCCCTGCTGAGCGGGCTGGTGTATTATTATCCTGAATTTGTTGAAAAAGCAGCAGGCGGTCGTCTGGAACTCGTCGCCTACGTTCACACGGCCGCAGCCTTCGCCCTGATGGTTTTTTTCGTCATGCACACCTATCTGACCACAACAGGCGGAACACTGCTGCAGTATATCACTGCCATGATTACGGGGTGGGAAAAACAAAGCGATAGCGCCTGAAGCCGGAATCATCCCGCACTTTTTTACACCAGCTGCAAATCGGAAGAAGGCCCTGGAGCTGCTTTACCGCGGAAAAGGCCTCCGTCAGTCGTTTTTCGGCCTCCTTGCGCTCCGGTATGTCATGAAATATCGAACCGAAGTAAATAGTATCACCACGCTTCCATGCAAAGTTCGATGTCTCTATGGCCACCTGACCGCCTGTTTTCTTCAGGCATCTGGTCTCTATAATCGACCCGTTTGTATTCATGCTGTACGCTCTGTCGGGCCTGCTCAAAAAAGCCTGAAAGGCACCGCGTATGTCTTCCGGAACAAGCAGGGCACAGGACATCCCGATCAGCTCATCTCGCTCATACTCAAACAGCGAGCAGGCCGCGGCATTGCAATAGACGATTTGCAAGGATTGATCGGCAAGGATAACGGCATCAGGCGAGGCCTCCGTCATAGCGCTTAGGAGTGAGTTCTGCTCGACGATAAAAACTTGATCCTGTTTGCCGGACTGTCCGTTTTCTATATCGCTCATCTTTTTTTCGAGTGGTATAGCCCCTATTCTTCCTGCTGGTTCAGCTTCTTATACTGCTTGAGAGCCAGGTCCCGCTTGATCTTTGAGACACGGTCTATAATAAGCTTGCCGTCAAGATGATCGATTTCATGCTGAAAACAGCGTGCAAGCAGATCCTCGGCATCAAATGAAAGCGGCCTGCCGTCAAGGTCGACGCCTTGTACCTGAGCGCAGGCTTTGCGCTCGACATCGACCGTAATCTGCGGCAGGCACAGGCAGCCCTCTTCCATCCTGGCGGTGCCTTCAACAATAGTGATTTCGGGGTTGATAAGCGTTATGAGCCCCTCGCCGACATCCAGAACAATGAGCTGCTTGGATATGCCGACCTGGGGAGCTGCTAGGCCGATGCCCTGAAAGCGATACATAGCTTCCGCCATTTCCTGCGCAATCCGGATTATCTCGTCATCGATATTTTCGATTTTCTCACATGTCTGCCGCAAAACGGAATGCGGGTATTTTATTACCTCGAATTCTGACATGCGCACTCCTTATCTGCTCTTTGCGTGTTTCATTCCAGGGCACTCAAAACCCACGGTCCGTTGTCGGTTACCGCTACGGTGTGCTCGTAATGAGCCGAGAGCATTCCGTCGCCGGTGACGGCCGTCCAGCCGTCCTGCAGCACGTTTACCTTATAGGTACCCTGGTTGACCATGGGTTCGATGGCAAGCACCATACCCGGCTTGAGCCGTGGGTTCATGGCTGAGGGAGAGTAAAAATTCGGTATCTGCGGATCCTCATGCAGATTGCGGCCGATACCGTGCCCGACAAAATCACGCACCACGCTGAACCCGTTTTTTTCGACATGCGTCTGAACCGCGATCGAAACATCCGACAGGCGACCGCCGGCTTTTACCTGATCGATGGCAAGATACAGCGACTCCTCGGTAACGGTCATCAGTTTGCGTGCCTGACGGTCGACATTCCCCACGGCTGCGGTGATGGCGGCATCCCCGTAAAATCCTTTCTTAACAACGCCGATATCCATGCTGACGATATCACCCTCCTTCAGCTTCCGTTTGCCGGGGATACCGTGCACGACTTCCTCATTGATGGAAATGCAGAGCGTGGCAGGATAGCCGCGATAACCCTTGAAAGCCGGAACAGCGTTGCGGCCGCAGATGAATCGCTCGGCAATCTGGTCAAGCTCTCTGGTGGTAATGCCGGGTTTGATGTTTCGTTTCAGCTCCTGGAGGGTTTCCGCTACAATCAGGTTGGCTGTCCGAATAGACTGGAGTTCCTTATCGTTTTTGAGAACAATCATGCAGACACAACATTCCTTTCAGCTTGTCGAGCTTCCGGACCCCCGTCTGAAAGGCAGTGAGCGCGTTTTGGGGGAAAAGGAATACAGGCCGGCAAAACCCTTGAAGCGCTCTGCTACCGCACGTCGTATAATGCCGATCATTTTGCCGTTCTTTTCCACGACAATCCTGGTGCGTCCCGTTTCCTCAAAACGTTTCAGCACCGTATCGAGGCTGTCGTCACATAAACAGGTCTCGAGCGGCTGCGACATGATCTCGCCTGCCCGCGACGTTTCAAAATCAAGGCCGTTGAGAACAGCCCGAAGCAGGTCGTTCGTCGTAACGATACCGACCGTTGTTTCACCGCGGTTTACGAGTACCGAACCCAGATGCTCATGTACCATTATTTCAGCCACTTTTTTCAAAAGCGTACTTTCTTCACAAAACGTAATGTTTGTGCGCATTATGTGGGATACCGGCAGGGACATGGGCCAATCCTCCTACTGTTACTATTTAAATATAGCATATAAGGCCAATACAGTAAAAAAAAGGCCCCCGAGCAGCATAAGGAAAAGAGCACCGAAATGAATGACCTGCGCCAGCACATACAGCAGAAAGTTCCGCCGGTCGTCTCGCCTGAGTGAATCGCGCTGAAATTCCTGCAGCAACCGACTTCTACGCACTATTATGCGCTTTCTTCTGCCCGCGCGTCAAGCACGGCTTTAATTTTTTTAAGGCGGGTAAAGCTTTCGCGTTCGATCTCATCGAGCCGCATTCTGATATATTTAACCGTGGCCTTGAGGCGGGGGATGACGATATATTCCAGAGCATTGACGCGGCGCTTGGTCTTTTCAACTTCCAGTGCAAGCCGGCGGACGGTTTCTTCTACTTCGGCCAGCTTTACGATTGTTGCCAGAGCATGCTCCATTTTAAGGGCCGCCTCGTCAAGGCGTGCACTGGTATCGGCAAAACCGTAGCCGCGGTGAACCATGGTACGCTCGGCCTTGTCGGCCTCGATGATAGGCACCCGAACACCCATTATATTGCGGGAGCGCATGTCGATCTGCAGATCCTGTTCGGCATTCAGCGCTATTTCACCCACGGAGCCCACGCCCATGATCGCCTGGGATGCAAGAAAGGCACGGTAGGCATCGGCGAGCTGCTGCTCGGCATCCTGACGGATGGAACGGACATTGCCCGCAATGCTTAAAAATTCGGATATCAGCGCATCACGCTTCTCCTTGAGAAGACGGTGACCGCGCTCGGCCAGCACCGCACGCTTTCTGAGCTGCAGAAGCTCCATTCTGGTCGGTTTGATACCTTCGATTACATCGGCCATGAGTCACACTCTCCGAAACTTAGTCGCTTTTCTGACTGTGGGCTGGATGATATTTCTTGATATGCTCCTCATCGATGCGCTTCAGATCGCTTTCATCGAGAATGTCGAGAAGCTTCCATCCCAGGTCGAGCGTCCCCTCGGTAATCGAGCGATTCTCGTCCCTGCCCTGAATAACAAACTCTTTTTCAAACGCTTCGGCGAATTCCAGAAATTTTTTATCGCGCTCGGTCAGCGCCTCCTCACCGACGACCGCCACCAGGTTGCGCACATCCCGCCCCTCTGCATACGCGGCATAACACTGGTCCGAAACGCCCGAGTGATCTTCACGCGTGTTGCCCTCACCGATGCCCTGGTTCATGAGGCGCGACAGGCTCGGCAAAACATCAACCGGGGGATAAATGCCACGGCGGTGCAGGTCGCGGGACAGCACGAACTGACCCTCGGTAATGTATCCGGTCAAATCGGGAATCGGATGGGTAATATCGTCATCGGGCATTGAAAGTATCGGCACCTGGGTTATGGATCCCTTCCTGCCCCTGATCCGTCCGGCCCGCTCGTAGCTCATGGCGAGGTCGGTATACATATAGCCGGGATAGCCGCGACGGCCCGGCACCTCTTCGCGGGCGGCGGCGATTTCCCGGAGCGCCTCACAGTAGTTCGTCATGTCGGTCAGGATTACAAGCACGTGCATATCACACTCGAACGCCAGAAACTCCGCCGTTGTCAGCGCCATGCGCGGGGTGATTATGCGCTCGATTGCCGGGTCATCGGCGAGGTTGATGAAGGCCACGATCTGCTCCATGGCGCCGGTGCGCTCGAAATCGCGCATAAAGAAGTTGGCCTCCTCGCTGGTGATGCCCATCGCTGCAAAAACGACTGAAAACGGCTCGGTGGAGCTCAGCACCTTGGCCTGGCGGGCAATCTGAGCCGCAAGCTCATTGTGCGGCATGCCGGCGCCTGAGAAAATCGGCAGCTTCTGACCGCGGACGAGCGTGTTCATACCGTCGATCGTGGAAATGCCCGTCTGAATGAATTCGTTGGGAAACGCGCGCGCCGTCGGATTAATCGAAGCGCCGTTGATGTCGAGTCTCGTGTCGGATATGATTTCAGGGCCGTCGTCGATCGGCCGCCCCAGTCCGTCGAAAAACCTACCGACCATGTCACGGGAAACGGCAAGCTTCATGGTATCGCCGATGAACCTGACGCTGGTGTCGCTGGTATCGATGCCCGCGGTTCCCTCGAAGACCTGAACGACGGCAATACCTTCGCGGGATTCAAGCACCTGCCCGGTGCGGTCTTCTCCGGAACCGGTCCTGATTTTGACGACTTCCCCGAAGGCCACTCCCTCGACTCCCTCGACAACCATCAGGGGTCCGGCAACTTCCTTGACGGTTTTGTATTCCCGGATTTTTATGTCGGAACTCATTCTGCCTCTCCTAATGAAGTAAATTGTTCTTCCATTCTGCTCATCAGCTGCGCGTGCTCATCGGCAAACGTCGTGTTGTCGATATATTTCATGCGGGAAATTTCATCCCTGATCGGAAGCTTGCCGATAGCGTCGATTCCCCTGCCCCGCTCGAGCGCCTGTTCGGCAAGGTCGCTGAACCTCATAATGGTCTGCATCATTTTGGACTGCTTTTCGAGCGGGCAGTAGGTATCCATCTTGTGAAATGCGTGCTGCTGCAAAAAGTCCTCTCTGACCATGCGCGCTACCTCGAGGGTAAGGCGCTCGCGCTCGGGCAGGGCGTCGGGTCCGATAAGCTGAACGACTTCGGCCAGCTCGGACTCCTCCTGCAGAATAACCATCGCCTTGGTGCGCAGCTGCCTGAATTCCGGTGACAGGTTTTCATCATACCAGGCCTTGGTAAAATCAAGATACAGCGAGTAGCTTCGCAGCCAGTTGATGGCCGGAAAGTGGCGGCGGTCGGCAAGCGTGGAATCAAGCGCCCAGAACGAACTGACAACGCGCAGCGTGTTCTGTGACACCGGCTCGGACAGGTCGCCGCCCGGAGGGGAAACAGCACCGATAATTGAAACGGACCCGTAGCGCTCCTCGGAGGCCATAGTCTGCACACGGCCGGCGCGCTCGTAAAAGCTTGCAAGACGCGTTGCCAAATAGGCGGGGTAGCCCTCCTCGCCGGGCATCTCCTCGAGTCGCCCGGAAATCTCGCGCAGGGCCTCGGCCCAGCGCGAGGTGGAGTCCGCCATAATCGCCACATCATAACCCATGTCGCGGTAGTACTCGGCGATGGTCACACCGGTATAAATGGAGGCCTCACGGGCCGCAACCGGCATATTCGATGTGTTGGCGATCAGGGTCGAGCGCTCCATAAGCTTGAACCCTGTTTTGGGATCGTCGATTTCAGGAAACGTGTCAAGCACCTCGGTCATCTCATTGCCGCGCTCGCCGCAACCCACATAGACAACCAGCTGGGCATCGGCCCAGCGGGCTACCTGGTGCTGGCTGACGGTTTTGCCGGTGCCGAAACCGCCGGGGATGGCCGCCGTGCCGCCCTTGGCTATCGGGAAAAACGTGTCGTAAATCCGCTGCCCGGTCAGCAGCGGCACGCTCGGATCGACTTTCTTTTTATTCGGGCGGTTGTTGCGAACAGGCCACTTCTGCTTCATAACCACCGGAATCTCGCTACCGTCCTTATCAAGCACGGCTATGACGTCATTAACGGTAAACGAGCCCTGCTTGATCTCCTTGACCGTTCCGCTTACGCCGGGCGGGACCATAATCTTGTGCGTTATGACCTTCGATTCCGGGACCGTACCCAGCACATCGCCGGCGGTCACCTGCGCGCCCTTTTCAATCGTCGGTGTAAACTCCCATTTGGCATCCGGATCGAGACCGGGGACATTGATGCCGCGCGTGATAAAGTCGCCGGCTTTTTCCTGTATGCGCAGCAGCGGCCGCTGTATGCCGTCGTAAAAATTTTTAATAATGCCGGGTCCCAGTTCGACGGACAGCGGCTCGCCTGTTCGCATGACCTTTTCACCGGGCTTGAGACCCGAAGTATCCTCGTACACCTGGATGTAGGCTTCATCGCCGTCGAGCCTGATTGTTTCCCCCATCAGGCCTTCATCGCCGACCCGCACAACTTCGTACATTTCACAGCCCTGCAGCCCTTTTGCAATAACCAGAGGGCCCGCAATGCTTTTTATGCTTCCATCTTTATACTCGGGCAACGTTCGTCCCTCCCTGTAAAAAGTAGTTTATCGTACAACACGACGCTTTATCATATCTCAAAGCTGTTTTCTATTGAATGTCGGCGCCGATTGCCCTGCGAATAAGCTCGCGTATCGGATCCTCTTTGCGCTCAATCGGTCCGGATGTATCCGGTACTTCCACGATGATCGGCAGCATGCGCTTTGACTCCTTATGGTCGTCGATAAGGCGGCGGTTGTCTTCGGCAAACCGCTCGGTAACGATAACGATGCCGTTCGCCTCATCGGAAAGAATCTGCTTGAGATCCTGCCGACCCTCATCGTCCCCGTATACTTTTTTGACTCCTGAAAGTCGAAATGACGTCGCAGTGTTCCGGTCGCCGATAACTACAATATCCATGTTTTACACCCTCAATACGAATTCCCGTATGCTGTCGGCAGCCAGGCCGGCCTCTTTCGCGCGGGAGATAGCCCGAATGTTTCTTATTTCCGTCTCTTTAAGCGCCAGGTACCCCAGTATCGGGGCGATGCCGTACGGCTGCTTGACGGCGGTCTGCCGGCCGATCGAAAGCACGGTCTCGTCGATCGCTTTTTCAAGCGCATACATGGTTTTGTCGCGCTCATACTCGGGAAGCGCATCCATCAGCGGCTTGAAAAAAACCGTGCCGTCGACCTCGGCCACAAGCGCCGGGACCTCGTCTACCTCATCAAGAACGTTGAACAGCGAGGCCGGCAAATCCCCGCCGTCGATAAGATAGCGCTCGACATCGCTCAGCACGAGATGGTCGGACTTGGCACGCAGAAGAATTTTCAGATTGAGGCCGTCGATACGGGCGGCAAAGCTCGGCCGCAGATCGGACAGTTCCCGGTCGGCGGTAACGTTTTTCCACATGGATTCAAGCAGGGTCTTGTCAAGCAGCGCCTCCAGCGGCAGCAGGCTGTTCTCCTGCTCATAGACCGAAAGCCTGCCTGCAAGAGGCTCGTAGCGGGTTCCCTCGAAAACGGGCAGCAGGTCTTCTATGCTGACGGCTTCACACATTTTCTTTAAAACCTCGGCATCGATCTCGCCGAACGGTATGGCAGCCGCAATGATTTCTTCCGACGGCAGCCCTGCCCGCACGCCGCGCATCACCGTTTTCAGATTGCGAACATCCCACTGCTGCTGCAGATAGCTGAACGCGCTTGAGACTTTTGCAGGCAGCATCCCGGCTATTTCGCTGTACACGTCGGCGCTTTGCCGCGTCAAAAGTGATTCGATCGACTCGGCGCTTTCGAGCACAAGCCCCTGCATTGCAGATGCATATTCTGAGTTTTCAAGAATTGATGCGATCTCGGCGACCGACCCCGCATTGATCATATCGTCAACCGTTTCGGGTTTGAGCAGCCGGGCTTCCTTGGCCCTGACCCTGGCCGTCACATACAGGTACGGCAGGATTGATCGCAGGTTGCGGATCAGAAAAACAAGAAACGGCAGCAGAAAGCCGAGCAGCAGCAGTAGTATCACAAGAAAAAAGTTTGCATCCATCTGCTATGACTCCCGGCTGAAGAGCTCTTTGGCGACATGGGTACGTATTTCGTCCCGAAAACGATCGATACGCGATTCAAACGTATTATCAACCCGCACCGTACCGCTGCTGCTGCGAACGGCGACACCGCCCATGCTGCTCAGCGATTCTTCGGATATGCGCAGTCTGATCTGCGTTCCGGTCCGGCCGCCTGCCTGACCGGCAATTCTGTCGAGCAGGTCCTGACCCACAAGCTGCCTGTCGCGCCGGGGTACCATCACTTCGAGATCGGTTTCGCCGGAAGAGACAACGGATTCGGAAATAAGCCGCTCCAGCACACCGGCGTAAGAAATACCGTCGGCGCTGCCCTGCTCGGCCAGGCTGCGGAGCGTATCCATGGCGGTATCAAAGGATTTCTGCACGACAGATTCCTGAGCTCTGACCTTCTCGCGGCGGGCTTTTATGCGGGCTTCCGCGAGAATGCGCTGTGATTCGCGGCGGGCCTCCTGCCCGGCGCGGGCAAGAATAGCCTGTTTCTTCTGCTCGGCCTGCCTGCGCGCCTCACCAAGACGCGCATCGACCTTTTCCTGTGCTTCCGCCATGCCGGCCGATTCAGCTTCCGCGGCGCTTTTTTCAATCTGTTCGATAATCTTCCGGACTCCATCGGTTGCCATATGGAACCTCTCAAAAAAAATGAGTTGATAAATATCGTGATCAATACATGCCCAAAAAATACGACTTGACAGCAAAACAGCATGCGGAAACATCTGCTGTCTGTGAACACACTGCCCGGCCCCCCGTATGCAGGAGGGAGATCCGGCGATCATACCGCACACCCGCTTTTTAAAAGCGGTGCGTTCGCACAGGGCCCGTTCAGTCGTTCTATTAGTGCGGCATTACATAATGCCGGCGCCGACCATGATCAGAATCGCAATCAGCAGTGCGAATACCGCAAAGGTTTCGGACATGACCGAAAGAACCATATTCTGGCCCAGCGTTTCAGGCTTTTTGGCTACGGATCCCATGGCGGCCCCGGCCGTCATGCCCTGACCGATCGCGGTCAGGCCGCCCAGTGCGGAAGCAAGACCTGCACCGAGGCTGATAAGCCCCAGCTCCATGGAAATCGGCTTTATCTCGCCGCCGAGCAGCCCGACGCCCATCAGGATGAGTACGGCCGTTACGAACCCGTAAATTCCCTGCGTCTGGGGAAACGCCTGCAGGATCAGTACCGGGCCGAATTTTTTAGGGTCTTCGGCTATAACGCCCGCGCCGGCGGCGCCCGCAATACCGACACCGATTCCGGAACCGATAGCGGCAACGCCCATCGCAAGCCCGGCACCAAGTGCCGCCAGTCCTAAGCCAAGTGTAAATTCCATACCTGTATACCTCCTTACTGCGTTATATGAAATGTATTAATTCTGTTTGCATATCACGAGTCGGCTAAAAAAACCGGCCTTACGTTGAAGCCTGTCGTGCTTCCGTCACTTCCCGCTTGACGCGGAAGGGTTCAAAATCCTCTCCCCCGCCGCTGTAAAACTTGCCGAAAAATTCGACAAAATGAAGGCGGATGCCGTGGGCAAAAGCCCCCATCAGGTTAAGCACAAAGCTGAACAGATGGCCGCCTGCCAGTATCAGAATCGCCACGATCCAGCCGAAATACGGGATGCCGAACACCATCTTTGCGAGCGCGTTGATAGCCACCGCAAGACCGAAGCTCACCAGCCCCAGCGCCATAAGGCGCGCATAGGACAGCGAATCGCCCAGCAGCCCGGTCACGCCGAACAGCGCCATGCCTTTTTCGGCATACAGCAGCAGCAGCAGTGCCGGTACCGCGAAAACGATCGCCAGGGTCGATGCCTTGAGATAAAAGCAAATCAGGGACAGCTCAAGAAAAAATATCCAGACGTTTTTGAGCGCTTCCGGAATATCGTTCCTGCGCATGTCCTTAATGATACCGACGACGATACCGAGATTGAGGTGCAGCAGGCCGACGCCGATGGCGAACAGGAGAAAATTGGACACGTCGACCATCGGATTTATAACCACTATTTTGTTCAAAAACGTCATGCCCAGGTACTCGGTGGCGAGGTTGCCGAACCACCCCCCCGTCAACGAGCCGAGCACGACTGTGGAGGCTCCGCCAAGGGTCAGCAGCATGCCTGCGCTGCGGTACAGCGAATAGTATTTGCCGCCGCCGCGCAGGATAAAAACCCCCAGCAGCAGACACATCAGCCCGTACATGGCATCGGTTATCATGAGCCCGAAGAAAAAGAGAAACGAGGGGAATATGAGCACGGTCGGATCGACCTCGTCATATCGGGGCGGCGCATACAGTTTGACAAGCAGTTCGAAGTGCTTGAGAATGCCCGGGTTGTCGAGTGCGACCGGCAGTTTTTCCACCGGCTCGTCGGGTTCGGTCGCCTGACCGATTGCAAGCCCGTCACATGCACCCTCAATATCCTGAATCACTTTCTGCGCATGCTTTGCTGTCACAAAGCCCTCAATGGCAACGACATGCTCTGTGCGAGCGAAGCCGGTATAGGCCTCGGCGCGTTCGCGCTCGATAAGAAGGAGCTCACGCAGGGCTTTCAGGCGATTGCGGTAGGTTGCAGCGGTTCCCGCAATGAGTTTCCGGCAATGCTGCTGTTTTTCATCGAGGGCGTCGATACGCCTGGTTATGTCCGCAATGGCGTCGGCGGGTGTCCCCGCGGTGTCGACCGGCTGAATGCGCTCGACATCCCGGCGCCGCAGACAGGCTGCTGCTTCATCCGCATCACTGTTCAGGCAAACAAGCAGAATACAGCTTTCAGAATCCGAGACAGCGGTCTCGGCAAAAAACGAGCAGCCGTTGGTAACTTCTTCAATTTCTTCGCGCAGCGGCCCGAATTCTTTTCCGGGTGCGACCCCGAGCAGTGCGGTGACAAAAGCTCCCTGACCCAGAAGCTCGATGGACACCTGCACTGATTTGATCCGCTGCAGGGCATCGCGCTGGGCAACGAGGTCCGTTTTTTCGGCCTCGCATTTTTCAAGCAGGGCCAGCTGGTCAGACACTTCCGCCTCAACCGTGGCAACAGCCGAATCGGTTTCCTTAAACAGGTCCTCTCCCGCAATATCCTCTATTGCTATTTTTTCGGGAGGCGCCGGCGCAAACAGTGTTTTAAAAAAGCCCTCCTCCTGCTCGGGCGCGACCATGGTAAAAATATCCAGAAGCCGGTTGACGGCCATTATCTGTGTCATTACCCGCCGAACATCGACGGACATGGGGTGTGAGCTCAGCAGATCGCTCCACTCCTGCGTTGCAAGACGACTGCGAAAGTCGGTAATCTGTACGGCGCCCAGCTCGTGCAGACGCTTGACCGCCTGCTGCTTGACTGATTCATGAACGGCAAAGCGGACCCTCTGCATTCTTTCAGGGTAAAACATTTAGCCCTCTCCTATCATCCGGCTGACTATAATCTTTGCAGCTGCCTGCACATGGGCTTCGCCGCTTTCGGTGACGCTCCGTGCGCTTTCCCCGCCTTCCTTGACAATTGACTCAGCCTGTGCCTCAGCTTCAGCGCAGGCTTTTTGTATGATTTCATCTGCCGTGCGTTCAGCCTCCTTTTCGGCGTCGGCAATGATCTGCTTTGCCTCGGATTCTGATTTTGCCAGCATATCGGCCGCTTTTTTCTTTGACGCCTCTATGCGTTCCTGAACTTTCTGTTCGGCTTCCTTGATTTTTTTAAGGGAATCGATCATCGATGCCTCCCAAAAGTGAACTGCGATGCTGTATGCTCCGGGTACACGTTAGTCAACAGCACGGTGACGTGCGGGTTCTAAGATTTACCTAAAAAACCGTATTAAATCAAGGACATTTTTAGCGTGGGTGTTTTTTTAAAACCAGTATAGTTTTTTATAGTCCTGTGTATAAAAAAATGTTAAAGTTTTCTAAACTATTCCTATAAATCATATGATTACTTGATATATTTTCAAAGCATTCTGAAAGAATGAGGTGCACTGATTCTATGATAACACAAACTGCAGGACACAGTTCTAAAGTCATAGGCAGACTTGCAATCATGCTCCTGCTGCTATGCCCGTCCGCGCACGGAGCAACGCTTGGCGTTCAAAAGGAGGGCGGCGCCTGCGACCCGAGCGGAACACCCTATTATTGCACAATCCAAAGCGCTCTTGCGGCTGCAAGCAACGGAGACACTGTATGCGTGTATGCAGCGACATCCACCGGCGCCTATGTCGAGGCGTTGACACTGACCAGGCAGGTTTCACTTGTCGGCAAAAAAAGTGACGGCAGCGATGCCTGGTCGGCGGGCCTTGCAGGCTCACTCAGCGGAGCACCGATCCTGACCATCACCGACACCTCTTCGTTTGCTTCTCAGCCGGTGGTGACGATAGGCGGGGCATCCGGAATCTCGATGCAGGGCCTTACCATTGACTCGCGCGGCTATCCCCTGACCTGCACCGCCATTACTTCGACCAGCTACGTATCGGTTACCTACTGCGATTTTCTAATGGGAGGAGATGCCGGAACCGACTGCGCGATCGGCGTGTATGACAATAACATTCCTGACAATATTACCGTCACCTTTTGCAGGTTTGTCGGTCAGACAACCGGCACGGCCAACTGGTTTGCGGTTATGGGCGGTGCGGGGATAAGCTCCGTAACGCTTTCCTGCAATCAGATAACGCGCACAAGCTCACTGCTCAGCCTTGGCAGTGCCGGCGACGTGCGTAATGTTCTCTACAACCGCAACACGTTTTACGGTACCGCGGGAGCCATATTACTCAGTGATCCGCTCGGTGTGTCGGCAAAGGACTTTGCAAACATCCGTATCATTGACAACGAATTCGATGCAACCAATGAATATGCGGTTGTTGTAAGCAGTAACGTTGGCACAGATGATGCGGAAAACGGCGACTGGCGCTCGAACCTGGTTGTCAACAACAATGCCATCAAGACTTTGACGTCCTCAAGCTACCCTGTCGTCGGTTTCGTCAGTTCCACGTTCAATATCACCCCGACCTATTATATGGACGCACAGCTGAACTGGTGGGGCGATCTGGACGGACCGGCGGATGTTTCGTCCCGCGTGGATTACAGCCCCTGGATTGCCCAGGCGCAGGAGTACCGCACCGGCGGGGACCCGGCCTACTGGGGCACAAACGACAGCATTACCGACGCCCTGGCGCAGGCCGGTGCAAACGACACGGTGTATGTGGTTGCCAAAGGCAGCCCCTTTGCCGAGTCGGTAACCGTGACGACCAGCCTGACCCTTACGGGCAGAACAAGCGCGGGTGCGGACGCCTGGACCACCGGCACGGCCGGCGCCGCATCGGGAGCGCCGATTCTCGCTATTACGAATACGTCATTTTCAAATCCCTTGATGCTTATTCGATCAACCGCAAACAATACGACTCTCAAAGGGTTTAAAATTAATACGGGTGGTGCTGTGGCACAGCAAATATCATGTACAACTTTTGGAGGCGCTGTAAGCAATGTTGATATTTCATATTGTGACTATGCGCTTGATGAAGGAGATAAAGCTATCGCTGTTGATTACGGAAACAGCATCAGCAACCTTACTGCTACGTACAATACCTTCACCGGCCAAAATGACAATATTAGTAATTGGTTTTTTGTTGGCGAAAATGGGAGCGGAGGTGCAGTAAACAATGCAATCCTTTCAAACAATTCAATAACAAATGCGATGTCAACGCTGCAGCTGAACAACTCAATTAAAAAAATACGTTATTCCAATAATACATTTAACAACAGCTGGGACGGGGGCGCAATTGCAACAAAAGCCGGGTATCTTCTTATTGAAGAACCTAACGATGACAATCCGAACATTATTCAAGGTATTACGATAACGCACAACACCTTTAATAACGGTAATCCGGACACCGAGCCGAATGAATTCGGCGTTTTGATAGCAAATACCGTCGATCTTAATGAAACCGACTGGGAATCAAATCTTGCGATTCATTTCAATAATTTCCTTCAGGATGATGATAACGGAGGTTTCCCAATCGCAGGTTTTCAAACGGGTTCCCCGGATCATGCTAGCGAGATAACCGCGACAAAAAACTATTGGTCAGCGGCACCTAATGTGAGCAGCAACGGTATGGTTTCCGACAATGTGAAATATAACCCCTGGGTCAGAAGCGGAATCGATGGCGGATCCTATGCGGTACTCGGCGCCAACACAGTCGACTATATAACCGACACCACGAACGGCATTTACCTGACCGTCGAAACCGGTGCCGGTGGCGCGACCCTGCTGCCCACAAAATACGTCGGCAATCCCACCTCCACCTCACTGACAAGCGCGCAGGGGTATTTCGATCTCGGAATCAAGTCCGGCACAATCGATAAAATAACCGCGACATTCACCTACTCCGGCAGCGACCCGAGCATCTCGAACCCGGCTGTCTGGTATAACGGCAGCACATGGGTTTCCTGCTCCAACCAGTCCCTCGATGCCTCGGCAAATGCGGTTACCGTTTACATCACCGACACAAGTCAGATTACGCCGACCATGAGCGATGTCGGAACCATTCACAATATAACACCCTCGACCTTTTTCGCTCTCGCATTCTCGACAACCACAACGACAGCGCCCTCCACAAGCACATCATCGGCTGCGGCCACAACGACAAGCGTAACCGCCACATCCACAACCACCTCAACCGGCGGCGGGGGAGGCAGCACGACAACGTCGACGAGCACCGTCCCGTCGACAACCACATCCGCGCTGCCTGATACCGCGAGCACGACCACGATCGGGGTACCGCAGCTGAGCATAACGCCCGCTTCGCTCGAATTCGCCGACAATGAAAGCGCAAAGCAGCTCAGCATTGCCAATACCGGCACCGGAACGCTCGACTGGTCGATCGACGACAATGCAACCTCGTATGCTGAGACAAGCGGATGGGTCTTCTCCGCGCGTCCCTCGACAGGACAGGTCATGGATACCCCTGATTCCGTCACCCTGACGGTCAGCCGCACGCTTCTGTCGCCGGGCACCTACAGTGCCGAAATCCCGGTCATGTCGAATGCCGGCGATGCCGACATCGACGTGGAGATGGAAGTCGCCCGAAGCGAGCTTCCGATCATGTCCGTGCGGCCGCGCCTGCTTCTTTTCCTGCTGGACGATATCGACAACCAGACCATGACCGTGCGAAACCTTTTTTCAGGAACGCTTCTCTGGGAACTTGAGGACCCGATATATCACCGCGGTGAGGGGTGGCTCTCCTTCACGCCCTCATCGGGCTCTGTCCGGCGCGAAGCCGACACCGTTACCGTGAGCGTAACGCGGGATGCCATGTCGCCCGGACTGTACAGCGCAACCGTTCCCGTGCGCTCCAACTTCAACCGCCGGAACATCACGGTCGTCATGCTTGTGCAGGAAGGGCCCGACCTGCAGATCTCGCCGTCGCTTCTGTTTTTCGGCCGCAATGACGAAAATGAAAAAGAGGTGCTCCTCACGAATACCGGTTCGGGAATTGCGAACTGGACGATTGATTCGGATGCCATCGACTACCGGGGTGGCGACACGCCATGGGTGGTATCGGTAAGCCCTCTGTCGGGCTCCACCGAAACGCTTGAGGAGGACACCGTTACCGTTACCGTCAGCAGGGACTCTCTCGGTTTCGGCCTGTACCGTGCGATCATTCCGATAACATCGGCAAACGGCGGCGACAAAAAAATCAACGTGTATTTACTGGTACCGTTTTTGTAAGTACAGCTCTGGTGCCGAAAACGAACCTTCAGCTGCAGCGCACAAAGCCGGGCTGATCTCAGCGTGTCCGTCAATACTGATGTCATTCAGGTATCTGCCGGGCTCTCTGGGCAATTCACGGAAATTCATAGCCTGCCTGATCTTCAGATGTTTCCCGGACCCTGCGATCACGTCGCAGGGTGACATATCACCAAGAGCAATAAAGCGGGGCCAGAGCAATTTTCAATTTTTTGCAGCCGTTTTTTTGTCATTTCGACCGCAGGGGGAAATCGCTTCAGGAGCGTGCGCTTTCTCAGTCGCCGTGCTCCCTGAAAATGACAGAATGGCCTTGAGTATTGTGAAAAATGGTTTAGTCCGGACGGTTTGAGCTGGTAACCGTGCCTGTTTTGTGTGATTTATACTGCATTATGATTGCACTGTCATGACAGGTTGATCTTCACCCTTCCGCGCGACTTGATGAGCGCGATGATGTGCTGTGCTTCTTCGAAATCGGGTTTTATGTGCAGCACGCGGTCGAAAACCTCAAGAGCTTTGTCATTCATGCCGGCATTTGCATATGCCGCTCCCAGAATAAACAGCGCATTGAGGTTGTAGGGCTGACGGGAGACGACACGCTCGAGCACCTCAATACCCCTGTCGAGCCTGCCGGTCGTGATATGGGCCCGGCCGGCAGTCGTCAGCACATCCATTCTGTTTTCGTTGTAAGATATAGCTTTCAGTGCGTTTTGCAGAGCCGGTTCATTGCGGCCCGTGCGCTCCATACGCATGGCCGAATAAAAGTATTTTTCACAGTACAGGTCCTTGACCGCGTACCGGGCGTAGAAAGCTCCGCAGACAAGCACAACTGCTGCAAGCGCTGCGGCAGCAGGCCGTGGAAACGACCGCTGCATAGATGCTCTGCCGGGACGCTGTCGCGTATACATACCGCTCAGCATACCCAGATACACAAACAGCAGCAGCGGCGGCATGGAACGCTGAAAGGGAAAACTGAAAAAAGCGGTAACCCCGAGGGATACGATGCCGCACAGCAGACCTGCGGCGATTGCCTGTTCGGACCGGCTGCTGCCGGCCCTGATAATTTTCACGGCCGGATAAAAAGCCGACATAAACAGGAAAACAAACAGCAGCATACCCGGAAGGCCGAGCTCGACTGTCATCTGGACGTAATCATTGTGCGCCCGGCGTATCTGCTTTGTTTTATCGAATGCCCTGTCGAATTCACGGCTGTAAGTATAGCGTGGATACTGCAGCTTGAACGAGCCGGGACCGAACCCCGTGACAGGCCGGTCCAGTACCATATCAAAGCTGTTTTTCCAGATGGTGACCCGATAGACTGCGCTGGGGCCGAACATTTTTCCTATCTTATCTGGACGGCCTGCAGCTAAAAAATAGAAGCCCGCACACAGGATACATGCCAGCAAAGCAGTATAACCCGCATAAACACGCCAATGCTGCCTGCGCACAACGGCGAGCAACATCACGGCGCTGCCCGCAGCAACGAGTACGGCAAGCCATGCAGCCCTGCAGTGCGTATAATAAAGAAATACCAGTGAACACAGGACCAGCGCCACGGCTGACATGCGACGGATGGTTTTGTGCGTAAGAAAAGCGGCCGCTGTTAAGACGGGAAGTGTTATGGCAAGATACTGCGCAGCCATATTGGGGTTTGCAAAAACAGCCGCCGGGGACTCCCGCAGCGGCACAACCTGCAAACCGAACAGCTGCTGGCACAGTCCAAGCAGCACGACCCCTGCCCCGGCAAGTATGATAACCGCACAAAATCGTCTGAGCCATCCGGCCTGTTCGGCACACATAACGGTAAAAAAATAAGCAAGTCCGCATGCCGACCAGTGCAGTGCAGCGTACAGGCCCTCGTAGTGATTATTCGACCACAGCAGCTGCACAAGGGACCACACTATAAAAAGAGCCGCCAAGATATCGACCAGATTGGAGCTTATGATGACCCTCCCGGCAATACAGCGGCGCACAGCCCATACAAGAGCCATAAAAAACATACACAGCTGTATGAAATAGCGCTGCGGCATATCCGCAAAATTGCTCAACCCCTTAATAAACACAAACGGAGCAAAGAGCAGCACACCGCACATAAGTATGCCCGAAACTCCCAGCAGTCGGGAATCCCACATCTGCGCGGCAAGTCCCAGAGTTTGATACACTTCGGAAACCGCAACATCAAGCTCAGCTGCGATCTGCTCCGGGGACCGGCCGGGATAACTTTTTTTTATCTGTTTTATCTGCTTACTGGAGAGCTGCATAACTCAGTTCAAACGAACACCCCTGACATAGTATTTTGCAGCGACTATTGCTTTTTCGCGTTGTATAATAATAAATCTACCCGGCGGCAGCATCGTCGTCTCCTGCTCCTTACCTGAGTCGGCATTAATTTTATAAAGACGGCCGCTGATATCTTTTACAAAAACACTTCCGGCATGCACTACCGGAGGCACAAGCCATGCCGGTCTGGCAGTTGCAAATGTCCAGAGTACGGTCCCGTATTCTGCATCATAACAATGCAGTTCACCCGCCGCCACATACAGCCTGTTCCCATAAAAAAGCGGTTTTGCAAATACAGGCCACTGAAGCTTTTTTTCCCATACAATATGACCGGTTTTTACATTGATTCCGAGCAAATATTTTTCCATTGTGGCAACGAATGCCGTTTGGTTTGTTGCGACAAGTACTGTAAGTCGCACGTCGTTTTCAATTCTCCAAAGCTGCTTGCCGTTAGATCCGTCATAACAGCTTAAAGCGCCCTGAGCAGCCACAAGAACGTCTGTGCCGGCCGCTGCCAGCAATATGCGTCCGCTGTCTGTCCTGACCGTCCAATGCCGGTGTCCGGTGTCGGAACTAAGACAATAGAGTTTCGATTGTATTACAATATACACAAATTCGTCCATCACTACCGGCTGTGATACACTCCAGTCATCGCCCCAGAAATCCCATTGCAGTTCTCCGGTGAGAGCGTCAAGGCAATACAGGCCGCCGCTCTGGAAGTAGACCCGCCCATTGTGCACAACCGGCTTTGAAGGAGACAGCCCAAAAGGCTTAAAGGTCCAGAGCAGGCTGCCGTCCGCCGCATTAAAACAATAAATCCGGTCACTGCTGACATAAACGTTCGAATTGTTGTCTGTCGCAAGCAGCACCTGAGGAAAGCCGGTACGAAACTTCCATGCATAGTTGACTGTATCTTCGAGACAACCCGCGGAAACGATGATAAAAACAATCAAGCAGACTGCTTTAAGCATTTTAGATTGAAATAGACAAAACGTTTGCACAATATTCTTTTTCACAATTTAGATAAAAAAGCGTTTGGTTTGCAATCCGTGCAAAACAGTTTATAGCGACGATTTCGGAAAGTCAAAAACAAACAAAAAGCCCGGCTGCAGTACAGCCGGGCTGATGGTTCAATAAAGGGTTTCGCTGCCCCTCTTCGACAGCACCAAAACTTATCTGAAAAACAGCGGGACAAATATGATGACTGTTATTTCCTCATCACCGCCGTTCGACGTGACCGGCACAACCGCGCGGTGAAAGCCCGGCCGCAGGCTGCTTCGGTCGACACTGATCGTAATGGTTTCTTCACTCTCTTCACCGCTGACGGTACCGCTGTCTGAATTGAAGCTTATCCAGTCGCTGCCGCGCCAGCCGTACTGAATGTCGCCGATACTCCACTCCAGAATACCGGTTCCCGCATTCTGAACTGCACACTGCGTTTCCGACACATTGCGGCGCATAAAGCAGAACGTCCGGCCGAGAGAAAGACGTGGCTCGCCCGTCGGAGGAGGTGCAGGTTCTTCCTCCTGGACGGTCAGAGTAACAGTTATATCCTTGCTGTCGGAGCCGTCTCGAAGTGCAAGTGTTATAATGGCATTGTATGTGCCCTGGTCCAAACCCTGACGGTCGACCGACACGGTCATATCCATGCTGTCGCCCGGAGCAAGAGAGATGATGTTGGCATCCGTGCTGAGCCAGCCGCTGACGTCCGCGTACAGCGTTTCAACATACCAGGTCCCGTCCGCATCGCCCCGGTTCGTAACCGTAACCGTGGATTGCTCCTGCATCTCGAATGACGTGAATTCAAGGCTGCCTGAGCTGATCTCTACAGCCGGAGCAAGCGGAACATAGACATCACCCACACCAAGGCGCACGAGAACCGAGTCGGAGCCGCCGCTGGATGTTATGGGGAGATAGGCCTCGTAAATTCCCTCGCTCAAACCGTCCCGGTTTACGTAGATGGTGACAATCTGCGTACCGGTACCGCTCGGGGGCTGAATCGACTCGATCCACCCGCTGCCGTCGAGGTACTGGGGGGTCCCGATGCTCCAGGTGAGGGTGCCGCCGCCGCTGTTGCCGATGGCGATAAAGCGGTCGTCGACGTCTTCAGGGAATCCGATATAGCCGTCCACATCTAGTACCGGCGTCGTTGTGGAGCCGCCGCCTCCGCCGGTAGTGCCGCCACCGGTAGTGCCGGAATCGTCGTCATCGCCCGACGATGATCCTTCCATTGCGCCGGCACCGAAGTAGGTTCCGCCGAGCTGTTCGATGGACGGGCTGCTGCTGTCTGTAATGACAACCTGCAGACAGTTGCCGACGCTTATTGCTGCCGGGTCGGTCGGTTTCCATTCGCCGGTATCACCGTTGAACCACATGACCGTATCGCCGCCGCTGCCGCAGATTTCGATTGTTATACTTGTCAACCCGTCAGGATCGGGGACAAAAATATCGACATACTTTGCACCGGCCTTCAGCCCGCTGGACTTCCCGGTCGGTGTGCCGCTGTAGCTTGCAGCCATTATTTTGGCCGATCCCTCTACTTCAAGATTGACACCCGGCACCACGTCCGAGGCGCTGCTGCCGTTCATTTCCATCATGACAACCGAGCCTTCAAACGGACTTTCAAGGTGAGGAGAGAAGCAAACCAGGCCGCTGACGGATGCACCGCTGCCGGCAGCGGTTTTTCCCGCCGTGCAGTTGTCGGCCGTGTCGCCCGACGGACCGTCCTCAGCACCCCACCAGTTGTTGCGGGCATCCACGTGCTCGGTTCCGCTGTGCTCCAACCCAACCGGAACTGCAGGTTTGCATATATCCTCATTCTGGTCAGGATTGTACGTAGACGGGCAGTTGTCGTCGTCATCCGCTATGCCGTCGCAGTCGGTATCATCAAGCGTAACCGTCTCTTCCTCGGGTGTTGACGGTATTGTTACGTTGCAGTTGCTGCCGCATGCATCGCCGATTCCGTCATCATCTGAATCCCGCTGATCGGGATTATAAACGTAAGGACAATTGTCATCACATGCTTCTGTCTCACCCTCCGCACAGGCAACATCGCCGACGATACCGTTTTGGTCGCCGTCATCCGCTATGCCGTCGCAGTCGGTATCATCAAGCGTAACCGTCTCTTCCTCGGGTGTTGACGGTATTGTCACTGTGCAGTTCTCCTGCACACCACCCTCCCCCGGAGTAAACTTGATGTTGTTGAAACTGATCTGCGTACCGTTGACATCATCGACGACAAAAGCTTTTTGATAGGTGCCGCTATCCATATCAATGGTCAGGCCGAGGATGGTGGCATTTTCCGCACGTATAGAAATCGCGGTGCTGTTCTCTGCAGGCACACCGTTTATAACCGGTGCAGCACCTTCGGCTGCCTTTATCGTCAGATTGGCAACATCAATCGCAAAACCGTCATAATCGCCGGTTTGAAGCTCAATAACCTTTTCTTCTTCGGGCGGAAGGGCGGCAAAAGCCGTAATGACATCGTTGATAGTTGCATACCCTGATCCGCCGCCCCCTGGACTGAAAAGAATGCTGTTGCTGTCATCACAGGTATCGCCGCGACCATCCTGGTCCGCATCATTTTGATCTTCGTTGTCCGTGTACGGACAGTTATCGCAGGCATCACCACGAGTGTCACCGTCACTGTTTGCCTGATCGCCATTTGCAATATCCGGACAGTTGTCACACGCATCACCGATAGTGTCATTATCAAAATCCAACTGATCGGCATTCGCGGTATTCGGGCAATTGTCGCAGGCATCACCTACATCGTCACCGTCAAAGTCGGCCTGGGATGTATTGTTATCATACTGGCAGTTGTCGCACGCATCACCGATAGTGTCATTATCGAAATCCAACTGATCGGCATTCGCGGTATTCGGGCAATTGTCTTCTCCATCCTCAATACCGTCATTATCATCATCATCGTCACAGATATCGCCGATACCGTCGCCGTCGCTGTCACCGATATCGGGTGCAAATGAAGTAAATGCGGCGTCTTTGGCATAGGGATAAAAGCTCAGATTGGCGCTGACGCCCATGACGGCAAGTTCACCGCCGGACCCGTCAGCAGCAGGGGTGCAGCCCAGAAAAGATTCGGAATTGTTAATTCCTCCTGACGGTCCGTCATCGGCTCCCCACCAGTTATACCGCATATCTATGGCAGGCGGATTGTTTGTTGACAAATACTGCCCGAAAGCATGTCCCGCGTAATCAGGATTTCCTTCCCAGGCACTGCTGTTGTCGTTACCGCTCAAATCATTATATTGTATGAACAATTTCGGGACGTTACCGTAGACCCCGATCCCGCGGTGGTTGCCGGTAATACTGTTTTTCATAGAAATGTCGCCACCAATAAATATCCAGGACGAACTGGACCCGTTAATAAAAATACCGTAACCGTAGTCCGGGTGTTTGGTAGCATTATCTGGCGCAAAGCCGGCTATGGTATTATTTCTAATTGCAATGGAAGACCCGGAGTTGATAAAAATGCCGCAATCAGAACCGGTAATGGTAAAACCTTGGAGTGTTGTTAGACTTCCGGGAGGAGTCTGAATAAATACTGATGCGTATATATCAAGTATGTCAAGTGGAGAAATACCTGACTCGGGGGAAATCTGCTCTCCTTCGATAACCGGTGCAGCCCCGTCTGCAGCCTTGATGGTCAATCCCTGTTTCCAGATGATAAAACCGTCATAACTGCCGTCAGCCACCTCGATGGTAGAACCGGGGGCCGACAGATTTATCGCACTTTGAATGTCTAAAAAGTCGGCTGCACCTGTGGCGTTATCGTCATCCACCAGCAACGTGGCGGATTGCGCATTAGCATTAGAAATACAGACTGCATATGCCAGTAGTGCTATGAATAAACCGTGCATCCATGAAACTTTCATGGTTCTTCCCCCCTCTTAGTCTTTAGTTATCCATCATGCCGCCGTGCGGCATTATTTTATGATCGCCGAACTTTACGGCAATTCCGTCCGCATCACAGCGAACAACGGTACCTGTTACTTTTATGCAACCTTTATGCCCTGTCATGTCAAACAAAGTTGAATTATCGAGAATAATTTCCACCCGTACCTTCGTCCCCACATCGAACGGCCGGCTGGTGGTCAGAAATGCA
Organism: uncultured Thermodesulfobacteriota bacterium; assembly: GCA_964518865.1. Lineage (GTDB taxonomy): Bacteria > Desulfobacterota > WTBG01 > CAIYCZ01 > CAIRTM01 > JANQGV01. Next base: position 35,004 of record CAZFIB010000003.1, read on the forward strand.
CCCCCGGCACTGATATCACGGGTGGCGAGCTGCATACTGTCAAAGCCGTTGAGCATGGTCGCCGGAAAATTAACATCGAACCGTTGATGCTCGCGCTTGTTTTCAATGGTCTGCTGCATGGGTGCTGCCTTTTATTAAATCGATACCTGAATAAATTTATATTTTGTTAGTTTACAGTTAAAATTATACCATTCAAACCTGAACATAGGCAATCACCCTAAGGTATGATTTTGCTTCGTATTTTTTCAGTGCTCATGCAAGAGACATATACGAAAAAAGTATTAAATAAAAATAAGCTTGTATAATTCCTGTTAGAGACAAAATGTTGCTGCCTGCATGAAAACCGGATACGGAACAAGACGCGGGGAAGGGAGGATAATATATTTATAAAGTAAAATCAGAGGTTTTTGGCTGCCCACAGGGTGGCCTGCAGGCGGTTGGCAACATTGATCTTTTTATAGATATTGTAAAGATGTGTTTTGATAGTATGAGGACTGACACACAGCTTGTCGGCGATTTCCTCATTCTTGCGTCCGATCGCCACGTGCGAAAGTATTTCTATTTCACGCTGCGTCAAAATTTTTCTGACTTTTATGCCGCTTATGTCCTCGTCGCGGTCTTCGAGAATATACCTGGTCATAACATCGCGGGTGAACCAGAGTTCCTGATTATATAAAGCCGTAATGCCCTTTATAAACAGGTCGGTGTCGGTATCCTGATAAAAAATACCCCGCACGCCATGTCCCATGCAGCTTTCTTCGATACCCAGTCCCGGCTTGACATTGAACAGCGCAACCACGGAGGCATCAGTCACTTCACAGATTGATGCAAGCAGGCCGGACATGAAATCGTCCATGGTCTTACCCATACAGTCCCAGAGATAAAGTTCGCTTTCAAACTGTTTTCTTTTTTCCTGGGATAGTACACTGATATCCTTGATACAGGTACATGACGCCCCTGTTTCAGTCTCGATAAGACTTCCGAGGGCCTGACTGCTCAAAATGTGTGCGCCTACGATAAAAATGGTGTGTCCCGCCAGAACTTTGCCTGCCTGTACGTCGTTTTTCATATCGTACCCTGAATATATCTGACGTGAAGCGGTAATAAATATGTGTGACAGTCTAATACTTTACAACAAAACAAAAAATTATACAATTGATTATTTTCAATAACTTTAAATAATTTTATAAAAAAAGATATCTATGGCAAACCTTCCGGTAAGGAAAGAAACTGCAAATCGCTGTATTATTATTTTCTGACTACAGCAGTATAAGGTATAATACGTATCAGACAATTCAAAACAACCTATGAGGTGAATTAAATGAATCCTGATGTATATGCATTCGGCAGTGCCCTGGTTGACATTCAGGCTACGGTAGATGATCGTCTGCTGATGGAAATCGGTGTTGAAAAAGGCAATATGTTTCTCACGGACCGCATTCGACAGGAAGAAGTACTAAAGCGTATAATGTCCGCCGAAACCCTTGACCTCGACAGTATCGGATCCGCCCTGGACACGGCGGCAGGGGGCAGCGCAGCAAATACTGTCTATGGTATCAGCCAATTGGGAGGGATGTCGGCCCTCTGCGGCAAGGTCGCCGACGACGGACTCGGCAGGCTGTATGTCGACAGCATGAATAACAGTGGTGTTACGTTCAGTCACACTACTGCGACCGGCATGACCGGCTCGTGCGTTGTGCTGGTGACAGACGATGCCCAGCGGACGATGCTGACCTGCCTGGGGGTTTCCAGCGAAATAGGGCAGGACGATATCGATGAGGGGCTCCTGAGCAACGCATCTTATGTATATATCGAGGGCTACCTCTTTGACAGTCCGCTTGCAACACAGACAATTCTTCACGCCATAGGGCTGGCCCGCAAAAACGGCGTTCGGGTTGCTCTGACCGCCTCGGATGCCTTCTGCATAGAGCGCCACCGGGATATATTTCTCAGTCTGATTGAGAATGAGATCGACCTGCTGTTTGCAAATGCCCAGGAAGCACAGGCCGTTACCGGAAAAGGGTCGCTCGGAGAGGCGTGTACGGCACTGTCGGCGCACTGCAGCTGTGCGGTTACGGACGGTCCTGCCGGATCGGTACTCTGCTTCGACGGCCGGCAGGTAAAAATACCTGCTTTTTCCGTAGAGGCCCGCGACACAACCGGTGCCGGGGATGCCTATGCAGCAGGCCTGCTGTTCGGCCTGACGCATAATTACCCGCTGGAAACATGCGGCCGCCTCGCGAGCTTTTTTGCATCGCGTGTTGTAGCTCAGACCGGGCCCAGGTACTGCGGTGATATCTGGTCTGAGATTCCGGACCTTGGACTTGAGCAGGGATGACCGCATCAGCCGACGCCAGAACCATTGTTTTCATTCTCTCGACCAACTATGCGGGCTCCCACTTTCTCTCGCTCATGCTCGGGAGCAACCCCGGAGCCCGGCACATCGGAGAGGCAAAAGCGTTCAGGAAAAAAAAGCGAAATCCCGGAAAAACTTACTGCAGCCTGTGCGGCAGCGAAGATCGCTGCCCGCTGTTCAGAAGCGTGACCCCGGACACTATCAGGGATATTTTTGATATTATTTTCACAAACGCGCCGGCCGGTACCGAGGTGCTTGTCGACATATCCAAAAAACCGTTCTGGGCCCAACGTTTCCTGCACGACAGCCGCTACCACAAAAAGTATATCCACCTTGTCCGGGACCCGCGGGCCCTGATACGACGCTGGATTCTGACCTATGACGGCCGTCACCTCTCTCAGCGCTTCAAGGCAGTCCGTTCACGCCCCTCAAAGTGTATTCCTCTGATGCTGCGCGGGTTGTGGTATGTATATCTGTATAAATGGCTGATACAAAACCGTGAAATAACGGCGTTCCTGAGAGAACATGCACCGGCATACCGGATCGTTACCTATCGGGATCTTGCAATCGAAACGGAACGAACCCTCAGTGACATTACGGAGTGGATCGGCCTTGATTTCCGGCGCGATCAGCTCGAATACTGGAAGTTCGAGCATCACGGCACACAAAAAAGGGGGTATGACCGGGTGCGTCAGGACGGACGATCATATTTCGACGACCGATGGAAGGACTTTCTCTCACCCGAAATAAAAAAGGCAATAACAGAAAACGGCAGTATACTGGCCTACCTCCGTGAACAGGGCCTGGTTTTTACGGAAAAAGGTCTTACCTGCGCATAGAGCATGCCGGGGCATTCCAGTACTCTGAAAAAACGGGATTCCTCAGCATTGTTTTTGCTCCGGCAGCAGGCCATGCCATAGCGTGCTGCAAAACTGCAGGAGCTGCTTTAGCTGCGATTTTTTCGCGGCCGGAGGCCGCTCTACCCGGCTGCACTATTTTGATACATGCTTTGGCGAAGACACCCGCCGAAGGTTTTGGTTTTAAATACATAAATAACTGGCGGCTCTTCGGCGCAATGCCTGTTTGAGCGCTCCGTCTCAGGACTCCTGCAGCAGTTGCTGCACGGCCGTCTCGACCTCCTGCCTGATCGCCTCGAGCCCCTTCTGCGTGTCCGCCTCAAAACGAAGCACAAGCACCGGCTGCGTGTTTGACGCCCGCACCAGCCCCCAGCCTCCCGGCATACAGATACGTGCCCCGTCGATATCGATTATTGAATACTTAGGTCGAAACAGATTTTTAACGGATTCTATTATCTCAAACTTTCTCGAGTCGGGGCAGTCAATGCGGATCTCCGGGGTCGAGCAGGTTTGCGGCACATCCCGCAGCAGCCCGCTCAGGGGTCCTTCGGCTGCGGAGAGAATTTCAACCAGCCTGCAGGCTGCATACACGGCATCATCGAAACCGAAATACCGGTCGGCGAAAAACATGTGGCCGCTCATCTCACCGGCAAGCACGGCACCGGTCTCCTTCATCTTGGCCTTGATGAGCGAATGGCCCGTCTTCCACATTATTGCCTTGCCGCCGCGCGACGCGACATCATTATAAAAATTCTGCGAACCCTTGACCTCGGAGATGAAGGTTGATCCGGGATGTCGCTTTAAAATATCCCGGGCAAAAAGAATCATCAGGTGGTCTCCCCATATGATCTTACCCCGTTCATCGACCACGCCGATCCTGTCGGCGTCACCATCGAACGCTATTCCCATATCGGCGTCATTGCTGCGCACCGCTGCGATAAGATACTGAAGGTTGTCCGGGACCGTTGGGTCGGGATGATGGTTCGGAAAGTGCCCGTCCATTTCGCAGTACAGAGCGGTAACCTCGCAGCCCAGCCGCTGCAGCAGCGGCAGGACCGCCGGCCCGGCGGTTCCGTTACCGGCGTCTACGACAACCCGCAGCTTTCTGCCCGCGGATATGTTGCCGGCTATCCGGTCGATATATGCCGGCAGCACATCCACGGCCGTGCAGGAGCCCTCACCGGAGGAGTAAGAACCCTGCTGCATTATTTTTTGCAGACTCTGTATCTCGGCGCCGTGAATGGTCGTTTTTCCGCAACAGATCTTAAAGCCGTTGAATTCCGCAGGATTGTGGCTGCCGGTTATCATGACGCCGCCGTTTTTTTCGAGGTGAAAAAGCGAAAAATACACAAGGGGGGTGTGACATGTTCCGATATCCGTCACCGCCATCCCGGTTTGCATGAGCCCCTGCAGCAGTGCTTTGAACAGGTCAGGCGATGACAGGCGGCAGTCCCTGCCGACAACCGCCTCACGGATATCGCGGCGCTGCAGGTAGGTGCCGATTGCCCGTCCCAGATCGACAACCGTATTTTCATCAAGGTCCTCGCGCACCACCCCCCGAATGTCGTATTCACGAAATATGTGTTCATTCATAAAAAATCCCTCGTTTGCACCCTCCGGCCGGTTCAAAAGCCGACGCGACGGAGCGCAGCGCGCCAAAGGCGCTTTTAAAGATCGTAAAGAGTTTCATCCCGCTGCGGTTCTTTTTTGTGCCTGCCCTTTTTGCCGCCGAGCTCGAAGGGATCTTCGCTTTCGAGAACATCGCCCAGCTCTGCTTCGATTGCTTCCGGGTCTTCGCCGGACTCCATCCGGGAAAGGGCCTCCTCCATACCGCTGCCGAGCTTCATGCCCGTCATGTCTGAAAATTTACGCATCAGGTTTGCCGCCTGGCGCGGATCATCCTCATTCAGTCCTTCCGCTTCAGCGGCAAGCTTTCCGATAGCGCCTTCCAGCCTGGATTCATCAAACGGCAGGTCGTCGGGCCCCTCTTCACGGGCCCTGCCGATGCAGGAAAACACCGAGGCCTGCCGCTGCAGCCTGCGCTTACAGCGCGGACAGGCCGGCTTTTTGGTCACGTTTATCGTACGTGAAAAAAAATTAAAAATGGTATTGCAGTGCTTGCAGTAAAACTCATAAATGGGCACGCCGGCATCCTCCCTGCAAGATGGGTCTGCGTCTGAATAACAGCACCATGACAGATTTTTCCGAATCTTTATTGTAAGACCGGTATCGGCGATGTCAAGAGGGGCAGCCTAAAAACATCAAAACAGGGAGAATATCATTTCTCTGGTCAGCCTCAGAAAATTCTGCGGTACGATACCGCCGGCAATAATGGCAGCAATGATGAGCAGACCCAGCGTGAAGTTCGAGAGGCCGAGCCGTATGGGCGCCTGTTGTGCCTGTGTGCTGCTGTAGGCGGCCCTGACAAGCCGCAGATAGTAAAACGCCGATATGCACACGTTTACTACCGCCAGCCCCACAAGCCAGAAAAAATCCTCTTTGAGAGCTGCCGTAAAAATGAGAAACTTACCCGTAAACCCGACTGTCGGGGGTATTCCGCAGAGCCCCATGCTGCCGATTGCCAGCGTTGCCGCCAGCAGCGGAGAACGCTTGTAAAGCCCGGCAAGGTCCGACATGCAGACATTCTGGCCCCGGCCGGCAAGGTTGTATATAACATAAAAACAGGCGACGTTCATCAGCAGATAGCCGTACATGTAGTACACCGTCGCCGTCAGCCCGATTGTATTCCCGCTGATTATCCCGATCATCACATAGCCGGCATGTGCGATACTGGAGTATGCCAGCATGCGCTTGATATCCTCCTGCGCCAGTGCAGAAAGATTGCCGAGCGTCATTGAAAGCACCGCCATGACCGACAGCACCAGCTGCGTCGAGTGCGTGTCGCCGCCGGCAAGCGTTATGATCCTGATCAAAAGCGCGGTTGCGCCGAGTTTGGGCAGCGTAGCCACAAAGCAGGTCGTTTCATTGGCGGCCCCCTCATAGACATCCGGCATCCAGAAGTGCATGGGGAAGAGGGCAAGCTTGTAAAACATGCCGCACAGGAGCATGACAAGCCCGATTACGGCAAGCGGCTGGGTTGCGAGAAGTCCCGGCAGCATCGAAGCCATGTCGGCCAGGTACGTAGAATGCGTCAGGCCGAAAAGATAGCTCATGCCGTATAGGCTGATGCCGGTAGCGATGCCGCCGAACAGAATATATTTTATGCTTGCCTCCAGCGGCTCCTGCCGGTCCGCACGGCTTCGAAGCGGTATCAGGATATAGAGAGCGTAGGACGATATTTCAAGGCTTACGACAATAGTCAACAGCTCCACGGCGCTTGCAAGAATGAACAGGCCCAGACAGCTCATGCCGAGAAAGAGATAGTACTCGGCCGCCAGTCGGCTTTTAACGCCACGCAGCCCCGCCGACAGCCACAGGATAAGCAGCAGGCCGAGCGACAGCATTATTTTGAATGTTTGAGAAAAAGCATCGACACGGTATACGCTGTAAAAGCAGAGGCCTTCCCTGCTGTAGGTAGCCGCGGCAGCACCAAGAGCCGCAAGGGCAAAAAGCAAAGCAGCCGGCCCGAGCCGGAACCGGCCCGGCCGTGCAAGCGAGGCGCTGAAAAAGAAAAGCACCATACAGCACAAAACCGTTTCAGGCAACAGCAGTATCAGTGTTTCCATACGCAGTTTAAAACCCTGTCAGTGTTATCGGTACGGCAGCCTGCTCCAGCAGATGATTGATGCTTTCGTGCATAACAGCCAGCAGCGGTCCCGGACACAGACCGATCCAGAAAACAAGCACTGTCAAAACAACAAGCATGACAAACTCGTGCACACGAATGTCATACAGCGTCCGTGCTTCTCTGCCGTGGCCGCTCGAGTCCGCCCAGATCATTTTCTGCAGCATGCGCAGCATGTACGCTGCCGAAAGGACCACGCCGGGAACAAGCAGAATTCCTGCAAGCATGTTGCGGGCAAAGGCGGCGACAACGATAAGAAATTCTCCCACAAACCCGTTCGTGCCGGGAAACCCGAGCGCGGACAGTGAAAATACCCCCAGGAAGAGAACATACAGCGGCATGGCCTTTCCCAGCGCCGAATTGGCGCCCAGATCCCTGCTGCCGGTTCGCTCGTAGATGATACCGATGCAGATAAACAGCGCTCCCGTCGTAATGCCGTGATTGACCATCTCGAGCAGGGCGCCCTCCAGACCCTGCCTGTTCATCAGAAAAATTCCCAGGGTAACAAAACCCATGTGTGCGACGCTGGAATAGGCGATAAGCCGCTTGATGTCTTTCTGCGCCAGCGCCAGAAGTCCGCCCGCCACAACCGCGATTAACGACAGACCGACCAGCACCGGCGTGCAGAACAGGGCTGCCTCGGGCGTCATTGGCAGGCAGAAGCGCAGAAAACCGTAACCGCCCATTTTGAGCAGCACACTTGCGAGAATAACACTGCCGGCGGTCGGGGCTTCGACATGAGCATGCGGAAGCCATGTGTGAAAAGGAAACATGGGTATTTTTATAGCAAACGCAATGCTGCAGCCGATAAACACCCACATTTGAACTGAAAACGGATAGCGGTGGCTCATCAGCTGAGGAATGAAAAAAGACTCGGCCTGTATATACAGAACAATCATGGCTATCAGCAAAAAAACGCTGCCGATCAGCGTATAAAGAAAAAACTTGATTGAAGCATAGTCCCTGCCCGGCCCGCCCCAAACGGCAATCAGCAGAAACATCGGTATGAGCATGCCTTCCCAGAAAATATAGAACAGCACGGTATTCAGGCTGACAAACACACCGATCATAGCCGATTCCATGAGCAGCAATACAAAAATGAACTCTGCCAGACGTTCTTTTACGGAATGCCAGGAGCACAAAATACACATAGGCATGAGAATCGTTGTAAGCAGCAGCAGCAGCAGACTGATACCGTCGACGCCGACGACATAGTCGAGATCCAGTGCGGGAATCCACCGGCGCAGCTCAGCGAACTGGTACTGGTGGGCGTTGCGGTCAAAAAGGAAAAAAAGCGGCAGAGACAGCAGCGCCGTGGCGCTCGTGACCATCAGGCCCCATAGCTTCAGAAAATATTCACGCTGCACGACCAGACACACGAGCGCCCCGCAGAGGGGCAGAAGTATCAGAAAGCTCAAAACCGGGTACCCGGGACCGTTGAAAAGCAGATAATTTTGCATTACATATATCCGTACAGCGTATAGGTATCGAACTGATATACTGCCGGTTCGCTACCGGACATTTTACCGTTCCCCGTGATTCGCTACAGAAGCACAAACCCTATCAGCAGCAGAAAAAGAAAAATTACCGCCGAGCCGATATACTGCTGAATTTTTCCCGTCTGTACTTTTCGCAACTGATCACCCATCAGGATGACGTGCCTGGCGATACCGTCGATAAGCCTGTCTATGCCACCCGTATCGAAACGGCTCATGCGGTCTGCGGCTTTAACCGTATGCCGCAAGGCGAACGTACGATAAAGCTCTCCGATAAATCCGTCTGCCGGGGCCGCAAAGCGCCGGGCCGCACGCATGACCAGGCGCCCGCCGGCACGGTACAGCAGGTCGATGTCGAGGTTGAGCCCCGGCACCGGAACAAGCTTTTTTCTCAAAAGATAAAATCCGAGTGCGGTGCAGCCGAGCAGCTGCAGGGTTTCGGACAGGTGATATGCACTATAGGGCCTGTAGTGCACCGCCGCCGGCAGCATACGGTAGAGGTACTCCGGACAGCACCCGAGAAAAAAACAGAAAAAGGCGGCCATGCCCATCGCCAGACACATGTTCCAGGGCGGGTCCTTTGCCGCACATGCAGCATCCCTGCCGTACCACACAGCCCAGGGAAGCTTGATGCCGACCGAAAGAAATGTCCCTACCGATGCAGCGCTCAGCATCAGATACAGCACCATGCGATGGCTCTCCCCCGCCGCGGCGATCACCATGGACTTGCTGACAAAACCGCTGGTAAGCGGAAAGCCGGAAATGGAAATGCCGCCGATCACGGTAAATACAAGTGCTGCCGGCATATACCGGTACAGCCCTCCCAGCTCGCTCAGGCGCGACCTGCCGGTCATCTGCAGCACGGCCCCTGCGCCCATAAACAGCAGGGCCTTGTAAATTATGTGTGCATAGGCGTGCGCGCAGGCCCCGTTGACCGACAGCGCGGTTCCGATACCGATGCCGCAGACCATGTAACCCACCTGACTGACAATGTGATAGGCAAGTATCCGCCGCGCATCGTTTTCGATCACGGCATAGACAACGCCGTACACCGCCATAACCGCACCGAGTACTGCCAGTGCTTCGTGGCCGGGAAAAGCGCGCGCCAGAGTATACACCGCGGTTTTAGTAGTGTAGGCGCACAGAAAAACCGCTCCCGTTACCGTTGCCTCCGGATAGGCGTCAGGCAGCCAGGCATGGATCGGCGGAACCGCGGCGTTGAGCATAAAGCCGGTCATGATAAGGTAATCCGGCAGGCCCATGACCTCGGGAACTATCCTCTGAAAGCTCAAATCGCCGGTTATGCTGTATTTCAATACTATGCCCGCCAGAAGCACCAGCCCCCCCGCGGTATGAACAAGTATATAGCGGAACCCTGCCGAGCGTGACCTGGATGTCCCGCGCAGCCAGACGAGAAGAACCGATGAAAAAGCCATAAGCTCCCAGAACACGAACAGCGTCACATAGTCCCCGCTCAGGGTGACGCCCAGCGCGCCGGCAACATACAGAAACGCCGCTGCATGCTCACAGGGGTTGCGCACATGCAGGCTGTACACGGAACCGATAAGTGACATGATCACGAAAACATGCAGGAAGACATAGCTCAGCGAATCGACACGACCCGCTGCAAGCTGCAGTCCGAGATAGTCGAGAGTGCCGAAACGCGCCGGAAGCACCGTGATCAGGTACCATGCGGCAAGGGGTACCGCTACGAGAACAGCCTGACGCAGCCGCTGCTGCTTCAGGAACGGCATCAAAACGGCAGCGGTAATATAGAGCACCGACGGATGCAGGGCCGTGCCGGTTTCAGTCATAGTAGTCCTCGTCGCGCCGGAGCAGCGCTTTTGCCGCATATTTGCAGGCTGCAGCCAGCCCGATGCTTACCGCCAGGCCGAACATCGACCAGAAGGCAGGTACTCTGTCCAGAAAAAAATGCGCTTCATGGCGCACTATGAATACATCCGCTGCGGCGAAAACAATCAGCAGTATAAAAAGCAGCCGTTTCAAAAACTGCGTGCGTTCACGCAGCCGTGTCAGTACGCGCACGATCATGGTGCCGTCACCTGCGCTATGATGTTCAAAAAGAATTCGGGATACAGCCCGCCCGCAACCGAAATCAAAGCTGTTGCAAGAAACGGCAGCAGCATGAGAAGCATAAGCGGTTCGCGCTCGCGTTTATTCAGGGATATGCCTCCTTCAGGCGGTGTTCCGAAAAAAGCCCGGACGAAAATCTCGCCGAAATACACCGCATTAAGCAGGCTGCTGAGCAGCAGCACACCAAGAAACACCGGGCTGACCGCGAGTGTCCCGACGCCGAGAAACCACTTGCTTACGAAGCCGCCGACCGGCGGCACCCCGATCATGCTCAGCGAAGCGACACCGAAGGCCCCCATCGTAAAGGGCATTCTGTAGCCCAGTCCGCCCATAGAGCGGATATCCTTTATGCCGGTTGCGGCCAGTATCGCCCCGGCACAGAAGAACAGGGTAATCTTGGCAAATGCGTGGTTCGGAATATGAACGAGGCCGCCGGTGATCCCGTCGGGGCTGAGCATGGCAACGCCCAGAATGATGTAGGACAGCTGGCTTACCGTCGAATAGGCAAGCCGTGCCTTGAGATCGGTTTTCGTCATGGCAACGATGGATGCTGCCAGAATGGTAAACGAGGCGGCATATCCCGCGACGGTCGCGAGGCCGTAGTCCCCGAGCGCGTCTGTGCCGTATACGGAAAGCATCACCCGGCAGATTGAAAAAACACCAACCTTCACGACAACAACGGCATGCAGCAGAGCGCTGACGGGTGTCGGCGCCACCATGGCGGACGGCAGCCAGCCGTGCAGCGGCATAACGGCGGCTTTGGCAAAGCCGAGCAGAAACAGCACAAACGTACCGCACATGAGAAGCGCGCCTGTTCCCGCGGGAAATATTCCGCCCCTGATTGACCCGAAGCTGAATTCCAGCGTACCGCAGTGAATATAGACAATCGCCAGGGCGGGCAGCAGAAACGCCTTGGAGGCGAACATCAGATACACGATATACTTGCGCGCCCCGGCATACCCCTCCCGGTCCTGGTGATGCATGACCAGCGGATAGGTGAAGATCGTCACCACCTCATACAGGAGATACAGCGTCAGGAGCGTGCCCGAACTGGCAACACCCAGCGCCGCCCCGACCGCCACAGCATAGCAGACATAAAACCTGACTTGGGCGTGCTCCTGCAGCGAGCGCATATACCCTATGCAGTAAAAGCTTGCAGCCACCCACAGCAGCGATGCGGTAACGGCGAAAAGCATTCCCAGTGCATCAAGCACAAAGGCAATCTCTATGCCGGGATACAGAGTGAAGAGGCTGCACGAGCAGCGGCCCCCCGCACGTACTGCGGGAACCAGGCTGAGTACCGACAAGCAGGTTGCCAGCGAGCCGCCCACCGTGACACAGTCCCGCACAAAAGGACGCGCGCGGGTCGCCAGCACGCCCAGGGCGGTCGCAAACGGCAGCAGGGCGGGCAGCAGTACGGCCGGATTGTCTATACTGTTCATAGCAGGGCTGTTGTTGTATCGCTGTTCATACGCAGTTATCGCTTCAGTGACGAAATGCGGGCCGGATCGATGGTTCTGAACTTCTTGTAAACCGCCATAATAAAGCTGACGCCGATAGCCGCTTCGGTTGCGGCGATACCCATAATGATCAGAGTAATGATCTGACCCACGGCGGGATCGGGTGTCAGAAACCGGTTGAACGCCATAAAATTCAAGCCGGCCCCGTTGAGGATGAGCTCAGCGGAAATGAGCATACCGATAAAGGACCGCTTCTGCACGATACCGTAGATACCGGCGATCAGCAGAAAGGCCGCTACGGTCAGGTATGTTGCAAGGACATCACTCCCCATCGGACTCCTCCTGAGAGTTGACGACGATAACAGCCCCCACAACGGCGATCAGCAAAAGCACCGATATAAGCTCGAACACAAGACAGTACTCGTGCAGCAGCCCGAGGCCTACCTCGCGTATTGCGAAGCTGCCGGTTATATCGTCAGCCGGGTTCCACTTCGTCCGGCTTATGGCCACCCAGAGCATGAGCAGACCGGCGGCGGATGCGGGCAGGGCCAGCAGCAGATTTTCGCCGCGGATTTTCGACTCGACCACCTGGCGCGGCGAGTAGCCCACCATAACGCCGAACACCAGCACGATACCGATCGCTCCGAGGTAAATCAGTATCTGCATCATTGAAAGGAAGAGACTTCCCAGATGGATATACAGCCCGGCGACACCCAGAAAGCTGACGCCCAGGCCCAGCACGGCATGCAGCAGAATGCGCGCCTTGACCGCCAGCAGCGCTCCCGCGCAGGTCAGCACCACAAGAACGAAAAACATGATTTCAGCTATGAACGCATACACTGTCATGCGGTGTCTCCGTCGCAGCACACAAGATCGATTACAAACTCCTCCCTGGTTGTGCCCGCCTGCGCGTAGACGTTTGAAAACGCGAGCGCCCCGACCGGGCAGGCCTCAACGCAGGTTCCGCAGAGGCTGCAGCGGGTGAAATCAAGCATGAAGCGGGTCGGATACCGGCCCGGACGCCCCTCGCGCTTCTCCCCCGCAACCTCGATACAGCCGGCCGGGCACATCCTGCTGCAGGTTCCGCAGGCAACGCAGGTAAAGGCGCCCTGAGCATCCGTACGGAGCTTCACATGACCGCGGTACCCCTTCGGCGGAGGAGTTTTTTCACGCGGATACTGCACGGTCACCGCCGGTGAAAGCAGCGCCCGCAGCGTAACACCGAAACCCGCCAGGAGACTGCGGGCACCGTACAGGAGATCTGAAAAATATCCGCTCACAGCTTTACCAGAATTGCGGTCACAACGAGGTTGACCATTGAAAACGGTATCAGGTACTTCCAGGAAAAATTCATCAGCTGATCGAACCTGACACGCGGAAACGTCCACCGGCACCACATAATCACGAACATCAGGGCGTAGGCCTTGATAAAAAACCACGTCGCCGAGGAATAGGCACCCAGAGGAAGCGGCGGCCCCTGCCATGCGCCGAGAAACAGCACTGTCGCCAGAGCGCAGTTGACGAACATGTATGAGTACTCCGCTATCATGAACATGCTGAAGGCTATGCCGCTGTATTCTGTGTGGAACCCTGCCGTGAGCTCGCTTTCAGCCTCGGGCAGATCAAACGGCGCCCGGTTCGTTTCGGCTATGGAGCTGATAAAAAACACCAGAAACGCAACGGGCTGCACAGCGGCAAACCACAGGGTGTGCTGTGCGCCGGCGATTGTTTTCAGGCTGAAGGAGCTTGTCATCAGGGCGACCGCAAGCAGGGAGAGCAGTATGGGAATCTCATAGGATATATTCTGCGCCACCGAGCGCATGGCTCCGATCATTGAATAGTTGTTGTTGGAGCTCCACCCCGCAAGAAAAACCGCGATTGAGTTGAACGATATCATTGAAACCACGAACAGCAGCCCCACATCGAGATCTATCACCTGCAGGGACGGGCTGAAGGGGATAACGATCAGGGGCAGTGCGACCGGAGCCATCGACAGAAGCGGAGCCAGGTAAAACAAAACGCCGCCCACGCTGTCCGGGGCCAGAAGCTGCTTGCTGATGAGCTTGATACCGTCAACGGGCATCTGCAGCCAGCCGTGACGGCCCACCTCCATGGGTCCGAGCCGTCGCTGAAAGTGTCCCGCAAGCTTGCGCTCCAGATAGCCGAGCGCCGTGGCATTGACGAATACAAATCCTGTCAATACGGCAACTGCAGCGAACAGTCGTATAAGATCGGGCACGTATGTCACGCAACGCGTTCCTTCATCTAGCGGTCGACCTCAGGAATCACCAGGTCGAGGCTCCCCATTGTCGCTATGAGGTCGGCGAGCAGCATGTCCTCGCACAGCTCGGCCAGCATGCTCAGGTTTGAGAAACAGGGCGAGCGAACCTTCAGCCGGTACGGTGTGTCGCTGCCGGCTCCCACCAGAAAGTAGGTGACGTCGCCCCGGGCGCCCTCGACGGAAAACGAGCACTGGCCCGGCGGCAGTTGCAGCCTGCGCGGCAGCTTGCTGCGAATCTTGCCCTCCGGCATTCGATCGAGCGCCTGCTCCACGATCCGCAGGCTCTGCCGCATCTCCTCAACACGCACCCGGTACCGGTCGAAGCAATCCCCCTGCTCTCCCACCGGCACATCGAACGACAGATCGGAATAAACCGAGTACGGCTCCCGCCTCCGGATATCGTGAGCAATGCCGCTGCCCCGCACCACAGGGCCGGTTGCGCCGTAGCGAACAGCCATGTCGCGCGTTATAATTCCGATGCCCTGCGTGCGCCTCATGAATAGTATATTTCCGGTAACCAGTCTGTGATACATGTCGAATCTGCCGAACATGCGTTTCACAAAGGCCCTGATGTGCGTCACGTCATCGGCATGCATATCGCCGGCCACGCCGCCGGCGCGTAAATAGCAGTGCGTCAGGCGTGAGCCGGTGATATTCTCGAGGATGTCGAGAGCCTGCTCACGGTCCTCGAAGGCATAGAGAATCGGCGTAAACGCGCCCAGGTCGAGCAGAAACGCGCCGAGCCACAGCAAATGGCTTACAATGCGGTTCAGCTCCGAGACGATGACCCTGATGTATTCGGCACGCTCAGGAACCTCGATGCCTGCCATGCGCTCGACCGCAGCCACGTAACAGTGCTGATGCGGCAGGGCACAGGCATAGTCCATGCGGGCGGTGTTGGGTAAAAAAGCCGGCCAGGGTCGCCTCTCAGCCATCTTTTCGTGCATGCGGTGGCCGTATCCGATAACCGGCTCTATGCTCAGAACATATTCCCCGTACAGGCCGATAACAACCCGCAGCACACCGTGTGTGCTTGGGTGCTGCGGCCCCATATTCATGAAATACCGGTAGTGAATAGGCTTGGGCCTGCCGGACGTTTGTGTCTGCAAACCGTGACCGGTTGCTGTCATGTTTCCGTATCGCTCCCGTCAATGTCATGTTCGGCCGTTTCAAAAAAAACGACATCCTCGCGTTTGCGCAGGTTGTCCGTTTCTTTCAACAGCGGTCTGAGCTGCCTGTCGCCCCGCGACAGGATGAGGGGCTTGAGGTGCGGATGCCCGCTGAATTCAATACCGAAAAAATCATGTATTTCACGCTCATGCCAGTCCGCGCCCTGATATATGCCGGCGATGCTCGGAACCGGCTCACCGGCGACTGCACGCGTCTGCAGGGTCACCCGGCAGGGGTTTTCATAGTGAGCAAACTGATACACTATTTCCGGGTCGGGGCTGACATGCACGGCAGTGACAAAAACAAGATACAGACCGTGCCGGAGCATAACCTCCGCACCCGGCACAACAGAACCGGAACCGACGGAAACCGAAAGAGCGCTGCCGCTGCGGGCAGGGCTCAATTCACGCAGCACGGCGCCTGCGTCTTCAAGATCATGCATAAACGCCTGCACGTCAAAACAGGGCTGATTGCTCATGCCGGGTGCCTCCGCTGCGGAAACGGATTTCGCCTGCCCGCAATAATCTCCTGGAGTTTCAATATGCCCTCTATCAGCCCTTCCGGCCGCGGCGGACAGCCCGGCACATAGACATCAACCGGTATCAGCCTGTCGACCCCCTCTATGACATAGTAGTTTCCTTCACCGGCAAACGGCCCGCCGGAAACCGCGCAATTGCCCAGAGCGATAACCCACTTGGGGTACGGCATCTGCTGGTACAGGGTAATGACCGACTCTGCCATCTTTTTGTTGACCGTGCCGGCCACGATCATAAGGTCTGCCTGTCGCGGCGAAGGCCGAAACACTTCGGCACCGTAGCGGGAAAGGTCAAAGCGGGCCATGCCCGCGCTCATCATCTCGATGGCACAGCACGACAGACCGAATGTCAAAGGCCACAGGGAGTTGGCGCGGCAGAGATTCTGCAGCTTTTCGCTGAGCCGCATGCGTCCGAGCACGCCGGCCTGCTGCAGCTCCTGCCCCTCTTCAAACTTTGAGCGCAGGCGGGAGGCAAACTCGTTGATGTCTAATAAATCTTTTTTTCGCTGCTCCAGAGAAAGACTCCTTTCCTCCATGCATATACCAGCCCCAGTGACAGAATGCCCAGGAACAGAACAAAAGCCGTTATGCCGCGAACCCGTTCGACCGCGTCAAAGGCGGCCGCAACGGGATACAGATAGAGAACATCAACCTCGAATGCCAGAAATATGAGGGCGTATAAATAATAGGCTATGCCGTGGCGAAAGTCCCACGACTGTCCGAAGGGCACGATCCCGCACTCATACGTCTGCAGCATGGCTGGCGAAATTCGTGCCGCAGGGCGCAGAAGGCGGGAGGCAAGAAACGGCAGACATGCAGCTGCAATACCGCTGCCCGCAAACAGGCTGATGTAAATGTATGCTCTGAGGTCTGCAAATTCCATGAAAAGAACTAACAAACACCGCTGTAGTACACTGCGGACATGCAGGCAACACCTGCATGCGGAGAACGCGCACCCGCACGCTGCACCGTATGCGGTTTGCCCGTTGAAGACCCTCACCGGCCGGAGCACAGTAGTGCCGGCTGGAGGGGAGGC
Source organism: uncultured Thermodesulfobacteriota bacterium (assembly GCA_964518865.1). Lineage (GTDB taxonomy): Bacteria > Desulfobacterota > WTBG01 > CAIYCZ01 > CAIRTM01 > JANQGV01. The sequence goes on from CAZFIB010000003.1 coordinate 52,034, forward strand.
ACCCTGATATAAAAAAGTAAAGTATACAGAAGCTGCCGGACGTGTCAACCGCTATCAGCGGCATACGGACGGCACGAACGGATGCCCTATAAGCCATTAAGTATTATTCTATTAAAATACTACTAAACGGATTCACTGTCAAGAGCTGTGGGCTCCTGCGGTTTTTCTCTGCCTGATATCAGCCGAAACACAGCCCCTGCGCACAGCACGAGAAAAGGCGCATCAACCGGCAGGCGGAATCGGTTGTTCTCCCCGAATTCGATCAGCGATGATACCGACAGCACATACACGTGAACCAGCAGGCAGAGCAGCAGCACCGGCACGGCTGCGTCACCTGATGTTTTTCTGCGCAGTGCGGCATAAAGCGCTCCGGCATAGGCGGCAAGCAGCACTGCGCTCATACATGCCGTGCGAATCCACACGCCCGGCACCTCGTGCTTGCTTCGCACACCCAGAAAGCCGAAATGCAGAAAGCGGTACACCTTTTCCATGCCGCTCAGCAGTTCCATATGTTTTTCAAACAGACCGTGCACCGAATCGGATGAATGCCAGAGCGTCAGGCTGTAGGAGCCCAGCGTGTAAAAGGCGAACAGCCCCGGGTCATGACGGATAAGGCGCAGTGCATCCCGGCCGAGCTGACGCGAAAGCCGTACATAGCCGATATGATTGAAGTTCGGCTTGCCGCTGCTTTTCCACTCGGCGCAGTCCGCTTGATGATGGCACGGCATAGCTTCCAGCTCGACCCCGCTGTAAAACCTGCTGATCGGCACAAATGCCTGCAGTTGGGCCCGGCAGGCAAGCCTGCTGACGGTCCCCCGCTCGTACAGAGCCTCAATCCGCTCAGGGGGCAGACCGTTCGCCTTGGTCCACAGGCTCATACCGGTCCATGAGGATGTTCCGAAAAAGCCGAAAATTAACAGATTTTTGCAGCAGACAAGCCCGAGGGGAACAAGCGCGACAAGCGAAAACCGCAGCATCCGCGCGGCGTCGGCGCGCTGCCTGCGCACAAAAAGCAAATAGGCCCATAAAAGTCCGGCAGCTGCAGGAAAAAACACCGGATGAAACAGCGATCGAACCAGACCCAGACATCCAAGCGCAGCCCAGAAAAGAAACAGGGGAAGCCGTGTGCCCGAACAGCTCCACCAGGAGAGAAAAAACACAGCCGCGATGACAAGAAACACCTCACAGTACGTGTAGTAAAGAAGGTGTTCATAAAGCAGCAGACTCGGGTTCAGCATAAAAACAAGTGTCAGCACAAAAGACACCGGGCGCCGGACACCCACCAGCACGAGGCTGCCGAACAGCAGAAGCGGTATTAGAGCACCCCAGGTTGTAAAGCATATGTTGAAGGTGAGGCTCGGGTCCGGTGATATTTTCAGCGCAGTGCCGAGAAACAGGTTGAAACACGGCGGCTGGCTGTGAAGATAGAAAAGCCCCTCGAGCAGATCGTTTCGAAGTACCGTCGGATCAAGGTATTGTTTCGCAAAGCCGATGGGGCTGTCGAGAAACTTACCTCCGGCCCGGTAAAATACAATCCTGCTGAGTGCAAAAACGAACAGCAGCACAAGGCCGTAGCCCGGTTCGCGAAGAAGCAGTATGCGGTCTGATTTCTCTTTCGGATTAACAGCATTCATGCTGATCCACTTCTCGACCCGGGAACGGACGAAAAATACATACTAAAGAATTATTCACAATACGTATAGCCACTCTGTCATTTCGAAGGAGCACGGCGACTGAGAAATCTCACGCCCCTGAAGAGATTTCTCCCTGCGGTCGAAATGACAAAAAACAGACGGCTGCAGAATAAAGGGGTCTGCTTTAAAACGCTAAACTGATTATTACATACTTACTATGGAATTACAAAGGCTTATATGGTCAGGCAGGCATGCCGTTCCCTCTCTCAAGGCAGATACTGCATCATGCTGCTCTGCGTACTTAAGGCGGGTTCCGGCTCTTTTTTTTAGATAATATGAAATGCACAAAAGGTGTCTGATCAAAGAAGGGTAACGGGTCGAGCAAGGTCAGCTAATGCGCGTGGTCGGTACTGTGCCGGTCGGCAATCAAGTCATTCGAGGGAGGCACCGGCCCGCTCACCCCTCTGTTGCGGCCCTGATGCTTGGCCTGATATAAATATGTATCGGCGGCATGAATAAGGCTGTCAAACAGGGTATCGCTGTCTTCCGTTATGAGGTCGAATCCGGCAATGCCGTAGCTTGACGTAACGACGATCGAATGCTGTTTCACGGCAACAACCATGTTCGAGAGATTCTCCTGAAGGCGCTCTACCATCCGGCAGGCCCGGTCAATTCCGGTAGCGGGCAATACGATCAGAAATTCCTCGCCGCCGAACCGGGCGATCCAGTCGACATTTTGCCTGATCGTCTGTCGTATGCAGGCAACAAACGCCTGCAGAACTGTATCGCCCGCCTGGTGGCCGTAGGTATCGTTGACTTTCTTGAAATGATCGATATCGCACAGCACAATAGACAGAGGCGACCCGTACCGCTTTGCGCGCTTGAGCTCCCCAGGTAAAAATTCATTGATATATGCCCTGTTATAACAGCCGGTCAGGCTGTCGGTAATGGAAAGAAGCTGTATTTTTTCATTCGCCTTCTTGCGTTTTTTGACTTCGCGCTGCAGCCTGATATTGGCCATTTCAGCTTTCAGCGCCATTTCGTTTGCCCGCTCGATGGCGGACTCAAGCTGCTCGTTCATCATTCTGAACTTGTGAAGGATTTCCCGCTCCCGTTTTATTCTGACAATTCGTGCTTTCAGCTCCTTTATCTCAAAAGGCTTGACCATGTAGTCTGCGGCGCCGGCCTCGATTATGTCGACATACGGGTAGTCGGAGGCATAACCGGTCATGATAATGAAATCAAGTTCCGGAAATGTTCTTTTTGTTTCCTTCATGAACTGAAGGCCGTCCTTAACCGGCATTTCAATATCAGACAGAACAAGGTCGAAACGGTGTTGTGCAAGATGCCGGTCAGCTTCTGCCGGGTCGAGAGCGGTTGTACATGAGTAACCCTCTCCCGTGAGATTGCTGTGAAGAAAATCGAGCATCGCTTCGTCATCATCGACAACGAGAATGTTTTTCAGGGAGGCCATTTCCATAGCGGTATACGTTCGCCGGCATGCACTGTTCTTCGGTACGGGCGCCATTCTGATGCATGGCAACGTGTCTGGAAATAGTATCGGTCGGAAGAGATCAGCAATTGATTGATAATGTACTGTTTAACGCTTTTTTAATCATTTTTTTAAAAACTATGCCCCGGCACCTGTTCACAGCGGAAAATCGGAAATTATACATGCGATTATCGAAAAAAGCCGGGAGGGGGTCGGCACAGGCTATTCGTCATATCTTTCAGGCAGCATTCCGTTTGAGGACGGGGCAATAGGGCTTTTGCACTTCACGATATAGTGACAAAGGTCTTCGATTTTGTGGACGGTTGAGAAGTGAAACCTTTTTTCCAGCATATTGAAAAACACATGCGAATTGTCAAGCCATTTAAAGTAGGTTTCACCCTCTTCAATAAGTGCTGCGTTACGCAGCTGCACCAGGGGCGGAATAATGTTTACCAGCGGAGAGAGCAGCACAACGTGATACAGGTCACGAAACCAGGTTTTGCGGGGCTCTATAAAACAGAAATAGCCCTCCGGCTTGAGCAGCCGTTTGACCTCAGTGATTAACGGGTCGAGGTCGAGGAAATGATGCAGCGCCTTGTGTATGATAATAGCGTCAAAAATGTCTTCCCTGAAGGGGCAATGGTTTGCATCTGCCTGAACAAGCGGAATGTTGTTTTTTGCGCGTTTCAAAAGGTTATTTGAAACATCCAGACCGGTAAGGTTGCGGTATCCGGCCCGCCTGAAAACATCAAGGGTGCCCCCGTTTCCGCAGCAGAGATCAAGTATACGGGAATCATGGTGCAGGTTCCACTTTTTCATTACCTTGGCGAACTTACCCGGGTTGGTAACGATCCGGACAAGCCTCAGGTAGGTTTGCTCCCATTCCTCCGAGCATATCATAATGCACTCTGCCGCATGTCAACGTAGTACTGGTTTCTGGCAATACATACTACATTTGATTAGGAAATGAAATAAAAAGCTATCGTTCGGCGTGCGGATCCTTTGGAAGGAGAACAATTTCCGGCCGTGTCATAAACCCTGTCGGGTTTCTGAAAACATCTTCACCCTGGTAGTCTATCCGGCGGGCAGGGTAATAATGCCGTTCGATTGCACGGGAGAGCGGCTCGTCGCTTTCCAGCAGAAGATCAACATTTTTAAAGGCATACCGCTTTTCCATATGCGTATAGTAGCTTGTATCGTCGATAATAATCGCTGCGAAGTGATGGTTTGATATTTTTGCAATGAGATCATTCGGCACAAATCCTTCCGGTGAAAGAATTTGATAGCCCCAGAATGCACCGGCATTAAAAATCATATCTTTTCCGGCCATAACAGCATACATTGAATGATAGGGAATATACACCTCTCCGGGCAGCTCGCGGACCATTTCCATAAACCGGTTTCCCGCTTCAGTCGAGCCCGGGGCCGGTATGACACTTTTAGGATCATACAGCTGCAAAGCAAGCTGTACGGCCAGCAAACCATACAGCACTGAGCCCGCCACACAGCGAAGCCGTACGGAGCGAAGCGCTTGAACGCGTCCAAGCAGCATGCCCAGCAGAACCGCACCCCAGATTGTCAGGTACATAAAATCGTTTTTCTCTGAGCCGACGTTCGGCCTGATCATGCAATACGATACGACAGCGGCACCGGCGGTATACTCCCATACCGAATAGTCGGAAGGCTTTCTGCGTGTCACCAGGGAACACACGACGAAGGCAAGCAAAAGGGAAAAAAATATCGGCAGGCGGTAGCAGATTTCATAGCGGATTTCCGCCGGCAGCTTGCTTTTGATATCCATAATAAGATCGTAGTAAAGATTGGGCATTGAGGATGCCACACTGTCCGAGTAGCGCAGGGGATTGAGAAGCGTGTAAACGGCAAACCAGCCGTCGGTGACGGCGGTCAGCACCAGAAAAACTGCGACAACAGCGCCGAGCGTTGCAGCGGTAAACACGAACGCCTTTTTGCGGTCCACACTCAAAAGATACAGCCCTGCAAAGGGCACATACACCAGCGCCGACTGCTTTGTGAAGCAGGCCAGCACAAAAAAACCGACAGCTGCCGGCAGCCAGCGGCTTCGGCTGCTGTAGTTGCCAACCGCCAGGCAGCCGCCCAGAAGCAGCAGAAAAAAAACCATGTCAACCCGCCCCACGTCATACCAGGGGCCGTGCAAATGATAAAAGCTCACAAACATGCTGCAGCTCACAAAGGCGGCTGCCGCACCGGCCCCCTGTGACCGAACGATGCGGTAGATAACAGCTATAATACCCGCGCAGGCTGCAAGAGAAACCAGGCGCTGACTGAAAAAGGAAACCCCCAAAAGCCTGGCGGCCGCAGCCACGACGACATAATATACCGGCGGATACAGCTCGGCGACCAGCTCGGTTGACGGTGCAGCATACACAGGCTCGCCATCCATAAGCCGGATGACATGACACAGCAGTTCTCCCTCGAGCCACTCAAGCTCAAACGGGTACATCAGGCGCACGAGAGCACAGTACAGAAAACAAAGCCAGAATACCGCCAGCAGTACACAGACAGCTGTCCATGCGGCATTGTAAAAACCTCGCGCGGCTGACAGGCCTGTTGGATGTGTTGCCGGTGCAGTTCCCATACGAGTCCTCTGAAACGGTCTGTTCGCAAAATGCCGCAGGCAGCAGATTACAACAGCATCACGTTATAACCAACAAAAAACCTCCAATGCAAGCTAAACCTGAATCGTCGTTGCTGTTGGCCTGATAATAGATCGTATTGCGATTGATTGGAATAGCAACTATTGAATTACAATACTTATTATTTTATACTAATACTTTAGTAGTATATTTTAAAAAATTAAAATAAGAATATAAATACGCTGAACGGTCGATTGTGCTTTTTGCCCGATAAAACTATATTTTTATATAAATAATCACCTTTGAAACGCATACGGTCAGACGTCTATACCAGAAAAAGTAGTATTATTTGACAGTAAAAATTCATACAAAGGGCATGAAATGAAAAATATAGGAATCGCAACGGCAATACTTTTTATGGTACTTATTATATTAGATACGCCATCTGCAGTATCATATGAATACCTGGATGACAACAGCAATCCCGGGCATGAACAGGATCTGTATGAAATATTCAATACTGTTTTCGATACCGACTACACTTCATCTGATCACATATATTACGATTGCGGTCTTGCCGACGAAGATGATGATCAGTGGCATGAAATCGGCAGCGGCCATATCAGCATAACCGTCCGCTATGCCGGATACGAGCAGGAGCTCGGTATCATCGACACCTCCGGCACCTATTACACGATAGCTGCCGACATTCCGAAAGGTTTTTCCAACATACAGGCCCTGCTGCCCATTCCGGATGACTTTGTTTTTGTCGAAAAGCTTGGCGGCAAAGGAAGCGGCACGGGGCCCTGGTACTCAGACGACCGGAATTCTGAAAATGTCGATCATTTCATGGCGTTTGACGTAACAGAGCTGTACAGAAAAAAATTTTCATCTGATGTCGACCGGGCATGGTTTATTGCATTCGAGGACGGGCCGGACGGGGCCGATTTTGACTATAATGATTTGATCTGTGTTGTTGCAGATGTGGAACCGACCCTCATCGAGCTGTCGTCGTTTACGGCTGTACCGTTCAGCAACAAAGTCATGATTAACTGGTCGACTGCCTCCGAAGTCGATTGCGTAGGGTTCAATATGTATCGCGCAGAATCATCCGACGGAGACTACCGGAAAATCAACGAGGCTGTTATACCTTGCACAGGTTCTCCCGTAAGCGGTGACTCATATCTTTTCATCGACGAATCCGCGGTTAACCGAAAGACGTATTTTTACCGGCTTGAAGATATCGACCGTTTCGGCGAAACAACCCTTCACAGGCCCGTTCAGGCTACACCCCGGTTCATTTTTGCCCTTTTGCAGGGCCTGGCTTCGTACCGCTAGAGCATTTTTCACGCTGCTGCAGTCCTTCCGTCATTTTTAAGCAGCACAGCGACTGAGAAATCTCAAGCAAATGAATATATTTCTCTCCCTTCGGTCGAAACAACAAAAAAAGACGGCTGCAGAAAACAGAAAATTGCTCTGTCCTCCGGTGCTGTTTCTCGATGCCGTGCCGACAAACTAGTTTTTGCAATAGCGCACGTATTGTTCTAAAATACTGACTCTGCACCCCGGCTGAGGGAACAAAACGGCGTTCGTTTTTTCCGCTATCAGGCACAAGGAGTCCGTATGGGTATCAAAATGACAACGGCTGAAATCGTGAAGGCCACGGGAGGAAGGCTTGCAACCGGTTTTGCGCTTTCCATGATTCAATCCCTGTGCACAGACCCGGCCCGGGTTGAAGACGGCGCGTTGTTTATACCACTGGAAACCAGTGGTCTGCAGCATTCGGTCGACCGGGCCTTCCGTTGCGGCGCCATAACGGCGCTGGTTCCCGGCTCCGACACTGCATGTGCCGCCACGCTGAAAAAACATCCGAAAAAAATTATTATCGAAATCGATGACCCGCACAGAGCTGTCGGTGAGATCGCCCGCTACTGGCGGCAGCAGTTACGGATTCCGATCGCACTGATTGTCGGGGCCGAAAAAGCCGCTGCCGTCAGGCACATCTCCTGGAGCATTACCCGTACCATGCTCGGAAGCCGCACAGTTGAAAACAACGACAGCCCTTTGTCAACAGCGTTGTTTCTGGCTGATTTAAATGCAGATTCCCGGGCGGCAATTATCGATGCCGGAACAATGAATGAAGCCGATCTCATGCGGTGCTTTGATATCTGCGTTCCCGATATCGGCATGGTAACCGATTCCGAACCGGCGCAAAGCCGGATGCATACGGCATTTATGCAGCGTTTTGAAAAAGACACAATTATCATCTGCAACAATGACGACCGCCGGGCTCTGAAAAGTGCAGAAAAAGCATCTGCCCGCACAATTTCATTCGGTACGAAAAAAGCCGATATACATGCCTCGTCGACAAAGCATGCAAAAAGCGGTATCGTCTCTTTTGACCTGCACCTGCCCGATAACGCTGTACAGCTTCGCATGACGCTGCCTGCCGGCATCGACCTGAGCTGCATTCTGGCAGCAGCTGCCCTGGCACACGGCTTCGGTCTTACCGCCGAAGCGGTTAAACAGGGGCTCGAAAATCTGCAGAACCATCAGGTTTCCTGATCGGGCAGCGCCACATCAATTTCGCGCTCGCTTGTGCAGAAACGGTCGCCGCCGAGATGATGCAGCAGCTGCAAACCGTTCTCATAACACCAGCCGCCGTCTTTGAAATGCAGCTCTGCGGCACACGCAGCAAGAATCTGTGCGATAAGCAGCGATGATGCACCGAGGTCGACAATCTGGCACACACGGCACTCCAGATTTCCGACCGCTTCCGTTACCAGGGGGGCGCGAATCCTTTCGGCATTCTGACGCGTAAGCCCGAAACGCTCGAACTTGTCGGCAACCGTGCTGCCGCTTGTACGGCCGCACCCGAGCACGGCACCGGCTATGTCCGCCCCGGGAATATTGATGCCGAACTCACCCGTACGCTCAATGAAGGGATAAGAATAATGACGCTTTCCGGACAGAATTGCAATCATTCCGGGATCCCGCCGCACCGGCATATTCCAGGTTACGGAAAATAAATTATCCTTTGTGCCGTCTCCCACGCTGATCAGGGCTACCGCGCCGGGGTTAAGCAGCCGGTAGGCATCCGCCGCTTTTGTGATAGCTGTTTTTTTCATGCAATCCTCCTTGAGTTGTCTCGTCATCACAGTCCGCACCCGCCGGATGAGGGCTCGGCAATTCAACTAACGGGTGCTGAGTACGAAATACAGAATACGTGGTTATCCATACCGGTCGGGGTGCCGTACCGCCCGGCATGTTCGGAAACTTCCCCGTAGAAGTCATAAGATGCTATGATACCCTCTTCCAGGTCCGTCTGCAAGCGGCGGGAGGAACCATGCCAGCGATTACTGTTACCGGATTCGGCTGTTTTTAATGCGTCATTATACCGGGATACCGGAACGAAAAAACTTTTTCCCTTGACTCGTCATACTGAATATGCGATGGGTTGAAGAGAATCGCACTGCTGCAGACTGATGCAGTCAGTATCGGCACCGGCTTCACAGAAGCTGAAGAAAAACAAAACAGCACTGAAATTTTCACGAGGATTTTACTGGATAAACAAGCTCTGCTCGTGCATACGCAAAGTCTTCGCCTGTCGAAAATCCCGACCGGTTGTCGGGGAAGGCGGGGGTTTTTCTCTTCGAGTGAGACAATAAAATTCGCTTTTGCGAGATTTATTATCAATTCCATCGAAGCAGACTCATGTACTGAGCCCTCGGGATTATAATTGATCTTGAGGGCTTTTTTTATGGAGGAAATATGCTGAAAATAAAAAAAACCGTTTATTATCATTCAGTTATGGCAGTAACCGTTATCCTTCTCAGCGGCTGCAGCAACAGTTCACCTCCGGCTGTATCCGAAAAAAACAACTCGCGGGAGATGCAGCCCGCGCGAACCGAACAGCAGGAGACTACTATGGTTGCACGAGTCAATGGCGTTACCATTGCGGCGGCAGAAGTTGAAGATGAACTCAATAATTTTATTGCCCAGTATCGGGACAAGGTCCCGCCCGAAACCCTGCAGAAGATGAGACCGACCCTGCAGCAGCAGGCTCTGGATAAGCTCATCAATACCGAGCTTCTTATGCAGGAAGCGGGACGCACAAACGTGAAACCGACTGAAAAAGAAATCGAGGCTGAGGTCGATGAGCTGAAAAACCGTTTTCCGTCACCTGAAGCATTTCAGCAGCGACTGGCCGATATCGGTGTAACCGACCAGAACCTTCGAGATGATATTATCAAGCAGCTGAAGATTACGTCTGTTGTAGAAACGGTGGTTGAAAATGTGCCTTCTGCCGAAGATGCTGCCATCAAAGACTATTACGACAGCAATCCCGATGATTTCCTGGTTCCTGAAAAAGTACGCGCAAGCCATATTCTTTGCATGATCAAGCAGGATGACAGCCAGAAGGCAAAAGAGATAAAACGAAAAAAAATTGAGCTGCTTAAAACGCAAATCGATAATGGCGCTGATTTTGCCGAAATTGCGCAGGAGCATTCCGAATGTCCCAGCGGAAAGCAGGGTGGAGATCTCGGTTTTTTTGAACGCGGCAAAATGGTAAAGCCGTTTGAGGATGCCGCTTTCAGTCTCAAAACCGGCGAGGTCAGCGATATTGTCGAAACTCCGTTCGGATATCACCTGATAAAAGTCTTCGACCGCATGCCTGAAAAAACACTTTCTTTTGACAATGCTTCAGACAAAATTGCCGACTATCTCAACGAGCAGAAGAAAAATGAAGCAATTAATTCATTCATTCAGCAGCTGCGTGAGAAGGCAAAAATCGACTACGCCGATTCCACGCAAAACTAGCGGTGCAGTACTGCGACGAGAAAGGAGACCAGGGCATGTTTAAAGTAACCACAGCAGCAATGGAGGTACTGGCAGGAGCCCTCAAGCAGGATCAGACTGATGCTGAAATGCGTATCAGGCTGTATGCTTCTGAGGAGGACCCGCAGCGCCTTGAGTTCGGCCTCGACAATGAGCGCGAAAATGACGTAGTGCTTTCAAGTGCTTCCGGCTCGGAGGTGCTGGTTATTGAAAACGGACTTGCCGACAAAATCGACCGGCTTCAGCTGGACTTTCAGGAATCCGAGCAGGGCCCCGGATTCGTTCTCGAGCCCCAGCAGCTTGATTCGTAAGAGTATCTGCACACTCTGCCTGCAGATAATGCCGCAGCATATCTGAGGCCTCCCGCAGCCCGCTGAGCATTTCGTGTGCGGCAGCACCCCACATGATTGAGGCATGCCCCAGCCCTTTGAGCTGCAGATATCTGACAGGTACTCCGGCATCCTCAAGACGCACGGCATAGGCCCTGCCCTCGTCACGCAGCACATCCCTCTCCCCGGTGATGATCAGTGCCGGCGGCATACCGTTGAGATCATCGGCCAGCAGGGGCGATACCAGCGGATTGAAACGATCCGCAGGACGGGTAAGATAACAGGACCGGAACAATATCATCTGCGATTTCAGCAGACCCGGCGGCTCTGAGAATCGCCGGTAGGAGTCCGTGTCGAAAGAGGCCAGATTGAGGGCGGGAAACACCAGGAGCTGAAAACGCGGTAACGGGCCGTCTCTCTTTTTTGCAAGCAGACACACTGCGGCAGCCAGATTGCCGCCGGCGCTCGATCCCCCCACGCCGATCCGTTTTGTATCGCCACCGATGGTATCGGCATAGCGGTCGCACCATGAAAGAACCGCGTAGACATCCTCAAGCGCAGCAGGAAACCTGTGCTCAGGAGCCAGGCGATACGCTACGGATAAAACAATACATTTGCTGTCCGTTGCCAGAAAACGGCATGCCGGATCATGGGCCGCAATGCTTCCCGCTATCCAGCCGCCGCCATGCAGGTATATCAATACCGGATGAACACGGGTATCGCTGAACAACGGCCGGTACAGCCTGACATTGACCGGCCCATCGGGTCCGGGAATAGTTTCTTCTAAAATACTGCCGCTGAATACAATGGATTGACGGTGCTTTTCAGCCTGCTGCTGTAAAGCGGCACGTATCAGATCGGTACGCGTATGAACGGAGCACGCTGAAGCATGCACTACAATTAGTGTAATTAAAATTTTTTTTCCGGCAAAAAACACATTCCTCATATCTGTCTCCCTGCCGCTGAATGGATCGTCAGACAACAATTAAGATATATTTAAGAAGCACCAAAGGCATCTCTCTGCTTTGTTTTGGCATACTGGACAGCATGGAAACAAAGTAATGTGTAAAAAAGTTTTAACCTCTTTCTCAACTCTAATGATCCAACAGTCTAAAAGCAATTACCTTTTCTGATTGGCCACTGTTTTTCCCCGCTGCGGAATCGGTTTTATTAATTTACTTTTATTATAATAAATCTATAAAACAGGTCTTTTAGAATGGTCTATAATTAAATATATTTTTAGATTTTTACAACAAGCACAAATTTTTTTAATAAATGTGCATTTTTTTCTTGACATATTTTTTTCAAAACATTAATAATGATTATCAAATTCTATATGTGGTGTGTTAATTATCGGTTAACCACAATATCAGGGGGGAGTCATGACACGAAATGAATTAAGCAGTTACCTGGAAAGCAACCAAAACATTGAGTGGTTTGACAGCCCGGAAGAACAGCAGATGCACTTCAGAAACATGCTGCTTGACTGGTATAGAAAAGATGAAAGCCGGTCAACAGCGGTAAAGTACTGGAAACTGGACAACATTACCCCGGAAGAACTGGAACGTGAAATCAACAGAGGCTTGATGGTGGAAGGCATCACCCGCATTACCGGCTATTTTACCAAGGTCCCCGGCTGGAATCCCGGAAAACGTGCTGAGCTTCGTGACCGCAGAAAATTTTCGCTCAGCGCATAGTTCTGAAAAATTTGTACTCTAAAAAAGCAGTGCATGATTAAATTGTTACTGCTTTTTTTATTTAAAGACACTGCTCGATTTTCGGGCTGCCTGGCTGAATGCTGCCGGTGACGATAGCAAATAAATCACAGCAACCAGCATTATCAACAGGCAGTCAACAATAGTCGTTGCATGACCATTATACTGAATATATTGTGGTATCAGACGTTGCACACACAAGATATCAACAGTAAAGAGCATTTCCAATCGTATGCCTGCTGCATTCATTCAGCGGTATAAAATACATCCTGGCATACGGAAATTTTCATTAAGCCCTGAGTGTAAGAATTTTGGCTGATGCCGTGCCGGGGGTAAGCTGGGATGAGTTGAAAGAGTTGCTGTAGGGTTCTATCTCCAGAAAACTCGAGAGAAGTTCGCTGTTTTTTTTCCATACGGATTCATCCTCATGAAGCCAGTCCGGAAAAATCCCGCTGGCGACATACCATTTGACCCTGTGCCGTCTGCAGATAAACCAATGGTCTCTCCCGATATTCAGGTATCCGCTGGTCCGGCCGCATTTGGGACAAACACCGAAATGAGCAGACTTTCTTAATTTTATTACTTTTTTCATTAAAACACCTTATTGCACTAAAATCATCTATGAACAATATATAGTGGTTTGCCATTTTCCTGCTCTATATATTGTATATTTTCGACACCCGAAAGAACAACTTGAACGTTTTTTTGCCTTTACGGTAATTACATCCACCTGATCCTGATGAGGATATATCCCGGCACAGTTCCGATACATGCTGCAATAAAATTTATCAGCATATCCATATTTGAACACTGTCTGTAGGGTATTCGCAGCTGCAGAAACTCGACTAGTATTCCATATGCTGCGGCCAGCAGCACAGCGAAAAAACAGGGATGGGTAATACGTCGATCATGCAGATAAAAAACCAGCATGAATGAAAAAAGTGCATAGGCACCGATATGTGCTGAAAACCCCGAATTCAGCCCGTCATCCCGGGCCGGAATAATCGAAAAAAACAGTATAAGTGCTGCCAGCACAAAAACAGCACCCGCGTAGGCATCATACTGCCTGGCGATTGAATCGATTTTTACAAATATTTTTTTAAGCGTGTTCTGCACAGGCTTATCGTGCCTCGCCTAAATTTTATTCTTTGACCTAAAGACAGGTTTATGATTTAACCTACCATATATCCGTGTATATGGTTGCATGAAAAAACCGATGTGTAAAAACAAGCCAGAAAAGCTTCTCTTTTTCCTTGCAGTGCTGCTCTCGACAGCATCGGCCCATGCCGGAAATGAAACCGTCAAGTTTCATTATCCCGACGGAACGCTCCAGGCCGAATATCGGCTCAAAAACCGGGTGATCGACGGTGTCAGCAAAAAATATTATAAAAAGGGTACGCTGCAGTCAGAAGAGTTGTACAAAAACGGAACACTTGACGGTGTCTGCAGGTATTATTACCGGAACGGAAAGCTGAAAAAACAGGAGACGTATGTCGAGGGCTCGCGCCACGGTACCAGCAGGCTCTACCATAAAAACGGCTCTTTGAAAGCGAAGTTCGAATTCATCCACGGAAAAATAAACGGAATCGGCAACGTCTATGCCCCTGACGGAACACTGCTTGCTGAAGGAATATATAAAAACGGCAGGCGCCACGGCGAGACGCGGCTCTATAATCCGGATGGAACGCTGCGAAGCATTGATACGTACCGTGACGGTGTGAGAATCAAACGCACACCGGCTGAGAAGTGATTTATATAATTTTCTTTCAAGGCTGTCGCTCGACAGCCTCGCTAAACGATCTTCCTCTCTTCATCAAGCGCCTTGATATACATATCCGCCTCGAAATAATAATAGGCACCGGTTTCCGGGAAGTCGTACTGAATGCGTTTCAGAAGACTGCGCAGCAGCTCTTTATCGCCGCGCGGTAATGCTGCCTGAAACTGATCGATCACATCGAGCTTGCGGCTCATGGGCACCTTTTGAGTAAAATGATCCCCCAGATGTTCTATGCCCAGTTCCCTGTTTATTATTTTTTTCAAAAGGCGGAAGAGCGGCTGTTCGATATCCGAAAACAGTATACTGAGCCAGGATTCCGTGTTAAGGCCCGACACCCAGTACGGTGGCGTGTAGTATGAGTAATAGCCCTGGTTGAGTTCCGTCAGGCGGTCCATCAGTCCGTATACATCTTCGGGCTTGAACTCAGCACCGTCACAGGATGATTTGGGACAGTGAACACTGTATTTGAGACCGGTCTGCTCGAGCACGGGATGCCCGTGCAGCCTGCAGGCCAGGCTTCGCCCCGGATATACACCGCACAGCTTATCGGCTGTTTGAAATCGGCACATGAGATGGCCGGGAAAATCAGGATGCTCGGGAACGGTGCGGGAAAGTGCAGACACAAGAAAATCAGGGGTTTCGAGCATATGGCTCATCAGGAAACAAAACTCGATGAGCGTCATATGCGGACTGACACAGCACTCTCCGCACGCCTTGCACATTACCGCCGGAACATGGTCGTAAATATCGTTACGTAGGGCTTGATAGGAAGAGGCAAGAATGCCCACTATGCAGTCGCCTCCCTGCGCCTGATACGGTTCATTGGTGAATTGCCTGCATCCGGCACGTCCCTGCACCGGAACCGATCTATTACTTTTCTTAGTACGTATCGGCTGTTCAGTCATATTTCTTAATACATGCGTTTTGTTTTGTCAGAATGCACAAAAAACCTTTTCATCACGCGGCATCTGCCTGACGCCGTTCCCGGAATTTCAAAAGCGCTTTACAAGCGCATCGAGCACAACGTCCTGCTGCATGCACGCGCAGGCATATGCCGGTATCAGTGAATATATGTCACTGAAACAATGAGTCTGAATCAACAGATTGCGCTTTATGTGTTTCGAATCCGAGGATGTTCCTTTCCTGCGCCTGTCTGCCTGATCGAAATATAGAACTGTCGCCATACGATTGTGTCTCCCGCACAGCAACATTTCAAAAACCGTTCCAAATTATTCAGCAAAAATAGTATAAGCTATTGCAACTACTTACGGGACATCGCAGAAGCGCAAGGGCCGGGACATGCTGAGCAGCGTCAAAAATCGGATAGTCGTGCATGCTTTTCCGACGAGCAGCTGAAAACATTTTCTACTGTGCTTTTATTGAAATCGACAAAAATACACACTATTTTACTTTTCCTGACAACCGCCTTTTAAGCTTTTGCTGAAACTGCAGATACAAAGAGAGAGCGGGGGTATCCCGGAGAGGTCGGTACAAAAACGACGTTTCCGGACCGGTGCGTTCGGCTGCCCGGCCTGTGAGTAATCGCCGGAGGCAGGCGAACGCATGCTGCCGGGAGCATCAGCGGCGGAAATAGTCCATCGTCTCCTGGTACACCACATAGCTGAGACCCAGCAGTCCTACCAGATTCGGCACCGCCATGAGCCCGTTCATGGCATCTGAAAAATTCCACACCACAGCCACCTTGGCAATTGCTCCCACGACAATCAGGCAGCAGAATACGACCCGGTACGGTACCCGGGCCCGGATGCCGAACAAAAACTCGATGCACTCCTCGCCGTAATACGACCAGCCGATAAGCGTCGAGTAGGCAAACACCGAAAGGCCGATGGCCACTATGTACTTGCCGAAACCCGGCAGAAAGGTTTCGAACGCATGGGCGGTGAGGCTCGAGCTCTGCAGCCCGCTCTGCCAGACATCCGGCGACAGAAGAATGACAAACGCTGTTGTCGAGCAGATGATGACGGTGTCTATGAGCACCTCGGTCATGGAAATCAGGCCCTGGCGGACCGGGCTGTCCGTCTTTGCCGCCGCATGGGCAATAGGTGCGCTTCCCAGCCCCGCCTCATTGGAAAACACGCCCCGCGCAAATCCGTAGCGGACCGCCTGCGCTACGGCCGCGCCGGCGAACCCTCCGCCTGCTGCACAGGGCGTAAAGGCATGCGTAACGATGAGCTGCAGAACCGAGGGCAGCCGTGCACTGTTCATCAGAATGATAAGCAGGCCGAAGCCCAGATAAAAAATACCCATAACCGGCACGACCTTCGCCGTCACGCTGCCGATGCGGCGAATGCCCCCGATAATAACAAGGCCCGTGAGCAGGCACAGGACGATACCGGTAACGTACGACGGCACACCGAAGGCATCCCGCAGGGCCAGCGACACGGAATTGGACTGCACCATGTTGCCTATTCCCATGGCAGCCAGCGAGCCGCAGAAAGCAAACACGATACCCAGCCAGCGCAGCCCCAGGCCCTGGCTCAGATACTGCATCGGCCCGCCCGAAATTGTGCCGTCAGGGAGGTGCTGCCGGTATTTTACGGCAAGCACCGCTTCGCTGTACTTGGTAGCCATGCCGAAAAAAGCGCAGACCCACATCCAGAAAATCGCGCCCGGCCCGCCGAGGCTGATGGCTGTCGCGACGCCGGCGATATTGCCGGTACCGACCGTGGCCGACAGGGCGGTGGTAAGTGCCTGAAAGGGGCTGATATCCCCTTCCGTATCATCCGCCGCCGGGGTGAGCACCAGCCGTATGGAATGGACAAGTTTGCGGATATTTATAAACCGCAGAATAATGGTCAGAATAAAGCCGGTGCCGACAAGCAGCATAAGCATGTACTGGCCCCAGACAAAACTGCTCAATGCGCTCAGCATGACATCAATACGTTCCAGCATATACAAAATCTCCCTCCATGATACATCGAGTGAACCCGCCGAACACGGACAGTGCCGCTCGGCTTACCTAAACAGCCAGCATGCCGGCGGGCTCCTGCCAGGCAAGTCCGTGCGCCTCAGCCACACCCCGGTTTACAATCCGTCCTCTGATAATATTCAATCCCTTCAGAAGATCCTCACGCGCAAAAGCAGCCTCCCCCTTGTTTGCAAGTTCGAGCGCATAGGGCAGCGTCGCACCTGTCAGCGCCAGGGTTGCGGTGCGCGGGAAAATGCCGGGCATATTCGCCACACAGTAGTGAATCACGCCGTGCTCGATAAAAACGGGGTCGCTGTGAGTTGTTGGCCGGGTGGTTTCACAGCAGCCGCCCTGATCGACAGAGATATCCACAATGACCGACCCTGCCTCCATCGAGGCAACCATGTCTGCGGTTACCAGCCTCGGCGACCGGCTGCCCGGAACGTGAATCGTCCCGATAACGGCATCGGCTTTCTGTATCTGTTCGGCGATACTATCCTGCTGCGGCGGAGCTATCAAGGCAGCGGGGAAGGCCCGCTCAAGTTTTCCGGCCGTATCGCTGTTTTTTTCAATGATACACACATCAGCGCCGATTCCGACGGCAACTGCCGCTGAAGCCCGGCCGGCGGTGCCGCCGCCCAGTATCAGAAATCGCGCGGGCGGCACATTCCCGACAGCGCTTGCAAGCACCCCCTTGCCGCCCGCAGGGCGGGAAAGGCAGTTTGCCGCAACCAGGGGCGCCATTTTGCCGGCGATTTCGCTCATGGGAGCCAGCAGCGGCGTCGCGCCCGCTGCCGTTTGAACGGTTTCATAGGCCACGCATACGGCCCCGCACTCCATCATCGCGCGGGTAAGCTCGAGGCTCGAGGCAAAATGAAAAAAAGTGAACAGAATCTGCCCGCGGCGACACAGCGCATACTCGGGTGGAAGAGGTTCTTTTATTTTGACGATCAAATCCGCGCGCCCGAACACATCCGCAGCCGAGGAAACGATCTCTGCACCGGCGTTCCGGTAGGCGTTATCGCTGCAGCCGCTCCCCTCGCCCGCACCCCGCTGGATGAGCACGCTGTGGCCTGCACTGACAAAACAGGCTGAGCTTTCAGGTGTTATCGCCACCCGGTGCTCGCTGTCCTTGATCTCTCGGACGGTACCGACTATCACTGCCGAATCCCCCGGCGTACACACAGCACATGCTGTGTATCCAGAACATAGCAAAGGGGTGGCATCCCGTCAATACGTGCGGGCAGGTATCAGGGCTGCTTGATGGGTAGCATGAAGTCTGCCAGCTGGCTGGATGTTTTTCGCAGGTTCATGCTCAGCAGACGGGCAAGACCCTTGAGGATTTTAATGCCGACCGGCGGCTGGGCTCTGAGCAGTTCATCGAAGGCTTCCCGTGTCAGCACGAGCAGGGTCGCGTTGGTACGGGCGCGAACGGTCGCAGAGCGGGGAAAATTATCTATGACGGACATTTCGCCGATCGAGCGACCGCGGGCAAGTGAGCTTATGACGACATCCTTGCGTGAGGCTGTCTGCTTGACGATATCGAGTATGCCGTCGACGACAAAACACATGTAATTTCCCTTGTCCCCCTCTTTGAAAATAATATCGTGCCGTCTGGCTTCGACGAGGTTCATCCTGCGGGCTACGATTTTCAGTTCGGTTGCCTGCAGCTCGTCAAAGAGAGGGATATCGATCAGGAAATTGATGATCGAATCGACTATTCGGCTTTCTTTGATGTTTGATTCCGCCATACCGCTGCGCTGCCTGATGCTCTATATCCGGGGCTCTCTCTGTTGATTCATACCGGACAGTTAAAATATTTCTGCGTTCAGCCCTCACTTTTATATCGGTTAAACCAGGCTCTGTCTTGAAACGGTTTTTTCTCTTTTCGAGCACCCTGCTCCGCCGGAACGCCGACAGGCAGCAGCACCCTGATCACTTTATCCGGCGGCAGTCCAAGAAGCCTGCCGATCCGGCCCGCCGTCCCGCCGACCCGCAGCCATCCGTCGATCCATACCGTTGCGTATCCCAGCGCGGTAATCGCCAGCAGCATGTTCTCGACGGCTGCTGCGCAATCCTCCACCTGAAACGAGTGCCCTTCGTAAACAGGCTCCGGACGGCTGTCGATAATGCAGGCAATATAGGCCCGGGCCTGCTGCATGGCGGTATTTCTCTGGTGCAGCTCTCTGATCTCGTCAACGAGTTTCGGCTCGTCTATGATAATAAATTCTGTGGTTTGCAGGTTCTTGCCCGAAGGAGCCCGAAGTCCTGCCGTAACGATTCGTTCAAGATCTTCGCGGGGGACCTGACGTTGAAGAAACGGGCCGCGATAGCTGTGACGTTTTTCTAGTGCCTCAAAAAGATCCATGCCTGCTTCTCCGTCCGGCTGTGTGTTATTCAAGTGATCGAATGACAGCCGTTACCTTGCCGATTATTTGCAACTCAGAGCTGTTATTCCTGAACGTTGTGGGATCGTAGCCCGGGTTGGCCGGCTGCAGCCGTATGCAGCCCTGATCCCGGTAAAAATACTTTACGGTTGCCTCCTCGCCGATAAGAACAGCGGCAATTTCGCCCTGCTCGACGGTCTGCTGCGGGCGAATCAGCACAAGGTCACCGTCAAGCAGGTGTGCATCGACCATGCTGTCGCCGTCAATGCGCAGCAGAAACATGTCATCGGCGCGGGCCAGACCGACATCTACGGCAATTCGATCCTCGATATTCTCAACCGCCAGAATCGGCTCCCCCGCTCTGATGCGGCCCACAAGCGGAACACGCCGTGTCTGCCGATCCTCCCGGGCCCGATTGATCAGTTCTATTGCACGCGATGCTCCGGACCTTCGCCGTATAAAACCCTTTCGCTCGAGAATATCAAGATATTTTTTTACGCTGTTCGGTCCTGCAAGACCGAGAGACCCGGCCGCTTCGCGCACGGAAGGAGGATACCCGTTATCACGTATGAAACGGTCAAGAAAATCCAGCATGCGCTTCTGTTTTATCGTCAGCTTTTCAGGCACAGCCCCGTTACCCTCGTTGCCTTTTTGCCTCCAGCACGTATACACCTGTTATATTTTTACCCGCCACCGCGTAATGTCAAGAAAAATAGCTGTTTATGGTTGCAAAATCAACCGCTTTGTCCGATTATCTAACAGGTTGCCTGCAATACGTTAACATCTGAGCGGAGGATATCATGAGAAGCGACAGAATGAAAAAAGGAATCGAAAAAGCCCCCCACAGATCTCTTTTCAAGGCCATGGGGTACACCGACGATGAAATAGCACGGCCCCTGATCGGCGTCGTTAACTCCGCAAATGAAATCGTACCCGGTCACATTCATCTCGATACCATCGCGGATGCGGTCAAAGCCGGTATCCGGCACGCCGGCGGGACACCCGTCGAGTTTCCGACTATCGGCGTCTGCGACGGCATCGCCATGAACCATGAAGGCATGAAATACTCGCTTGCCAGCCGCGAGCTCATAGCGGATTCGATAGAGATCATGTCCATAGCGCATCCTTTCGACGGCCTGGTTCTGATCCCCAACTGCGATAAAATCATTCCGGGAATGCTGATGGCTCTGCTCAGACTGAATATTCCGGCGATCGTTATCAGCGGCGGCCCCATGATGAGCGGTTATCAGGGAAAGAAAAAAATCGACCTCATCAGCGTCTTTGAAGGAGTGGGCGCCGTAAAAGCGGGTAAAATCACCGAAGATGAGCTGAAGTGCCTTGAGGACACGGCCTGTCCCGGCTGCGGCTCGTGCTCCGGCATGTTCACGGCAAACTCGATGAACTGCCTGACAGAGGCGCTCGGCCTGGGCCTTCCCGGCAACGGCACCGTACCGGCAGTGCAGGCGGCCCGCGTGCGGCTGGCAAAAGCCGCCGGCATGCAGGTCATGGAGCTGGTGGAAAAAAACATGACACCCCGCGATATCGCCACCCCGGCCGCGTTCAGAAATGCGATTGCCGTGGACATGGCCCTGGGATGCTCGACTAATACGGTTCTGCATGTTCCGGCTATCGCTCATGAGGCGGGCATCAGCCTGAACCTCGATCTTTTCAATGAAATAAGTGCGCAGGCACCGCACCTCTGCTCTCTGAGCCCGGCAGGCCCCAACCACATACAGGACCTGCACGCGGCAGGAGGCGTTATGGCCGTCATGAAAGAACTCACCGGAAAAGAGATTATCGATACATCATGCATGTCCGTTACGGGCCGCCCTATCGGGGACAGCATCGATAATGCCGCAGTTGCCGACCGGAACGTTATTCGGTCTCTCGACAATCCGCACAATCCTGAAGGCGGTATCGCCATACTGCGGGGCAACCTGGCACCGGACGGCTGTGTTGTCAAGCAGTCGGGAGTCTCACCGGAAATGCTGAAAAGCAGGTGCCGGGCGCGCGTGTTCGATGCGGAGGAGGATGCCGTCGCAGCTATCCTCGGAAATGCCATACAGCCGGGCGACGTCATTGTTATCCGCTATGAGGGCCCCAAAGGCGGGCCCGGCATGCGCGAAATGCTGACACCGACCTCTGCGATTGTCGGCATCGGGCGGGACCGTGACGTCTCACTTATAACTGACGGGCGCTTTAGCGGCGGGACCAAGGGAGCTGCAATCGGACACGTCTCTCCTGAGGCTGCCGAGGGAGGACCTATCGCGCTTGTACATGATGGCGATGAAATCGAAATAGATATTCCGTCCCGGAAAATTCGCCTGTGTGTTGATGAAAAAGAAATCGAGAAAAGGAAAAAAGACTGGCAGGCACCCGAACCGAAAATCACAACGGGCTATGCCGGCCGCTACGCACGCATGGTGACCTCTGCAAGCACGGGTGCAGTTTTCAAAGACTGAACGCATGCGGGCCGACGGCGGGACCGGTGGTGTTCACCGTGTCACCTGTCCTGCCGGCCGGCTTCGGTTTTTGCAATATTGATCTTGGTCGTATCCTGCTCCCTGACGAGGCTGAAGGTGAGCCCGAAATCGCCCTTTTTACCCTGAAGCATTTTCATCTCTCCGACACTCATCTGACCGGCCAGAACCCAGCCTTTTTCTGCAAGCGCTTTTTCATAAAAGGCATAAACGGTTTCCGGGCTGTCCGTTGTGCTGAGCGATACGATTGCATTGGCCCCGTTTTTAAAAACCTGATTCATGAGAATTGAGGACGGCTGGTAAATCGGTATGTCCGGGGGGAAGTCGGGCATCAGCTTGTTATTGTTGTAGCTGACCTCGATATTCTCACCCTCGTCGGTTTTTATTTTTATGTAGCCCGCGTCTTCCGACCCTTCGATCATTATCGAGCCGTCTTCACTTGAAACCTGAATTTTGTCACCGTCTTCCTTTACCGTCAGCCTGGCGCCGGGGGTCTCGACAGATCGCTCACTGCCGCATCCCCAGCACATACACACAACAAGCATTACAAAGGCACGCCATGCAGTCCTTGGCATAGTCCCCTCCCCCTGTGCGTCGGCAATCGCCCCGTGCTTTTTAAAGAAAACCGAGAAAGCACAAAACGGTTGCAGCTGCCAGGATATTGGTTACAAGCTCGATCAAGGGTATGTTTATTATAAAGTCGTCAACAATCAAATCTATCGCCAGGGCAAGCGCCGTGTAGTACAGCAGGTCGTTGCAGTTTGTCTGCAGGGCCTCGACAAGCGCGGTCGCTTTTTCCCCGGGTGACACTTCCTGGCTCGCAACGCCGATGGTGGTGTCGAAAACCTCAGCAAGCGGGCCGGAAAGCACACCAACGGTCTCGCCGAAAGAGACTCCCTGCAAATCAAGTTCGGTAATTTCAGCCGATGCCCGGTTGATTACGGCCAGCGCTCTTTCAGCGAGGGCCGCGTCATCGCAGTATGCTGCCGAACCCGTGACGGTCGTTAGCAACAGCACCAGTAACGCTGCCGATAACGTTTTGTTAACGGTTTTTCTGCTCAGTGAAAATAGCTTCATGGTCGACCTCCTCTAACAGGTGCGGGTATGTAGATACTACAATGATTACTATGAGATATACATAGAGTTAAAATGTATTGTCAACGGTAAATATATTATTTTTATCACAGTACGGCACCGAATACATTTTACAAATACCCCGGCCGGTGTTACTATATTGTTTTAGTGATACAATCCGGTTTTGCCGTACCACAACAGATCAAAGGAGGTCATCGTAGCATGAAACAATCTATCCGGTCCCTGGCATGCAGGCACTGCCTGACAACGGCGGCGGCATTTTTTCTGTGCGCTATGGTCGCTGCTCTCGCCTCTCACGCATCAGACAGCAAAGGAAGCGCACCATCCATCGCTTTTGAAAAAACAAGCCACGACTTCGGAAAACAACCTCAAAACACCGCTCTGAAACATACCTTTACGTTCAGGAATACGGGTGATGCGACGCTCATCATCGAAAAAGTAAAAAGCACGTGAGGCTGCACCGCAGCCCTTGCCTCCGGCAAGGAGATTCCCCCGGGCGGGGAAGGAAAAATAGATGTTACCTACAAAGTCGGTTCGCGCGGCGGCAAGCATAAAAAAACCGTGCGGGTGATGACCAACGATCCTGAAAATCCGACGGTACGACTGAGCGTCTCAACAGATGTGCATGTCGTGCTGTCGACGTCTCCACGGAGGATAAATTTCGGATCCGTTAAAAAAGGCTCGTCCCTGACCAGGTATGCATCGCTCACCGGCACGGACAGCAATACGGTAAAGATAGCGGACATAGCCGTCAAAAATCCGAACCTTCGTGTTACCTTTAATAAAAAAGGATTCGATGGAAAAAAGAATCAGCAGATCAAAATAGAGCTTCTGCCGAAGATGAACATCGGGCGTTTCCGTGAGCGGGTCACGATCAAGACCGATCATGAAAGCGTCAAAAAACTCTCCCTGTACGTTTACGGAGAGGTATATGGAAACATACGGGCAATCCCCTCCTATCTTTCGCTGGGCATGATTCGAAAGGGTCAGGTACTGACAAAAACGATAAAAGTGACCGCAACCGGTGATACCGCCTTTACTGTCAAAGGTGCTGTTGCCTCTGAAGCCGGCATACAGGTCACGACCGAGACGATCAAACCCGGCAAGGAATATCACGTGAAGGTCACCGTACCGGCAGACTTTCCGAAAGCCATTGCAAAAGGCAGAATCACCATCAAAACCGACGACAAGGACCAGGAAACGATCCTCGTCCGTTACTTCGGCCGCACAAAAAGACCCGTAAGAAAAACCGCGCCGCCGAAAAAGCAGTAGCAAATCCGGAAAACTTCCTGGCATATGAGCCCGAATAGCCTTTCATAGTGCATATTCGGGCTTTTTTATGCCGGCACAAGCCCCTGCTGCCGGAGTTATTCATGTAATGAACAGAGGGGTACACGTGATCGGCAAACCCGTCATTGCGGGGAATCCCGCGAATGCGGGATGACGCCCCGTGCTCCGCAGCAGCTGTGCTACGGAAGGTTGAGGCAATCTCTCCGGATATGCTGCTGTGTTTATATGGAGATTCGTTGCGGCAGACCTGCGCAACCATTCCTGTAAGGTTGTTGGAATAGCCGTTTTTTCAGGCGGTTCAAACACACTGACCGGCAGAAAAAAAGTTAATTATCTCTTGACAGGCATACGGCACACCACTATCATGAATATGAATTCATATTCATGCAAGGGTCATTCATGTCCGACCAGAAAAAAGAAAAAATTCTTGCAGCAGCAACAAAAGTGTTTGCCGAAAAAGGCTACCAGTATGCCACCATATCTGATATTGCCGCTGAAGCCGGTATATCGACAGGTCTCGCATATTCCTATTTCACCAATAAGCTTGATATTCTGTTTTCAGTAATCCTGCACTTCCTGCGTGAAATCAACAGGCATAACAGAGACAGTTTTAAAAGTGCTTCCGAACCCGTTGATAAACTTTATGCCGTGCTTCACAGCTTCGAGGCCCTGCTTGTCAACGACGTGCAGGCCCTGTACCGGGTAAAGGTCCTGAATGAAGCCCTGCCGCATATCGTCATGATAAAAGACAAAAAGCTGCAGGAAAAGCGGCGGGACATCATACAGGAAAACAAAAAGCTCATTTCCTCAATAGATACTGTTCTGAAAGACGGGCAGCGGCAGGGGGTGTTCGATACCAGGTTGAAGCCCGCTGTACAGCGTCAGATGCTGTGCGGAACAATAGAGCGACTGATATACGGTCTTTTTTTTACAACCTACAGCGGAGAGGATATCGGCTATTCAACCGAGGAGGCCCACAGAGCCGTCGTACTCCTGATAGATTCATTCATTAAAAAAGAGTAGTCGGCTCGTTCGGTTTATATACCATTTCAACAAAAGGGGGATTGCATGCTGACCAAACAAACGGTAAAAGAAGCTGTCGCCGATTTACAGGAACGCTATGTTGCATTCATGCTTGAAAATCTGGCTGACTGGCGCAGGTGGGCCCGGGCATCCGACCGCATGGAGGCCGGAGAGCGGGTCGAGAAAAGCGACATACCCGCTTTTTTCCATTCAGAGTACGAGTGGGCCCGTATCGTGATTGAGATGGACAGCCAGGGGCAGTTCAACTGGAACGACCCCCGTATAGCAAAGCTGTTTGCACAGGCGGCTCAAACGCCCTTCTACAGGCTCTGGGGGGAAACGATCACCGAAATCTCCCTGCGCCTGGCAGACATCGCAGGCGTGCGGTCACTGCTTGAGGCGGGGGCCGGCCGCGCAAATCTCACCTCTGCAATGCTGCACAAAATGTCTGAGAGGAATTCATCGCTCCCGCTTATAACCACCGACGCACACGAAGCGGTCCTGCAAAACATCGAAAAGCTCCGAAATGACCATCCATCAATCAGACAGGAAACCCTTGTGTGGGATGTGAACACCCCCCCGCCCGAAGCCCTGCTTGAAAAAATTGAAAAACCGGCTCTGCTGTACGAGCGTGCGTCGCTGACCTATGCCAATTACACCTGCATCAGGAACTGCGCAGCTGTCGCCGAGGTGCTTGTCCTGGGGGACTATTTCAACTATACCGGTGAGCTGTTCGCCTATGACAGGATATTCGATAAAATCGGCGTCAAGCCCCTCATGTACCGGGATGCAAAAACAGTTCTCGATGAGTGTTTTCCAAACCGGCACATCGTCGACCAGGAAGTGACCGATACGCTCGGCCTTCCGAATGTAAGCCTTATCATAGCCTGGAAGTAGCAGCTTCATTCTCGCGTAGCGATGAATGTGTCCGCACATTTGCCTTGCAAGCTCCGCCTTGTAATCGTCGCCGCCAGCAGGTATGATAGTAACAGAGACAGGAGCCGGGAGCACTGCGAACCGCAGTACCCGCATGAGAACGTTCTCAGCCCCGGAGAACAGCCTTCATGGGAGAAGCGCCATGGCCGATAGAATTATTGAATGGACAGCAGACCTTGAAACAGGTCTGATCTGGCAGGATCTTCAGCATCAGGCACTGGTCGAACGGATCAACAGCCTGTATAGGGCTATCAACAGTGGCCGGGGAAAGGAGTATACCGAACAGCTGCTGGATTTCCTTGAATTTTATGTCGACAACCATTTAGCTATCGAAGACGCCTACATGGCCGCACACGGCTTTCCCGGCATGCAGGATCACATCACTCAGCACAAGCGCTTTGTTGAAACCGTCAGCGAGTTGGGCAAAGCCCATACCGACCTCGGGCAGCTCGAAGCCGAGTCTCTCTGCTACGACCTTTTCGAGTGGTTTAAGCACCATATCAGTAATGCCGACAAAGAACTGGGAAACTTCCTGCAGCATGCTTATAAACCGGCTCAATGACGTTTTTTCTCTTCCCCGGGCCCGGCAGCCTGATGCGCTGCGCCGGCTGAGCAGCGAACTATCATGCTCTCTCAAAGAAGAGTGGAATACCGAATTCGGTGCTGAAAGCCTGTATGAAGCATGGGCCTGCACCCCCCTCATGCAGGAACTCTACCGCCTCAACCGCGAGCAGATTCGCAGCACCCTTCGGAAGAGAGCAGGCTGGCGCATCGTCGAAATAGGCGTCGGCAGCGGTGGATTGTGGGAGAACTTTTTTGTGCCGGAAGACCGGGGCGAGCTTGTGCTGATAGATCCTCTGGCTCAGGCACACCAAATCGTTTCAGCTAAAATACCTGCTCATATTTCCGTCACTTCTCAAATTACAGCGGTTGAAGATGTCTGCATCCCTGATGCCGATGTTGTCGTGTGCAGTCTGGCATTGCATCACGTGCCCGGGATTGATGCCGCCCAATGCCGCCGCTATGGTATACAGGGAGGCGGAAAGCTCAGCGTTCTTGAAAATATTATGCGTGCTCTTCAAAAGCGCTCCGGAACAGGAATCATCAACGAGGCCGATGTCCTTGCAGAAATAACCCTTCCGCCCGGCTCGCCCCTGCTGCGCGAGCGCCTGATCGATTCATATGTGCGGCGGTGCGCCTATGCAGTCGCCCACGCTATTGAAGACTGCTCACCCGGCACAGAGCTCAGGCAGCGCTGGGAGGCAGTGATTCTTCACTGGTGTATCGATCAGGTCGATAAGGCTGATGTGCCGCTTGCGGAGCGTGACGTGTATGAGCTTGACGCTCCCCGCTGGATCGAACTGCTCGAACGGGCCGGTGCGCACATCGTGAGCAACCGATTTACCGATGAGTGGTGCCTGTTCCAGCAGTATGTTTTTACGGCGGCACACATTTCACAATAACGATAAAATCGCATGCCCATCGGCTACCCCGCCTGTACCAGCCGGTCAAGTATCAGTCCCTGAAAGCTCTGCCGCCCGTCTCCGCTGTACAGCCAGCCCAGATGTGTCAGACACGAGCGGCACAGCGATACCTGCCAGCTGTAGCCCCTGAACCAGCTCCACTCCTCGGTTGACGGACCCGAGCATCCGCACCCTTCCGCCGAACGGAAACAGCCTATCTGAAAGAGAATGCCGGCGGGGTTTGCAAAGGTGTGCCGGTGCGATCCCTGCACCGCAATCCGCTGCGACGGATGGGTAACGACCTGCAGGCACTGCCTGCAGAGTAGTGCCTCCCGGTCCTCGATGTCACGTTCTGACTTTTCGTCTTTCTGAAAACGGTTTGAGGATCTGCCGGCAAACCCGGCGTCCTGCTTTTTAAAACAGACTGTTTTGATGACGGCTCCTGCAACCATGCAG
Source organism: uncultured Thermodesulfobacteriota bacterium (assembly GCA_964518865.1). Lineage (GTDB taxonomy): Bacteria > Desulfobacterota > WTBG01 > CAIYCZ01 > CAIRTM01 > JANQGV01. Next base: position 80,494 of record CAZFIB010000003.1, read on the forward strand.
CGAGGGGCTCCTGTAAATGAAATCCTTTTCTTTACACTCCGCAACTGTTTATAGTATATTTTTCATCTCGATTTCTGCAAGAACATACTTTTGCTCTGGAGGATCTATGGCAATTCTTGTGGTAGGCGGTGCCGGATATATCGGCTCCCATATAGTTCGCATGCTCAGACAGACCGGCAGCGATGTGGTTGCCTTTGACAACCTTGAAAAAGGTCATCCGGAGGCCGTAGGCGATGTTTCTTTTTTTCGCGGGGATCTGCGTACCAAATCCGATATTGAGAAAGCTTTCGACACATACGGCATAGACGCCGTCATGCACTTTTCAGCTTACAGTCTTGTCGGCGAGTCCATGGAAAAGCCGGAACTCTATTATGCAAACAACGTGCAGGGAACCGTGAACCTGCTGTCGGTCATGCGTGAGCGCGGTGTCAAAACGTTTATTTTCTCTTCAACCGCCGCTGTGTACGGCGAGCCGGTCGGCACACCCATCGACGAACAGCATCCGACAAATCCGACAAACGTATACGGTGAGACAAAACTTGTTGTGGAGCGCATGCTTGACTGGTTCGATCGCATTCACGGTATAAAAAGCGTGCGCCTGCGCTATTTTAACGCTGCCGGCGCCGACCCGGGCGGTGATATCGGCGAACTGCACTCACCGGAAACTCATCTTATCCCGCTGGTGCTGTCGGTGGCGCTTGGCAAACGCGAATGCATTTCAATATTCGGCGAAGATTACGATACGCCCGACGGTACCTGTATTCGCGATTACATCCACGTCAACGATCTTGCCGACGCCCACGTCCGCGCGCTGGACTATCTGCGTTCCGAAAAAAAATCGACGGTCTTCAACCTCGGCAACGGCAGCGGACACAGTGTACGCCGGGTCATCGATGCAGCCCGTGAAGTAACCGGTATCGATATCCCGGTCAAAGTCGCCGGCCGGAGGCCGGGCGATCCCGCCGTATTGATCGCGAGCTCTGAAAAAGCAGTACGCGAGCTGAAATGGGAACCGCAGCTGCATGACATAAGCACCATAATCGAAACAGCCTGGAAGTGGCACAGCGGCAAAGCTCTGGCGTGGGAAAAGCATGGCCGGCCGTCAAAGTGATGGGTAAACCGAAAGCCGGTAGAACAGGCCGTCGAATTTTTTTTAGAGGCTGTCCAGTTTGTCATGCCCCGGATTGGAGGCTGTGTTGTAGCAGGTCAGACTTGTCATTGCGAGCGAAGTGAAGCAATCTCCATAAACACCGCACCATTCCTGTTCAGATTGCCTCCACCCTCCGTAGCAAAGCTACTGCGGAGGACGGGGCGTCATCCCGCCAAATCGTAACGCGCAATGACGGGTATGCTGATTACCTGTACACCTATGTTCATTGCAGGAATATCCCCCGGTGTCGCCCGGGGTCAATTGCCCGCAATGACATATTATTGCATTACGAGACAGCCCCCGGGCCGGATGATGGCCGTGCTGCCTTTTTAGTCTTTGATTAAAATGCCTTGGCTGCCGCACGCACCGACTTTCTCGTGTCTTCGGCTGTTTTGCGCAGCATCTCATCATCAAGTGCAAGAATCTGTACGGCACTGAGATCCTGCAGGACCAGATTTTCATCATTGAACAGGCTGTAGCCGATGGTACGCGTAAGGTTGTTTGCCGCATTGACCACCAGAATCTCCTGTGACGAATCCTGCTGAAACTGCTGACCCTCGTGCTGCATCGCAACCTGCGAAAACGAGCGCTCGAATCCCCACCGTTCGAGTAAAATGTTGCCGAAGCTCGTATGGACCTCCTGCATGGCCGCAATAACGGCATCGATCTCATAGGTCTTTTGGGGTCCTGTCTTTTCATCCTCCTGCGCAATGGCCTTCAGCAGCAGCACCTTTCCGATGTCATGAATAAGGCCTAAAAGGAAATACCGGTCGATATCACCGAGCTTGAGCTGCTTCGAGATTTCACGCGATGCGTACGCACAGGCAAGTGCATGCGTCCACAAACGCTGCATAAGCTCGTTGTACTCCTCGCTGCCCGTCTTGTACATATCCTTGTTTGCAATCGCGGATACAATGCTTTGCGTCTGCTTCAAACCAAGGCGGGGTACGGCCTGGGCGACGGTCGTGACCTTTTTGGCCCCCCGATACATCGGAGAGTTTGCGGTAGAAATAAGCCGCAGGGAAATAACGGCATCTTTTTCTATTATTGCGGCAACATCATCCGTCGTCGTAATCGGGCTCTTGATAACCCGCTGGATTTCCTGGACAACATTCGGCAGCACAGGAAGATCAACCTTGCCGCGTTTGAAGTTTTCCACAATCTCTGCGACGAGGCCCGGCAAGCCCTCCGAATTCGGTGCGTCGATAGTGCCGCCGATCTGCACCGCCTCCCCGAGTCCCATTGCGGGCTTGATGTATGCCGTGAACGCCTTGACGAGATCGGGGCCGTACCTGCGGTTTTCCTGTTTTCTGATCTCCTCGATAGCCTCATCCACCCCCATAGCCGGGCGGTAGGATCGATCCGCTGTCATGGCGCAAAACGCATCCACCATGGCGAACAGATTGGCGACCGAAGGAATTTCATCTCCCTTCAGTCCGTCGGGATAGCCGCTGCCGTCGAACGCCTCGTGGTGACATCTGATTAACGGTAATACCCCCTTCAAGACGCTGACGTGCGAAAGAATGTGCTCCGCCCGCTCGGGGTGCCGTTGAACAAGATTCAACTCATCACCGGTAAGCTTGTCGGACTTGTGCACTATCTGTACGGGCACATACATCATGCCGACATCATGCAGCAGGCCGGCCAGATACGCCCTGTCGGATACACGCTTGGGAATGCCGATTGCTTTGAACAGGCGAACGCATACCGCCGCAACCCGTTCGGAGTGCTCCTTGAGGGTTTCATCATGTTCCTGCATAAGCCCGAGAAGACCTCTGACAAGGTCATTGTAGTATTTCTGATTACCGCCGACAGACATTTCAGGTTTGCATCCCTCTAGAAAATCGAAGCCGTTTTCTGCATCAAATCCATAACATCGTCTTTCACTTCAGTAAGCCGGTCAGAATCAATGCCGAGCAATCGGGCTGCGTCAAGCCCGGCAAGGTCAATCGTTTCATCCGGAAACGTGCTGTAGCCGATTGCGCGGGTCAGCATATTGGCAAGGCTTACGACCAGCGTGGCTTTTTGAGCTTTCTCGGTAAATTTGACACCCTCATGCCCAGAGGCCGTTTTTACGTATTCGGGGATAAATCCCCAGTGCTCGAGCAGCATGCCGCCGAAACCCGGATGCAGCTCCTGAATACCTTTGATTATATCATCGGCTTTCAGCTGGCCGGGCGGCAGCATGTCCGAAAGCGCCTTGACGAACACCACCTTGCCGATGTCGTGAACAAGGCCCATCAGAAAGTATTTGTCGGGCTCGCCGAGGCCGACTTTTTCGGCGAGCGACCTGGACGCATAGGCGCAGGCAAGCGCGTGCAGCCACAGCCGCTCCATGAGAATCATGCACTCCGCATGTCTGGTTTTGTACAGGCTTTTGTTGGCAATGGCCGATATTGCATTACGGGCCTCCTGCATACCCATGCGGGGAACTGCCTGTCGAACGGTGCTGATCTTGTCCGTGCCTCGATATACGGCGGAATTGGCGATAGAAATAAGCCGGACGGATATTGCGGCATCGCGTTCAATGACGGCCGAGAGGTCGTCGATGTTGGAATTGGGCTTGCGGTACACTTTTTCGATTTCCTGCAGAATTTTCGGCAGGACCGGAAGGTCTGTTTCAGCTTCCTTGAACTTGTCGATAATCAGCCTGACAGCTTCGGCGATGGTCTGCGGCGCCTTTTTCCTGTGGTGGTCGTCCGGCTCTGCCGGCGACGCCTCACCGGTTTCATCCTCGCCCGAGTGCATGATTTCATAAAACAGCTTTACCAGACGCTCGTCAAAAAGAGCCCCCGATCCTTTTTGTATTTTGTCCAGGGCCTCGTCTCTGCTCAAAGGCGTTTGCTGTGGCCCCGGCGCTGTCATTGTGTAATATCGGTCTATAAGGTGCAGTATGCGCGCTTCCAGAGGAATATCATCTCCCTTCAGTCCGTCGGGATAGCCGCTTCCGTCGAAGGCCTCCCGCTGATGACGGACTGCGCCGAGAAGCCCCTGAAAAATGCTCATACTGGAAAGTACGTTTTCTGCTGTGAGCGGAAGACTTTTTATACGCTCATCCTGCTCTTCGGTAACAGTGTCCTGTTCATGAACGAGTTCATCAGGAAGACACACCCGGCCGATATCATGCAGCAGGCCGGCCAGATACATGCGGTCGACTAACTGCTTGGGCAGCGTGAGGTGCCTGGCAAACTGAACGCACCCTGCGGCAACCTGTTCGGCGTGAGCGCGCAGATACTCGTCCTTCTGCTCGATAAGCGCAACAAAGGTTTTAACGATTTCCGAAAATACGTTCGGCCCCTGCCGTTTTGTTTCACCCGTCATATGCTGTATCGCCTGAAAGACATAGTGTAGGCTATAGTATTTTTCACCATACTATAGACATGACGTCATTTCGAAGAAGCAAAGCGGCTGAGAAATCTCACGCCCATGAAGATGTTTCTCTCTTCGGTTGTAATGAAAAAACAGCCGGCTGCGGAATTGACCCGAATCAGCAATAAACGAGCTCAGCTCACTGTATTTCTCAACCGGGAAACCTCATCGATGGGCCCCAGCACGATTAAAACCGATCCGGCAGCGAGTTCGAAATCCTGCTTGGGATTGTAGACATACTCACCCCTGTCGGTTCTGGCCGCAACCACCAGCACATCAGCCTTCCGGGTTATATGTGCTTCGTGAAGTGTCTTGCCGGCCCAGGCCGAACCCGGTTCAACGGCGACTTCCTCCACCCGCAGGTTGGCATCACGATCTTTCAGCATCATGTCGAGAAACTGCACGACCTGGGGCCTGATCATTTCAGAGGCCATGCGCATGCCGCCGATAAAATTCGGCGAAACGACTGCATCGGCACCCACGCGTTTCAGTTTCTCAATAGTCGATTGTTCGATGCCGCGCGATACGATTCTCAGATTCGGGTTCAGTTGCCGCGCGCTTATTACAACAAACAGATTGTCCTTGTCCTCCGGCAGCGCCGCAATCAGGCCCCGGGCGTGTGCTATGCCGGCGGCTACCAGCAGGCGGTCATCGGAAGCATCGCCGACCCGGTAGGGAAACTCCCCGGTTTCGTCATTGATAAGGTTGCGGATTCTTTCCTCGCATTCATCGATAACGATAAAGGGCGTCCGGGTGGCGATCAGCTCCTTGAGTATATGAATGCCCGTCGTTCCCGCGCCGCACAGGATTATATGGTTTTGCAGTTGTGCAACAGCCTTTTCCATTTTCCTTCTCCAGAAATACTCTTTTATCTCCCCCTCGACGATAATGGCCACAACGGTCGAGCCGAAATACACGATCACGCCCATTCCGAACAATATGAGCATTGCGGTATAAAGACGGGCCCCCGGTACCGACGAGATATCGATAACTTCAGAAAAGCCGACCGTGCTGATGGTGATGGCGGTCATATACAGGCAGTCGCCGAACGCCCAGTCCCCGTGCCCCAGCAGATAGTACCCGGTCGCACCGGCCGTCAACACCCCGCCTGCCAGAACAAATCCCAGAATAAGCCTTTTTCGGAGTCCAGATAATTTATGATGGTCCATATGCCGAAAAAAAGCCCCGCCTGGCGGGGCCCGTGCTTCATGTATCAACCTCAGGTACGAGGACCGTCTCTGCAGGGCAAAACAAACCAAAATCTTGCAGACAGTGCGCCGGATCAGTTGTCCCGGAGGACATTCTCTTCGTATTCGATTTCAAAACGCAGTTTGTGGCCGGCTTCTTCCTGAGCCAGTTCAAGAAAAATATCACGGAGATCCTCACTGTCCGCCGACCGGGCCAGGTCGGTATAGAGACGAAAGGACTGTTTCTCGCGCTGCATTGCAAGCATAAGCGCCTGCTGGTAATCGAGGTCCTCCTGCGGCGTTTCCTCGTGCAGGTATTCGGCGATTTTCAGGTCGAGTGTCTTTTTGTCACGTATATGCAAAAACCGATTCCCGCTTTTGACCTGTTCGAGCTTCGTCTTGTGTCCCCGCTCCTCAGCCGCAAACCCGCGGAGCATCTCCGCTATTTCCTGTCTGTCGACTTTTTCAGCCAGATCGGTATAAAACCTGCTGGCCTCATCCTCTTTATCGATCGCATAGGCAAGCACATCTTCGATTGACTGCAGATCCATAAACGCCTCCTCGTATGCTTCGGTGCCGGTGAACAGCGAAAAAATTCAATCAGCAGCAGCTTGAAAAACGTTCATCGCCAAACAGCTGCTGCTGCACCGGGTCGAAGATAGATAAAAAAGTATAGTGAATGCCGGTCGCCATGTCAATTTGTACGCCGGTCCTTTGCTGGCCTGTGCGGCAGGTGTGCATGAATGTCTTCCAGAAGCCGTATGCCCGAAGCCGTCGTATCGATATCAAACACTCCCGCTATATACGTGCCTGCACGGACAACAGCAATCTGCCCGTGCCAGGGCTCACGCGACAAAAAACACTGAAAACGGTCTGAAAACGGCTTGCATTCCGCACCCGACCCGGAGAGAAAGCGCTTGTGCTCGGTAAAAGCATCAGCCGCCGCCGCTTCGGAGTCAAAGAGCGCAACGAATGCCGACAGGATTTCCTGCCCCGCACGGTAGCGGGCCAGCATACCGCGGGAATAAAAGCTGTGGCCGAGAATACCGCTGCACACATAACGCTCTGACCCGGCGATTCTGTCAGCCGACGGGAGCAGCGCAAGCTCTTCCGGCGGCCGGGTGTCACCGGGAAGAAGATCGGATATGCTGCCGGCGGCTGTGGTGAATAGCTGCTCTTGTTGCGGGCCGGCTGCCGCCCCCTGCAGCTCGACATAGAAGCGGTCCTTGTAGAGCACCAGATATCCGTCGGAATAAAATGACGCTGTGCCGGCACCTGCTGACCGGGCATCTGCATCAAGCCGGGTCTGGTATACGCCGAACGCGTTCAGAACGGTACCCATATCGTACACATCAACGGTAATATAAGCTCCCGCCCTGCCCTGCCTGCCGTACTGGGCACCGTTCATTTCGACAAACCCGTAGGAGAGAAAAAGATCTGCGGCACCGTTGATATAGCGGTACAGGGTTTCAGACGTATATTTGTACGGATCCTCAACGAGGGCCCAGTTCGGCGGGGAGATCTTCAGAAAAAACGCCCTGTTCTGCTGCGCGGCTGCAGGTCCGCACAGAACTGCAGCCGCGAGACAGAAGCCAAGCAGGGCGGCGGACAGCCGTAGCCTGAAACCTTCACGGCTATGAGAAAACACTGTGGGCATAGCGCATGCGCTCCGAGATTTTGATACCGTTGGCACACCGGCAGGCAGGCGTCGTGCAGTGACTGCACGCTCGTGCAGATTCCGAGGAAGCAAGTTCACGATACGTCTGACAGCCGAGAGCGAAGTCGCCGTATCCTTCAAAATACATAAGCGAACGGTTGACGTCCGGCACGGCAACACCCGCCGGACATGTTGCGAGGCACCTTCCGCAGCGGATGCACAGGCGGTCCTTGTTTGTTGCGTAGTAGGCTGCCAGAATGCGCCTGTCGAGCCATGCCGATCCGCTGCCGAGCGCCCGGCGGTTCTGGTGCAGCTGCTCGCGGTTGACCATGCCCGGTATGGCGCAGTCCACACAGGGCTTTTCAAGCACCCATCGCAGCGCCGCCTGATGCGGATTCAGGGCAGGGTACCGCCCCTCGGCATAGCCGCCTGCCTGGGTTTTCATGGCCACGATGCCGATATTTTTCTTTCGCGCACGCTCAAGACGGCTGAGATGGTCCGCCGGGCTTTTGAAATTAATCGTTGCAAGATACACATCATAGATGTCCGTTTTCAGCGCGCTGTCGACGATATCTGTGTAGGTCGAGCCTTCGGCGTGAAACGAAATACCGATAAAGCGTGCTTTGCCGCTTTTCTTCGCAACCTCGACAAAGCCCATCAGATCGTTTCGCAGCGGCCATGCCGGATCTTTGATATTGTGCAAAAAAAGCACATCGACATAATCGGTCTGCAAACGTGTCAGACTTTCATTCAGAAGCTCGTCCATTGACTGCCTGCTTCGCAGCAGCATACCGAGCGACTTGCGGTAATACGGTGGAATTTTGGTGGCCACATATACTTTTTTGCGGCCGTATTTTTTAAGAACGCTGCCGAGCATTTTTTCATTGTTGCCGTTCTGATAGCTGTGGGCCGTATCAAAATAGTTTATGCCCATATTCAGGGCCTCCTGCAGAACCGCGGGCTCCGTGAGCCGCATAACCCCGAAGCTGAGTGCCGATACGTTCAGGCCGGTCCTGCCGAGGGTCCGGTACTGCATCGCCTCTGCTCTCTGATCCCTTTTGACGGTTTTTGATAATACACTTCCCGGAAACACGGTGCCCAGTGCCGTAACGGCAAGTGCACCGGTCTGCAGAAAAAAACGGCGGCTTACTGATGGACTCATACGACCTCCCCGGCCTGCTGATTCCGTAAGGCCTTTAGCATTGAATGTGACATGTCGGCACATTTATTACTGTAACTATAAGATATTCCCGGCGGCGATGCAACCTCGACGGGCGGACGCGCAAGGAAGTGCAAACAGGCTTGTTACAGTCATCGACCCTGCCTTTCCTATTTATTGCACACGGTCTGTTTTCTGTCGCGGCATAGTACAGATACACATTCCGGGCTTTTTTATTGACACACAGCCTGATCAAACTTATACTATATTTTTTGTGGTGTAAGTTTACCAGAAAAACAAAATAAGGTAGGTTGGACTCATTTTTTTTCCCGTGCCGCAAAAAAAACGATATACCGTTATTCGCGCACACCGGTTCGCGAAAACGAATGTCGCGGCACTCATACCCCACCTTTTTTGTAGTATTTCCCTGTTCATTCTTTCTTTCGGTTGCGGCACCGCTGTACAGAGCGTAAGTACGTCGAAAAAAGATTCTGCTGCATCTTCTCCCGTCTCCAATTCCGACAGGGATCAGGTTACCATGGTGCTGATTCCTGCGGGTGATTTTTTGATGGGCAGCCAAAACGGAAGTGCGGACGAAATGCCGGTTCACCGCGTGTATCTTGATGCCTTTTATATTGATGAAACCGAGGTTACCTGCAGCCGCTATGCCCGCTTTTTAGATGAAACCGGCTATCCGCCGCATCCCCTGTGGAACCCCCGACACGACCGGCCCGATGATCCGGTTGTCGGCGTATCATGGCATGATGCCGCCGCATTTGCCCACTGGGCAGGAAAAATGCTGCCCACCGAGGCGCAGTGGGAAAAGGCTGCCAGGGGCACATTGACGAATGCGGCCTATCCGTCCGGTGACGATCTTGACCGGCAGAGGGCGAATTATGCCTCATTCGGAACCATGCCGGTCAAGAGCTATACGCCGAACGGTTTCGGGCTTTATGATACGGCAGGAAATGTCTGGGAATGGTGCCGCGACTGGTACTCACCGGAGTATTATCGGGAAAGCCCCGGCGAAAACCCTGCCGGGCCTCGTGTGCCGCGTGCAGCGGGGGCTCGGGTCAGCGGAGTCGGCACAACAGGCATTCGGAATCATTCTGCGGACAGACTCCCCGCCCCTGAGAAGGTTATCAGGGGCGGTGCCTGGTACTGCAGTAAAAAGGCGTTGCGGGTTGCAAACCGGTTCAAGCACACCTGCGGGACAGGAAGTTTCAATATCGGATTCAGATGTGTCAGACCTGCGGAATAGTTCTCGGGGAATGTTGTAAAAAAGACAAACTGCACGTGCTATGCTTCGTATCATAAAAAATACCGCCCGCAAAGCGGCCGCCGCCGGTGCCGTGCTGATAAGCCTGCTGCCGGCCGTCGCATCCGCACAAACTGAGAGCGCCGCCCCTTCGGCTGAAGTCCTCGAACCGGACTCTGCCAAGGAGTGTGCCATCTGCCATTACGACTGGGTGGACACGTTTTTCACCGAAAAACGGGGCACTGAGCTGCTGCCCCTGCCCCGCCGCCCGACCACGGCTGATGCCGAAATGTGTTTTTCATGCCATGACGGCTCTACCGTTGACTCGAGAAAGCACGTCTTTAACGACAGACGGCATCAGGTCGGCGTGGAACCCTCCGCCAGCGTCACAATACCGGAAGTGTTTCCCCTTGACGGGCAGGGCAACATGACCTGTGCCACCTGCCACAGCGCACACGGCGTATCGACCGAACCCGGTATCGAAAAAACTATTTTCCTGCGGGTGTCGAACAATAATTCCCGCATGTGCCGCATGTGTCATGAAGGAAAAGACGGCGGGCCCGATACGGGACATCATCCCGTCGATGCCACGACCCTTACCGTTTCGGAAGACATCCTCCGGCATGGCGGGCAGGCGGGAGACAGGCCGAATCAGATCATCTGTGAAACCTGCCATGTGGCACACGGGGGCTTTACGGAAAAGCGGCTGGTGCTGCCCGTTGATAGGCCGGGAAACTATCCGGTACTGTGTGAGTCTTGCCACGGTACGACACCGGGCCGCAATGAAAATCAGGCAATGAACCGCTTCTCGCACAGTGTCGACAGTGTCGGTACCGGTGCAGGAATTCCCGCGAAGTGGAAAAACGGTCGTGCAGTGCGGCTCGGCAGGAGCAATGAAGTGCTGTGTGTCACGTGTCATGCAGCCCATGATGCACCGGTTGAAAAAAATCTCCTGCAGGCGACAAATGCGAAAAACGATATGTGCCTGCAGTGTCATGCTGCTCAGCATAAGCTGATTTCGGGCACCCGGCACGATCTGGCCCGCATGGCTCCCGAAGCTGTAAACCTGCGGGGCGAAAACGTCCTGCAGTCGGGGCCGTGCGGCGTCTGCCACCTCGTGCACGAGGGAACCGGGCCCTTCATGTGGGCCCGCAGGCTTCAGGCTGCCGAAGAGCCTGCCGCAGGAATCTGCGTGAGCTGTCACGATAAAGGCCGTTGCGCTGCTGAAAAACCGGTTCCTGAAACCGGACATCCGGTAGGGGTGACGTTCGATGCCGGTCCTGCCGGTACGGACTTTCCGCTCTATACCGCAACGGGACAAAAAAGTCCGCAGGGCTCGGTTTACTGCTCAAGCTGCCACAATACGCATCAGTGGGACCCGCGTAATCCCGGCAACAAGGGTGAGGACGATACGCCGGGCACCGTTTGCAACAGCTTCCTGAGAACCGCACACGGTGCAGCCGACACCCTGTGCGCCGGCTGCCACCGGGAACAGGCCGCAGTACGGGCAACCGATCATGACCTTTCGCTTTCGGCGCCGCTCGAACAGAACAGGCTCGGACAGACCGCCGCACAGTCAGGTGTGTGCGGCTCCTGCCATGTTGCCCATGGCGGCGACGCGCGCCTGATGTGGGCGCGAAATCCGAAAAAACCGGATGAAACGACCTTCATGGAGCAGGTGTGCCTGGGATGTCACACCGGCGGCGGCTGTGGTGCCGGAAAACTCCCCGGCAGCAACTCACATCCCGTCAACACGGCCGTAAGCGAAAATCAGTGTGCGAACCTGCCCCTGTTCACTGCTGAAGGAACACGCCGGCCCAACGGCCGTGTTTATTGCTCCACCTGTCACAATGCTCACCAGTGGGACCCGGCTGACCCTCACAAAAAGGCCGAAGAGGGCGGTGCTGCCGACAGCTTTCTCCGCTGCAGCGCCGGCGGCGCCTCGCCTCTGTGCGCCGAGTGTCACCGGGAGAAAGCCTTCATCGAGGGCACCGATCATGATATGACGGCGACTGCGGGTGGTGCAGAGCATGCCTGCGTCGCTGATTCCGCCGGAACCGGCCTGTGCGGTGCATGCCACGGGGTCCACAATGCACGCACGCAGCGGTTTCTCTGGAAAAAAGAAATCGGGCCGGCCGCCGTTGCAGGGTGGAAGGCGGAATTCGCCGACCCTGCCGCTATCATGACCGGTCTGTGTACCGCATGTCACCGGCAGGAAGGCTGCGCAGATGAAACCCTGCCCGAATACGGACTGCATCCCGGCAGACTGTACATGGCTTCCCGGGAACGGCGCACCGGCGGCGGCACGCCGGCGGCCGAACAGTCTCCGGAGCCGATTCCGGTATATACCGCAAACGGCGAGCAGTCGCCCGGCGGCGATATCGTCTGCGCCACATGCCATGACGCACATGTCTGGAACGCCGGCCGTCCGGAGAAAGGAACCGGTACCGACCAGCAGGGAAACGCAACAAACAGCTTTCTGCGCAAAAACATATCTTTTATGTTCTGCGCGAGCTGCCACGGAGAGGAAACGCTCTTCCGGTTTAAATATTTTCACAGCCCCAAACGGCTGGAGCTGTCGGAAATCGACAGGCAAACATCTGAAAGCACGAATAGATGAAGAAGAAAAGATTTCCAAAAACAGGCTTCTGTTTGTATCTGCCGTGCAGAGCCGTACCGCGGGCATGGGCTTTTTCCGCCAGGGCCGCCCCCCTGCTCGTGTGTATCCTGGTGCCGGTAATCACGGTCGCTGTTTGTTGTGCGAAAGAGTCCGTCCCGCAAACGGGAACCGACGAGGCGACGGTCGTCAACCCGCATTTTACCGGCAGGCATTGCGCCGAATGCCACGCAGCGATTCCGGACCCGGGTGATCGCAATCTGCATATACGTTTTGAGGGCGATGACGTCGCGCTGTGCAACTCCTGTCACGACAATAAAAAGGCCCGGGGCGACCTGCATCCCGTGGGAATTATCCCGCCTGAGGAAGGTGCCGTGCAGGTGCCGCAGGAGTTTCCGCTCCCGGGGGGCCGGATCACCTGCCTGACCTGTCATGATGTCTATCTGCAGTGCCGGGACATCCCGGAGCGGCAGCTTGAAAACCCCGACTTTTTGCGCGGTGCCCCGTACGGCAGAAGCATCGATGTCTGCTTTCGCTGTCATGACCGCACTGTGTACAAAAAAACAAATCCGCACGAGCAGCGTAATGCAGACGGAACCGTACAGGAACAGCAGTGCCTGTACTGTCATCAGAGCCTGCCGGACACCGACGCGGCCGCGGCGATACATGATGTTACATTCAAGTCGCAAAATGCGGCGTTCTGCTCCGCCTGTCACGGGCGTGAAGAGCATTTTCATCCTGCGGGCGCGGAACACCTGCTTGAACCGCCGGAAAGCATGCTGTCGGCCATAGCGGAATCCGAAGATGCCCATGAGGTCATCCTGCCCCTCTTTGAAGGCCGTATTTTCTGCGGGACCTGTCACAATCCGCATGCTGCGGGCATCATCGCGAGAAAGCGGGCTGCTGCCGGAGCCGGAGCCGACAAAAAGCTGCGCCTGGAGCCCACAAGGGATCTCTGCATAGCATGCCACCGGGAAAAAGACGGCAGAGCGCCCGAGGACATTCAGCTTGAGGATATTCTCCTTAAAAACGATGTGGCGCCGGTTGCCGCAGCCGACGACGGCCATGCCTATCACAAATCGTTTCTTGAGCAGAAGTGCCGGGCCTGCCACCGGGTTACCCGGGATGCCCCCGAGCGTCCGGTAGTCAGTAAAATGTGCTTTCAGGCGGACTGTCACGACACCTCACTCGTGAGCGACACCTACCGCCATGAAAAAGCCGTGCAGGCCGACTGCCTTCTGTGTCACAGCCCGCACGCAAGCAGCTACAGCGCTCATATCATGAAGGATCAGCAAAAACTGTGCAAGGCGTGTCACCCGCTGCTGAGCGGTACGAAGCGACAGCCCTCCGGGGACGAGCCGGCCGGGGATAACCACGATTATTACTTCGGGCTCTTTTCCCGGCTGCTGCCCGATGAGCAGATGACCTGCAGCTACTGCCACGGCCAGGATCACAGCGCAAAAGCGCACGATACGGGAATAGTTCCCTGCTTTCAGTGCCACAATTATATCGAGTCAATAATCCGGGAAAACGGCGGGCGCATAAGCGACATTCACGAATCGCTTGAAGCGTACCGGGGAAGCCGGTGTACGCTGTGCCATGACCCGCACAGCAGCCCGCATCCCGCCCTGCTTAAAAAGGAGCGTGATTGCTACGGATCGCGGTAGCTGCATCCTGAAATGAGGGCACAACAGGAAGATAACAACCTGATGAGGTGTGGCTGTATGAATATACCAATCCGCTGTGTGCGCATGGTGCCGGTGCTTGTTTCGGCGCTGTGGTGTGTTTGGGCGCATCCGGCCTTTTCGGGCGTAGATGCGGAAAACTGTGCGCTGTGCCACAAGTACCCCGGCCTGGGGCGTATCGATGAGCAAGGGCAAAAGCACAGCTACTATGTTAACGAAAAGGATTTTACCCATTCGGTTCACGGACGTGTTCGCTGTAGCGGCTGCCATGTGAACATCGAAAAATTCCCTCACGATAATCTGAAAAAAGTCAACTGCGCTACGGAGTGCCATATTATCGAGCCGTCGAGCGAAACCAGGTTCTCGCACAAAAAAGTGATCGAGGTTTTTGAAAACAGCGTCCACGGAACACGGACGAACGGACGGATCAAGGAGCATGCCGGGGACCTGCCGGACTGCATTTACTGTCACACAAACCGCATTACCACACCCCTGCTCCCCTCGCCCGCCCGGCCTGACTGTATCGCCGGCGACGTGATCGAGCGCTGCCTGGGGTGCCACGAGGACGACCGCTGGACGCGGACGTATTACAGCCATGTCACCCATCGCATGAAGCGGCGCAGGTCGGCCTACGACACCGTTGCGCTGTGCGCATCGTGCCATGAAGATGAACAGAAAATGAGCCGGCACGGGCTGGAGGCGACCGGCACCTACCGCGATACATTCCACTGGCAGGCCATAAAGTACGGGGATGTGAATGCGCCGAACTGCATAGACTGCCATGCGCCTGTCGGGTATCTTTCCCATGACATCAGGACGAAATCCGACCCCCGCTCAGCGGTAAACATGGAAAACCGGGTTCGAACCTGCGGCAATCCTTTCGGGCTGCAGACCTGTCATGCCGATGCAACAGCGCTGTTTGCTCAAGGGAAAATACATCCTTCCGGCGTGAAAGCGGATTTGTTCGACACAAAACTGGATACGTTTGAAATGAAAAAAAAGATCAAAGCCGGGGAAATCAGGCCGTTCAAAACGATCATCCAGCGCAGAGCGCAGGAAGACATGACGACCCTCGAATACTACCAGTATATCGTTATTCAGTTCATCTCCTGGTTCTATAAAATCCTTATCGGCGGGCTTATTTCGTTCATGATCATTCATCAGCTGCTGGACTTTATTACAACCAGAAGAGAGATGAAGCAGGCGGGGGGAAAACACTGATGGAGCACAACAGGCACTCTTCAGAAAAGTATTATGTCCGCATGAGCATTCACGAGCGCATCCAGCATCATCTTGTCTGGACGACCTTCATAACACTCGCGCTGACGGGTTTTATGGTAGAGTTCCCCGAAGCGCTGATCGAACTGCTGGGACCGCACAAAAAAACGGTGTTTTACTGGCGCGGTCTGCTGCACCGCATTGCAGCGGTGGTGATGATCGCCAATCTTTTCTATATGACATGGTATTTAACGCTCACGAGGGCCGGAAGACGCTATTTCATGGATATGCTTCCCTGCCGCAAGGACGCTGCCGATCTCCTGAACAACCTGAAATACTATCTGCGCCTCACCGGCGACAAGCCGCAGTTCGACCGTTTCAATTACAAGGAAAAGCTCGAATACTGGACCGGGTGGATCGGCAATATTATTATTACGGTGACCGGCTTCGTGCTGTGGCTCGAGCACTTGTTCCCGAAGTTCCTGTTCGATGTATCGATCCTGGTTCACACCATGGAAGCGATCCTTGCATCCTGCGCCATCATGGTGTGGCATTTTTACGAGGTGCATTTGAAACCGGGGAAGTTTCCCATGTCACCGGTGTTCCTGACCGGCAGGATACCGGAGCACGAGCTTGCCGAAGAGCACCCGCTCGAGTACGAGCGCATAAAGGCAGCCGAGCGCACAGGTGCGTAAATAAAACAATGCCTATCCGGCAGCCGGCGTAACGGCTGAAAAAGAAAGCATTACTATGAAAGCAAAAATATTCGGAAAACTGTTCGGAATCTGTTTTGCCCTGAGCATTGTGGTACTGTTGTTCTGCTTTGCAAAATTCCTGTACTTTCACAAAAAACCTTCGATGGTGCGCAACGATACGAGCGTTGAGATGTTTTCGCAGGGCATTGAAAATCCCCGTGAAAGCGGTCATTACCACATTCTGCCTGCTGAGGCATACACCGATGAGCAGCACGACTCGATCTGCCTGCGCTGTCACGGCAACTACTGTCACACCGAATCGGAGAAGCTGCGCTCCTTTTACAACATGCACTCCTTTTACCTGGCCTGCGAAACCTGCCACATACGGCAGCCGGCCGGCGAAACCTTTGCTTTCCACTGGTTCGACGACACTACCGGCCGCAGACTCGAAAGGGTAACGGGCAGTCTCGGCAACTACGGCGCCCGCATAGTACCGGTAGCGGGCGGCAAGCGGCTCGACGATTTTCCCAAACCGCAGCTGGCACGGGAGTACATGCAAATGTCAGCAACATACCCGGAAGAGAAAAAAAAGAAAGTGCAGGAGGAGCTGATGGCTCATATCTCGCCCGAAGCCGTTGCCTGCGGACAGTGTCACAGGCAGGGCGGCTATATCGATTTCATCCGCCTCGGGTACTCGCAGCAGCGGGCCGATGACCTTACCCGTCTTGAAATCGTAAAAATGCTGACCGAATACAAAAATGAATTCCATCTGCCGAAAATGTTCGAGCCTGAAAGGCGGATACAATGAATCAGCCCGCGTGGAAACTGTTTATACCGGTCACGGCGCTCATGCTGGCTGCTGCTGTTCCGTCGCAGGCCGGAACTTCCGATGAAAAAACCGCTGTGATCGCCGAACATCTGTTTACCATCACCGGCGGATTCGACAAGCCGAGTGATGTCACGGTCGGAAAAAACGGTGCCGTCTATGTGCTGGACGGCATGCAGAACCGGGTAACGGTTTTCAACCGTTCGGGCGGACATCTGTTCTCATTCGGACAGGAAGGCGGCAAACCCGGGCAGTTCCAATCTCCCCTCGGCATCTGCAGTGACGCCGAGGGCCGCATCTACGTTGCCGACTCCGGAAACCATCGAGTTCAGATTTTCACCGCCGAGGGTTCGTATGTTTCGGATTTTTCGACCGACCACGGGTCGGGCAAACCTTCGGACCCGACGGATGTCGTCGTCGGCAGCGCCCGGAGCCGCTGTTATGTGGTGGATAACGACAATCACTGCCTCCTGCTGTATGACCTTGCCGAAAACCGGCTTGTAAAAAAAGTCGGCACCATGGGGGTAGAGGCGCGGGACTACCGCTTCCCGTTTTTCATCGACATGGACCGCCACGGCTGCGTGTATATCACAGAGGTCATCAATACCCGCGTGAAGGTTCTCGATCCGGAGGGCGCCTACGTGAGGAATATCGGCACCTGGGGAGTCGAAAAAGGTGAGCTGTACCGGCCGAAGGGTGTCGCCGTCGACCCGCATGACAGGGTATTCGTAGCCGACGGCTACACAGGCATAATCCAGGTGTTCGATACCGGGGGCGCGTGGATTGCCGCTCTGCGCAGCCCCGACGGCAGCATCCTGAAATGCAGAACCCCGACCGGAATATGCATCGATCAGGACCTGCGCCTGTTTGTCGTTGAGATGCTTGCCGATCAGGTGCGGGTGTTTTCGCTCGATCCGCCGGCCGGCCGCGTGGGCGGAAGGCCATAGCCGCACCGCCGGCGTGAGAGTATAGAGGGATCACCTCTTTAATTGTCAATTTATTATTTTGATGCGTTCCTCTATCTGTCGGTTTTGTCGGATGTGACCACTCTGGTCCTCTTGTCAACAATCAACGAGCATGGTGCCCCCGGCAGTGTTCTTTTTCATAAAACATATTTTCTGCCTGCTGCTGCTGTCGGCAGCCGTTTCTGCGTGCAGCGGACCACCAAATGAATACGTGCCTGAGCAGCTTCTTGTTCCGGCCCCGCGGATACCGGTTTCCGATCTTGCCGTCACGGAACAGGTTGAGCTTTATCGCCCCGCCCCGCGCACAAACGGTCTGCCGCCGGAAGACTGTGACATCATACGCTGCCTTCGCTTCCGCCCCCGCACTGAAGACGGCACCCCGAAGGAGGTACGGGCCGTGGTAATTCTCATTCCGGGCTATCTGGGCGGGGCCGGCAGCTTCAGCCTCCTCGGCCCGCAGCTGGTAAGCCTGGCAGAGGAGCAGGGTCTTGGCAGCATTGAGGTCTGGGCCCTTGACCGGCGGTCAAACTGCCTTGAAGACCTTACGGGCATGGAAGCCGCAGAGGCATCCGGCGATCCCGGCCGTGCCGTGTCCTACTATTACCAAGGCGGGGCGGTTAACGGCAAAACCTTTGACGGCTTTCTCACCAGCCAGGAGCTTCCCTTCCTCTCCGAGTTCGGCCTTTCCCTTGTTATGGATGACATCAGCGCTGTTTTGGATGCGAAAATTCCCGACCGGGAAACACGCTCCCGGACGGTGTTTGTCGGCGGCCATTCTTTAGGAGCACGCCTTGCCGCCTTTTTTGCCGGATGGGATTTTGACAATACTACGAAAACAACGGCGGATGCGGGGTATAATAGCTGCGCAGGCCTTATCGGCCTGGACATGTCCCCTGCGCTTGCGGGAGGCGGCACAAGGGAGTCGGCCTACCGCCGGGAGCTCGACGCACTTCGCCGTGGAGCGTCAAACCGGCTGAGCTATGTTGCAGCAGTGCCACTGACGCCCGAAGCCCTTGCAATCCCCGAAATACTCGGCATGTATGCCCGGTATGCCCCGGATGAGGAATCGCGCTTTTTCCGGGACGCGGCGGTTTCACCTGACGTTGACCGCCTCCTGCGTGTTTTTAATTCCGGAAACCTGGAGCACTATCTTGCCGGCACGCCCTCCATTCGGGATTACCGGTATACCAATGAGGCCCTCCTCGGAATATTTCTCGATGACAACTTCCAGCCCGTGTCCATAGCACAGATGAGCCTGGGCTTTCTCTGCGGCGGGCCGGTGGTGCAGAAGCACTTCCCCCTGCTTTTTGACAGCGGCCGGCTCTTTATTGCAGCCGATGCCGACAACGAAACGCTTTACCGGTGGGCCGACTTCGACACCATCGGGGATGCCGCCGACCCGGACTTTCAGGACATAACCGGAACAATAACCTTTACGACCATGCAGGATGAGGTGACGGATATTCAGGATGCAGCACTGGCCATGTTTCAGGGGCCCTCAAATTTTTTTGAGTGGTATTTTCCGGCCCGGCTGGGCCTCGACATGCAGGCGGCAGGTCAGGCCTTTGCTCCCGGCTACGGTCTTTACCTGCTGCACCCCGAAGGGGCCAATGCGCTTCCGCACCTTGCGCTGCTCAGCAGTGACATTCCGGGCTATAACCATCTTGATTTTTTGTGCGCAGCTTCAGACCGGCCTGAGCGGCGGGAAAATGAAGTTCTCGCGCCGCTTCTTGATTTTATTCTGCAGCACAGCACCGGTTCGGTCACGGTTGAGTGATGCGGTATGCCTGCTGTGTGATCGGGTCGGGGCCAGGCTGATTACCGGCCCCTCCCAAATAGTATATACCGACGACTGCTGCGATCCTGACTGCCCGGTTGAAGCCTATCTGTAAAAAAAGGTTGGCGCCGCACAGCAGAGGTGCTCGCAACAACAGCCCCTTCTGAATGTCATAACACCAACTATCAGGCCCTGTCACGCGATCCGTTTGTCCTGCCGCCTCCATGAACGTCAATTCCGGGGACAATATACTTAACTGATTCATGGTGCTTTTTTGGGACTCGGTTTCTTCTTGCGCAAAACCCGATTAACCATCCCCTCGAGCATTTCTATGAAACAGTGCTCCCCAAGCGGCCTGCCCGTGCGTTCGTGTTTTCGAAAAACGGCTTACTCCTGCTCCTCTATACCAAAGGATAAAAACGTTTTCCAGTCTCCCGCAAGCTCCAGTAACGGACCAACCCTCACCAGCTCATCATCCAGTGCATCAATATGGGCCCGGGCACTGCTCCACAGAAATGCTTCCGGCTCCACGGCAAGACCTGCTTTAACCGGATTCAGTTCTACATTAACGCGCCGCTGCAAGTACGTGCTTTTCTTCCATGGGATATGAGGCAAAGCGCTCCTTCCATACATGCCCCCGCCACCCGTTACGCACATTAATCCTGCGCCTATATCGCCGGTGTGCCTCCGACAGGGCCCCCCGGGCGTATCCCGCACAGCGATGATATGTACATGGTCGGGCATAAGGCACCAGGCCCAGATTTCCACTCCTTTGTCTTTGCAGAATGCAGATAAAAGGCGGATATATTCATGATAATCCTCTTCAGTGAAAAACGTCTGTTGCCGGCGGTTGCCCCGCCGGGTACTCTGGTGAGGTTTGCCCGGCACTACCAGCTGTGCGATTCGTGCCATGGCTAACGTTATGCTAATTGAATATATATTTAAAGTATGATAGACAAAAACAATGAAAGTTCGGGATATAATAAAAATGCTTGAAGAAGATGGCTGGCGGCTATCCCGAACCCGAGGAAGTCATCAACAGTTTAAACATCCTGCAAAACCAGGGCTTGTAACAATTGCCGGTAAACCCGGAGACGATCTGGCATCAGGAACTTTAAACAGCATATACAAACAGGCGGGATTAAAAAAATGAGCCGATATTTAATTGTTATAGAAGAAACTCAAACAGGGTTTTCAGCCTATTCTCCCGATTTGGATGGCTGTATTGCAACCGGAGCAACGCGGGAAAAAGTAGAAAAATCGATGGAGGAGGCTATAAAGTTTCATCTTGAAGGATTAAAAGAAGAACGTCTTCCCATTCCCAAGCCCCATTGCTTTTCTACCTATCTCGAAATTCCCGCATAACGCGTGGCCAAACAATGCGCTGGAACGGAGTCGACCTGCGGGGGAGCCGCTCAGCCGCGCGTCGATCTGAAAGATGAAAAAGCGGCTCCGGAAAAAGAATTGAAGCCGTATTTCGCTCACAAGTATTCATACTGTTGCTGAACATGGGTTGGGGACTGGGATCACCCATTAAAGATTTCCTGTCAAACCTACACTTGTTACTTGGGTCTTATGCAAACGGCCGGGCCTGTTTTTCCCCCGTTTTTTATTCTGCTGTCATTGCGGGCACATGACCCCGGGGCCGGGGTTATTCATGCAATGAACATAAGTGTACACGTAGCAAGCAAACCCGTCATTGCGAGTCACGCCCTGGCGTGACGCGGCAATCTCACCGGATACGGATCAATGTCATGGAGATTGCTTCGCCTTCGGCTCGCAATGACAGTAAAATAGTCATCCCTGAAAAACAACATAAGTAATTGAAATAGCTTTATACTATGAACATATGGGTGTATAGTAATCACCAGAAAAGGCAAGACAAGATAAGTGGCTGTCCCTTGAATACTATCATCAATCGTTCAAAACATCGTGCAAGCTGGGATTGATGCAAATGCAGACGGTAACATTGACCAGGGCGAGACCGTGTACTGGTGCTGGAACAGTGGCAGCCACACCAACAGCCTGATACCGTTTTACAGCAGGGGTGCCGGTTCACAGTATTTTGAAGGCTATGCGGTCGGCACCGATAATGTGCGCGGCAGCTATCTGGATAATACCGATATCTTTACGGTTATGGATACGGTTATCGGCGAACTGGATGCTGAACAGACAGCTGTTGTCGACTTTCAGGCTGATGCCGGCGTGTGGAGTGTGCTTCTCTCGTGGGCGCTTGCAGAGCACTATGCAGACAGCGAATTATATGTGTTGCGCTCTGAGTCGGAGAACGGTCCGTATGCACGGATTACTGCCAACATACTTGCCAGTGATATGTGCATTGCACCCAACAGCGCATGCCTGTACCGTGACAACTGTCTTTCCAACATAAAAAGGTATTTCTTCAAGCTGGAAAGTGTTAATCCTGATGGCATGAGCGCTTTTTGGGGGCCGGTCAGTGCAACACCACGCTGTGCAGAGATATTGCTTAGGTAGCAGCATGGTCTCAGGCGTGCTGCTCGTCAAGGATTAGCCCAGGCAGCAATACAGGTCTATCTGACGGCTGGGTTTATGAAAACCTCAAGCGGCTTGCCAAGACGCTATTAGTGCTGTTTTGGCCGCCGTCTTTGAAATTCAGGTCGATTAGGGGCTATATACAAGGGGTGTTTGGCCAACTTTTCTTATGCTGTAATTTGTGTCGTATGGGAATGATCGGGGGACTTTTTCAACACCCCCAGTGTCCCTGATTATCCATTATCCCCAAAATCCACCGCCTAATTTTTAAACGCACCTTTTCACCAGCGGCAGTGCTG
>CAZFIB010000004.1:0-101598 GCA_964518865.1 uncultured Thermodesulfobacteriota bacterium
ATCCGAAAGGATACACCGCTTTTTCTCTCAAACACAACTTTCAGTTATAACTCAACGGACGGCGCCGGGTATGAGTTTGTCGATGCGGGCGTGAAAAACCGCAGAACATACTGGTACAAGCTCGAGGACGTCGATCTGGACGGTGTTTCAACCATGCACGGTCCGGTACAGGCAACCCCGCGCCTGCTGTACGGCATCGGCAGATAACAAGGGCACAAGATTTTATTCCTGAAAAGGGATTTTTCAAAAGGCGGAAGTCTCATTGAGGCTTCTGCCTTTTTTATTTGATTTCAAGCGGATAATGCAATACATTACAAAAAAGCATGTGTTTTTTTAAGGTATGCTGTAACCACACGCTATATAGCTTAAAGTCGGAGACACACATTATGAAATATGCTGTAAGCTGCATTGTTCTTATCCTACTGTTTCCAGGGCTCTCTGGTGCGGAAAGCATGTACATAACCGACCACCTGGAGGTTGCCGTGCGCTCGGGCAAGGGGCTTGAATATAAAATTCTGGCCGTGGCCGGTACGGATGACCTCGTCGAGGTGCTGGGCACGGAGGGGGAGTATGCTCATCTGCGCCTTGAAAACGGTATTGAGGGATGGATTCTGAAACGTTACCTGACCGATGCTGTTCCCAAGCCCCGCATTATCGCCGGGCTTGAAAAGAAAACCCGTGAGCTCAGCAGCAGACTGAGTGCGGCCCGGGATGAAATCGAGCAGCTTAAGATCAAAGAGGCTGAACTCGTGCAGGTCAGCGGGGAGCTTGAGCAGCTGAAATCATCCTGCGCAGACGTGATCGAACTGCAGAACAGGCATGCACGGCTTGAAACAACGCTGCAGGATGTCAGATCAAACAGTAAACAGCTTGAAAAGGAAAATATTGCGCTGCGCAAAAACGCCTACTTTTGGGGTGCTGTAACCGGTTTGGGCTTTGCTCTTTTCTGGTTTGTTATCGGTATGGTTTTTCAGCACTCTCGCAATAAACGCCGGCGGAGCATAAGTTTTTAATATATATTTATGTATGTCGGTTAAGAATTAACAGAGTGTTTTTTATGCAACAGTGTTCCTCAAGGTGTTTAAATGCTTGACATTATTTGCTTCTTTTAGTAGTATCATAAACTTACATTGTTTCTCGATTGATCTGTGACACATACTACAAAAGGGTTTACTGGCGCTGTTCGTGCCCTGTCAAATGTGGCGACCTTCGGACTTACCATGGGTGCAGCCATATTGCTGGGGTACTACATAGGCAGCTATCTTGACGAAAAGCTGGACACCGCTCCGTGGCTGATGCTCGTATTTATTCTGCTGTTTATGCTGGGGGCTTTTATTAAGTTTCTCCAGTCGGCTGAAGGTGTTTCCGGCAAAAACGAAAAGAAGCAGGCGGGCTCATAAATTATCGCTCAGTACAATGCCGGTACAGTTGGACACCCCAAGAAGAATTTTTTTTTATCTATAGGCCTTTCAGCACTGCTTGTGCTGGGTTCGCTCCTTGAGGGTGACCAGGCCGTCACAAACGGACTGTGGGTCGGGTCGCTGGTCGGTTTGACCTTTTTTGCCGTTGCCTGGTGGTGTGTTAATGTCATTGTTAAAAACAAAAAAACTGAAAAGCCGAACCCGATATTATCTATTTTAGCTATTAAAGTATTTATTCTTAAGTTCCCGCTTTTAGGTATAGCGCTCTGGTATGCCTTCAAGTATATGCCAATCAATCCCCTTGCTTTGATTTGCGGCATAGCGGTGACCCAAGTTGCGATTCTGATTTCAGCGTTGAGCAAATTTTTCAAATAGGTGGCCCGGAAATGGCAACTGAAACTCATGGCGAAACTGCAGCACATGCGGCAGGGCAGGCGGAACAGTCTCTCGAACTCCCTTCGTTTCTGGACTTTCTCGGCCTTGACATGCACCACTCCTACTTCGGGTTTACCCTGCATGAGTGGCTGCCGGTTATTATGTCGCTGATGGTCGGCACCCTGCTGGTTTCCTTTTCCCTGTATGCAACCCGTCGCATGGAGCGCATTCCACGGGGCTCGCAGGCCTTTCTGGAAATCGTCGTAGAGGGGCTGTACAATTTTTTGAGCGACATGCTCGGAAAGAATACGGCAAAGTACCTTCCCTTTTACGGCACCCTTTTTATATATATCCTCACGATGAATCTCTGGGGCCTTATTCCTCTAATGCATTCACCGACAAACAAGATCAACACGACGCTCAGCATGGCTATCGTCGTATTTGTAGTATATAATTTTGAAGGAATCAGGAAGAAGGGGTGGGGCTACTTCAAGCATTACTTCGAGCCGCTTTTCCTGGCGCCGGTCATGTTCGTGCTGCATGTAATAGGAGAGCTGGTACGGCCCATGTCCCTGTCGATTCGGCTATTCGGCAATCTGACCGGTGAGGACCTGACGCTTGCTTTGCTTGTCATGCTGACACCGTTTGTTTTCGGAATTATTCCGGTGCCGATTCATCTATTGATGGTGATTATGGCGCTGTTGTTCAGTACAATTCAGGCTACGATATTCACCATTCTTTCCGCGGTGTATCTCAGCCTCGCACTGGAAGAGGACGAACATTAAAGCACTCACTATACAGAAAGCACAAGTTGTCAGTTACGTAACGATATTACAAAGGGAGGTTACACTATGATTTATTTCGGCTTGATAGGAATGGGAATTTGCCTTGGAATCGGTCTAGCGGCACTCGGCGGCGGTGCAGGTATCGGGCGTGCCCTTTCGGCGGCGCTGGATGGAACGGCCCGTCAGCCCGAATCGGCAGGCAATCTTCGTACTACGCTGATCATCGGCGCAGCACTCATCGAATCCTTGACCATTTACGCCCTTGTTATCGGCATCCTGCTGCTCGGCAAGCTTCCGTCGATGGATAAAGCCATCGAGCTGTTCAAAATTATCGGTCAGGGTTGATGCGTATCAACGGGCTTTAAAGCCTTTGAACCCATAAACAAGCAGTTTTTTTATACGGTTTGAGCATATGAACGTAGATGTACAGGAACTATTAAAGCCGCTTGGCCTGAATTTTCAGCTTTTATTTGTTCAGCTGGTGGGTTTTCTTCTTCTGCTCTGGCTGCTGAAGAAGTTTTTGTTCGGCAGGGTGATGGAGATGATTCAGAAGCGCGGTGATGAAATCCGAAGCGCTTATGAAGAGAATGAACGGACACGCGAAGAGGTTAAGTCGCTTCAGACGGAATACCAGCAGAAGCTTACGGAGGCTCGATCGGAAGCGGATACGATAATCAGGAATGCAACCGAAAAAGCCGAAAAAGCGGGCCAGGAAATAATTGAAAAAACCCGTCAGGAGGCCGATGAGCTGCGCCGCAGGGGCCTTGCCGAGATCGAACAGGAAAAGAAGAAGGTCATTTCTCAGGTTCGCACGGAGGTTGTAACGCTTTCGGTTGAAATAACCAGGCAGCTGATTAAAAAGTCGGTTGAGCCCCGCGATGCAGAGCGGCTTGCAGATGAGGTAATCGACAAGCTGGGAGACGTAACGCTGTGAGTGAACGCCGGGTAGCCAAGCGATACATCGATGGTTTTTTGCGCGTTGTGCAGGAGCAGAATTGCATGGATGAAGTTGAGCGGGGATTTGAAAAGCTCGATGCCCTGATTGTCGCCAGTGCTTCGGTGCGCGATGTGCTCTGCCATCCGACCATCCCGCGACGCCGGAAAAAAGACATGCTGCGCCGGCTGCTGGGAACCGATGTTCACGAACTGTTTCTCCGGTTTGTCGAATTTGTGATCGATAAAAAGCGCGAGCAGATTTTACCCGAAGCATATGGCATCTTTCGGGATGCTGCAGATTCGTTGAGGGGTGTCGTTCGAGGTCGCATCCGGTCTGCAGCAGCGCTTACCGAGGCGCAGGAGCAGCGCCTCGGATCCGAGCTTACGCGCCTGATGGGCAAAAAGGTCGTCATGGACTATGAGACAGATACCGGCCTGCTCGGCGGCATGCAGCTGTTTGTCGGCAGCTATATTATCGATGGAAGTCTTACCGGCCGGCTTAACCGCCTTCACAAGCATTTACTTGCCGGCGTCGGATAATACAGGTGTTTCATACATTCACAATTACCCCTTACAGCATATGAGGTGATCAGATTTGGAATTACGAGCAGAAGAAATCACATCGGTCATAAGCAAGGAGCTGGCTGACTTTAAAGATGATCTCAAAATGGAAAGCGTGGGCACGGTGCTGCAGATCGGTGACGGAGTCGCCCGTATCCACGGTCTTGACAAGTGCAAGGCGTCAGAGCTGCTTGAGTTTGAAGGCGGTGTCCACGGTATCGCGCTCAATCTCGAAGAGGACTCGGTCGGTGCGGTGCTCCTCGGCGAGACTACCAGTGTTCGAGAGGGGCAGTCGGTCAAATCGAGCGGCCGGGTCATTTCGGTGCCGGTGGGTGACGCTATGCTCGGCAGAGTCGTCAATGCGCTGGGCGAGCCGGTTGACGGCAAGGGTCCCATAACGAGCGAGAAACTGCGGCCGATCGAGTGTGACGCGCCGAACGTTGTGGCACGCCAGCCCGTGAAGGAACCGCTGCAGACCGGCATCAAGGCTGTCGACTCCATGATACCGATCGGCCGCGGCCAGCGCGAGCTCATTATCGGTGATCGCCAGACCGGCAAGACCGCTATCTGTATCGATGCCATTATCAACCAGCGGGCAAACTATGACGCCGGCGACCCGGTTTACTGTATTTATGTCGCCATCGGTCAGAAGCAGTCGACTGTTCTGCGCATCATGGAGACGCTGGAAAAGTATGATGCGCTGAAATACACTATTATCGTTGCCGCCAATGCAAGCGACCCGGCTCCGATGCAGTATATCGCTCCCTTTTCGGGCTGCGCGATGGGGGAAGAGTTCCGGGACAGCGGCAAGCATGCGCTGATCATTTACGACGACCTGTGGAAACATGCTGTTGCGTACCGCCAGGTATCGCTGCTGCTGCGGCGCCCGCCGGGACGAGAAGCGTTTCCCGGTGATATTTTCAACCTGCACTCGCGTCTGCTGGAGCGGGCTGCCAAGCTGAACGACGAACTGGGGGCCGGGTCCCTGACGGCGCTTCCGATAGTTGAAACCCAGGCGGGCGACTTTTCGGCCTATATTCCCACAAACGTTATTTCGATAACCGACGGCCAGATTTATCTGGAAAACGACCTGTTTTACGCGGGTGTTCGGCCGGCTATCAACGCAGGCCTTTCAGTATCGCGCGTCGGCGGCAATGCCCAGACAAAGGCCATGAAGAAGGTCGGCGGCACACTGCGCCTGACCCTTGCCCAGTACCGCGAGCTTGAGGCGTTCACGAAATTCGGCTCGGAGCTGGACAAGTCGACACAGGCCCAGCTTAGCCGGGGCGAGCGGCTTGTCGAGGTTTTGAAGCAGCCACAGTATGCTCCGGTTGCGGCTGACGAGCAGGTCGTGATTATTTATGTAGTCGGTCAGGGCCTGGCCGATGATGTTCCGGTCGGCAGAATGAAGGATTTCGAAAAAGAGCTTATCGATTATATCAGGCACAACAGCCCGGATGTCCTGGAGAAACTGAGAACCGGCAAGGAGCTGACGAGCGATGTGGCCGAGGGAATCTCTACGGCCTGCAGCGCATTTATAAAAGAATTTCTGGCACGCTGACATCATGGCAGAATCTCCACGGGAAATATTACGACGGATTCGCGGGATCAAGTCGACACAGCAGATCACCAAGGCAATGGAAATGGTGGCTGCCGTCAAACTGAACCGCGTCAGGACCCAGGCGGAAAGCTCGCGGCCCTTTGTGGAAAACATTACGCGCATGATGCAGGCCCTGTGCCTCACGCAGGATGAGATTCGTCACCCCCTGTTTGAAGTTCGGCCGGTAAAAAAGATTTTACTGGTTGTCATGACATCCGATCGCGGCTTGTGCGGCACATTCAATGCCAACCTTATCAATGCTGCGGGTGATTTTGTCCGTGGGCAGGAGCAGGCCGATGTTTCGCTCATTACGATCGGGCGTAAGGGAACAGACGCGCTCTCAAAAATGGGCTTCAGTGTCGAGCGCTCCCATGAGGTGCCCTGGGGAGAGGATATTGCGACTGAGATGAGCGCGGTCTGCACGTATTTGCGGGAGTCGTTTGTCAACGGGCAGTGCGATGCAGTGCATGTTCTGTACAGCCGGTTTGAAAACGTATTGCGCCATATACCGACGAATGTACAGTACCTTCCCGTGCCGCCCCTCACTGATGAGGAGAGGAAGTCCCTGCTTCAGAAATCCGCCGATTTTCTTATCGAGCCGGATTTTGAAGAAATGGCCACCATGCTCACACCGCGCTACCTCGAAACCCTTTTGTTTCACAGCATGATTGAATCGCTGGCAAGCGAATATGCAGCGCGCATGGTTGCCATGCGCAATGCAAACGACAATGCCGAGGAAGTAATCGCCGACCTGACGCTCAGCTACAACAAGGCGCGGCAGGCCAGCATTACCACAGAGCTTATAGATATTATTGGCGGCGCTGAAGCCCTGCGGGGATAACGCGCCTGTAGGAATATAACAGCACCGGAGGTATCACTGTTGAGAACAGGAAATGTTGTACAAGTTATCGGACCGGTCGTGGACGTTCGTTTTCCCGATGAGCAGCTTCCCTCGATTTATAACGCCCTGAAAATCAATGACAGCGAAGCCGGCATAAACCTGACGCTTGAGGTAGAGCAGCACCTGGGTGACAATACGGTCAGATCGGTTGCGATGTCTTCTACCGACGGCCTTGTCAGGGGCATGGAAGTGTCCGATACGGGAGCGCCGATATCAGTACCCGTAGGCGAAGCGACCCTGGGCCGCGTTTTCAATCTGCTGGGCGAACCGATCGATGAGCGCGGCGATGTCAACGCTGAAGCCCGCTCACCCATTCACCGGGAACCGCCCAGCATGGAGGAGCAGCAAACGTCGATCGAGATTTTCGAGACCGGCATCAAGGTCATCGACCTGCTGGCCCCGTATTCAAAAGGCGGTAAGGTCGGTCTCTTCGGGGGTGCCGGCGTCGGTAAAACCGTGCTTATCATGGAGCTCATACACAACATTGCCACCGAGCACGGCGGGATCTCCTGCTTTGCCGGTGTGGGAGAGCGCACCAGAGAGGGCAACGACCTGTGGCTGGAGATGAACGAGTCGGGCGTTATCAACAAGACCACAATGGTTTTCGGACAGATGAATGAGCCGCCGGGCGCACGCCTGCGCGTAGCGCTTTCAGCCCTTGCCGTTGCAGAGTACTTCCGCGATGAGAAGGGTCTCGACGTGCTTCTGTTTATCGACAATATTTTTCGTTTTACCCAGGCAGGCGCCGAAGTCTCTGCGCTGCTGGGACGTATGCCCTCGGCGGTCGGCTACCAGCCCACCCTTGCAAATGAAATGGGTGATCTGCAGGAGCGCATCACCTCAACCACCAAAGGATCGATCACCTCGATTCAGGCTGTTTATGTCCCCGCCGACGACCTGACCGACCCGGCCCCGGCAACGACGTTCAGCCACCTGGATGCAACTACGGTTCTTTCGCGTTCGCTTTCCGAGCTGGGTATTTATCCGGCTGTGGACCCGCTCGACTCTACCTCGAGAATTCTCGACCCGCTCATTCTGGGTGAAGAGCACTACCAGGTTGCACGGACCGTGCAGGCAATCCTGCAGAAGTACAAAGAGCTTCAGGACATTATTGCTATTCTGGGCATGGAAGAGCTTTCCGATGAAGACAAGCTGACGGTTGCACGAGCCCGAAAAATGCAGCGCTTCCTGTCCCAGCCGTTTTTTGTGGCCGAGCAGTTTTCCGGCACACCGGGAAAATACGTTCCGCTGAGCGAATCTATCACGGGCTTTCAGGAAATTATCGACGGCAAGCACGATGATCTGCCCGAGCAGGCCTTTTATATGGTCGGCACCATCGAAGAAGCGGTAGAGAAAGGCAAACAACTCAAGGGCTGATATGAGCACGGGAAAAACATTCAAACTGCAGATTGTTACTCAGAATCATGTTTTAGTTGAACAGGATGTTCAGTTTGCCATCGTGCCGACAGCCATCGGCCCCATAGGTGTGCTGCCGGGGCATGCACCGCTCTTGGGCATAATCACTATCGGAGCCCTGATGATCAGAGACAAGGCCGGAAAAGAGTTCGGAGTGTTTGTGGGACGGGGCTTTTTCATGGTATCCCATGAGGGTGTGACTGTTGTGGTGCGCGTTGCCGAAACAGAAGATCAGATCGATGCATCCCGCGCCCGCAGTGCCTATGAGCGGTCCCGTGAAATGCTGGCAGCCGGTGTGGGCGGCATGGAGGCCGAGCAGATTCAGGACGCAGTTCTGCGGGCGAAATATCGCATGAACATCGCAGAGAAAAAGATAATATTCTAACTTTTTTAAAACAGAGCATGTTTATACACGGCCCGTGTTTCTGAGACGCGGGCTTTTTTATTATTGATTTCCATGTAATATGAGTATATATGCAGATGATACTTTTTTAACCCTGGTGCACAGGCGGAATCTCCCATGAAAGCGACGCTATCCCCATACCTGATCAGAAAAATAACCGGTGCCGACCACCATGACCCGTTCGGTATTCTGGGCATGCACGAACTTGACCGCGACAGCGGATCCGGTATTGTCGTACGCGCGTTTCAGCCGGATGCCGAAGAGATTCTTATCGTTCCGCACGGCAAACCGCAGCAGAAACTGCCGATGGACATGATTCACCGTGACGGTCTTTTCGAGCGAGTGTTTGAAAAAAGGCATCAGTTTTTCGACTATATGCTCGAGGTGCATTATTCCGACGGGACCGTCGAGCACCGACATGATCCCTACAGCTTCCCGCCTGTGCTGACCGATTACGACATGCATCTTTTTGCCGAGGGAGCCCATCACAGAATATATGACAAGCTCGGTGCGCATAAAACGGTCCTGAAGGATGTCGAAGGGTTTCTGTTCGCCGTCTGGGCACCGAATGCCCGCCGGGTAAGCCTTGTCGGAGACTTCAACTGCTGGGACGGACGGCGTCACTGCATGCGCAGCCGCGGCTCATCCGGCATCTGGGAGCTTTTCGTTCCGGGCATCAGCGATGGGACGCTTTACAAATATGAGATTAAATCCCAATCAGGGCTCATACATTTCAAGGCCGACCCATACGGTTTTTTTGCAGAAAAGCCTCCGCGAACCGCATCAGTCACCTGGACATGTGATGATTTTTCCTGGAGCGACGAGCAGTGGATTACGCGCCGGGACAGCTCGGATAAGCTTGCCGGGCCGCTGTCCATATACGAAGTGCACTTCGGGTCGTGGATGCGTATCGCAGAAGAGGAAAACCGCAGCATGACCTACCGTGAAGCGGCTTCGCACCTGGTAGACTATGTCAGTACTATGGGCTATACCCACATTGAATTTCTTCCGCTTGCCGCCCATCCGTTCGATCCATCCTGGGGCTATCAGGTAACCGGATACTACAGCCCCACTGCCCGCTACGGCACTCCCCAGGAGCTCATGTATCTGATCAATGAGTGTCACCGGCATGATATCGGCGTTATTCTGGACTGGGTTCCCGCCCACTTTCCGTCAGACTCCGACGGGCTTGCCTGGTATGACGGTACCTGCCTGTATGAGCATTCTGACCCGAAAGAAGGAACGCATCCCGACTGGGGGACGCTTGTCTTTAATTACGGTCGCAACGAAGTCAGCAACTTTCTCATCGCCAACGCGCTTTTCTGGCTGGAAACCTACCACATCGACGGCCTGCGGGTCGATGCCGTGGCCTCGATGCTGTATCGTGACTACTCGCGCAAGGAGGGTGAGTGGGTTACCAACCGCTACGGCGGACGGGAAAACCTCGAGGCTATAGATTTTTTGAAAAGGCTCAACAAAACCGTCTACAGCTATAATCCCGGAGTGCTTATGATCGCAGAGGAGTCCACTTCCTGGCCGTCTGTTTCGCGGCCGACCTACCTGGGCGGGCTGGGTTTTGCCATGAAGTGGAATATGGGGTGGATGCACGATATTCTCGAGTATATATCCAAGGACCCAGTCCACCGCAAGTTTCATCACAACATGCTGACCTTTGCACTGCTGTACACGTTTTATGAAAATTTTATCCTGCCGTTCTCACACGATGAGGTGGTACACGGCAAGGGTTCGCTCATGGGTAAGATGCCGGGTGACGACTGGCAGAAGTTTGCGAACATGCGTCTGCTGCTGGGGTACATGTTCGGCCACCCGGGCAAAAAGCATCTGTTCATGGGTATCGACATAGGCCAGTGGGCGGAGTGGGACCACAACAGCAGCGTGGAGTGGCACCTTCTCAGCTACGACCAGCACAAAAAGCTGCAGGAGTATGTCAGGACGCTCAACAAACTGTACCGGTCGGAGACCGCACTCTATGAGCGCGACTTTGAGTGTGAGGGTTTTGAGTGGATCGATTTCAACGATTCGGATAACAGCGTTATATCCTTCATGCGCAAGGGCTTTGACCCGGATAACATTCTTGTGTTTGTCTACAACTTAACACCAATACCGCGGGAGCAGTACCGCATCGGGGTTCCGTGCAGCGGGTTTTTCAGGGAAGTATCAAATAGTGACGCCGATACCTACGGCGGCAGCAATATGGGAAATGCCGGCGGCGTTCAGGCGGAACACATCTCGTGGCACGGGCGCGCCTGCTCAATAACGATTACCGTTCCGCCCCTGAGCTGTCTCGTGTTCAAGCCGGAACAGGTGTGACAGTGAAACGCCGCAAGCATTTTTAAAGGCAGGCTCGTTATTCGCCGGGTTTTTGCGTCTGGTCCTCCACCACTTCCCCCTCAACGGTTTCGCCTTCAGCCGGGGGTTCGGCAGCGGCTTCACCGCGGACTTTCTTTTCAAGCAGGTTCAGCGCATCCGCGGTTTTTTTACGGAAATTTTCCGTTGTCAGCCCCAGCTCATCGACTTTTACCCTGAGGTCTTCAGTGGAGCCGCCGCTGCGGTTGTAGGCGATGTAGGCCAGAACAAGTGCGATAATTGAAAGTATCAGCGAAAGTAGTGCCATGGTCACAACCCCTTTAAAAAGTTTTAGGTTATGGTTTAAACGAACCCTCTGTTAACTGCTTTTTGTTTTTAATGCGGGTGTTCAAAAACGATATAAGCATACCGGTCAGAATACCGATAAACAGTGCTGATAGAAGCATGAGCGAAACCGACATCTCGATCGACCAGAAAAAAAACGTGACTTCGACAGGGTCGGTGTTCTGGAAGGTGAATACCGCAACCAGCCCCAGAAGCACCAGCAATGCTACAATTTTAGCACTCTGCATTCTCGCTGCACTCCATTGACTGTTATCTGTAAAGAAAATATACCGTATGAATTATTTAATGCAATAGATTTTATGAGCGGGCACTGTTTTTTTTACGGTACGCAGCAGGGCCTGTCAGCGGGTAAACCGGTGGATTTTGAGCATGTCGGTTCCGCCGGGCGTGTTTGTGGCCCCGCCTGCGATATAGACGACGGTGTCGCCCGCTTCGGCAAGCCCCTTGCCCAGCAGCAGCGTGCCGCCCTGCTCGATCATTTCATCGGTTGTGGCAAAGGCATCGATCAGCACGGGGGTTACGCCCCAGAGAAGCGACATGCGGCGCAGGGTCGGCTCATCGGGGGTGAACGCATAAATGGGAATCGTTGGCCGGCGCTGTGAAATGCACCGGGCTGTGGAGCCGGTCATGGTATAGGCGACAATTGCGCGGGCGCTGAGCCGGGCTGCTATATCGCATGCTGCCCGGGCCATTGCCGCCTGGCTGGTGTTCTCGATATGCTCCATGGCGGGCGGCTCGAGGGCAAATTCGTGCCGGCGCAGTTTTTCTGCTTCGCGGCAGATCCTGTTCATGATTTTTACGGTCTCGACCGGATATTTCCCTATGGAGGTTTCCCCGCTCAGCATAACTGCATCGGTGCCGTCAAGAATGGCGTTGGCCACATCGCTCGCCTCGGCTCTGGTCGGCCGCGGCAGCCTGATCATTGAGTCAAGCATCTGCGTTGCGGTGATGACCGGAATGCCGAGACGGTTGGCGGTGTTGATTATTTTTTTCTGCACACCCGGCAGGGTTTCCGTGGGCATCTCAATACCCAGGTCGCCGCGTGCGACCATTACCCCGTTTGAGACGCGCAGGATGTCTTCGAGGTTTTCCACGGCAACCGGGCGCTCTATCTTCGGTATCACCGGAAGCGGCCGCGCGCCCGTCACCTCCTGCATGGCTTTCCTGAGCCTGAGGATATCGTCCGCTTTTTCGACAAAACTCAGGGCCACGTAATCGACGCCGTGCTCGAGCCCGAAGCGGAGGTCCTCAAGGTCTTTTTCGGTCGGTGAGGAAATGCTCAGGCTGGAGCCGGGCAGGTTGATGCCCTTGTGCTCTCCCAGCTGTCCGCCGACCATGACGCGGCAGGTAACGCTCACCCCGTCGGTTGCGATGACCACCAGCTCGATGGTTCCGTCGCTGAGCAGCACGGGGTCGCCGGGGCGCACATCGGTTGCAAAGTTTTCATAGCTGACGGCGATGGTGTGCT
Organism: uncultured Thermodesulfobacteriota bacterium; assembly: GCA_964518865.1. Taxonomy (GTDB): domain Bacteria; phylum Desulfobacterota; class WTBG01; order CAIYCZ01; family CAIRTM01; genus JANQGV01. The sequence continues at coordinate 12,540 of CAZFIB010000004.1, forward strand.
TGTCGCCGGTAAAATCACCGGCACGCAGGGTGATTTCAGCGCCGTTGGCGAGCTCGCAGGTTTTTTCACTGAGCTTGCCGGTTCGAATGCGGGGTCCCTGCAGGTCCTGCAGAATCGCAACAGGGGTGCCGATGTCTGCGGCAGCCTTGCGGATACCCTGCAGGCAGCTGAGGTGGGTCTCATGTGTTCCGTGGGAAAAGTTCAGGCGGAACACATCGACCCCGGCGGCGATAAGCTTGCCGATCATCAGAGGGCTTTCGCTTGCCGGGCCGATGGTTGCAACGATTTTTGAGCACGCTGTCTGCATAACAGCTCCTTAAGGCGGTTTTTTTCGGCTTGGAGTATAGGTGAAAGGTCCCGCAGTGTCAAGCAAAGGAACGGTTAAGATACATCGCTGAAAACAGGGTTTTTGAAGCTCTGCAATGTGCCAGAAAGGGACTGGCGTCGCGTCTCCTTGGATAATAGTGGAAGCCCCTGTCCTTAATGTGAAGAACAAGAAAAGAGAGGTTTAGGCGTAGACACAGAAATTATCTGGGGAAAATTTTGACAAGAGCGGCCTGCCCTCCCCAATTGACAGCTTCGGCAGAGCAAAAAGCCTTTTAACTTCGTCTCACTATTTGTAAGCCATCCGATGCCCATATCTTGGGACTGTATTTTTATTGACACGCAGGTTCCGTCCGCCTATACTTTTTTTCCAAGGCAGTTTTCTGTCAATAGCCAGCAGCAACGAGGAGGCTGATCGCCATTTTCACCGGAGCGACCGGTTCCCTAAATGCAGAATGCCTGAGAAAGTGCAGGGTAAACGAGGGTGTCATTACAAAAAAAGCGTTAATATTGAACAGGGAGCATAACCTATGCCATACAACCGTAAGCCAATGGTAACCATCGTTGTAATTGCATTTCTGCTCATGTATCCTTTGACAGGCTGTGATAATCCGAACGATGGCGATAATGAAACAACAGCCACGACAACAGCGGTCATCAGCCCCCTTAGCTGTGTTCCCTGCGGCGACCTCGACCTCAGATGTCCCATGGCATGCGAAATTAGCGGATGTCCGGTCTGTTTTGATATGGATGAGTCTGGTGAAACCATGATTTGGGTATTCGACGACGGCTCTTATTATATTCTAGATAATACGATAATCGCTTTTTATGACAGCGACGATACACTGTGCTTCAAGCTTGTTATTGATGCCGCTCAAAACAAAAGCACCTATTACGGTAGCGACGATCAGGAGTGCTACACCATGATTTCAGATGCCGAAGAAGGAAAAATTACTTATATTGTCGGCACCGGAACCTATGTTATGCATGAGGATCAGACGTGGGAGTGCCCGGACGGCTCAACCTGGGTGATGGATCCGTCATGTGAAGAAGCCGAGTACGAAGAAGTCGACAGCCCCGACATCAGCAGCTGCCCCCCGGTTACGCAGCCGTGCTCGGGGGAGCAGTTTCCACAATTTTAATTTTTATGAGAATAGTATTGTCGATATGACGCAAGAAAGGCAGGCGTAGGCCTGCCTTTTTTACAGTCTTCGGGTAACGTTTTCAGTAGTACATGCTTCCCGGCCAGCGAAAGCATTGATAACGATGAAGCCGTTTCCTATAACGGTGACGGAATAAATGCTGAGTCTGTTTTCCGCAACATAATCAATAAGGGCGGAGAGCAGCTCCGACGACATTCCCTGCTCCTCGGGGTTGATGTTTTACAGGCATCGGTCGGTCAGTCGGCACGAGGGGTCGCGGTACAGCCGGATGCCAGCACAGCCATAAAAACGGTAAATATTCTGTTCATTGTTTTTCAATCAAGGACGGCTACTTGATAAAATCGTGTTTGAACATGAGTTCAAAAGTCAGGGTTCTCATCATCAGGCATGACGACCGTGAAATTATCCGATGATACTTCAGCGGCTGATTTCACCTGGAGCGTTTCGTAACCGGGGATTGTGTCCGCCCAGTCGGGTCGCCGGATTTCATCGTTGCCGACAAACCCGTTTTCAGAATCGAAGTAGCCGGGATTGACAATCTGGACGATAAACAGGATGTCGCTTATCTGGCGCGCATCCGGATCCCGTATCGAGTCGAGATACTCCAGCACGATCTCCAGCGCCGTCATAATCTCTTCGGTGCTCGACTCCGCAGATATTCTCACATCCGATTTTGCAACCGCGAGCAGCAGGTTGACCGCCTGAACGAGTGTTACGGTGCTGTTGTCGACCGTCTCGTTTCTGATCCACTCCGCGATAGCCTCTTCATAAATCTTGCCGATGCTGTAATCGGTGAAAATCGATTCGCTTCCCGTAACAGCCTCGGGCACAAGGGCCAGGTCGATAGCGCCGCGGTCATTGAAAAGATCGACTGCGCCGCGGTAGATATAGTTTCCGTTGACAACGGTTACACCGGGTATGAACTGCTCCATTTCATTCAGTACGCTCATGAAATAGGTATAAAAGTCGGAATCGGTCTCTATGTTGATGTTTTCATAGTAGACATTGCCGGCGATATAGAATGTTTCATTGTCGGATTGGGCGTTGAGCCACAGCTTGGTGGGAATGTTGGTTTTCTCTGCGGGCGTGTCTGTTGCAGGGGCCTGCTGGTTGAGATTCACGGCTGAGAGCTGCATCGAGTGGCCCACTGTCGGGTTCTGGGTATCGAAATCGAAGCGGTACTCGGGACGGATGTCGGCATCGAGCATTTCTTCGCGCGTGTAAATGGTGCCGTAATACCGCTCGCCTTCTTTTGCAAAACGCAGATCAAGGAACTTGAACCAGGTATCTTCAAGTATTTTCCAGGCTTCTATCGCGTAGGAGCTGCCGTTTTTTGTCAGGCGGGCTTTATGGGTCGTATCTTCTTCCTCATACGTCAGTTCAACAAGACCCTCCTCATGAAGGCTTCGCATTATATCTTTATTTTGAAAAATCGCCTCACTGATATCCGCCAGCAGCAGGCGCGTAAATCTGATAGCTTCAGCGGCCAGGGGATTGTAGGTGTCGCGCACGGGATTGAAGATATACTTGAGCGAGTCGATGATTTCACCTTCACCGACGGCCGAGCGGCTCAGATGTCCCAGTCTCCTGCTGCTTGCCTCAGGGGCATTCACCGCCTGGGGAAGATCAAGCAGCGCTTTATCAAGATTTATTTCCTCATAGTCGTCCTGCGGGGGGCGGGGAAAGCAGGAAAAAACAAACATGAGTGATGCATAAAGCATGCAAATCTTAACGATATATCTAGTCATTATATAGCTCCGGCCAGTGAATCTCTTCTTGATATCGGCATATTTACGGTCGACCTTAGTGTGATGTTGTATATACTGAATCTGAGCCGGACAGTTTTAACTTCTGATTAACACAGACGGATTTTTCATCTTGTAACGGTCCTGCATAGTTACACGAGTTGTGCACACTAAAAAATGTAACCGATCAGTAACTGTAAATGTTCTGCAATAATGTAAGCTGTGTAATATTGTCGTCGGTCTAAATGACTTCCGGCAGACAGCAATACTTTTATTGTCAGAAACGTGTTTTGAGTGTTATGCCCATTGCGAGCAATCCTGCGAATGCGGGATTGCGCCTCGTCCTCCGCGGTAGCTTTGCTACGGAGGGTGGCGGCAATCTCAACAGGTTGGTGCGGTGTTTATGTAGCTTGCTTGCGATGCGGTATCGATTAATATGTCCACGAGCAGTTTTCGGCCGCCACTGTGCCGTATTGTAACGTGCCTTACAATAAACAATCAAAAAGCTCGTCAAGCTGCTCTGGGCTCAGCAGGCTTTTTTCCAGAACGGTCTCGCGAATGGTTTTTCCGGTGCGATGGGCCTCGCGGGCGATTTCCGCTGCCGCGTCATGACCGAGCACCGGTACGAGATATGCGGCAAGAGCAATGCTTTTGTCAACAAGCTCGGAGCAGCGCTCTTTGTTTGCCGTTATACCGCTGACGCATTTTTGGGCAAAAACGCGTGCGGCAGATGAAAGCAGCTCGATCGACTGCAGCAGGTTGTGCACAATGAGCGGCAGCATGGTATTGAGCTCAAGCTGCCCGCCCAGGCCCCCTTGAGTAATTGCAGCGTCATTACCGATAACCTGCGCCGCTGCCTGCAGGACCGCCTCAGGAATAACCGGATTTATTTTTCCCGGCATGATCGACGATCCCGGCTGCAAGGCGGGAAGGGTAATCTCCTGCAGGCCGCAGCGCGGACCGCAGGCAAGCAGGCGTATGTCGGCGGCTGTCTTTGAAAGTGCGACAGCGCAGGTTTTAAGGCGTGCGCTCAGGCCAACAGCGGCATCCTGAGAGCCCTGAGCGGCAAAGTGGTTTTTTGTGACAGAAAGCGGGCAGCCCGTATCCTCTGCAAGCAGTGCTGTAACGCGCCCGGCAAACTCCGGATGCGTGTTTGCGCCCGTTCCGACCGCGGTGCCGCCGAGAGCGAGCACAGAGAGGTGCTTCCGTGCGTTATCGATTCCCCCAGCAGCTGAGGAAATCTGAAATGCATAGCCGCCGAACTCCTGCCCGAGCCTCACGGGCAGTGCATCCTGTAAATGCGTGCGGCCTGTTTTCACGATGTCCCGGAATTCCTCTGCCTTATGCGCAAAGCTCTGCTGCAGCAGCTTCAGCGACGGCAGCAACAGCTCCTGCAGTGCACAGAGGGTCGACAGGTGCAGGGCCGACGGGATAACATCATTGCTTGACTGGCCTTTGTTGACATGGTCGTTGGGGTGAACAGGAGATTTGCCGCCCCGTGTGCCGGTGATGATTTCATTTGCGCGCCCGGCGAGCACCTCGTTCATGTTCATGTTTGTGGATGTGCCTGAGCCGGTCTGAAACACATCGACGACGAACTGGTCGTCATGCTGCCCGGCAAGCACCTCATCGGCTGCCCGGATTATGGGGTTTGCCGTGTCCGGTGCGAGAAGGCCCAGCTCGCGGTTTACGGCTGCCGCGTATTTTTTTATCAGGGCCAGTGATCGGATAAACCGGACAGGCATCCTGAGGCCGCTCAGTGATGCATTTTCTGCGGCTCTTTGCGTTTGCGCGCCGTAAAAAGCGCTTCGGGGCACTTCAACCGGCCCCATTTCGTCTTGTTCGGTGCGGTATTTCGTGACCCTCTCCTCCACCCACGGACAGATTCAGGAACAAGCTGTTTGCAAAGAGCCGCTCATTCTTTTTTCATCCAGCGCTCTATTTTTTCAAACGCCTCTTCGACGGCCCTTATAAAAAGGCCGGTTTCGACCGGCTTGATGAAATAATCATCAAATCCTGCCTCACGGCATTCGGTCAAAGTAAACAGCGAGGAATAACCGGTCATGGCATATATAACAGCAAGCGGATTGGTTTGCCGAATTTCCCTGCAGAGATCAATACCGCTCATGCCGGGCATGTGCAGATCAAGCAGCATGACATAGAAGGACTCGCGCTTGAGAACGCTCAGGGCCCTTTCGGCATCTTCAGCCGATACGACTGAAAAACCGGCATTGGAAAATGTTTTCTGAAGCAATTCCCGCACAGTATGGTTATCGTCGACGATCAGTATTTTTTTGTCCATGTTCCGGTCCCCTGCTGTAGCGTCGGTTATTGTTTGCTGTTACAATTACCGATATACGTGCCTGTACTGAACTGTATCGGCATTCAGTAATTGATAATAAAGCAGAAAGCATGCATTTCAGCAACAAGCGCATAACCGATACGATTAAAAATAAATTTCAGGGTATCATTCTTTCATTTTACCGCCGCCACGGACGGGATCTGCCGTGGAGAACGACCAGCGATCCCTACCGCATTCTTGTATCGGAGGTTATGCTTCAGCAGACGCAGGTTGACCGCGTTGTTCCCAAGTACCTGGCCTTTCTGGAAAAATTTCCCGATCCGGCAGCCCTTGCCCGGGCCTCGAAGCGGCAGGTTCTCGCCTGCTGGCAGGGTCTGGGGTACAACAGGCGCGCGCTTTCGCTGCTCAAATGCGCCGCTGAAGTCCAGACCCGCTTTGAGGGCCGGATGCCCCGCTCCTATGAGGAACTCTTGCAGCTCCCCGGAATCGGTCCCTACACGGCATCTGCAATCTGTGTGTTCGCCTACAACAGGCCGCGCATCTTTATCGAAACCAACATTCGAAGCGTCTATATTCATTTTTTCTTTGAAGCTGCGTATACGGTCTCCGATTCCGAAATTCTGCCGCTTGTCGAGCAGACGCTGTATGAGCGAAATCCCCGCAGATGGTACAATGCCCTGATGGATTACGGTGTCCACCTTAAGAAAACTCTGGATAATCCATCCCGCAAAAGCATCCATCACACCCGCCAGAGCCGATTTGAAGGATCCGACCGGCAGATACGGGGCCGCATTCTCAAGGTTCTCGTGGGCGTGCCGCGCATGAAGCAGCAGGACCTTGTCCGTACGGCCGGAGATGAGCCTGAGCGGGTTAAAAAAATCCTTTTTCAGCTCGAACAGGAGGGTTTTCTCAGGATGGCGAAAGGGTATGTATCCCTTGCCTGAGAGTGATGCTTTTTATAAACGCCCCGCCGTCTGCATTGAACCCTGTCTGTCTCAATTACTACTGAGTGTTTGACGCTCCGCAGAAACAGTGGTATTATGCCGGTTGAGTAAAATTGATGATTTTTAAAATGGTTAGAAAATGAAAGTCGGCATAATCGGCCTTCCTCAGACCGGAAAAAAAACCCTGTTTCAGCTGCTCACCGGCCAGCCGCCTGCGGAGCACGGTGACGGCAGAAAGCCGCTTATAGGAACAGCCGATATACAGGATTCGCGCTTTGATCGGCTGGTCAGCCTGTATGCTCCCCGAAAGGAGGTGCGGGCACGCATCGATCTGGCGCTGGTGCCCAGGCTTGAACGCGAGACCATCGCCCGGGGGGATGTTTTTAAAGACATTGTCGACACCGATGCCGTGTGTCACGTGGTTCGTGCGTTCAGGGATGAAGCGGTCTATCATGTCGACGGTTCAGTGGATGCCGTGCGAGATGTTGAGATGGTAAACGGCGAGCTTGTGCTGCATGACCTGCTGTTCATCGAGACGCGGCTGGAGCGGATTGAAGCTAACCTGAAAAAAATCAAGGATGAAAAGCAGGCCCGCGAAAAAGACCTGCTAGAGCGCATGAAGCATCAGCTTGAAAACGATGTGCCCCTGCGCTGTATGCCGCTGGATGCCGAGGATGACCTTCTGATCCGCAGCTACCCCTTTATTACCCGCAAGCAGATGATTCTGGCCGTCAATGCCGATGAAGCAGATCTTGGGAGCGACCGGCTGATCGAGCAGCTGAGCGCTGTCTGTAAAAAAGACAGCATGGCGGCAATGCTGGTATCGGCCCGGGTGGAGTCCGAAGTTGCAGGCCTCGACTCGGAAGAGGAGCGTGCCGAGTTTCTGCAGGATCTGGGCGTTCGGGAGCCGGCGCTTGCACGGCTCAGCAGGCTGTGCATCAAGGCCCTGGGGCTGATTTCTTTTTTTACGGTCGGAGCTGACGAAGTGCGCCAGTGGCTGGTGCGAAACGGTGCCACTGCACCGGAGGCTGCCGGCGCCATACATTCCGATCTGCAGCGCGGCTTCATACGCGCGGAGACAATGAAATACCGCGAGCTTGCGGAACATGGTGATGAAGCCGCACTGAAAGCCGCCGGAAAGCTGTATCTGAAGGGAAAAGACTATATCGTGGAAGACGGCGATTTGCTGAATATCCGCTTTAAGGTGTAGCATGGATCACACAAACCTCTATCCGGTGTTTTTGAATATTGCCGGCAAACGCTGCCTCATCGCAGGGGGTGGAAGCGTTGCCGCCAGGAAAGCTTCCGGCCTCGCAGGCTGTGGCGCTCGCGTTGTTGTGGTCAGCCCTGAAGCGCATCAGCAGCTTGAAAAGATGGTTGACGACGCTCTGATAAAATGGCACCGAAAGCGGTTTGAGGAGAGCGACCTGGAAAATGTATTTCTTGTGTTTGCAGCAACCGACGATCCCGCAGAAAACAAACGTATTGCCGCACTCTGCGCTGAGCACACGATCCCGGTCAATGTCGCCGACAGTCCCGGGCAGAGTGTTTTTCACGTTCCGTCGGTTCTGCGGCGCGGCCCTGTGACGGTTGCTGTATCTACCGGCGGGGAGAGCCCGCTGCTTGCCCAGCGTCTGTGCTCTGAGCTGGAGGATACCGTTTCTCCCGCTCACGGCGAACTGGCAGCCATGCTTGGCGATGTGCGCAGAAAACTGAAAAACCGTTCGAGCAGTGACGAACGGCGAAAAGCATATACGGCAATTCTTGACTCCGGTGTGTTCGAACTTTTGGGTAAAGGACGCCGCACAGAGGCGGAGGAGCTTATAGAGCAGTGCATATCATCTGTGCAGGATTAAATCACAAAACCGCTCCGATCGATATCAGGGAAACATGCGCTTTCAGCAGGCTGCGCCAGCTTGAAATCTACAAGCAGCTGAAAAAATGTTCCGTTATTGAAGGTGCCGTGCTGCTGATAACCTGCAACAGAACCGAAGTCTATGCGGCCGTACGGGAAACAGCAGCCGGGTTTGAAGCGCTCGAATTGCTGCTTCAGAACTATTCGGGTATCGATCGCACCGGGTTTGCCCAGTATGTGTATCAGCTCAGCAGGGTTCAGGCTGTATCACATCTGTTTGCGGTTGCCGCAGGACTTGACTCAATGATACTGGGAGAACAGCAGATTCTGGGTCAGGTTAAAGACGCCTTTTGTGCCGCGGACAGCAGCAGGGCCTCATGCTCTGTGCTGAACCTTCTTTTTCAGTCAGCCCTGCATGCGGGCAAGCGGGTCAGGTCCCGGACCGGTATAGGACGGTTTCCCGTATCAATCAGCTCGGCAGCCGTAGAGCTGTGCCGCGAAATTTTCGGTGATCTCACCGGCAAGCGCGTGCTGGTAGCGGGAGCGGGCGATACGGGCGAGCTGGCCGTAAAGCACCTTGTTTCCAACGGCGTTCAATCGGTCATTGTCGCCAACCGGACCTTCGATCATGCCGAGCAGATGGCCCGTGAGGTCGGCGGCCGAGCCGTGCATTTTGACCGGCTCGCCGATGAAATAGGGCAGGCCGATATCGTTATCAGCTGTACGGCGGCCCCGCATTTTGTCCTTCGCGAGGACAATTGCGGCCGCATGCTGCACACGCGGGCCGGCGGAGACGTCTTTGTTCTTATAGATCTTGCCGTGCCCCGCGATATCGAACCCGGTCTCGGGCGCTTCGAGAATGTGTATTTGTATGATGTTGACGACCTTCAGAACGTCGTTGAAAAAAATTACAAGGAACGCCTGCGTTCAGCACATCAGGCACGCTCCATCATCGAAGAGGAAACAGGCAGGTTTACCGCAAAGATAGCCCAGCTTCCCCTGAGTCCGGTCATTTCCGATTTGAAGCGCCATGCCGAGTCGATCAGGCAGTGTGAGCTGGAAAAGGCTTTCGGAAAGCTCGGGGCTCTGAGCCCGCGTGAAAAAGACATTGTGAATTCTCTTACCGGTTCAATCGTCAACAAGCTGCTTCACAATCCCATTGTACAGCTTAAAGAGAAATCTGCTCTCAACCAGGGCTCCATGTATGCCGATCTGCTGCGGGAGCTGTTCGGTCTCGAGGAAAAGGTTCCGGAAGAAAGCATCAGCGACAAAACTGATACAAGTACGGGCGGCTGATTTTCCGGAGTTGGGAGGCACTATGTATACAATCGGGTGGTTTTCAACCGGCAGGGGGCAGGGCTCTCTGAACCTCCTGGACGCAATCGTCAGGGCACTGGACAACGGAACCGTTCCGGCACAGCTGGCCTATGTTTTCTGCAGCCGTGAAGAGGGCGATGCAGAGGGAAGTGACCGCTATATACGTCGGGCCCGCGATTGCGGGCTGAATACTATCTGTTTTTCTTCCCGGCGGTTTAAGCCCGAACTTCGTGCTGAAGGCAGGAATAACCCTGCTGCCCTGAATGAATGGCGCATACTCTATGATCGTGAGATTATGCGGCGTACCCGCAGCCTTGGGGCCGAACTCTGCGTGCTGGCCGGTTATATGCTCATTACCGGCGCCGAGCTGTGCAGGCGCTACGACATGATAAATCTGCATCCGGCGGCACCCGGCGGTCCTGCCGGAACATGGCAGGAGGTCATATGGCAGCTGATCGAACAGCGGGCCGAGCAAAGCGGCAATATGATGCACCATGTTACTGAAGAGCTTGACAAGGGGCCACCTATTACGTATAGTCTTTTTTCCCTGCGCGGCAGCGGATTTGATGAGCTGTGGCATGATATGGAGAAGAAGCTGAAAAATGCGCCGCTCCGGGCCATAGCTGCGGCTGAAAAGGAGACAAATCCTTTGTTCTGCAGGATCCGTCAGGCCGGGGCTGTACGCGAAATACCCCTGGTTATCCAGACGGTAAAGGCTTTTGCTGAAAATCGTGTGCAGCTTGATAACGGCCGCATCGTTGCAGACGGCAGAGTGCTTGACGGTCCGTATTGTCTGACTGAGGAAATTGAGCGCATGCTCGTATAGAAAAGGTTGTATATTTTACATCAGGCCGATCAAAATTCAGTGACAAAACCGTTCGTTTGTGGGATTATTGTGACCAGTATTTTCGTTCAGCCGGAGGCTTTACCATGAGTAAAACGATACTAGATGTAATACCGGAGGAGATACAGCAGCAGTGGGATCAGGAAGATTATAAAATACTGTGTCCGGAAAGCCTGGAAGATCCGGCTGTTGTAAAGGTCGTTTTGATCAATACCAACGAAACTGAAATCGAAGTCGACCTGCATCTGACAGCCGCAAGCTGAACCACGTGTGCTGCTGTTAGTTTCTACGCAGTTCTTTGTGTTTCCCGCCGCCGCACGAGCTTATCGGTCATTCTTCCTGTGAGCTTCCTGCCCGTTTTGATATGACAGCACCGCCGCGATATTTTTACGGGCTGATTCATACTGCGGGTTGAGACGAACAGCTTCTCTGAAATGCGTCAGCGCCTTATCCAGTTTGCCTTGATGCACAAGCAGTGTGCCGAGGTTGTTATGTATGCTGGCACTGTTCGGCCGGATGCTGAGAGCTTTCCTGAAACGAAGAATCGCGTTGTCGGTTCGCCCGGTTCGGGCCAATGCTATTCCAAGATTGCCATGTGCTTCGACATTATCGGGCTGCAGACGAACAGCTTCCCGGTAATGGCCGATGGCCTCTTCCATCCTGCCCTGTTTAAACAATACCAGTCCAAGGTTGTTGTGGGCTCCTGAATATTCGGGGTCCAGGCTCAGCGCATGCCGGTAATGGTCTTCAGCGTTTTTCAGATCACCAAGCGCTGCCAGTGTGACACCGAGGCTGACATGTGCTTTACTGTTGTCCGGATCAAACATAAGTGCCGATCGGTAGTGCTTGACAGCCGCTGCAGCCCGGCCTGTTGCAGAGCTGACAAGCCCCAGGCTGATATGGGCCTCTACCATTTCCGGATCTATGGAAAGAGCTTTATGGAAATGCGATGCAGCTTCGGCGAACCTTTTTTTGCGTAACAGTACATTGCCCAGATTGATATGGGCCACGGCATAGCCGGGATCCATTCGTATGGCTTTTCGATACAGCGTTTCAGCCTTTGCTGCCTGCTGCGTTTCTTCCAGGGCGATACCGAGGTTGTTGCAGGCCTCTGCATACTGTGGATTTATTCGCAAGGCGTTTTCGTAGTGAAGGGCGGCACTTTTGAATCTGCCGAGTGCGGCAAGCGCAAGCCCCAGGTTATTGCGGGCCAGTGCCGAGTCGGGTTTCAAGAGCAGTGCTTTTTTATAAAGGATAACAGCCTTGGGGTACCTGTTCCATTTTGTGTACACATTTCCAAGATTGATCAGACCGTCAATGTTTTCAGGATCAATGTCAAGTGCCCGCCGGTAATGCTCTGCCGCTTCATCAAGCCTGCCCTTTTCAGAGAGAACAAGCCCCATATCAATGTGCATTATATAGTTTCGATCTGTCACATCGATGGAGTGCTGAAACAGGGTCAGGCTGTCCTTCCAGCAGCCCAGCTGGAACCAGGTAAGCGCAGCCAGCAGCGCGAGAACGCATGCGGCTGTTGCAGGCAGGGGGAGGACCTTATGCCTGCTGCGAGTGACCGCTTCAGGTATGCCCCAGGCACACAGTATAAAAAGCCCGATTGCCGGAATATAGGTATAGCGATCAGCCATTGCCTGCATTCCCACCTGAACAAGACCGATGACCGGTACGAGTGTGCCGAAGAACCAAAGGCTTCCGACGGTAAACCAGGGCCGGCTGCGGGCAAAGCGGACTATGAAGTACAGCATAATCGTGACAAGTGCTGCAGCACCGGCAATCTTCCACACCGGCGGCATGCCGTGATGCGGATACATCAAGGCGAGATTGAATGGCCAGAGTGTTTTTGCGATGTAGCCGGCATAAGCGGCAAGCGCATTGGCGATTCTGACGTCATGCGGAAAAAGCTTCAGACTGCGGACTGCTCCGCCGCCGTGCTGTGCCGCCAAGGTCACCATGCATGAAACAGCGGAAAGTATCATCAGGGGTACTTTTTCAAGGAGAAGCTGTTTTGGTGTCTCCTGTCTAAGCACAGCACTGTCTGTAAGCGACTGAAAGCGCTTGAGCGGCCACCAGTCAAGCAGCAGCAGCACAAACGGCAGGGTAACGATCATCGGCTTTGCACAAAGTCCGAGTGTGAATAAAAGCATGACAGCCAAATAGCAACCGGCTGTGCGGCGGCGCACGTAACGCACATAGCTTAACAGTGCGAGAAAAAAGAAAAAGGTGCTGAGTACATCCTTGCGCTCTGAAATCCAGGCCACAGACTCGACATGCAGGGGGTGAACGGCGAACAGTGCTGCCACAAAAAAGCTTCGGCCCCGAAGGCCGGTCATGCCGGCGAGCAGGAGATAAAGCAGGACTGTTGAGCCTGCATGCAGTATGACGCTGGTCATGTGGTGCCCACCGGCATTCAGGCCGTACAGCTCACAGTCGAGCATATGGGAAAGCCATGTCAGCGGGTGCCAGTTGGCAGCATGCATGGTGGTGCACGCCCATACAAGATTTTTCAGCGACAGCCCTTCCTGCACACGGCTGTTCTCGGTTACATACTCCATGTCGTCGTAATCGACAAACTCGAATTCGGCGGCAGGTGCGAACAGAAGCAGTACGCCGAAAAACAGCAGAATGCACACAGCAGCCGTGTTGCTGAAAATATTTTTTTTATATTTTGATACGTACGATGCCGACATTACGATACTTGATAATAAAAAATCGAGTTATAGAAAGGCCGCGAAAGTAACTGGTTACTGATGCCTCAGCAAACGCATACAGTATTCAGCCGCTTGTTCAGCATACGGCCGGACAAGTGAATACGTGAAGCCAAAGAGGCTTATAAACAGCATGCGTGTTTTTATATACACAAGTTTGATGTTCTGCCATGTTCCTTCGAGACCGCCGGCGGTAAACCCCAGCAGACAGACTATCACCAGCAGGTTTCCGAAAAGACAGAAAAGCATTGAAAAAACAGCACCTGCTTCACGAACATCGGGCTGGTAGAAACGGAACTGACGCGCAGCCGTGATAAGGTGCACGCCGGTAAAAAAACCAAGCGCCGCATACAGATACTGAAGGCAGAAGCTCTGCAGCAGCGGGGAAACCGCAATGAGGACGGCCGGTATCAGGGGGAAAAAATAGGGGGCGAGCGTTATGACAAAGTTGCCGCCGTATATCTCAGTGCGCCCCCCCTCCTCGGAGGCCACGATAGCTCTGGGCCGCCGCAGGAAAATAAGCCCAACCGCTAGGTGCGTCATTTCGTGAATGAAAACCTCGAAAAACAGCAGAAAGCGCGACACAAAGGGCCAGGCGAGACAGCCCGCGGCAAAACCGTATGCTGCAATACGGCAGGAGGAGTGCTGCGTAATTTCAGTTAGAGCCGTGTTATACAGAATCGCCGCACAGGCAGCGATGCAGGGCGGCGTCAGCACCCAGAAGAGAATTTTGATAATTTTCCAGTGCAGCGGAACGTGATGTCTGCCGCGACCCTCTTTTTTTTTCATCAGCTTTTCAGATCGAGCGCAGTCAGGCTTTTATTCCGCCCCGAAGCATAAACACTCTGTGACGGTCCGGGTTACAATAAAACTGTTTATGGTAATACTACGCACCGCCTTCAAGCATCCTGAAGACAACAGCCCCGTCGATGCCGGTCGGCGTAGAGCTTGCGCCTTTGCTGCCGGAAACGTAAAGGCGGCCGTTATACTCGGCAAAAGCCTCGAATATAATTATTTCTCTGTCACGAAACCCGTTGCCGGTGACGCGCGCCCAGGTCAGGCCGTCATCTGTTTTCCAGATGTGCGAACCGGTAAGATATGTCTCATCGGCACCGTATTCGGGAATATAGGTGGTCACCAGACCGCCGTACATGGTGCCGTTATATGTAAAAAGGTTAACGGCGATATTCTGGTAGGTATCGTCCATGGCACCGTTGATAACACCGTCAAAGCCGTTGGGAATTTCGGAGTCTCCACCGGCACTGAACTGCCATGTGGGCTTGCCGTCACTGTCATCATCCCCGCTTGCTGTTGGACTGTACAGTATGCGGGCGCCGCCGAGCGAATTGACCCCGACATGCAGCATGCTGTTGAACGTTGCAAGGCTCCACGGCATGAAGTTGCCGTTGTTCATATCGCAGCCCATACCGTCGCCGAAGCCGTTTTCATTGGTGCCCGTATCGTTTTCATCAACATCGACATCAACGATCAGCTCCCAGCCGGCATCGGTCAGCTTCGCCATGCGCGCACAGCCGCCGTTATCTCCGGTGGTTCCCGTGCCGCCGGCATACAGCGTGTCGTCAAACACGGCAAGATTTGTTATGCTGCTTGAAACAGCCTTCTGTCCTCCTCCGTATGTGCCCCCGTCAGTGTGGTAGTTGCCGAAACTGTTCTCCGGGACGGTCACCGTCCAGGTATCCCCATCTTCCGTGTACCAGACCTGGGCGCCGTATTCATAATTGAGACCGGTGCTGACATACAGTTTCCCGTTGTGCAGCTCCATGTCGGTAATGGTCTTGTTCCAGAACTCGCCGAATCCGTTTTCATCCCAGCCGGTGCCGATTTCATATTCATCGCCGGTTTCCACGTCACCGGTGGCATACGAGTATTTCGGAAAAGGATTATTGTACGTTGTCTCCTGGCAGATAGTAAACTCGCTTCCCATATTTCCCGCGACATCGTTCTGCTGCACCGTAAGCGTATCCGCCGTATTTTCTGTTATGTCGAATTTTCTGAATATTCCCCGGCCCGATGCTATCTGCAGCACACCGCCTGCCCACTGATCCGTTTCCCATGACTTGCTGCTGTCGGTAATCAGGGCGGTTGTCTCACCATCGTCATCCCGGCACCCTTCAATAGCGGTTATGGTGCCGCTCTCTTCGCTGTCGCGCCGGTCTGAAACAACAGGCTCCCAGGAGCTTCCGTCATACCGCCAGATTTCACAGCCGGTCGAGTTGAGGTAATTTCCCTGCAGGCCCGATGAAAAACCGAAATAGAGCTTGTTGTTGAAAACCGCCATGCGTCCCCAGACATTGTTGATATGTTCGTTGCCGTAAATGCCGTTTGTTTCTCCGCCGGGAAACTCGACCTGCAGCCATGCCGTTCCGTCGTAGCGCCACACCTCGGCCCCCTCGCTTTCATTGCGGGTCATGGCATAGAGACAGCCGCCGTATTCATGCATGGCGACAACGGAAAAGTTGTCGTCATTGCCGAAACCGGCATCATTCACGATCTCCCACAGGCTGCCGTCATCGCCGCGTATCTGACCGGTATCACACCCTAAATATACTGTGCCGCATGCCAGCAGCAAGAAACAGCAGGCGCTCAGCATCTGATTTTTTCTTCTTATTGCCATTGCTCCCTCCTGTATTTTACATAACTCCGGCCCGTGTGCATTACGCTAATTTCTTCAGCCACGCTGCCGTTTTCACGACAATGCCCGCATACACTTCACGCTTTTGCGTATGCAGCGAAGCGGGCACGTTAAAAGAGTGATCACCGCCATCTACAACACAAAGCTCGGCGTCGGTCAACTTCTGCACCACCCGCTCCAGGCTCGGCACGTCGCATAAGGTGTCGCGCGTGCCGGCAAAAAAAAGCATCGGCATCCGAATAGCGTACAAATGTTCATCTTTCAGGCGGTTTTTTTTACCGGGGGCATGCAGCGGATAGCCGAAAAAGATCAGGGCGTCAGCGTTAAGACCGTCCTCGGCTGCCATCTGCGAAGCAATACGGCCGCCCAGAGATTTGCCCGAGGCTATAACGGCTTGAGGAGCTGCGCGTTCATGACGGCTGAAAAATGAAATCGCCGCCCGCCAGGCTTCTGTCAGAACGCCGTATGCGTCGGGAGATTTTCCGCCCCTTTCCCGGTAGGGGAAATTGAAACGCAGGGTCGGAAAGCCTTTTTCGGAAAGACCTTCCGCTATAGCGGTTAAAAGCGGGTTGTGCATATCATTACCGGCTCCGTGCGCCAGCACCACACCGGTGCCGTTACCGGGAGTGTGGCGGGTGGGCACGCACAAAATCCCGCTAACCGGAGAGCGGCCCGCAACAGGTATGCTGACAGTTTCACCTTTCATTATTCGACCTTCTTATTAATATCATGCTGCCGGGATTTATCAATACGATGACACAAAACAACGCCCCGCAGGTTATACGGGGCGTTGCCGGTATCGCATCGTTCAGTGAAGTGCAGGCTGGAAACCGTTCAGTCGTCAAAGTCACCCTGTGGTCCCTTGTCGGTGTTCAGGGTTTTTGCTTTCTCGACTATTTTTTCAGGTGTCCATTCAGCCGGATCCTCCAGGCGCTCGGCCTTGGGACCGGGATCGTATGAGCCCGCTTTAACAATAGCCTCAATTGCGAGGGGGGCCGTGTCCGCTGCATTGAAGACGTTGGCGAGCATGTTGTACACAAAATCTTCAACGTTTTTGGCCATACGCTCCCGTGCGTCTGCGGGCTGCCTGAGAATTTTATTTTCAAATGGCAGGTTCAGCTTTTTGTAATCGCCTTTTTTCAGGCCCTTGGACTGGGCATAGGCCACCATTTCGCCCCAAAGGTCCTCAGACATTCCCGACCCGGACACTTTGCTGAAGTTGCCGTCGGCATCCAGTATCGCATTGCCGTAGTCGTTTACCTCGACACCCCATGAAATCATCTGCAGGGCTGTTGCGACATTGGCCTTGGTCGTTCTGGTTTTCTGCGCAATTTCGCGCAGCCGCTCCGAGCTGTTGCCTGACGTGCCGTGCTGGGCGCCGGAAACATTGTATTTTGCAAGCGCCTGATGAATTTCAGCAGTAAGCTCGACCTGAATGCCCGCATCACTGGCTTCGATTCCGTGGGTCGTGCCGTTGTTCAGGGCAATCCAGTCGGGAAATATGCCGTGTGCGTTAAGCCCCCGGATTAGAAAGAGCGCCTCATCTGGTGTCGAGAGCCCCGACTTTCCCTTTATTTCACCGACTTCGGTCTCAAGACCGGCCCAGTCCGGCACATACCTGTTGAGCTCGAGGCTTTTGAGCAGGTTCTGATCATCAGGCAGGTGGGAAGCATCAATGGCAATAGAGGTGATGCCCGCATCGAACATGCTGGGAATCTCCGTTACCGCCGAAGCAGCATCCTTGTCGCCCTTGATGCCGTAGTGGTCGGCATGAATCGCCACCGGAACCGTTATGCCGAGCTCGTTGCAGAACGAGTCGACATGCTTGGCAATGTTCCAGTAATTGACCGCACAGTACGCATCGGCCCCGCCTTCAGACTTGGCGATTTCAATAATAATAGCTGCGTTTGCCCGCTGGGCCGCCATCAGAGCGCCGCGAATGATGACGGTGTTGCGCCCGTTGGCAGCGATGGTCATGGCCTGCTTTTTTGCCGTGAGGGCCCGGTCTATCACTTTGCCGCTGACGATCAGGGCTTTGGAATTCGGAAACAGCTTCACGATATTCGGCGGTCGGCCGACCTCAAGAGCTTTTTCAAAATCAGGCGCATACTGAGCCATAGTGCTGTCCTCCCTGTAAGGGTGCGTTGTTGCCTGTTTATAAATGGTGCAGGCACATCAACCAGATATTAAATCATCCTGCAAGGCTTTGTCAAGCGCGCTTACCAGCCGGTCTATGCCGTTGCGGGCTGCCGCGGAAACGGAAAACACGTTCGAGGCGAGATGCCCGGGGATGCTTTGCAGAAAACTGTTCAGGGCGCTTCCGTCAGGGTCGATATCGGCTTTATTGGCGGCTATCAGAAAAGGCTTTTCCGCAAGGCCGTGGCCGTAGGTTCTTATTTCATTCTGCAAGACCTTCAGTGCCTGCACGGGCGGGGTGTCGGCAAAATCGGAAACATCGACAACGAATAGAAGTATGCGGGTTCGCTCCAGGTGTTTGAGAAACTGAAACCCCAGCCCCTTGCCGCCGGACGCACCCGCTATGATGCCGGGAATGTCTGCCATGACGATCGTTCGGTATGCGGGAAGCTCAATGACACCGACAACCGGATTAAGGGTTGTGAAGGGGTAATCCGCTATGCGCGGTGTTGCATGGGAGACTGCCGTTATCAGCGATGATTTGCCGGCGTTGGGAAGACCCACAAGGCCGACGTCGGCCATTATTTTAAGCTCGAGATCAGCCCGGAACTCCGAGCCGGGCAGCCCTTTCTGGAAGTGGCGCGGAGCCCGGTTGACGGATGTAGCAAAGTGCTGATTGCCTCTGCCTCCTTTGCCGCCGCGGGCCACGGTTACGGGATTGTCGGGATCAGTTATCTCACAGATTGTTTCACCGGTTTCAGCGTTTCTCACTATTGTACCGCACGGGACCCGCACGATGAGATCGTCGCCGTTTTTACCGGAGCAGTTATTACCCGTGCCCGGAAGCCCGTTTTTTGCAAACAGGCGGGGAGTGTACCGGAAGCGCGACAGGTTATCGATCCCTGCATCCCCGATAAATATAACGTTTCCGCCCTGTCCCCCGTCGCCGCCGTCAGGGCCGCCGCGGGGTTTGTATTTTTCGCGGCGGAAGGAAAGGCATCCCCGCCCGCCGTGGCCGGAGCGGATAATGACTGAGGCGAAATCGACGAACATTGTCAAGAAGGTTTTTCTGTCAGGATTTGAAGCTGGCTGTCCAGCATTTCGAGAAACGCTTTTGTGAATCCTTCGGTACCTGCTTCATAGGCGGCGGAGCGCAGGAAGAACTCTTCATACCGAAAGCAGCTGCCGTTATTGAATTTTCGGAAACGAGAAACGATTTCTTCGTTCCAGTCCTGCCGCACCCCGAACCACAGGGGGCTGCCGGTGCGGTGCCACAGGTCGTAGCGCAGGCCGATGTAGAGGAGTTCTCCGCCGGAGGGGCGGCACAGTACAAGGCGGAGTTCACCCTGTCGCTGTTTTTTTTCCACAGCATACGCGCCGCGAAACCTGCTTTCAGCAGCTTCGATGACATCATACAGACCGGAGATTTCTTTCGGCGTCTCTTTGGTAAACATTTACCTTATGTTATTGTGCCGAACGTTCGATGTCAATTAAATATGATGTTTACATTCCCGTCCCGATGTGTACAATAGTTGGTTGATTACATCATCGATATTCAGTTCAGCACAGGAAATTTTAAAAATATGACCCGGTACGTTTCTACCATTACCGTTTTTGTCGTTGCAGCCGCTCTTGCCGGTTGTGTTCCGGCAGTCCAGCAGAAAAAAGTCTCGCAGCCCTGCCCACCGACGCATGCCGCCGGAGAGGTCGACCGGCCCGGCACAAACGATATCCTCGCTGTGGACGGTGAAGCCGACACGTTGCCGCGCAGCGATGATCAGCGCAAACTTGACTCGGCTCTGGAGCTGTACCAGACCTCATCCGAGTTCTGGCAGCAGGGAGAGCTTGAGCAGGCCCTTGACTCGCTCGACAAAGCCTACTCGCGCATGCTTGAGGTTGACGGTCACACCGACCAGGCCATTGTGCAGCAGCGGGAGGACCTGCGCATTACCATAGCAAAGCGCATAATCGAGGTGTATGCCTCGCGCTTCAATGCGGTCAACGGCAATTCCCACGCCATTCCGCTTGTTATGAACAGACACGTGGAGAAGGCGCTTAAATCTTTTAAAAACCGCGAGCGGAAATTTTTTATCGAATCATACGTCCGCTCCGGCCGGTACCGGGATAAAATCGTCGCCATGCTCAGGGATGAGGGGTTGCCTGAGGAGCTTTCCTGGCTTCCGCTTATAGAGAGCGGATTCAAGGTTCGCGCGCTGTCCAGGGCGCGGGCGCTCGGCATGTGGCAGTTTATTGCTTCAACCGGATATAAATTCGGTCTCGAGCGCAACGCCTATATCGACGAGCGCATGGATCCTGAAAAGTCTACCCGGGCAGCCATAGACTATTTAAAGGAACTGCACGGAATTTTCGGCGACTGGTCTACGGCGCTTGCAGGCTATAACTGCGGCGAGGCCAATGTTCTCAGGGCCATACGAAAACAAAAGGTAAGCTATCTCGATAATTTCTGGGACCTCTACACGCGCCTTCCGAATGAAACAGCCTCCTATGTGCCGCGTTTTCTGGCGGTGCTGCATATTCTGCAGGATCCTGAAAAGCACGGGTTCGACCTGCCGCCGGTCGACCCGCCTCAAAATTTCGAGACGGTTACCATTAACAAGCAGGTTCACGTAAAAACCATTGCAAAAAACATAGGATACTCCTACCGCGAGCTGAAAGATCTGAATCCGGAGCTGAGAAAAAACGTAACGCCAAGGGAGCCGTACACCCTGAAGGTGCCGGTCGGAAAGGCTGAAACTTTGCTTGCCAAGCTTGACGATATTCCGATCTATGTACCGCCCGTGCCTCCATATGTCGTACACCGCGTGCGCTCGGGCGAGTCGCTGTCCGTCATCGCCCAGAAATACAGGACATCCGTGCGGGCGATAATGGCCATGAACAACCTGCGCAGCAGCCGCTTTATCAGGGCCGGCTGGCGTCTGAAAATACCAACAAGCCGCTCCGTGTCGTATCGCAATGCACGGCCGCCGATTCAAACCACCAAGCTCAGGGGAAACCTTCAGGAGTATGTGGTCAGAAAAGGCGATTCGCTCTGGGAAATCGCCAGCCGCACCGGCACGACAGTCAGGGCGATTCAGTCTCTCAACCAGCTGAAAAGCACCCAGCTCACTGTCGGTCAGGTCCTGCGCCTTCCCCGCTATCAGCCGTCGTCAGAATATAAAACAACCACCTACCGGGTTCGTGAAGGCGACTCACCGTTTCTTATCGCCAGGCGCTATAATATGAACCTTTCCGAATTTCTGCGCATGAACAACCTGTCCGCCCGCTGCACCATCTTCCCCGGCCAGCGCGTTACGGTACGGGCGAACTGAACCCTTCCGAGGGAATCCTGTCAGGTTACATAAATATTCCTGAACGTGCTTTGCTGCGGTTCCAATCCGGGATCAGATTCCACAAAATCGGCTGATGTTCATAACCATATAGAATTTATTCTTTATTTTTCTGCTCCGCCACAGACGACAGCCTGCCCGTTTTCGAAAATAGCAGTATTTACCAAATTAGAGTATTATTTATTATAAAAAATATGTTGCAAATTAGCGCAGATAATTCTATATATATTGAGTAACTATGCTACTCATTTAAGGTGCGGAATGAACCTTTTCGACGGTCTCATTTCATCAAAGACAAGAATAAAGATATTGATGAAGTTGTTTATCAACCCTGAAACAACTTCATATCTCAGAGAACTTGCAAAAGAATTCAGCCTTTCAACAAATTCAGTGCGGGAAGAGCTGAATCAGCTGACAAAAACAAAGCTCCTGACTTCAAAGCGTAACGGCCGCCAGGTTCTCTACACCGCGAATCGTGACCACCCGCTTTTTCCGGAACTGCGCTCAATGGTCAGCAAGGTTATGGGTATCGATCAGGTTATTGACGGAATCGTGAAGCGGCTTGGTGATCTTGAGATGGCCTACCTTATCGATGATTATGCCGAAGGCCGTGATACGGGTATTGTCGATCTTGTGCTGGTCGGCGATATTGACCAGTACCATCTGAATGATCTGAGCAGAAAAACCGAGCGCTATATAAAAAGGAAGATACGGCCGCTTGTTCTGAACAGAAACGAGTTTCATGCTTTTGAACAGAAACTGCTTGAGCGGCCCCATGTAATAATCTGGGAAGCCGATAATTTCACAGCAGCGGACAGAAACAAGAAATGATTAAAAGCCTGGAAAAAAAAGAATATTTTTCCGGCAAGCATCGCGGGTGGGACTTCCGCGCATGGCGGATAATGGTGTCGGAAGCCTGCCAAAGCCGCGAGCTGATTTGGAGATTGTTTGTCAGAAACTTTAAAGCAAAATACAGACAGACGTTTCTGGGGTTTGTCTGGGCGCTGATAATGCCGCTTATAGCTGTCGGTACATTCCTGCTGCTCAACAGAGCCGGAATCATCAATATAGGAGAAGTGGCGGTGCCGTACCCCGCTTATGCTCTTTTGGGGTTGGCAATATGGCATATTTTTGCCGGCGGCCTGAAGGCGTGCAGCAATTCGGTCGTAGCAGGCGGCAGCATGGTGGTTAAAATCAATTTTCCGAAAGAGGCTTTGGTTTTTTCCTCCATGGGAGAAGCGCTGGTTGAGGTTTTTGTCAGGCTGGGGCTGACCGTTTTGGTATTTGTTTATTATAATGTCGTACCAGCCTGGACGGTTGTTTTTTTCCCTTTTGCACTTATTCCGTTTCTTCTCTTTACACTGGGGCTTGGTTTGCTTCTGGCGCTGCTCAATGCAGTATTCCGCGACATCGCCAATATCGTTTCTCTTACGTCCACTTTTCTTCTGTTCATTACTCCTGTGCTGTATCCCGAACCTCAGTCTGGATTTTTTAAAGCCTTTACAACCTACAATCCGCTTGCGGTTCTTCTCGCCGGTCCCCGTGATCTGATAGTGAAAGGATATTTTACCGCTCCTTTTGAATACCTGGCCTTCAGCAGCCTGTCCCTTCTCATGTTTTTTGTCTCCTGGCGCCTTTTTCATCTGGCTGAGATCAGAATTACGGAAAGGATCGGTGCGCGATGAGCAGCGAGGTGCTGATTAAAGCAGAAAGCGTTTCAAAAAAATTTTCGTCCAGATTAAAAACGGCTATGAAGTACGGCATTATCGACATCGCAAAAGACTTCCTCGGGTTGCCCGCCCGCAGCGATAGGTTGCGCGCACAGGAGTTCTGGAGCGTCGATGACGTAAGCTTTGAAGTGCGGCGCGGGGAATGCCTGGGTCTCGTCGGCCCAAACGGCGCTGGGAAAAGCACTTTACTGAAAATGCTAAACGGTATTATCATGCCCGACAGGGGCCGCATAGAGATCAACGGAAGGGTCGGTGCTCTTATAGAGGTAGGCGCCGGCTTCCACCCCCTGCTTACCGGACGGGAGAATATATATATTAACGGAACCATCATGGGGCTCGGTAAAAAAGAAATCGACAGGAAATTCGATTCGATTATTGCATTCGCGGAACTTGACGATTTCATCGACACACCCGTAAGCTACTACAGCTCAGGAATGTATGTACGGCTCGGTTTTGCAATTGCAGCTCATCTGGAACCGGATGTGCTGCTCATCGATGAAGTGCTTGCCGTCGGGGATATCGGGTTCAGGGCGAAATGCATCAATGCAATTGGAGAAATAACCAGGAACACCGCAGTAATTTTCGTATCACATGCGATGCCGCAAATCGCACGAATGTGCAGCGATGTCTGCACCTTGAAAAGCGGCAGAATAGCATACAAAGGCAAGGATGTTCCCAAAGGAATTGATTCGTATTATTCATCATTCGAATCAGCGGCGGGCACCATAACGGGCAGCGGTCGAGCGGATATTCGCTCTATTACGTTTGAAAGCAACGGCTGTTATGACATCGATACGATACGGTATTCGGACAGCCTTACGGTTCATATATCGGCATCCGTTGATCCTGCCGTTACGTACATAGCCTGCAATATAGGCTTTTTAAGCCAGGAGCTTCAAATAATCGCACAGTGCAATTCGTCCTTTCATTCCGTTGAGATAAAAAACTCCGGAGAGCTGCTCCACATATCGGTTCGGTTCGATACTATAGAATTTAATCCGGGAATATATGTTATGTCTGCGGGCATAACCGACAAAGCGCGCAGCGAAATACTTATACAGCACTATGCGGTTAAAAAGCTGAAAGTTGCGGGCGACTTTATCGGGCTTGCTCCCGTGCAGCTGAACGGGTCGTGGGACATACGCTGATAAAAGTGTAACGAGTATCTGTCATGCGCAGGACGAATTTAAAAAAACTGTTCAGGAAAACCGAAGGCATGGTGAGCTTTCGGGAAGTATCTTTTTTGTATGATTTGGCGAAACACATTACGGACACCTGTATTGTTGAAATCGGCGCATACCGGGGAAGATCGACCGCAGCACTGGCACGGGGCTCCATTGACGGCCATGAGGTGCCGGTTTTTGTTATCGAGCCACACGAAGACTTTAGTGGGATACTTGGCGGCACATTCGGCGCTTCCGACAGGGGGGCGTTTTTCAAAGCCATGCTTGAACTCTCATGTTCTCATATTGTGCGTCTTATCAATCTCAGCAGCGGGCAGGTTGCGCCGAGCTGGAACAGAAAGATCGGCCTGCTCTGGATCGACGGTGACCATGCATATGGCGCAGTAAAACGTGATTTCGCACTCTGGTCGCCGCATCTTGAAAGCAACGGACTTATTGCTTTTCACGATGCGCGGGACCCGCGCCTCGGTCCATATACTGTATTGAATGAGATTCTATCAAGCGGCGCTTTTGAAAAGGTCGGTGCAGTTGATGAAATAGTGACGGTTAAGCGTAAAACATCTTAAAGCGGTATGCTCTATGGAACCCAGGCCGACTTTTTTGATTATCGGCGCTGCAAAGTCCGGCACGACATCGCTCTATCAGTACGTGAAGCAGCACCCCGATGTTTTTATGAGCGAAAACAAGGAGCCGAAATTTTTTGCATTTGAAAACAGTTCTCTTGACTTTAGGGGGCCCCGAAGGGGCATCAGCCAGATACGCAGGTCAACGATAACAGACTATAAATCGTATCTAGAATTGTTTCGGCATGCACAGGCGTGTAAAGCCGTCGGTGAAGCTTCCCCGGTTTATCTGCATTATCCCGGCGCGGCGCAAAGAATAAAAAAATATATTCCTGATGTGAAGCTTATAGCAATTCTGAGAAATCCGGTTGAACGGCTGTATTCTGACTGGAAACATCAATTGCGGATGGGCTGGGAGCCTGAAAAAAATTTTTTAGCCGCTGTAGAAAAAAGCACAGAGCGTGAAAGAGAAAACTGGATACCCTATCTGAACTATACGGACAAGGGATTCTATTATAGGCATATCTCAACATACCTCCGCTATTTTACGCCGGATCAACTAAAAATATTTTTATATGAAGAGTTGAGCAGGGATGCAGGGCGTGTTGTGCAGGAAGCATTTCGTTTTTTGGGTGTAGAGCACACCGTCCCGGTTGATACGCGGATACAGCACATGAAGGGAGAACCCGTAGCGCGCAGCTCTTTTTTTGAACGATTCCTTCGTCCTGTCAGGAACCTGCTTGTGCATATTGATAGGAGATGTTCCTCCGATTCTGTAGTGAGTCATGCTGTAGCGCATCTGAACAGGATACCGGATGCAATTCCAAATGAGGCCCGGAAGAAGCTCGTGGAGGTCTATAGGCCTGATATTATTCTGCTTCAGGATTTGCTGAACAGGGACTTGTCCGCTTGGCTGCAGGAGCCGTAGTATCGCAAGGTCTGAGGACGAAATGAAAAACATTATTATTACAGGTTCAGGACGCAGCGGCACCAGCATGGCCGCCGGCCTGTTTTCCCGCGCCGGTTATTATTTCGGCGATCAGTATCTTGGAAAAAACGCATCCAATCCCAAGGGCTTTTTTGAAGACCGGGAAGTCAACCAAATAAACGAGGCGGTATTGGCTTGCGTGGTACCGTCATATCCTGAAATCATACGCAAATATTTTTTTCCGTCACATCCTTTTTACAATGCACGCTGGCTGGCCCGCATCAAACCGGGAACTAGACTGGTGGCGAAACCACATATCGAACAAAGAATCTCCGAACGCCTGTCCCATGCCCCGTTTTGTTTTAAGGATCCCCGCTTTTCATACACGCTTCCGGTCTGGCTACCTCTCATGAACGCGGACACGGTAATTCTCTGCGTTTTCAGAGAGCCGCTCAAAACAGCATTAAGCATTGTTCAGGAATGCAGGGACTCCCGGGCACTTCATCCGCTGAAAATGAATGAAAAAATAGCTTTAACCGTATGGCTTTTTATGTATCGTCATATTCTGGATACCTTTGCCGCGGAAGCTGACAAAACAAGGTGGCTGTTTGTTCACTTCGACCAGATCCTGTCGCACCGTGCCCTGAAAAAGATTCGAAACCGTACCGGCGCAGTTCTGGATGAAGCATTTCCTGAAAAAAAAATCAGCAGAACACGGACACATCGTGCTCTGAAAAACAAACACATACACAGAGTATACGCTGAACTCTGCTCACTGGCCGGCTGTGAACCAGAAAGTGCCGGGGTCCTATGAAAAAGAAAATAGTGTTTATCAGCCATTATGCAGCCCGCACCGGCGCTCCGATAGTGCTGCTGCACTTTTTGCAGTGGCTGAAAGCAAATACAGCCATACCCTTCGAGATTGTTTCAAAGAGGGGTGGTGTTCTGTCAGAGGACTTTCAAAAAACCGCTCCGACACACGTTTGCAGCACCACCAGGCTGCAGCGCTATCTCGAGAGAATTTCATCTCTTGCGGGATTTGGCTATGACAGCCGCAGCGCCTCCTGCCGGAGGGCGGCGCATTCCTTTCGCCGATCCGACACCGGCCTGATTTATTGCAATACAATTACAAACGGTGAGATGCTGGAGCATTTTTCCGGTTTCAACTGTCCGGTCATTTGTCATGTTCACGAGCTGGAAACTGAGATTCAGCGGGCGGGCCGTGAAAACATCGAACGGATAAAGCGCTATACCGACCACTATATAGCTGTTTCGGAGGGTGTCAAAAGTAACCTTACCACGCGGCATGGTATTCCGGCCGGTAAAATAGATATTGTGTACCCTTTTGTCGACACATCCGCGGTCCCTGAGCATCCTGAGGACATCCGTTCCGCGCATGCCGTTCCGCAGGAAGCATTTGTCGTCTGCGGCTCGGGAACCGGCTCATGGCGCAAGGGAAAAGATCTGTTTGTTCAGCTTGCATATGTCGTATCGCAAAGGCCCTGTCATGTTCCGATCCGTTTTCTCTGGATAGGCGGGTCCAGTGAGGGACCGGAGGCCGATAGGCTGCACTACGATATCGATCGACTGGAAGTGAACAGCTTTCTGCACCTTATTCCTGATATTGCGAATCCGATCGATTATTTCTGCGCCAGCGATGTTTTTGTGCTTGTTTCCCGGGAAGACCCCTTTCCGCTAGTCTGTCTTGAAGCTTCGGCAGCGGGAAAGCCCGTTATCTGTTTCGATAAAGCCGGGGGGATGCCGGAATTCGTTGAGAGCGATGCAGGATTTGTGGTGCCGTATCTTGATATCGCGGCTATGGCCGACAGAATTATCGAACTTGCACAGAATCCTGAATTACGAAAAAAACTGGGGCAATGTGCCGCACGGAAGGTACGCTCCCGGCATGATGTGTCCTATGGTGCCGGCACGATACTCGAAATAGTCAATCGATATATTTAACTCGTAATATCTGATCCTTATGCTCAAAGAGCCTGCTATAGCATTAGTTATTCTCAACTGGAACAGGGGGCCGGATACGGTCCGATGTTTGGAATCGATAATAAAAAGCACGTATAAAAATTACACGATAATAGTGATCGATAACGGGTCGGAAGACAATTCAGTCGAACAGATTTTACGGTGGGTAGCGTCCCGCAACAAGAGCTTATCGAAAGATTCCGAACAAGAGCCGCTTGCAATAAATCTTATTAAGGGGATCGAAGTCGATTGTTGCTGCCAAAACAATCATGAACTGGAAAAAACAAAGCTAACCCTTATCAAAAACGAAAAAAACTATGGTTTTGCGCGTGGCAACAATATTGGTGTTGCTTATGCGTTTCACAACAGCGGCATCGAGTATATAATGTTTCTAAATAATGATACGATTATAGATACATCTTGCATAGAACGCCTCGTACTCTGCGCGGAAAAAAACAGTACTGTGGCTGCATTTCAGCCGCTTATTCTATCAATGTCCAATAGGGAAATTATCGACGCGGCCGGCATAGCGCCTGGCAGTCTGCATGCCGGCGCATCTCAAATAGGTTACGGCAAGAAAAACACCGGTCAATATGATAGCACTCGAGAAATTTTTGGGGTATGTGCCGGAGCCGCACTTTTCAGGCGAAAAATACTGCAGCAGATAGGGCTGTTTGATGAACTTTTTTTTGCTTATTACGAGGACGTCGATCTTGCCTTTCGTATGCGACTCAGCGGTCAAAGGACCTTCCTTGTACCCGCAGCAATCGTTTATCATGCACATTCTTCAACGCTTGGCAACAATTCACCTTTGAAAATGTATCTTCTGGAGAGAAACAGATACTTTTACGTCATAAAAAACCTTCCACCCGCTCTCGTATTTAAGTTTTTAACGTCACGGCCGCTATATTTACTTCGTAGCGTTTCCAGGCTTTTCAGGCAAAAAAAATTCAAGCTCGGGCTTTTCTTTATTGCAGGACATTTTTCAGCAATTTTTCATCTTCCAGCCCTGCTGATAAAACGAAAACAGATTCGCTCCGGGCAGGTTGTTACCGATAAACAAGTAGCTGGATGGTTTGAACAGTGATTGCCATAATATGCGTATACAACAAAAGGGAGATTTACCAGAAGTGTCTGTTAAAGAGTCTGCAGGCGCAGAATACGTCCTTTGAGCTTATCGCACTTGACAATACCGACGGCAGGTTTTCTTCAGCAGCGCAGGCACTGAACTATGGTGCGGATCAGATCGCATCAAAGAAAAGTCGCTATATCATGTTCGTCCATCAGGATATCGATTTGAACTCAAACAGTACGTTGAGTGATGCAGAAAATTTTCTGAAAACACTTCCCAATCTCGGCATTGCCGGTGTTGCTGGCCGGCGGGGAAAAGGTGAAGCAATTTTATCAAACATTACTCATGGACAATTACATCAACAAGCCGGGAAGCCGATAGAGCAGCCTGTTGAGGTTATGACTGTTGATGAGTGCTGTATTTTTATTCCCCGGGATGTGTTTATTGGATGCCGTTTTGACGAACTGGCTTGTACAGGCTGGCATACCTATGCAGTTGACTTTTCTTTGAGCATTACAAGAAAAAATATGGGGGTTTATGTTATACCCCTTAAGTTGCATCATCTTTCTGACGGGCAGCTTGACAGGGCGTATTTTAAGACCCTGAAAAGGGTTTTACATAAACATAAAAATAATTACAGGGAAATATGCTCTACGTGCGGCTGTTGGAGCACTCGTGAGCCGGTACTGTTGCAGATGATTAAAAATCTTGGATTCAAAAAAATTGACAGACTCTACAGAGCACTGGTACCTCGTGTGCGTTTAAAACATAAAACTGATAAACTGAGTAGTATGAAATGAACACAGAGCCATCAGTAGCGGTTATCATTTTAAACTGGAACGGATTTGAAGACACGGTCGAATGCCTTGAGTCGCTGAGAGCATCAACATATAAAAATTTTCAGGTTGTTCTTGTTGACAACGGTTCAGATAATAACGAAGGAACACGTCTCAAGGAAACTTTCCCTGAAGTTCACTTGATCGAGAACAAAGAAAACAGGGGCTTTGCCGGCGGCAACAATGATGGTATGAACTGGGCACTACAAAATGGATTTAAGTACATAGTAAACTTAAATAATGACTGCATAGTAGAGCCGGACTGGCTTGCACAACTTATAGCTGGAGTACTGTCCGTTAATGCTGATTTTGCCTCATCCAGGATAATGTATTATCCGGAAAAAGACCTGATTTGCTCGGATGGGGATGCTATTTTACCGGATGGATCAGGGGTTGTGGAGAGACAATTTCAAACTTTTAATGGAAGCCTTTCATTAAGGCCAATTTTTAGTGCCTGTGGAGCTGCCTCGATTTACACTGCCAGATCGCTTGAGGCTGTTAAAATCAATAACAATCAGTTTTTTGATGAACTGTATTTTGCCTATTTTGAAGATATTGATTTGGGAATAAGGCTAAATGCAAAATCTTATAAAGGATTTTGTGTTCCACAGGCGGTCGTGTATCATAAGGGATCCCAGTCAGCAGGCACTAAATCATTTTTTACCGTGTATCACCTTGAAAGAAACAGGATTTTAAATGAATTGCTGAACTTTCCGGTTTTATTAATATTACTAGGGGAGTTGTTTTATGTATATAAGGTTTTTTTCAGAAGAATGTATGGATCCCTAAAAAAGAAAAGTACGCCCCCAAAAAAGTCCCAAAAAGCTGAAAAAATAAATTCACTCAAAATTATGTATGAGTCTAGAAAATGGATTTTAAACAATCTAATAATAATAATTAAAAACAGGCTCAAAAGAAAGGCCAATGGAATGATCAACTATAGAATAATGAAGTTCTTAAACTGGAACTGTATGGTTCTTTTTAAAAACAATAGAGCAGCATAGGTCAGAAAACGGCTATGTTTCACTGCCTGATATTCGGGTTGCCGAAATCCGGAACGACTGCTCTTTTTTATGCCGTGAAAAAAATATTATCAGCTCACGGAAAAATATATGATTTGTTTGAACCATCCATTGATCAAATTAACTCTATTTACAATAAGACAACAATACCTGTCCTTATTAAGACACTCCAAGGGCAAATACATGCGCAAGATTTCTATGATTTGATAAAAGGGAACAAAGGGATTACCTTTCACAAAAAAATATCGATTGTGAGAGACCCTCGTGACAACCTTATTAGCCAAATGCTTTACAGAACCTATGATGCTGTTTTTATTAATGATTCTACAAAACTAAATTACTGGATAGAGTTGATTAGAGCTAAGGAAAGAAAACCATCTCAGATTTCTGTAAAATACATGATTGATCGATTTTCAGAGCTTGATGAAAACAGATCTCCTGATAGCGAAAAAATACTCAATAGATATGATGAGTTTATAGACATTATGAACCAGTATCAAAATGATTTTTTTGTTCTGCACTATGAGAAATTTGTACAGGGGGAGACGAAAAACTTATCAGCGTATCTTGGCATAGATATGGAGGTTTATAACGATACACAAGACAGTGATATTCCGGAGCGAGTGCTTAGGACTGCGAGCTTTGACAACTGGCGGTCATGGTTTATTGAGGAAGATGTGAACTTCTTTCGTTCAAAGCTTGAAAGATATTTTAGAAGATTTAACTATAATGAAAACTGGGAATTTTCTTCACCCGAATTTCTAGATGCAAGAACCGGCTCCGAATATGTTTTAAGCCTTGTGAATAAACGAAGCAAAAAAAAATCTATTACACAGATTGGTAAGACCATAAAAAAAATATTTAAATAACATAGCCTGTCTGCTAAACAATTGATTTATAGTGATTTGATCGCTAGTATCATTCCTTTTACCGCGATGAAGTTGTTATGACGAACAGCTCGAATGAGGGCTCGTACTGTCAGCATTATAAACTTGATGCCTAAAGATATTTTTTGCTGAACAGGCCCCTGTATCAACTTGTTGCAGAGCAGAAGATGACCTCTGCTTATGTGAAGTTCATAAAAAGGAGAGTTAGGAATCGATGAAGAGCCGACTTTGTGATATATCAGCGCTTCGGGGATAACCCCTATCTGAAAGCCCTGCTGCTTTGCTCGGCTGCAAAACTCGACGTCTTCACCGTACATGAAAAAATCCTCATCCAAAAGACCGGCATCCTCGAACACTGTTTTTCTGACAGCCATGCAGCAGCCTGTTACATAAAACGAATTTCCTGGCAGCGGCAGCCTCCGTTTAGTTATAAGCCCTGTCCAGCTGTTATAAAAGTTTCCACGTGACCAGAGCTGTGATTGGTCCGGATAGCGATTAATAAGCGGTGAAGCGATATCGATTCTGTTTTCGGCCATACCTTTCAGCATGGTTTCAATGCTGTTTGAAGTAATGATAATATCGCTGTTAAGAATAATATATACATCGAAGTCACAGGGCAATATTTTCCTGAGGGCATGATTGACTCCTGCTGCAAAACCAAGATTCTTTTCTGTTTGTATAATGCTGACACTGTTCTGGTTTTCCAAAGCATTTTTAAGGTTCTCGAATTCATCGCAATCGGCTGAGTTGTCGAGAACATAGATTGCTTCGACAGTCTGTCTGCTTATCTGGCTGATACAGGCTTTCGTATCTTCATAACCGAAATAATTTATTACAAGCGCACATACTTTCATTATACGGTGCCCGTTTTGTATGAATTGTCGGGATAATAAAATATTGTCTGCTACTCTGTCAATGAAAATGGCTTTTTCCGCACGAAATCGGGAGTCTCTCACATGAAAGTACTTTTTCCTGTTGTCAAAGCCTCATCCGGTAGTGATGTGTATTTTACCCTTCTCAGTAACGCCCTTGAGAGAAAGGGTGTTAAAACCCGTATCCTGTGGCTTTCCTACAGGTATGAATTTCTGCCGTTTCTTGCGCGAACTGCCTGGCCTGTTGCTCGACAGTATGACATAGTACATACAAACTGTGATTACGGATTTTTATTTAAACCGCCGAACACGCCGCTTGTCGTCACGCTGCATCATAATGTGCTTGATCCTTATTACCAGCAGTATACCAGTACCGCTCAAAAAATATATCATTATGCTCTGCTGCGTCGCAGGATCCAAAAGACCCTTCGCTCTGCAAGTGCTGCTGTATGCGTAAGCGATGCCACCCGAAAAAGCTTTGCGGAATCTTTTTGCGGCTTTGATGACAAGCTTAGTGTTATTTATAACGGAATCGAACTGGAAATTTTTAAACCGGATATCCGCCCTCAAATAAGCGATAGGCGTATTCTTTTTGTCGGCAACCTGTCACGCCGAAAGGGGGCCGACTTGCTTGTGCCGATCATGGACCGTCTGGCTGGTGGGTATGAACTGGTTTGTATAAGTTTTTCCGAGCAGCATTGTGGCTATCGCGATACAATATATTATCTGAATAATCTGACCCCTGTACAAATAGTAGAGCAGTACAGAAAGTGTACGGTTGTACTGTTTCCTTCGCGCCTTGAAGGCTTCGGTTATGCCGCGGCAGAAGCCATGGCCTGTGCCAAGCCGGTTGTGTGCAGCAATCGCTCATCACTGCCAGAATTGATAGACAACGGCAGGGGGGGATATGTGTGCGATCCCGAAGATGTTTCAAGCTATGCCGAGGCCTTACGTAAAATTTGCGAATCCCCCGGAATGGCAGAAGAAATGGGAACTTATAACCGCAAAAAAGCACAGAAGATGTTTGATGTAGACCTAATGGCCGAAAGGTATCTGGAATTGTATAGGGAAATTCTATAGTAGGTTTCCGGCTCTGGAGAGGATACTATTTTCTCAAGTATCAAAAAGGCGGAACATCTCGATGTTCCGCCTTTTTGAAGAGGAGTGAAGAACGTGAAAATATTATTTATTGAATAAAAGCGGCAGAATGCCCGCTTGAGCGCTCACCGGTCCATGAACGGTCGTAATACCGTTGGTGTCGATATCTTCAAGCCTGTAATAATATATGCTGCCCCGCTCAACCCCGGTATCCGCAAAACGGTACGTGCTGCCCGCTGTTGCAGATCCTCTTGCAGGGATGAGCGCAGCATTTATTTGTTCATAGCTGCCATTTTCGGCTGAAGAGCGGTAGATGTTGAATCCGGCGTTATCGATTTCTCCGGCGGTTTCCCACTTCAGAATTACCCGGTTCGGAAAACCTTTTGCCGTAAAGCTCGTGAGGTTTATTAGTGTCGGATCAGCAACACGCCTGAATATTTTGGCACCGCCGAGACCGGACGGGGTGGAGCTCGCACCCTTGCTGCCGGCAACATGCACGATACTGCCGAACTCGGTAAAAGCTTCGAACATGATAATCTCAACATCACCAAAGCCGTTTTCCGTTACCGGGCTCCAGGTAAGCCCGTCCTGGCTGTTCCAAAGCGGAGCACCATAGTGCTCGGAAAGCCCATATTCCGGCACATACATGGTCACAATGCCGCCGAACAGAGTGCCGCCGAACGGAAACAGGTTGACGGCTATATTGAGGTAATTTTCACCGCTTGTGTCAGTTGAGCCGTCAAATCCCACGGGAAGTACTGAATCTCCGCCCACGCTGTATTTCCACGTCGGATCTCCGTAGGCGTCCTCATCATCGGCACTGGCCGTCTCTGAGTACAGCACCCGGGCACCTCCGAGCGAGTTGATGCCGGCATGCAGCATGCCGTTGAACAGTGCAAGGCTCCAGGGCATAAAGTTGCCGGTGTTCATGTCGCAGCCCATGCCGTCACCGAAACCGTTTTCGTTTGTGCCGGTGTCATCGGCATCCACCTCGGCATCGACAATCAGCTCCCAGCCGCCGGGCGTCAGAAGTGCCATGCGCGAGCAGCTGCCGCTGCCGCCTGAAGTACCGGTACCGCCGGCATACAGGCTGCCGTTAAACTTGGCCAGGTTCGTAATGCTGCTTGAAACCGGCTTCATGCCGTCCGGGTAGGGTGTAGCCTCAGGATGATAGTTGCCGAAGCTGTTTGCCGGCAGGGTCACCGACCAGGCATCTCCGTCATCCGTGTACCAGACCTGGGCGCCGTACTCATAGTTTAGCCCCGTGCTGACATAGAGTTTTCCGTCAAACAGAAGCATATCCGTAATGGTTTTGTTCCAGACTTCACCGAATCCGCTTTCATCCGCACCCATGCCTATTTCATAGGCATCCCCGGCAACAACCGCCCCAAGAGTATATGAATAGGACGGATACGGATTGTTGTAAATCTTGGATGCACAGACCGTGAACTCGGTTTCCGAGGCCTGGTCGGCGCCGGTGCCGGCGGTTTCATTCTGCTGGATAATCAGGGTGTCTGCGGTATTGCCGACAATGTAAAATTTCCGGTGCTGGCCGCTGCCCGAGGTTATCTGCAGGGTACCGCCCGCCCACTGGTCTGCAGACCAGGTTTTCGTGCTGTCTGTTATCTGCGCAGTCGTATCTCCATCAGCATCGGCACAGTCCGCAATAGCCGTTATCGTGCCCTGCTCATCGATGTCGGCCCTGTCGGAAACAACCGGCTCCCAGGAAACACCGTCAAAGCGCCATATTTCACACCCCGTCGACCCGAGATAGTTCCCCTGCAGCCCGGAGGAAAATCCGAAATACAGCTTGCCGTCAAACACGATCATCTTTCCCCAGACATTGTTTATGGCAGGGTTGCCGTAAATACCGTTTGTTTCATCCCCGGGGAACATAACCTGCTCCCAGCCGGTTGCGTTTGTGCGCCAGACCTCAGCGCCTTCCGCCTGGTTGCGTGTCATTGCATACAGCCGGTTTTGATACTCTGCCATGGCGACAACCGAAAAGTTGTTGTCTGAATCAAAGCCCGGAATATTTACACGCTCCCAGGTCGATCCGTCATCGGCCGTAATCGTTTCAACAGCCGCAGGCATGTTGGGCGTCAGGGAGACAAGAAAGTTGTCTGTATGCCTGACGATGAGGTCCTGCTGCTCCTCGCGAGAAATCGTTGCGAAATTGTCGGGAGGATCGTCAGGGGGGATGCCGTCATGATCAATTCCCGGCTGTACGGGGTAGGGGGATGTGTCATACCAGCCGAACTGAGTGTGGTTGGCGCCCTCGATCGGAACAAACCACGTATCGGAAGGCAGGTGATCCTTTGATGTTTCGATTTCATCAAGTGTTGTGAGGCCATCAAGCGTACCGTAGATCGAGACGGCCTCAAGGTCAACTATACCGTCAACCCGGTAGCCTTCCGAAGGATATGACGCCCAGAGCACGAGGCCGTCAATGGCGGACGAATGAGCAAACAGATTATCATTGTTTGCGATATAGGCCGATGCCGCGACCCCGCCGAGCGAGTGACCGCCGATAGCCCATGTTTCGATCTCGGGGTGGTCGCCGATTATCGTATCGGCTCTGGCGGTCCCTAAAAGCGCGATATCCGACGGCATGGGCACGAGTGCGACAAGATATCCCGCTTCAGCAATGGCGCGGGCCGTCGGTGCGTAGGACCGTTCGTCAACAACACCGGGATATAGTATTAGTCCCTCGTCTGGGGTTTGTGCAGCTGGTGAGAAAACATAGTAAAAATCATCAGGGGTGGCCCACTCCGGAACAGATGAAATTGTGATTGTCACCTCTGCATCGCTTACCAGGGCGTCAAGTGCTTCCGGCAGCGGCGGCCATCCCTGGGCTGAAGCTGAATCGCTGTCTGCGAAGGCAAAAAA
Source organism: uncultured Thermodesulfobacteriota bacterium (assembly GCA_964518865.1). GTDB lineage: Bacteria > Desulfobacterota > WTBG01 > CAIYCZ01 > CAIRTM01 > JANQGV01. Next base: position 48,951 of record CAZFIB010000004.1, read on the forward strand.
GAAAGCCAGTACAAACATACACCATGCTGCCGTTTTTTTCATCTGCACTCCTTTGTGCTGCCGGTTTAAACAAGTATGGCAGGGCTTGCCGCTCTGCCATACTGTATATTGCCGGTGCGTTTCATAAACCGTTACTTCTGAAAAACGGCAAGCAGGCCGACATCGGCGCTGACCGGCCCGTGCTGTGTAACGTTGCCGCTGGTGTCTACGTCCTCCAGCTTGTAGTAGTAGGTTTTGCCGCGCTCCACATCCCGGTCGATAAAGCGATACGAGGCACCCGTCGTTGCATCACCTCGTGCGGGAATAAGATTGTCATTAATCAGCTCATAGGATCCGTTTTCAGATTCCGCGCGGTAAATGTTAAAGCCTTCGTTGTCGATCTCTCCGGCCGTCGTCCAGGTAATAACCGTCCGGTTAAAGCGTCCGGCTGCAGCGAAGCTGCTCAGTTCTATAAGCGTTGGATCCGTGTTTTCGAATACAAATATGGAGCTCGACTCGATCGTATTACCCACATCTTTTTCATGGCTGGTGTCGAAAATGACCGTAATAACATCCAGATCACCATCACCATCGATGTCTTCAAATACAGACTCACCCGGCATGCAGGCAACCTCCGAATACAGCGACGCGCGTTTAAAGCTCAGGCAGCTGCCGTCAAAACCCTGGGATTCATAATAATACATTTCACCCTTGCCGTCACCCGGCACGAGCAGTTCCGGGAATCCGTCGCCTGTGATGTCTTCAGCCCGTACCAGACCGGGTGAGCCCTGGCCGTTATAATCATCAAAATCGCGGTCGACACCGTATACATCGGCGAGCACTGCGGTATGATCGTCAGGATCGAGGTTCGGATCACCGGTTTCAATAGAGATCGGTTCCCACTGGGAATAGTCCTGCGGATTTTCCGGTATTTCGAGATAATATACTCCCGCCGGCCAGTAGCGCAGCGGTTCCCCACTGTAGGTGCTGTACTGCTGGTGGTTATGATTGGTCAGTACTATTTCATCAGAACCATCATTGTCAATATCGGCAAAGATAGTTTCATTGACTTTGCCGACCGGGTTGGGTGAATTATATTCATTATCGATTGTATACCGGTTCCATTCAATATTCGGATCAGCAAAAATCGCGGCCTGTCCCGGGTTTTCAAACCAGATTATGCTGTCACCGTTGGGATCATCCGGGGCCTTGCGTGCAAAACCGGCTTCATAGATAAAGAACTGGCCGGCAACGATGTCTTCATCGCCGTCTTCGTCAATGTCGGACATATTAAACAGGAACCCTCCGCCGTATCCGATCACATAGGGGCCGCTGAAGCTGCCGTCAGATTCCTGTCTGAACCATTCCATCCATGAATAGGGCAGATCAGTCCACTGCCAGTACCACATATGTACCTTTGTGGTAACGAAGTCCTCAAGACCGTCACCGTCAAGATCAATAAACCGGGCCCGGTGATAACTGGTGAGCGCGCTGGAACAGGTGCCCGCACCAACGGGACTGCACATAGGATCACAGCCGCCGCCGTCGTCGATTTCCACATAAATTTCCTGCTTCACCCAGTTTGCCGGGTCGGTTATGTCACCGCCAAGATTTTCAAGCCAGTACACACCACCGACACCGCAGGTATACCAGCTGACAATAAAGTTGTCCAGAACAAGGATGTCCTTATCTCCGTCACCATCCATATCATGCAGTTCGGTTTCATTCGGGAAGACAAAGGTGGAATTAATGACCGTCTGGGTCCAGGAGTCAAGGTTGTTGCCGTCCCAGGTAAATATTGCCACCGCTCCGTCATCAGTAGTCATCGCATCGCCATCAATGCCCACACCGGAAGTGCAGATAATATCCTTTATGCCGTCATCATCAATATCCCCTGTTGTTAAAAAGGCCGCTCCTACAAAACCCGGAACATCAGGATTTACCGGCAGTGGTGTGGTAATGCCCGTTACTGTATGGCGGGTAAATTTGTCAGCCACGGTCTGGTCCTCCGTGACCGTAACACACGGCGCTTTTTCCGATACGAGCCGGTAAATTTTGGCGCCGCTTGCTCCCGTCTCCTCGCTGCCCCGGAAGCTTGACGGTACATAATTTGAGGCAGCAAGATACATCGTGCCGTCAAAGTTTGCAAAAGCCTCGAACGATATGATCGATGCATCACCAAAACCATCCCCTGTTATGCGTGTCCAGGTAAGGTTGTTGCCGGGCCCTGTCGCCTTCCAAAGGTCGGCACCGTCAATGATAAGTTCGGGATCAAATGTCCGGTCATTGTTTACCAGGCTGCCGGCAAAAAGCTTTCCATTGTAGCGATAGAGCTCAGCGCCGAGGTTGGTCGTTTCCCCCCAGCCGTCAGGATAGGCGGAATCCCCGCCCATGGCATAAATCCAGTCGCCGTCCTGATCTGAACCGGTCTCGGTATACATTATCCGGTTGCCCTCCGTCAGCCGAATGACACTGACAAACAGGCGGTCATCATAAGTTGCCCAGCTCCATGCCTGAAAATTGGCGGTCAGAAAGTCGTCATTCACACTGAAGCCGTTTTCATTGGTGCCGCTATCATTTTCATCGACAAAATAATCGACTATAACGGTCCAACTATCATCGTCAAGCCTGACAACCCGTGCTCCGCGGCCGTTACAGCCGCTCGATCCTGTTCCGCCCGTAAAAAGAGTCCCGTTGAATTTACCGAAATTCGTTGTGCTTGAACTGACCGGGTTGCCGTTTCTGTCGCTCAAGCCCGGGACCGGACAGTCTCCATCGGCAATCGGGTCGCCGGTCAGCGGATTCGTGCCGTGAAAATTACCAAAGCTGTAATCGGATGTGGGTACCCAGTTGATGCCGTCGCTTGTTTTCCAGATGCGTGAGCCGTCTTCATAGTTGAGCCCGATGGTGGCATACAGTTCACCGTTGTGCACCTCAAAGTCGACAATGGTTTTGTTCCACATTTCCCCGAATCCGACATCATCAACACCGCATACTATGCTGTAGCTGTCTCCTGTATTGACAGGGGCAACCAGATTGTCGGGCCTGCCAAAGTCACCAGGTATTCTCAAACGAAGCTCATCACAGACCGTGTCCTCGTCCAGCCCTGCAAGCTCATTCTGCTGAACCCAGAGGGTATTGGTATTGTTATATAAAATATCAAATACCCGCAGGCCCTGTACTCCCGGTTCTGCCTCACCGGAGCTTCCATCGAAGGTTCCCTCTACCCGCAAGACGCATCCTTCAAACTCTCCCCAGGCCCAGTTTTTTGTATTGTCTACAAAAGACGCACCGGTGTCTCCGTCCGCTGCCGCACAGCCGCTGATCGCTGTTATCGTCCCGGTTTCATCGGCATCGACAGATTCTCCCATGACCGGTTCCCAGGTTGTTCCGTCGTAGCGCCATATCTCGGTTCCGATAGAACCGTACAGATGGGCACCCTGATAGCCGCTGCAGACGGAAAGATACAGCTTGCCGTTGAACTCGATCATGTCGCCCCACTGATTGTTGCGCACATTGTATTTTGTATCATACTGGGGTGCAAACACACCCTCCTTTAAATAGGCATAGTAATTATTCCTGTCGGTCAGCCCGGGAACGGTGAGCTGATCCCACCCTCCTGAGCTGTTGGTTTTCCAAATCTCAAATCCCGTTTCATCATTGCGGGTTACTGCATAGAGGCTGCCCTGATACTCATGCAAGGCTACAATGGCTTTGTTTTCCGCATTACCGAATCCGGGAGCGTTTACCCGCTCCCAGACCGAACCGTCATCAGCGGTGACAGTCTCCAAAGCAGTCGGAATATTGGCTCCGGCGTGTGCCTGTGCCTGCCAGCAAAAACAGCAGGCGAGAAGGATAAAGATTGCGATTTTTGTGCGCTGCATTTGTTTCCCTCCAAAAAAAGTTTTAAATTTAATTTTATTTATTTAATGTTTCAGTTTACGAGCCTTTTTAAATGTTGTTTTTTTATGATTAAGCAAACAAAAAAACTTACTATAAAAATACCCGTTACAAATAAAACAAAAAAAAATATATTTAAATTAAATATTTTCGCTTTTTAATAAATCAGCAAAAATATTTGGCAATTATTTTTTATGTTTTTTTACGTCTTTACATTGGTTTTAATGTAAAAAAATAATCCGCGCAAGATAAAAGTTTTATTTTTCCTAATATTTATTTAGGGTATTTACCTATATCTAGCTTAAGAATTAAACGTATTTTGAAACTCCATGTCATATTAATTAAATGTAGCTATGAATCTTGATGCCATCAGATTAAAAATTGCGTTTTCCTCCTGTGTGATATTCTGGTATGCCGGGTAATGATAAGGCTGAAGGGATTCAATGCGGATTGAATTTTACTGGACTAATCTCAATAAGTATGAAAAATTTTAAAAACTCGTTAAAAATAAGTTTGCATACAAATATGACTGTATTTTCTGTTTTTCTTACGCAGCACCAGCGAAAGCTTAGAATCTGGGCGACCCCTTTTGTTATTATTTTTTATACCCTCCTTTTTTATTTTCTTTTTTCTCTGTATGGTCGCGGTATCGGTGCCGTTGCTATTTTTCCCGTGCTTTTTTTCGGCTGGTTTTTCGGCTGGAAAGCCGGCATGCTTTCAGCAGCCCTGAGCTTTGTATATAACATGATGCTTGTGCATATCTGGGGCGCTGAAGCAATGATAAGCCTTTTGCGAGAGGGCGGCGGGCCTGCCGGAACGCTCGCCCTCGTGTTTATCGGCGGTGTTATCGGCCGGCTTGCCGAACTCAGCCGCCGGGCCAGGCAGGATCTTAAAGACCGCGTAGCCGCTGAAGAAGAAGCCCGCGCAACAAAAGAATTTCTGGAAAACATTATCGAAAGCTCGCTGGATGCAATAGTGGTTACCGATGAACAGGGATATATTGCCAGGGCGAACCAGGCTCTTTTCGATATGCTCGGATACAGTGAGAAGGAAATAACCGGAAAGAGCATGGATGACTTTTTTATTCCCAAGGCAGGAACTTACCGCTCGTCTACCGGGAAAGATGTATGCATCGAAGAGCACAGTTTAAGTGAAGCATCTCTTAAAATAGATTTTTTTCTTAAAACCGGCAGGGTGTCGAACTGGGAAAATTATTACCGCAACAGGGCCGGCAATATAATTCCCGTCGAACAGAACATGGTAATTTTAAAAGACAAGCACGGGAACCGAATCGGTTCGGTGGGAATAATACGTGACATAACCGAGCGCAGAAAAGCCGAGGAAGCCCTGCGGGAAACAAGCCGAACCCTGCTCTCTCTTATTGAGGAATCCCCCGTTGCCATAGCAGTGTTTGATGCCGCTAATACGGTTTCTATCTGGAATCCCGCTGCAGAGCGCATTTTCGGCTGGACTCGCGCCGAGGTTGTAGGCAGGAAGCTTCCTCTTGTTGCCGCTGATGCCCCGGACGAACTTTCGTCTCTCCTGCAGCGTGTCCGGAAAGGCGAGTCCCTCACCGAAGAGGTCCTCAAGCTTCGGCGACGGGATGATTCGCTTATAGATATTTCCGTGTCCTCCGCCCCGCTTACCGATGAGCTCGGCAATGTCTATGCCCTCATGACCTTGCTCTCAGACATAACCGAGCAAAAGCGGCTGCAGCAGGAAATCCTTTCGGTCAGCGGGCGGGAACAGCGTCGCATCGGGCAGGATCTGCATGACGGACTGGGGCAGGTTTTAACGGGGGTGGCATTTATGGGCCGGGCGCTGGGGCAAAAGCTGAAAGCACGTCAGCTTCCCGAGGCAGAGGAGGCGGAAGAAATCACCCGGCTCGTCAACAGCGCAATCTCGCATACCCGCAGTCTGGCGCGCGGGCTGTATCCCGCAACCCTGGAATCCGAAGGCCTGAGCGCAGCTCTTGAAGAGCTGGCAGCGGCAACGGAAAACCTTTTCAGCATAACCTGTGAGTTCAGCGGCTGTGAGCACCTTGAAACAACAAGCACTATCGCCGCCGTGCATCTGTTTCGCATAGCGCAGGAGGCGGTGAACAACGCCGTTCGGCACGGTAAGCCGACCCGCATTCAGATAACGATCGAGAAGCATGATGATCGCTATGCGCTGAGCATCAGTGACAACGGTACCGGCATACGCGACGCGACGCAGGCAAAGGGAATGGGAATCAATCTTATGAAGTATAGAGCGAAGATAATCGGTGCGAAGCTTTTTATCGATGGAAAGGCACACCAGGGAACAAAAGTAACCTGCTCGTTCCGTAGGGAATCAATTTTTGCCGACAGGCAGGAGGCTGTATGATGGATGCCGCCCCAGGCAGAAGAAAAGTCTATATTGTCGATGATCATCCTATTGTGCGTCACGGCCTGCGCGAGCTTATTGAACAGGAGGGCGACCTGGCGGTCTGCGGTGAGGCTGAAGACGGCCCCGAGGCGCTCAATGCTCTTAATCAACTCCGGCCGGATATTATTCTGCTTGATATATCACTGAAAACAACCAGCGGTATCGATCTTGTCGGCCCGATACATGAAAAGGCGGAAGGCGTTCCGGTTCTGATACTTTCGATGCACGACGAGGTACGCTTTGCGGAGCGCTCCCTGAAAGCCGGAGCCCAGGGCTATATCATGAAGCAGGACCCCCCCGAGAACCTTATCCTGGCAATCCGTCGTGTTCTCGAAGGCGATATATATCTCAGCGAAGGCATGACATCCCGCATGCTCAAGAAAGTTGCCTCCGGCACCTCCCAGCAGGAACTCTCTCCGGCCGATATACTGAGCTCGCGCGAGCTTGAAATTTTTACCCTTATCGGTCAGGGCAAGGGAACGCGCGAGGTGGCGGAAATGCTTGACCTCAGTGTAAAGACGGTCGATGCGCACCGGGCAAATATCAAAAAGAAGCTTGATCTGAAAAGCGCCACAGAGCTTGTCCAGCGGGCGATAACCTGGACACTTTCGCGTGACGGAGTATAATACCCGATAGTCTTCCGGTTATAAAACCTTATACTATCTTCGGCGCAGGAATCGGAATAATAAACTTTCCACCCCGTCTGCCGTAGCCTTCCAGCTGCTGCATTATTTCCCTGGCGTAGTTCCAGGCCAGAATCACCAGATAGTCCGGCGGGTCTTGATCAAGCTTCTCCAGGCCCACAACAGGAATACGCTTGCCAGGCGAAAACGTGCCCTGCTTCAGCTCGCTTTTGTCCACGATGTACTCCAGCAGATCGTTTCCGATGCTGAAATAATTCAAGAGGGTATTACCCTTGGCCGGTGCACCATAGGCGGCGAGCCTCATGCCGTTTTTTTTCAAATTGCTGAGCATGGTAAGCAACTCGATTTTCAGGTGCAGCACTTGAGCGGCAAAGTCGTTATAGGTGTCGGGTTTGTCCAGCCCGAGTTTTTTTTCTGCAGCCATCAGACCTGCAACGCTCGGCTCGATTCGGCGTGGTCCGTTTGAGCGCTGGATGAAAAACCGTATGGCCCCGCCGTGCATATCGGTTTTATGAACATCAAAAAGCTCCATGTCGTGCCGGCAACAGAGATGCTCGATTGCATGCATGGTTAAATAGTAAATATGCTCGTGATAAATCGTATCGAATTCCATCTTCGTATACAGGTCGACGAAATGCGGGGACTCGAAGGATGCAAAGCCGTTCTCGGCAAGCAGCAGCTTAACGGCCTCTATCAGGCCGTTAAGGTCGGAAACGTGCGCAAACACATTTGCGCCGAGGATGGCATCGGCCCTGCCGTGCTCGTTCAGTATCTGCCGGGCGGTCTGAACGTTGAAAAAAGCCTCCATGGTCGGAATGCCGCTTTCGCGGGCGATAACGGCGATGTTTTTTGCCGGATCAACCCCCAGAACGGTATGCCGTTGCATGAGATTTTTCAGCAATGTTCCGTCATTGCTGGCCATTTCAACGACAAACGAGTTTTCATCAAGCCTGCGGTCTGCAGCAGCGGCAAAGTCCCCGAGCTGCTGCCCGAGGGTCATGGATGTGGAGGAGACATAGATGTAATTACTGAACATGACCGTCGGGTCCACAACGTAGCCCAGCTGAACAAAGTGACAGTCATTGCAGTAATATACATCAAGCGGATAGTAGACCTCCTCGCTGTTTATCCGGTCGGGGGCTAAAAAGCTGTTGGCAAGCGGCGTTGGACCAAGCGATAAAAATTTCAGCATTTTGTTCGAGCCGCATATTTTACAGATACTCTTCTGACCGGTTGACATTGATGACCCTCCTGCGGGAATGGTTTCAGATGTTTCTCAAGTATTGCGAGCTGAAAATGTCTGAAAGCGATAGGCAAGCAGCCCGATAAAAAATCTGGCGATGACCGTAAGGGTAATGTGCGAATCCCCGCCGACCCGCTCTCCGTGCCGCACTTCCGGCTCGATCATTCTGCAGCCGGTTATGCGGGCACGATACAAAAGCTCGACATGCAGGGTCCAGCTTTTCAGCTGCGGGTTGATGCGGCGATAGGCTTCACCGGTCATAATGATGGGATAGCCGTTGACATCACGCACATTCAACCGGAACAGGCTCATGACCAAAAAACGGTAGACCCGTGAAATAAACCGCCGGTGCCACTGCCGGTACTGAAGCCTCCGGTCCCCCTTGCAGTAGTCGGCCTGCCGGTCCCGGGTGATTTCATAGAGCCGCAGCAGTTCCCCGGTGCTTACCTGCAGATCGGCGCAGTTTACGGCAAAATAATCACCCCTGGCGGCCTGCAGGCCGGCCAGAACGCCGCCGCCGAAAGTCTGATTGTGTTCTAGTGTAACAACACGCACCCTTTCGTCGTCGAGCCCGGCAAGAATTGCTCCGGTTGTATCGGTTGAACCGTTGTCTACCAGGACAAGTTCAAAATCATGTCCGCTTGCATGCAGGTCGGCAAGCATCTTTTTTGCGGTAGTACCGATGATCGACTCCTCGTTGAATACCGGAACAACAACTGATAGCATAGTGCAGTACATGCCGTGGCGAGCCGGCCGTCTGCCGGCAACGCTGTTTCCGTCGTGATGACTGAAAGAATAATTTGATTTGGGAAAAAGTATATGTTCGGCACCTACCGGTGTCAAGCTGAAAGCCTTCAGCGGCTTTCGGTTCGCAGCATCTCAGGTGGTTTTTACTGCGAACAGCCTGGAAAAAAGGAAGCCGTTTTTCCATCGCCAGACGATCGAATACTTAAGCGGAGCCCCCGGGTTGAAAAGCTGATCGCCTGCAAGGTGCTGGGCATACCCGATGGTCAGGCCGAGCAGCCATGGATTCCAGTTCAGGAGCCAGGCGGCAACCGCCAGTACGGCAAGGTGCTCCCATCCGTGAAACAAGAGAAATATATGTTTGTAGTGTCCACTGGAAAATGATTTAAAAAAATGCGGTATGTTGAAGCTCAGGCCGTGGGTGAGGCAATAGTCGATGATGTGGTCGAGATCGGTGAGAATGCCGGTAATAAGGGATGCGAGTGCAGCCGCGGTTGAGCGGCTGACTCCATATATGCCCAGAGCAACGATGCATGAAACTGCACTATGAGCTTGTATTGTCATGCCGGACGTTACTGGCGTTTGCTCAGTTCCCAGGTGTTTTTAAAAAATTCCGCTCCCAGGCGCACTGCCCCGGATTTTGATCCGAGAATCCGCGGGTCATTATATATAACCGGCTTTTCAACAATTGAATACCCGCGTTTGTGCGCCAGATACAGAAGCTCGGTATCGAAAAAAAATGAGGGGTCATGCACATCCGGCCAGATTTTCCGGTTGATTTCGGCATCCCAGGCTTTGGCTCCGGCAATGAAATCACGAACCGGTATGCGAAGAAACAGGTTGAAAAAAAAGTTGCCCATGCGCGACACAAGAATGCGATGAAACGGTCTGTTCGAGCCTCCTCCTTTTATATATTTTGAAGCAATTGATATGTTGGCCTGTTGTTGCTCGATGCCCTGGATGATGGTAAGGAACTCGGAGAAGGTAACGGGCAGGTCGGCATCGATAAACGAGTAGATATCATAGCCGGGTCGCGCGAGCGCGGCTCCGCGAATTTTTTCTCCCTTGCCGCTGCCGTCCGGAAATTCGTGATGCTCAACATCGTTGTTCTGTTGGGCAAGGCCCCGCATAATCGTCCGCGTTGCATCGCGGTCGGAGGAATCCGCGACCACAAGCGTAAAATCGAATTCAGGACGGGAGCGGAAAAAACCGAGAGTGGCACCTACCGTTTTTTCAATAACAGCCTCTTCATTATACGCAGGGATAATGGTCAAAAGCTTCACAAGCACTCACCTTTTTTGTTGGCCTTTATGCTGCGGTTACGGCAGCAAGCTATGCGTGCTTCTTTCGTAGTTCCGGAGTCAGCCGGCCCGTCTCGAACGCCTCGGTCAATGCCCGCACGCGGAAAAACTTCGGGCCTTTGAACTCCTCGGCGCCCAGGCTGCAATCGCGATAGGTTGCGGCAAGACGCCTGATGCTTTCGCGCACATCATTGTCCGGCGTGAATTCAGGAAACTCATCGGCGAACCGGCTGTGATTTACGCGGTAGCTGCGCTCTTCGGGCGTCTGGTTTTCATTGATATCCAGCGGCACCTGCACATGCTCGGCAACCAGCTGACCGAGTTCACGCACGCGGTAGTTCTCGCTGTCGAAACCGATGTTGTAGATGCGGTGGCGGGGCTCGGCGCCGACAAGTATTTGAACCGCACGGGCGAAATCATCGACGCTGATCATCGGACGCCACGGGGTCCCGTCGCTCAGGATGTTAACCCGGTGTTCGACGTGTGCATAGGCTGCGAGATTATTGAGAACAATGTCAAGGCGCATTTTGGGAGATATGCCGTGCATGGTCGAATTGCGCATTATAATGACCCGAAACGTTTCATCGTCGAGCTTCAGCAGTTCTGTTTCAGCAGCTGTCTTGGACCTGGCATACTGCGTGCGGGGATCAACGGGTGAGTTTTCATCGGCGGCAGCGGTCGGATCCTGAATGCCGTACACGGCGGTTGATGAGGCAAAGATGAATTTTCCCACGCCGTGCGCTTTGGCAAGCTCCGCCAGCCGCACGGAAGCTTCCGTGTTGATCCGGAAGGTAAGCTCGGGGTATCGCTCCCCTATCGGGTCGTTGGCGAGCGCCGCCAGGTGAACAATTGCGTCGATTGCCTCGATGTCTTCGGCTTCGATATCGCGAACGTCTTTGTAGATCTGGCGTGTCGGCTGATACGGCGTATCATCATAAAGCCTGTCCTGGAAAAGATGTATATCGGTACCGATGGTACGGTACCCTGCAGCAGTAAGAACCCGGGTGACCGTACAGCCGTTATACCCCAGGTTTCCGGTTATCAGGATTGTCTGCATGCTCGTCGTCTCCCGCTGAGTTCCCGGGTGTTTTTTCCGCCCTTACGCTGCGGCCCACGGCAGCCCGGCCTGTCGGGCGATATCGGTATAGTCGTATATCTGCTTTGCGGTAACGTCTCGCATGGGGTCGGGACCTTTATCGTAATAGGTCCTGTACCAGCTGCCGGTAAATTCCGCCGTCCGCCGGAAGGAGAGAACGGCATGCCAGCCGAGCTCGTGCAGAGCTTTGTCGCAGCACAGCTTCAGAAAAGTTGCCTCGGGCTTTTCTTTCAGCCCCTCCGGATCCGGCGACCACTGTGCGCCCGGCCAGCTCTCGGCAAGTTTCAGCATGACCTGTTCCACGGTTTGATACACGTCCGCCTGAGGACCGAAGTTATATGACTGCCCGCGGGCAGCCGGATCATTCAGCAGCAGCTTTGCGCCCAGCCACAGGTAGCCGCTCAGCGGCTCGAGCACATGCTGCCAGGGCCTGGTCGCATTGGGGTGACGGACATTCACCGCACGGTTTTCCGACCAGGCGCGCATGCAGTCGGGTACGATGCGGTCCGCAGCCCAGTCGCCGCCGCCGATTACATTTCCGGCTCGTGCACTTGCGATTGCAGCGGTATCGTTTTTTGCGAAAAAGGACCGTGTATATGCATAGCAGATGTTTTCAGCACACGACTTGGACGCGCTGTAAGGGTCGTCGCCGCCGAGCTGATCGCATTCCCGGTATCCCCAGGTCCACTCGACATTGCGATAGCATTTATCGGTGGTGATAAAAACGCCGACCGATATGTGCGACCGCGTGCGGATGGCCTCCAATACATTCAGGGTTCCGATGCTGTTGGTCCGGATCGTGAGAACCGGCTCGCTATATGATCTTCGCACAATCGGCTGCGCAGCCAGATGGAAAATGACATCGGGCCGAAAATCGTCAATACAGCGTTCAAGGGCCTCCGGATCCAGCACCGTGCCGACATAGTGTCTGAGCCTGCTTTGTAAGCCGAGAACTTCGAACAAGGATGGTTTGGTAGGAATTTCGTTTGAAAAACCCGCAAGCTCGGCACCAAGCTGATGCAGCCAGAAGCTGAGCCATGAACCTTTAAAACCGGTATGGCCGGTAATCAGTACGCGGCGGTCCCTATAAACGTTTCCAAACATAGTGCTTTCCTCGATGTAGTAATTGACGAGGCAAACTAGCCGGTCGACTTACAGGGCAGCCTCTTTGAGCGTCAGCGCTGATGAGTGCAGTGTAGCAGTTTATCGGCTGTTCGAATAAAAAAATTAACAAAAAATCATTGCAGCCGTAAGGAAACGGACGCCCCCGCCTTTCAGTGCCCTGTCAGCCGCCCCCTATTATTGGAAAAACAGACACCTCATCTCCCGGCTTCAGCTTGCGGGCCGCTTGAGCCTGTTTTGTATTCACAAGAACTATGCCGACATCTTCCTGCCGTATGCCGAGATCGACGAGTACGGTCTTGACGGTTGCCTGATTCTGATATGTTCGTACATCCTCAACAAACCGGTCTTTTCTGAAAGAGGCAAACAGCTTTACGGTAATATCCATACTATCCAAACCTTGTCTCGGCCGGTGCCCGCGCGTGATAAAAAAGGGGCATCTCAGCGGATGCCCCGGATAATATGCTCATGACAGTACTACAGTATCATATAAATTGCCATAGAGAATGGTTTCCCGCATTTAAAAATGTCGTGAAAACATGCAATACCGTTATGTTGTCTGGATACAACGAACATTTAGGTTGTAAATTAATTTGACCGACTTTTGTTTTTATGTTAATTAAAGTTCTGTTCTCAGGTAGGGTATGTCTCAGTACATAAGCAGAATTCATCCGGATACAGGGTTTTCCGAGTTCCATTTCAGGAGCCGATAAGGTTGGACAGAGTTCAGCCCGCCGTGTTTGCGAAGGAAGCCTGATGGGTGGGTGTTTTCCCGTTAGGCTTTTTCAGTATGACACAGCTTCCTTTCGGCAAAAAAACGGTCCTTATAAAATTGCTCATATTTATGTATAACATTGTTTGTTACTAATGGAGGAACGGTGGTATGAATTCGTGGCCAGGCAAGCTGTTACGGGTTAACCTGACGAAAGGCACATGGGCCGTTGAAGATATCGACCCCGACGACGCGCGCGCTTATATCGGGGGTAGGGGCCTCGGCACAAAGATATTCTGCGATGAAGTCGATCCCACCGTTGATCCGCTCAGCCCGGAAAACAAGCTTATTTTCATGACGGGTCCGCTGACCGGTACCGGAGCACCTGCCAGCGCCCGGTACATGGTGATCACCAAGTCGCCGCTGACCGGGACGATTGCCTGCTCGAACTCAGGCGGCTATTTCCCGGCAGAGCTGCGGTTTGCCGGCTATAACGGAATTATCTTCGAGGGCAAGTCCAAGGAGCCCGTATCGCTGTGGATAAACGATGATACGGTCGAGCTCAGGCCTGCAAAAGAGCTGTGGGGAAAAACCACCCACGAGACCGAAGAGATCATCAGAGGCCAGATAGAGGACCGCTGGCTTGCCGAGGAAACCCGCATCGCCTGCATCGGCCCGGCAGGAGAAAAGCTTTCCCGTATCGCCTGCGTGGTAAACGACAAGCACCGCGCGGCGGGGCGTTCGGGGGTCGGTGCTGTCATGGGGTCGAAAAAGCTCAAAGCGGTTGTCGTAAAGGGCTCCCAGGGGGTTCAGGCGGCCGACTTCGAGCTGTTTAAAAAAGCCATACGCTCGTCTATGCACAAGCTGCAGAGCGGTCCGGTCACTTCCGAAGGTCTGCCCACCTACGGCACGGCAATCCTTGTCAACATAATAAACGAGTGCGGCATTCTGCCGACCAGAAACTTTCAGCAGGGCATGTTCGAAAAGGCCGCCGATATCAGCGGTGAGAGCATCGCCGAGAATATTCTCAGGCGGAACAAGGGCTGCTTTGCCTGTTCGATCGCATGCGCCAGAATTACCAAAATCGACGACCCCAAGTTCGCCGGGCAGGGGGAGGGCCCTGAGTATGAAACCGTAGAGCTCATGGGCGCCGACTGCGGCATTGATGACCTCGCGCCGATCAGCAAGGCCAACTACCTCTGTAATGAGCTGGGGATGGATACCATTTCCGCCGCCTGCACGGTTGCAACCGCCATGGAACTGTATGAGCGGGGCTATATTCCCGAAGAAGAAGCCGGGATGGATTTGCGGTTCGGCAACGGCGAGGCCCTGGTACAGCTCACCGAGCAGATGGGCCGGCGCAAAGGACTGGGAAAAATCGCCGCTGACGGCTCCTTTGTTCTTGCAGAGCACTACGGGCACCCGGAGCTGTTCATGGGTGTAAAAAAACAGGAAATACCCGCCTACGATCCCCGCGGCGTGCAGGGCATGGGCCTGACCTACGCAACATCCAACAGAGGCGCCTGCCATGTCAGGGGCTATACAATCGCAAACGAAGTGCTCGGCGTTCACGAAAAGCTCGATCCCCTGGTGACCGAGGGCAAGGCGCCCACCGTTAAGATTTTCCAGGACTTGACGGCCCTGGTTGACTCCTCGGGGCTGTGCCTGTTCGTCACCCTGACGCCTGGCTTCGGCTTTGAAGACATGCGCGCGCTGCTCAAAGGCGCTACCGGGTTCAATTACACCGTCAAGGAGGTTAAGGACTGCTCCGAGCGCATCTGGAATCTCGAACGTCTTTTCAACATGAAAGCAGGCTTTACGAAAGCCGATGACACGCTTCCGAAGCGCCTGCTCGAGGACCCGCTGCCCCAGGGCGGTCCCCGGGGCCAGGTATGCAGGCTTGATGATATGCTGCCGGAATACTATGATCTGCGCGGCTGGGATGTAAACGGCGTTCCCACGGAGAAGCTGAAAAAAAGGCTGAAGCTGGATTGAGAGCGCTGTGCGGGCACGAGACGGGCAATGGAAATCGAGCTTAAGCTATTTATGCGGTTCAAGCAGTTTCTGCCGGAGGGTGCCAAAAAAGGTATTGCAAAAGTGACGCTGCAGGAGGGAACAACCTTTGCCGATCTCCTGCGTATTCTCGGCATGCCGGGACCGGAAGACAAGATTATCGTCATCAACGGCATTTCACACAAGCAGGGCCCCAGGGCAAATGCCATTGAATTGAAAGACGGTGACACGGTTGCAATATTTCCGCCCATAGCAGGCGGTTGAAAAACACGCAAACAGGTCAATTCAAAAAAGGGTACCGCATGAAAAAGATACTGGTAGACTTTACCAAATGTACCGGCTGCCGCCAGTGCGAAACAGCCTGTTCGGCGAACCACTATGACGGCGAGACCAATCCCCAAAAGTCCAGAATCAGAATCTTCATAGACGAAGTGCACGGCATCTTCCATCCCGTCATCGCCGGCCCGTTCACCAATGCCGAATGCACCTCAAAGAATATCATAAATATCGACGGCCAGGAGTATGATGAATGTACGGTCTGCCGTGCGTCCTGCCCGGGCCGGCCATGGTTTTTCGAGCCTGAAACAAATATTGCGCTCAAGTGTGATTTCTGCGGTGATCCGCCGGACCCGCAGTGTGTTGCTATCTGTGCTCACGGCGCCCTGCAGCTCATAGACGACCTGGGTTTCGGCAGGTCTGTAAAGAAGAAAGCCGGCTGATATGGTTCGGCACATGGTGACAGCGTAAACGGCAAACCAATCACGGCACCATTCATAACTGAGAGGTTTTCGGTGGAAGAAGCATATGAAAGATGTGTATATCTAGAGCGGCTGGGACTGTTCGGCTGCATTCAGTGCGGAAAGTGTTCAGCCGGCTGTCCGATTAATTATGTAACACCACAGGCCGAACCCTTTAACATCCGCAGACTCGTCTATGATGTGCTTAATGCTCCGGGAGAGGAAATAGCCAGCGAAAAGCACTTTCTGTGGCAGTGCACAACCTGCTCGACCTGCTCACAGCGCTGCCCCAAGGAAATCGAGCCGAAAGATGTGGTAATCAACCTGCGCAGTATCCTGGTTGAGGACGGAACCCTGCCGCCGGCCATCAGAGATGTGCTGAAAAGTATTTCAGTCAATTATAATCCCTGGAGCCTGGGCAAGGAAAAGCGTGCGGAGTGGTATCAGGGGCTTGAGCTCAAAGATGCCGGTGAGGCGGAGCTGCTGCTCTATGTCGGCTGCACGCCGGCGTTTGACAGCCGGCTGCAGAAAGTAGCCCGGGCAGTGGTGACCTGCCTGCAGAAAGCAGGAATCGACTTCGGCATTTTCGGCATTGAAGAGATATGCTGCGGCAACGAGATCAAGCGCCTGGGTGATATCTGGAGCTTTGATGCGTTGCGCGAGGCAAATACCGAACTGTTTAACGGTTATGAGAATATAAAAGAGATTATTACCATTTCACCGCACTGCTTTAATACCTTTTCCAGTGAATACCCCGGTCTGAACCCCAGGGTCACCCACTACACGGAATTTTTCGCGCGCCTGATCGATGAGGGCAGGCTGCCGCGCGGCCGTAGTTTCAAGAAAAAAGTAACCTATCATGATCCGTGTTTTCTGGGCAAGCAGAACGCTATTTATGATGAGCCGCGCGCCATACTGCAGAATATCCGCGGGCTGACTTTTTTAGAGTTCGACCGCAACCGGGAAACCAGCCTGTGCTGCGAGGGCGGCGGCGGCCGTATGTGGATTGAAATCGAGGACGCACCCGAGCGACTGGCAAATATCCGCATTCGCGATGCTCTCGAAATGGGAGCAGAGGTAATTGCGGTTGCCTGTCCTTTCTGTCTCCTTACCCTGGAGGATGCGGTCAAGGCGCTTGACCTTGAAGAAAAACTTCAGGTTCTGGATATTAGTGAAATACTGGCCCAAACACTAACTGATAAGAAAAGCAGCCAAAAACCATGAGTGCAAAAAAAATAGGTGTGTACATCTGCCACTGCGGTGTCAATATCGCGCAGAATGTCAGCATCGATGAGATGCTCGAATTTGCGGAAAGCCTGCCGGGCGTTGCGGTTGCTAAAAACTACATGTACATGTGTTCCGAGCCGGGGCAGGAGCTGATCCGCAGGGATATTAAAGAGCAAGGGCTCAACCGGATTGTTGTTGCCGCCTGCTCGCCGCGCATGCACGAACCCACGTTCAGAAACGCGCTTGCCGGTGCCGGGCTGAATCCCTACTGTCTGGAAATCGCCAACATCAGGGAGCACTGCTCCTGGGTGCACAAAGACGGTCGTCAGGCAACACTCAAGGCAAAGTCACTGCTTGCCGCCGCGGTTGCCAAGGCGGCACTGCTTGAGCCCCTGCAGGAAAACTATGTTGATGTAACACCCACGGCTATGGTCATCGGCGGCGGCATTGCCGGCATTCAGACAGCGCTCGACATCGCCGACAACGGCTTTAAAGTGTATCTGGTCGAGAAAAATCCCTCGATCGGCGGGCACATGATGCAGCTGGACAAGACCTTTCCCACGCTGGACTGTTCGGCCTGTATTCTGACCCCCAAGATGGCCGATATCAAGAATCATCCGAATATCGAGCTGCTTGCCTACAGCGAAGTTGTCGATGTGCAGGGCTTTGTCGGAAACTTTACGGTAACCGTCAAGCGCACCCCGCGCTATATCGATGAAAACATCTGTAATGCCTGCGGCACCTGTGCCAGCTACTGTGCTATCGCCATCAAAGACCGCTTCAACGAGGGCCTGTCAAAGCTCAGGGCACTGCATATTCCCTTTCCCCAGGCGATCCCGGCCGCCTATGTGGTCGATCCCGAAGCCTGCCGCTTTTTTACGGAAGGCACCTGCCGGCAGTGTGAGCAGGTCTGTAAAGAACTTAACGCCATCAATCTTGACCAGCAGGAAGAACGCCTGGTGCTTGATGTGGGAACTGTCGTAGTCGCCACGGGGTTCGATACCTTTGATCCGGCCCGAAAACCTGAGCTGGGCTACACCCGATATGACAATGTAATTACCGGGATGGAGTTTGAGCGCATCGTGTCCGCATCGGGTCCGAATCAGGGTGATATGCTGATCAACGGGCAGAAGCCCAAAGAGGTGGTTTTTATCCAGTGCGTCGGTTCCCGTGACAAAAGCGTCGGCAATGAATACTGCTCCCGGGTCTGCTGCATGTATACGGCCAAGCATGCGCATCTGGTGCGGGAGAAGCTGCCGGATGCGAAGATCACTGTTTTCTATATAGATATACGGGCATTCGGCAAGGGCTACGAAGAGTTCTATGACCGCGTCAAGGGCGAAGAGGTCTACTACCGTCGCGGAAACGTTTCTGAGATCTACCGCAAGGGTGACAAGCTTATTTGCCGGGCGGAAGACACACTCGAAGGCGGTCCCCTGGAAGTGCCCGCCGACCTGGTGGTGCTGGCCGTTGGTATGCAGCCCAGTGCGGGAGCAAAAGATCTCGGCAAGCTCCTGAAGCTTTCCAATTCCGCCGACGGATTTTTTCTTGAGGCGCATCCGAAACTGCGGCCGGTCGACACGGGCACTGACGGCGTATTTCTTGCCGGCTGCTGCCAGGCACCGAAAGATATTCCCGACACGGTTGCCCAGGCCAGCGGCGCGGCGGCAAAGGCACTGATGCCCCTCACCCAGGGCAAGGTCAAGACCGAAACCATGGTATCGCGTATCCGGGTTGAAGCCTGCCGCGGCTGCGGGTATTGCGTCGAGGCATGTCCCTATGATGCAATTGCACTTGAGGAGCGTGAGGTGAACCGCACTACGAAAACGGTTGCCGAGGTAAACGAAGTACTGTGTAAAAGCTGCGGGGCGTGCGCGGCGGTGTGCTATTCGGGTGCAATTCAGCAGTGCGGATTTACCGACGAGCAGATGCTTGCCGTTATCAATACAATCAGTGACAGCTTTTAACGGTGTGAGGAGCCGGAATGGAATTTGAACCCAAAATCGTTGCTTTTGTGTGCAACTGGTGTACGTATGCCGGTGCCGACCTTGCCGGAACCAGCAGGTTCCACTATCCTGCAAACGTTCGTCTGATTCGTGTCATGTGTTCCAGCCGGATTAATCCTGCCTATATCGTCAGCGCACTGCTGCAGGGTGCCGACGGTGTGCTTGTTTCAGGGTGCCATCCGGGCGAGTGTCATTATGTGAGCGGTAACTATATGGCGCGCAGGCGGTTTGTGCTGCTGCGTCGCTTTCTCGACCATCTGGGAATTCATCCGGATCGTTTCAGAATGAGCTGGGTGTCAGCCTCGGAAGGAGCCAAGTGGGCTGAGGTCGTCAAAGAGGTAACCAGGGATATCAAGGTTCTTGGCCCGAATGATATTAAGAGAGAACAGGTATGGATGCAACAGAGTCTTTAAGAAAAATCGCCAGGGACATCCTGGCGCGGGAAGATGTCGCGTGCCTCATCGGTTATGAGAAAGGCAGCTACGGCTTTCGCGTTGCACCGTGTGTGCTGACCGATCCAACGGAGGCCGACCGGCTTGTGTTTTCTCCCTTGTGCGTTCACAATCTGACGAATTATCTGACCATGGAGAACATCGGGCCGCTTACCGCAAAAGACATTAAAGACGGCAAGATCGCGATCATCGTCAAAGGCTGCGACAGCCGTGCCATTGCAGTTCTTGCGGCGGAAAACGGCATTGACCGAGACCGGCTGGTGGTCATCGGCGTGCACTCCCCCGGCGTGGTCGACATCGACAAACTCGAGCAGCGCTTCCCCGGTGCCGTTGAAAACGCAGGCGTCACGATCGACCAAAAAAACGTGAAGGTAACCGTCAACGGATCCACGACGACGGTTTCCGCAGACGAGCTGCTGAGCGAAAAGTGCAAGCGCTGCAAAGACTCGACACCGGTTGTGTATGATGAGCTTGTGGGTGAACGGCGCATTGGGCCGGAAGACACCTTTGCGGATGTTGCCGCAGAAGAGCAGAAGACAATTGAGCAGAAGCAGGAAAAGTGGCAGGAGCAGTTTTCAAAGTGCATCCGCTGCTATGCCTGCCGAAACGTCTGCCCGCTGTGCTACTGCAGCGACTGTGTGCTTGACCGGCTTCGCCCGCAGTTCATCCGGCGCTCGGTGGATACGGGCGAAAACCTGCACTTTCACATTACCCGGGCCTTTCACCTGGCCGGCCGGTGCATCGGATGCGGCGAGTGCGAGCGGGTCTGCCCAATGGACATTCCCCTGATGGATCTGAACAGGAAGCTTTCAAAGGATGTCAAAGATCTTTTCGATTACGAGCCGGGTATGGATCCGGCTGAAAAACCGATGTTTGCAACCTTTAAGCCCGAAGACCCTGACGAGGGAATACTGTAAGAAAGAGCTATGGAAAAACTGATTCTAGAAAAAAAGAAGCTGAAAAAGTTTTTAAAGTCTCTCAAAAACATTGAGCTGATCGCACCGGTGACGCGCAAGGGAAAAACATCCTTTGAGGTGGTGCCGGATGCCGAGGCAGCCGCTCTCGACCTCGATGATTATTCCGCCACGGTCAAGCGGGCGGTCTTTCCCCAGACGGAAACGCTGTTTTCCTTTGAGCGGCGCGGCGGCAGCCTGCAGGTCATCGAGCCCGGTGATGCGCCGTCCCGCGTCATCTTCGGCATTCGTCCCTGCGATGCAAAAAGTTTTGTCGTACTCGACCCTCTGTTCCGCAAAGATGTGGAAGACCCCTATTACAGCCGGCGGCGTGAAGCACTCGTGCTGATCGGGCACGCCTGCGCAGAGCCCACAAACCGCTGTTTCTGTCCCTCGGTGGGCGGCAGTCCGACGGGGCATGAAGGGCTTGACATCCTCTTTACGGATATTGACGGCAGCTACTATGTCGAGGTTCTTACCGACCGGGGTGCGGCTCTTATCACGGGTTCGAAAGGCCTTTTTTCCAAGGCAACCGCTCAGCAGGGCCAGGCCAGGGAAAAGGCGGCCGAGGCCGCCCGGCGGAAAATCCGTCGTTCGGTCGACCTTACGATGATGCACGAGATGCTGCCGAAAAGCTTTAACGACAGCCTGTGGCAGGATGTCGGCAATGCCTGTATCGGCTGCGGTATCTGTACCTACAACTGTCCTACCTGCCACTGTTTCGATATTCAGGATGAGGGGACCCAGGCCAGCGGCCGCCGTCTGCGGGTGTGGGACGCCTGCATGTATTCCGAGTTTACCGTTCACGCCTCCGGCGAGAATCCGCGTAAAAACCGCGGCGACCGGATCAGAAACAGAATGCTGCACAAATTCAGCTACTATCCCGTGAATTTCGGTCAGATCGGCTGTGTGGGCTGCGGCCGCTGCATTGAACTGTGCCCGGTCAATGAGGACTTAATCGACATACTCACGAGGGTAAGGGAAGCGATCAATGAGTAATCCGTATATACCGCTTGAGGCAAAGATACAAGACATACGCCAGGAGACCGACGGCGACCGCCCGATCAAGACGTTTACCGTCGTGCTCAGCGATAAAAAGCAGCAGAAAAGCTTTCAGCACCTCCCGGGGCAGTGTGCCATGGTCGGCATTCCGGGGGTCGGTGAAAGCATGATCTCCATTTGCTCCTCCCCGACGCAGACCGGCTATCTGCAGTTCAGTATTATGCGGATGGGCAAGGTGACCGCAGCGCTTCACGATCTTGAGCGGGGTGGTTTTTTGACTGTTCGCGGCCCGTACGGCGGCAGCACATTTCCGGTAGAGGAGTGGAAAGGCAAGAAAATACTGACTATCGGCGGCGGTATCGGCCAGGCGCCCCTGCGGCCTATCATCAATTACGCTCTTGACAACCGCAAGGATTATGCTGGTCTTGAAATTGTCTGCGGCGCCCGCAGCCCGGAGGACCTTGTTTTCCTGGAGGAGCTCCAGGCGCTGAAAAAAGGAAAGAAGGCCGATGTCCATTTGACCGTCGACCGGGAAGCACCCGACTGGAAAGGCAATGTCGGATTCGTGCCCCAGTACCTGCTTGACCTCAAACCCTCCCCCAAGAACACGATAGCCATCACCTGCGGCCCGCCGATTATGATCAGGTTTGTTCTTGAGAATCTGGTGAAACTGGGGTTTGCAGATGACCAAATGTATACCACGCTGGAGAACCGCATGAAGTGCGGCATCGGCAAGTGCGGCAAGTGTAATGTCGGCAGGGTGTATGTGTGCAAGGACGGACCCGTCTTTTCATATGCCCAGCTGAAGGAACTCCCGCCGGACATGTAGCAGCTATAGAATCAGCGATTAAAAATGCCGCCTTCCGTATCGGAGGGCGGCATTTGTTGTTTTTGTGCAGCGGAGAAAAATCCGCACGGTCATGCGGTAGTAGATTCGCCCTGCTCCTGTATGCTAAGAGAGCGTTGGGATGCTCACTGCTGCTGCCGGCGCTGCCAGTTTTCCCGTCCGTACGCAAGCAGCAGCTGCTTGTCCTCATCTGCTATATCCAGCAGGCTGCCCCCGGCCTCGACGCCGTAGCCCGAGCCGTCCTGAATATCGTTCGACCAGCGGATTTCAAGCTCGGCCCTGATCGGCTCCACGCGGTCGGGGACATCAGCTTCAATATAAAAGCGCGTGCAGCCCGCAAGGTTATGATCCGCATACAGCTTGACCGCCATTCCCTCCATGCTGATCTCCGAGACCAGGATGTGCTGCGAGCCGGGGCTGCCGTCAGCCGGATAGCACACGGCGTGCAGCTCGACCGGGTATCGTGGAAAGCGACGTTGTTCATTCATGCCGTGAGCCTTCTCTTTCTATCTTTAGCACGTCCCTTCAGTTATCGCGTGCGCGTATACCTGCCCATCAGGACCGCCTCTGCAAGCACATGCCCTTTGACGGCTTGTAAAAGCCGCTCTTTGGACGCTCCTGCGGCAAGGCCGACGGCACTGTCAAGGGCGTAGAGTTTAAAGTAGTAGCGGTGCGTACCCCCGGGCGGGCACGGGCCGCCGAAGCCGTATTTCCTGAAATCATTGATGCCGTGGCGGGCGCCGCTCTCGAGCGTTTCCGCAGGCGGTACGCCTTCCGGCAGCCCCGCCGCATCGGGGGGCATATCATACAACACCCAGTGAACCCAGGTCCCTGCCGGCGCGTCCGGATCGTCGCAGACGAGCGCCAGGCTTTTCGCTTCCTCGGGCACACCGCTCCAGCTGAGCGGCGGCGACACGTCGGCTCCATCGCAGGTGTGTTTCACCGGTATCATGCCGCCATCTGAAAATGCAGCACTCGTTATTTTCATGACAGCCCCTTCTTTAGCGGTCTGGGCGTGCAGGCCTGCAGCTGCAAGCACGAAAAGCAGCAGGCCCGCTCCCACAACTGCATATGAAACGTGTTTCATACGGCCTCCCCGCAGGCGATCCTACCTGCCGAAAAGCTTCTGCGTCGTGACCGCCAGCGGCCCGATAAACGAGCTTGCGCCGCTCGAATCGAGGGCCTCGACTTTATAGTAATACGTCCGGTTGAACCACAGGCCCCGGTCGGTGTAGGTGTACTGCGAGCCGCCCGGGCTGATGGCGTCGCTGTTTACTTTTGTATAGGGGCTGTTTTTTTCCTCGGACGCGGATCGGTACACGTTGAAGGCGGCGACATCGGTTTCAGATGATGTCTGCCAGGTCAGGGTGGCTGTCAGCTTGCCGGGCTGGACGTCAAACGATGAAAACGAGACAAAGCCGGGAACCTGCTTGAGCCGGTACACCTTGCAGCCCTTCGATCCTTCGGGCTGGTCGCCTTCATAGTTGCCGAACAGATTGGATGCCCCCACATACAGATCGCCGTTGAATTCACAGAACGACTGAAAGGTCATGACCGTCCGGTCGCCGAATGCGTCGGCGGTCACCCGCGACCACACCAGCGCGTCGGCCGGGCCGACAGCCCGCCAGATATCGGCACCGTCAAAGAGCTCCGGTGAAAAGAAGGCCGGTGAGGAGGAGTTTGCAAAGGTGCCCGCATACAGGGCCGACTCGTAGGTGTAAATAAGACTGACGATATTTGCGCCGTAGCCGAAGGCGTTGGCCACACCGTCGAAGCCGTCCGGTATCGACGAGTCCCCGCCCATGATGTATGTCCAGGCCCCGTCCTCTGCGGCGCCGGTTTCGGTGTACATGATGCGGCCGCCCACGGGACGCGCTACCCCGACAAGCAGGCGGTCGTCGTAGGTTGCCCACGACCAGGCCTGGAAATTGGAATTTGTGAACGAGCTCGCATCACCGAACCCGCCTTCATTAGTGCCCTCCTCGTTGTCGTCGACCAGGTAGTCGACGATAAAATTCCACTCACCGTCATCGAGTCGCAAAACGCGCGCACCCCTGCCGTTGCAGCCGCTTGAGCCCGTACCGCCGACATACAGCGTTTCAGTGCCGCTGACATCGCTTTTGGCAAAATTCGTGGAGCTCGAGCAGACCGGTGCGCCGTTGCGGTCCTCCAGGCCGTCGATGCGGCAGACACCTGTCGGGTTTCCATCGAGGTCGAACCCGTGGAACAGCCCGAAGCTGTAATTCGAGACCGCCTCCCAGGTCAGGCCGTCGGCTGTTTTTCTGATGCGGGTGCCGTCCTCGTAATTATGGGCAATCGATGCATACAGCTCACCCTCAAACACCTCGAAATCGATAAAGTTCTTGTTCCATATCTCGCCGAAGCCGTTTTCGTCGTCCCCCATCCCGATCTCATAGCTGTCGCCGGCTGCCACTGCGCCGGTGGTCAGTTCGGGCTGGTTCTCATCGGGAGTGATGTCATCGCAAACAGTGTACTCATCCATGTTTGCCGCCTCATTCTGCTGCACGGTCAAACCGGTCGCCGTATTGTCGACGATTTCAAACACCCGGCCCGTTCCCGGGCCGGAGGTGATGCGCAGCACGCCGCCGGCCCACTGCCCGGCTTCCCAGCTTTTTGAAGCATCGCTGATTTCGGCGGTCAGGTCGCCGTCTTCGTCGCTGCAGCCGGATACGGCGCTTATGCTGCCGGACTCATCCTCATCGCGGCTGTTCGCGATGACCGGCTCCCAGGTGGAGCCGTCAAAGCGCCATATCTGCACGCCGGCGGAGTTGTACAGAAACGCGCCTTCGAACTTTGAGCCGATGCCGACATACAGGTGATCGTCGAACTCGATCATCGAGCCGTAGCCGCAGGTCATGAACTGGTGATACGCGCCGTCGGTGAATCCGGGCACCGATATCTTTTCCCAGGACGTACCGGAGGTGCGCCAGATCTGAAAGCCGGCGGCATCGTTGCGGGTGAGCGCATACAGGCTTCCCTGAAAGGCGCACAGCGCTGTAATGCTCAGATTCTCCGTGGTGCCGAACCCCTCAGTGCTGACCCGCTCCCAGACCGATCCGTCCTCACCCGCAACTGTTTCCAAAGCCGCGGGAACGCTCTGGGCCGATACGGCCGAAGGCATCAAAAAAATCAGGGCGGTTACCCATGCTGCAAAAAGCTTTTTTGTCTTCATGATTCCCCTCCTGTCGCGTGGTTACGCATTGTCGTTTTCAGGCCGCCCGGTCAGTGCAGCAGCCCGCCTATTATTGCGTCCGCCGAAACCCGAACCGGTTCACCGTGTCCGAAGCAGCAGACGTCGAACGCCTGTTCCGAAATGGTCTTTGCCGAGCGCAGCGCCTGATCGTAGTCGGCGCAGCCCGCTCTGGGCGGCAGGCCCGGCCCGCCGACGCCGGTCAGGGCATCGCCGGTAAACATAACACCCTTTTCGGGCATGAGAAAGCTGAGACTTCCGGGAGAGTGGCCCGGGGTCGCAAGGACATGAACCGGCCCGCAGATATCCAGCACCTCGCCGCCGCGGCAGGCGATATCGACCCCGGTACCGTCATAGGGGTAGATAAATGTTTCAAGCACATACAGCACGGCTTTGAAGATTTTGCCGCCCAGGCCCTGCCTGCCCATGGCACTGGTTTTTTTCGTGCCGGCGACAAATTCCGTTTCATGCGCGCTTGCAACCACCTGAGCGCCGGTTTTTTCCTTCAGAACCGCAAGAGAGCCGGTATGATCGATGTGGGCATGGGTGATAAGGATATGAGTGACATCGCCGGGTTTTCGGCCCATGTTCTCGATTGCCTGCAGCACCGCCTCTTCGTCGCCTTTCATGCCGGTATCCACGATAACAAGGCCGGGGCCGTCGAGGATGTAGACATTCGAGCGCGAGGCTGCAACGCGGTAAACGCCGGGCGCCGTCTCGCTCACCACGCTGCCATGATCAACTCCGCACCCGTTGGCTGCCGCTGCTGCTGAAAAGAGAAGCATGCACAAAACTCCTGCCTCGGATTTCATGACGCAATCCGATAACATATGCGATGCCTAGGTTTCATACTGTTTCAGGCTAATTGAGACAGAAAAAAATGTCAAATACATTGTGCCTGTGTGACAAAAAGCTATTCGCTCCGGTGGCGGGTCCGCTCGGCCAGGCGCATTTTGCGGCGCTCGCCGGCCTGCCGGTTTCGGCGCTGCTCTCTGTCGGTTTCGATAACAAGCGGCGGTACGTCCTGCGGGCGGCCGTCCGCATCGAGGGAAACGAAGGTAAGGTAAGCGGACGCCGTGTGGTGCACCTGCCCGGTCATGAGATTTTCGGACTCCACGCGCACGCCGATCTCCATGGATGTGCGGGCGGTCATGTTCAGCGAGGCCCTGAGGGTGAGCAGGTCGCCGATATAGACCGGATGGTGGAAGACAAGGCTGTCGATCGAGGCGGTGACCGCGTTTGAGCGGCAGTGGCGAAAGGCGACCACGCCGGCTGTTTCGTCGATATGCTTCATGATGACCCCGCCGTGGACATTGCCCGCCGGATTTGCATCTTCCGGGATCATGAGAATCGATGTCGTTACCGCGCTTTCAGAAGAGCGTTTTCCTTCCATGCGGTGCTCCTTTTAGAAAATGTAAACTTGCTGAAAACTATAGAGCAGTGCCCGCTCAATAGCAAGCGGGAGGTTCTGCGCCGGGCCCTGAATCTCCGGTGGTGCATTGCCTGAAGCTCGTTTCGATAGCGAAAAGACACTTGTATCAAAAAGATGAGATTGCTTCGCCGCTGCCTTTTTATAGAATATAGGGTAGGCACTTGATTTTCCGTAAAGCTGTTTTTACTGTCATTGCGAGTCACGCCCTGGCGTGACGAAGCAATCTCCATAAATACCGCACCGTATCCGGTGAGATTGCCTCTTCATCCCGCATTCGCGGGATTCCTCGCAATAACGGTTTTCAGTAGTACGCACACACATATGTTATAATACGAACACAGGATCGACATCGACCATCACCCGGCACTCCCGCCGGGTTTTTTTGTGTGCGGACCCCTCAAGCAGCGCCGCGGCAACAGCGCGCATGCGCTGCGTGCTGTGCCCTTTGAGGATCATCTGAAAACGGTAGCGCCCCTTGATTCGCTCCCAGGGCGCGGATGCCGGGCCGAGCACGTCGATGCCGCCGCCCCCGCGCACTATCATGTCGCGGGCCTGCGCGCCGAGGCGACGGGCCGTCTGCGCAACCCGGGCCCTGTCGCTTCCCTCGATGCGCACATTGATCATTTTGCCGCAGGGCGGATACTCGAGATCGCGCCGGTAGGCCGACTCTGTTTTATAGAACCCGGCGTAATCATGCGCTGAGGCACACACAATGCTGTAGTGGTCGGGGTTGTAGGTCTGAACGATCACCTCGCCGGTGCGGTCTCCCCGGCCCGCCCGCCCGGCAACCTGCGTGATAAGCTGAAAGGTCCGCTCGGCAGAGCGATAATCGGGAAAGTGCAGCGACTGATCGGCGCTCAGCACACCGACCAGGGTGACGTGGGGCAGGTGATACCCTTTCACCACCATCTGAGTTCCGATAAGAATGTCGACTTCCTGCCGGTGAAGCTTTTCCATTATAGCCTGCAGATCACAACGGGAGGAGGCGGTGTCGCGGTCCATGCGGGCGATCCGGCAGCCCGGAAACAGGTGTGCGACCTCGGCTTCAAGCCGTTCGGTGCCCCAGCCGACCGGCACCAGAAACATGCTGCTGCAGGCGGGACAGGTTTCCGGCACGGCAGCGGCGTAATCGCAGTAGTGGCACACCAGGCGGCTGCGGCTGCGGTGATGAATGAGCGAGACATCGCAGTTGGGGCACTTGAAAACATGGCCGCACTGGCGGCACAGGTAGGCCGGAGAAAAGCCGCGGCGGTTCAGAAAAAGGATGCTCTGCTGGCCCGCCGCCAGGCGCTTATCGATCGCAGTGCACAGCGGCTTTGAAAATACCGCAGAGCGCTTTCCGCGGCGGCCGGTTTCGCTGCGCATGTCGACAATGTGCACGGCCGGCATCGGCCTGCCGCCGGCCCGTGAGGGGAGTTCGACAAGCTCATACTTTCCATCACGGGCATTACTGTAGGACTCGAGCGAGGGCGTTGCCGAGCCCAGCACGGCTATGCACCCGGCAAGCTTTGCTTTGACCAGCGCCAAATCCCGTGCATTATAGCGCAGCGTATCGTCCTGCTTGAACGACGGGTCGTGTTCCTCGTCGACGATTACGGCCCCCAAATCGGGAAACGGGGCAAATACGGCTGAGCGGGCGCCGATTACGGCCCGCAGTTCGCCACGCCGGATCATGCGCCAGGCATCGAAGCGCTCAGCCGGTGTCAGGCCGCTGTGAAGAACGCCGACCGGCACGCTGAGCCGCGAGCTTATGCGGTCGAGCAGCTGTGAGGTGAGTGATATCTCCGGAACCAGATACAGGCACTGTTTCTCCTGCTGCAGAATGCGCTGCATGACCTGCAGATACACCTCGGTCTTGCCGCTGCCGGTAACGCCATGCAGCAGCAGGGGACGGTAGCCGCCGTGATGCAGCGAGTGCTCGATCCGATCGAGTATTTTTTTCTGTCCGGGCGACAGCTCGTGCACCGGCTCGCTGAACAGGCGTGTCCCGGGCGGCGGGCGGCGGTACAGCTCGCGCAGCTCGACCTTCAGCAGGCCTTTTGCGGACAGAGCTTTCAGCTGGGCAGTGCAGCCGCCCAGGTGCCGCCGAAGATCGGCGGCTGAGACAATACCCCGTTCAGCGATAAAGGAAAAAACAGCCTGCTGTTTTTCAGTGAGACGGGCGGCTTCGCCGGTTGTCGTATACCATTTTTCGTTGCGGATACTGACACCTTTTCCCCGCGGGCGGTAGGCCGTACGAATGAGCCCGGATGATTCGAGCCGCTTCAGCGCACTGCCCACGGACGCGTGCCCGAATTGCTTTTGCATATCGTTCGCTTTCAGGGAGCCGTGTGCGGCAAGTTCGTGCAGTATACGCTCATCGCACGAGGGTTTTGCCGGTGAGCCCGCGGCACGCACGCGGCCGCTGTCTGTCAGCTCGGCTGTGCGGTCAAAGCGAATGCCGAGTCCCTGGGGAAGGGCGGTCTGGATGGTCAGTCCCAGGGGATAGCAGTAGTAGACCGAGGCCCAGCGGAAAAACTCAAGATCGCGCTCGTCGAACAGCGGCTCATCGTCCATAATCTCGATAATGTCCTTGAGGTTTCCAGATGGGGCTTCATCGCAGAAGCCGACGACATACCCGACGGCCTGACCTGCTCCGAGAGGCACGGTAACGCGCATGCCGATGCTCAGCTGCGCTGCGGTTTCCGGGGGACAGGAGTAGGTAAGTGTTGTAAACAGCGGCCGCGGCAGTGCTATATCGACAAGTCGGAGTGCTTTACAAGGGCTCATAGTCATGTATGCCGTGCGGGCGCATCTCAGCCGAGATACAGCGGGGAGGTAAGGCTGTCGAGCGGCAGATCTCCGGCCTTAAGCCCCTGCTCGTCAAGTGCGAAAAGCGGGCTTATTTCAACGATAAAATCATCCGGCAGAGATAGCCCCGTTGCATGCTCGAGCCACCTGCGGTGGCGGGTCGCCATGTCGGTGCATGCCGTTTCAGGAGAATCGCTGCCCGAGCTGTTTTTTACAGGTGAAAACTCATCCCGACGATCAACTTCAAGAGTTGTTGAGGATCGGGTGAATCCCAGGGCATCGAAAATAAACATTTCGAACTTAATGCCCTCTATCGTGTGCTCGTGAAGCGCACCGTTGCGGCAGACAAGGCACTCGATCGACTTGCGGGCCGGGTGATACGGCAGGTGAATATCAGTGTCATCGGTCAGCCGCTCGACAAAGCTGCGATTAATCATGTGGATTGCGGTATTTGCGCTGCTGAAGCGCAGATGTCCGTTCGGTGTTTTTTCTTCGGCCTGCGCGGGACTGAGTTCACTGTATTCGATGCAGCCCAGGCGGCCGTTGATGCTGCCGATGATGCCAACGCGCTCTGCGGGGTCTGTTTTTCTGACGACCTTGGTGGACATCTCGGCATCCCGGTCGACATGGGCGCCGACAAACAGCGGGTCTGCGATACGTGCAAGGGGGTTGTCGACCTGGAAATAGAAAATTTCATCTATTCCCTGAGCGCGCATGCGGTCCAGGGCCCCTGAGTCGCGAAGCGCGTACAGGGAACCGCCGTGCCCGTTGGGGTTTTTAAAGAGAAGCCGGTTGCGGCCGACGATAAGACGCCCCTCGGGATCAAGCGATGCGATCTGTTTTTGAACGAAAAAGTTAACCGTGTCCGGCCCGAGCCCGAAAAAATCATGCTTTCTGAAAAAAGAAACGGTTTGATCGTTGTTTTCGCGGGAGGTCATTATATACCACGGCAGGGCTGCCTCGTAGCGCCGACGAAGCGCAAGAACGGTTTCGGCAAAAAGCTGAAAAAGCGTTTTCTGTCTGACCGGCGTTATGGGAAAGCACCCCTTGGGTCCCTTGAAGCCCAGCCTGGTGCCCTGGCCGCCGGCGACCAGAAAAAGGCCGACCCGCCCGCCGCGCAGCACTTCCTCGCCCCTGGCGTGCAGGCGTCGGCGCTCCTGACGCGACTGCTCGGTTTGATCGAAGCGAAGCACGGGCGCGGCGTCGAATGTTTTTTTATCCCCCAATGCTGTTCCGGTCCCGTAAGCTGCAAACGCACGGACCGCTTCCTCAAAGTCCGCCTGTCTGATATCATCCAGCAGTCGCTCGCGGTCATCACCGGCAAGCAGCTCGATAAACGCACCGAGGTGCTCCTGGTTGTGCGTTTTCAACTTATCAGCTATGGTGGTGTTCATACTCGTCCGTCCGGATGCGCTACAGCTCAGTCAGTCGCCGTTTTGACCCAGAAGCTTCTTCACTTTTTGGATCAGGCCTTCGATATTTGCCGATTTGACGACATAGTCGTCCGAGGCCCAGGTTTCAAGGTTCTGCTTGTATTCGCCGTAGGCGGTGCAGAGAATAATCGGCACTTCTTTTGACTGTTCACGGACTTTTCTCAGGACCTCGATACCGTCCATGCCGGGCATTTTAATGTCTATTACCAGCAGGTCGGGATTCTCGCCGGCATATTTCTCAAGCGCCTCCTGGCCGCTTGCGGCCAGCACGACCTCATAGCCGTGATCCTCGAATTCCTCCTTGTACAGAAGGCGGATGCTTTCTTCGTCATCGGCAAACAGTATTTTTTTCATAAAACCCCCTCTGGATGTTAATCGATTGTGGTTTCCCGCAAAAACTGCGCTGCCTGTTCCGGCGGCGTCGGGTTGATATAAAACCCCGATCCCCACTCAAAGCCGGCCACCCGTGTCAGCCGCGGAATGATCTCGAGGTGCCAGTGGTAATAGTCACTGACGTTAAGGTTGAAGGGAGAGGAGTGCAGCATATAGTTATAGGGAGGAAACCCCAGTGATTTGTTTATTTTTTTCAGCACCGTGCTCATCATCTCAGCCAGGGAGGCAAACAGGCTGTTGTCGGTTTCCTCAAAGCAGGAAAAATGCTTTTTGGGCAGGACGGCTGTTTCAAACGGAAAGCGTGAGGCAAAGGGCTCCAGCGCGATAAAGCTTTCGTTTTCATAGACGACCCGCCTGCCGTCTGAAATTTCCTGGTCGATAATATCGCAGAACACGCAGCGCTCCTTGTATGCGTAATAGGCCTGTGAGCCGTCCAGCTTTTCCACAGTCCGCTTGGGCACAACCGGCAGGGCGATAAGCTGGGAGTGGGGGTGCTCGAGCGAGGCGCCGGCAACTTCTCCGTAGTTTTTAAATATTGAAATGTATCGGAACCGCGGGTCCTGCTTCAGTTCCACCAGACGCTGCTGGTAGGCGAGCAGCACCCTGAGAAAATCATGTGCGCTCATGGTTGTTGCGTTGGCGTCGTGATCGGGGGTCTCTATGATAATTTCGTGCGCCCCGACACCGTTCATTTTGTCATAGATTCCCTCTCCGCGCTTGCCGAGTTCGCCCTCGGTTACGAGAGCCGGAAACTTGTTGGGCACCACCCGCAGCTTCCACCCGGCGGTGTCCGGCTGTGAGTTGTCCTCGCGAATTGAAAAAAGTTCGGGCGGCGTGCGGTCCTCATTGCCGGGGCACAGCGGGCAAAAACCACCGTGAGCCCTGCTCTTTTCAACCGCCAGGTCCGAGGGGCGCTTTGCGCGCTCTGTTGATATGATTACCCACCTGCCGATTATAGGGTCTTTGCGTAGTTCCGGCACAGCCCAGTCCTCCTTTAGGTTGAATTTATGAATGTGACAAGCGCTCGCTATCGAATGAGAAAAGCCGGAGAGCTATCGTTTTATAGTATGTTCGGTTCGGCTCCAGCCGTAATGTATTGTTCAGCAGCAGGGACGAACCCTGATATGTTCTCTCGAGTCCGTCCTCCGACTGGGACACGGTTTCCAGCGGGAAGACCCAGACATCGGTCGCAGGCGAACTGGTGAAGCAGACGCCGAACCCGTTCCAGTCGTCCCGCAGTTCGAATCGTTCGAGCGAGCTTCGCTGCTCGCGGCTGTTCATATACAATTCGGTATCGCTGCCTTCCGGAAATGAATAATACCTGAGCGGGTCCTCGCCGGCAAGCAGGGTCACATTGAACTCGATGCCGAGCCATAAATCAAGCGCCCGGTCGCTGTGGTTTGTAACTTCATAGCGCGATTCGACTGTCTGCGCCGCATCGTTGATCGTAAAGTGTTTTTTAACTGCGATGGGCATTTCCTGGTCGTGCTGCAGAACATGGCCCCGGCGCTCAAGCGAAAAGGAAACCTCGTGGCGGTCGGCATCCGTTTCAATGACCGACAGGCTGTAGAATGCGCCGACAAAGTCACCCTCCTCGGAATATCTGCAGCTTGAAAAGGAATCGGGCGTGGTGCCGCTGCCCAGAAAGTGATCGATAAATGAGTATCGCTGATACCAGTCGTACACCAGCAGGTTGCCGAGCCCTTCTTCTTTGACTTTTGAGATGTGATGGATGGATACGGGCTGGTTTTCCTGGTCAGACGGGCCCTCGCCGCGGCCGGCGTCGATCTTCAGCTTGCGGTGATACCCTTCCATTCTTCGGGTGAGCGTATTGCAGAGGTTAAACGAGCGCGGCTTGTAGTCGAGCTCGAACATGCTGCCGCCGTCACGCAGGGAAAAATACGCATTCAGGCTGCTGCCGGTAACAAGCACTTCGCTCGACAGGTCGCGCTTGAAATCAACCGCAGCGCCCTCGATCCACGGACCGGAGCCTCTGGTGTGCACGTCGATAATTTTTTCAGCGTTAATGAGATGCTCGTAGACCGCGTGGCGCAGGTAGTTCAAATAAATGCCGCCGAAAAGCCCGTGCCAGTACGGACAGTTGCACTGCCCCTGATAGAGCTCCCGGCGGGCTGCGGTAAGCGTATCAGGGTCCGGGTTGCCCATCTCGACGGCTTCAAGGCGCTCGCTGATATGAATCATTTTTTTATGCATATTGTTGCTTTCCGGATATTTTGCCAGAAAGTTGTTCCAGTATCCGCCGCAGAGAAACTGGCTGTAGCGCTCCTGCAGGCCGAGCTTTGTAAGCTTCTCCATCATGTCGTCGTAGCGGCCGATCGCCTCGGCGGGCAGCGACCACTCCATCATTTCCTCGTACGAAACGGTCGGCAGATAAATTATGCCCTCCGGCGGCTGCATCTGCAGATATTCGGAAAAGCCTGTCATTTTAATCATATGTCTGTTTTTCTCGAGTTCCGCAAAGAAGGATTCCAGCCAGCCCTGCTCATAGACCCAGGCATGTGTGCCGGGCCACAGGCCGAATTTTTCACCGTCGTCACCGTAGGTAACCGCTACGGTTTCATCTCCGCTTGCGCGGTACTGCAGATATTCTATGGTTTTGGCCGGCGGCTCGAACGGAATGGTATAGCGAAGGTGCATATCAATAGGGTAAACGGCGAGCGAACTGCCTTCGCGCTCGGTGACATAATAGCCGCGAATCTGCTCGGGAGAGAGGCCGGTGCGGAGAAAGTGCGTACTGTCAAGCAGGGTATAGCCGAGACCCGTCCGGCGGATCAGGCGCGGGAGCACGGGATCCCATACACGCTCGGCCGTCCATGCGCCCGAGGGCTCAGTGCGGAAGCTGTTCCTGATGTGATCCGTCATCATCATGATCTGGCCGATAACATCGCGCTCCCGCAGGATAGAGAAAACCGGCTCATACATCCCGCCGCCCATAAGCTCCACCTGGCGGCGGTCGATGAGCTCATGCAGCAGATCAAAGAGCTCATGGTCGCCGGTTTCCATCCACTCCAGCAGGGGACCGGAATAATGAAGGGTTGTTTTTATGGAAGGGTATTTTTCGAGAATGCGCACGAAGGGCTTGTAGGAGCGTTCGCATGCCAGGGAAAATACGTGCTCGAAATTGCCGACCGGCTGATGATTGTGAATAGCGAAAAGAAAGTGAATTCTTTTCATGGATGTTGTCCGTTTGCAAACAAGCACAATTCCCGCGCGCGCATACAATAGTGAAAAAGCCGGAAGGCGTCCGGCTTTTTATCTGCACTGCACCCGGCGGTGCGGGCCACTCGGCTTGGTGTGATTCCCCCAGACCAAAATACGTCGCTCAGTTTCTGCCACGGGAAAAGTGCTTCGTTACGGTCTCAGGCCTGTCGGGCCTTTTCCATCTTTTCCTGCTCTTCCTTGCATGCTATGCAGAGCGTTGTAACCGGTCGAACCTTCAGCCGCTGCTCTGAGATATCCTCCCCGCATTCTTCACATATACCGAAGGTTCCATCGTCGATGCGCTCCAGCGCCTTGTCTATCTTGCTGATCAGTTTTCTTTCCCGGTCACGGATACGAAGAACAAAATTGCGATCGGATTCAAGCGTTGCGCGGTCATTCGGGTCGGGAAACGTTTCGTCTTCGTCCGACATTCCTGCTACTGTATCTGTCGTGCCCTCAATCAGGGCCTGCTTGCGCTGCTGAAGAAGCTTCCGGAAAAGTTCCAGCTTTTCCTTGTCCACCTTATAGAGACCTCCATACCATAAATTATAAAATTAAATGTTATATTTTATCATGAAAAAAAGGAAAAGCAACTGTTTTTAATCAGTCCGGGCGCGCGAACGTACCGCTTTTGCCGCCGCTTTTACGCAGCAGTTTTATATCCGAAATAACCATGCCCCTGTCGATCGCCTTGCACATATCGTATATTGTCAGCGATGCAGCCGACACAGCTACAAGCGCCTCCATCTCAATGCCGGTTCTGGAAACGATTTTTGCCGTCGATCGCACCTCTATCGCACTGGTTTCCTGTCTGGTGACGAACTCCATATCGACCGACGCAAGGTTCAGCGGGTGGCACATGGGTATTATGTCGGCCGTTCGTTTGGCCGCCATGATGCCGGCCACCTGCGCCACAGCCAGAACATCACCTTTTTCGATTTCCCGGTTAATGATTCGCGAAAATGTCCGTGGCTGCATGGTTACGGTGGCCGAAGCGGTTGCCTCGCGCAGCGTTTCCTGCTTGGCGCTGACATCGACCATCCGCGAGCGGCCCTCATCGTTGAAATGGGTCAGGTCTTTCATTGTTTCTCCCGGTCGTGTCTATGCTCTCTGTATGAAAAGCTTTCCGATCATGTATATCAGTAACGTTAAACTATAATATATATATTCCGAGGGCGTCAACAGTATTAATAGATCCTTCAACTTATTGAAAAAACTTCTAAAAAATTCTTTCGGTATGCAAGCCGAAAAGTTTTGATCTGCTCGGGAGTACTCTTGGCGGAAAATGGAAGAAAACGACCCCCAAATGCGCATACACGTTATATCCGGGGCGGGACAGTAGAGATTGACATGAGAGCAGCAAATTTATTATACTAGCAGATTCCCGCATCAGATTTTTTTGATAGCAGTCAGTATGAAAGGAGGTTCGTCATAGCACGGGCACTGGAAGGCATACGGATTATCGATTTTTCACGGGCGCTGGCCGGCCCGTACTGTACAATGCTGCTGGCAGATATGGGGGCCGAGGTTATCAAGGTGGAGGTTCCCGGCAGGGGAGATGAATCGCGGGGCTGGGGCCCGCCCTTTATCGAGGGAGAGGCTGCATATTTTCTGAGCATAAACCGCAACAAGAAAAGTATTACGCTCAACCTCAAAGACGATAGTGCCAAAGATATTGCCCGGCGGCTTATTGCCGGGGCTGACGTGGTTCTGGAAACCAACCGTCCCGGCGCAATGAAGCGCCTGGAACTTGATTACGAGAGCGTCAGCCGCGACAACCCGGGCATCATTTATGCTTCTATTTCAGGTTTCGGGCAAACCGGTCCGTACAGCTCCCGACCCGGTTTTGATCAGGTCATTCAAGGCTATGGCGGTATTATGGGGCTCACCGGCGAGTCTTCCGGCAGGCCTGTAAAAGTAGGTATCGCGGTTACCGATATCGCTACCGGCATGTTTGCGGCGATCGGCATACTGACAGCCCTCTACTACAGGGAACGCACCGGGAAGGGACAGCATATCGACGCCTCGATGTTCGACGGCCAGGTCTCCTGGCTGACCTACCAGGGCGGGCGCTACCTTGCCTCCGGTATCGTGCCGCAGCGTATCGGCAATGCTCATCCGCTGATCGTACCCTATCAGGACTTTGAAGCAAGCGACGGGTTTATAAACATTGCGGCGGGCAATGACGCGCTGTGGAAAAAATTCTGCGACGTTGCCGGTCTGCAGGATATCGCCGATGACACCCGCTTTGCCACCAATGCCAAGCGCGTGGAAAACCGCACGGAAGTCACGGAAAAAATAAGCGCTGTTATTCGCACAAAAACAATGCAGGAGTGGCTCGACCGGCTGAACAACGCCGGCATACCCTGCGGTCCGATCTATACGGTCGACCAGATATTCAAGGATCCGCAGGTCCTGGCCAGGGATATGCTTGTCGAGGTTCTGCACCCCAAATGCGGTTCCATACAGGTCACCGGGCATCCCCTCAAGTATTCGGAGGTAGAGGCCGACGTGCGCACGGCACCGCCCGAGCTCGGACAGCACAATGAGGAACTACTTGAAAGCCTCGGCTTTTCGGCCGAGGAGATTGCGCGATTTAAGGAGAAGGGCGCACTTTAACACAGACCGGGGTTTACAGGCATGAATATCAAAGAGAAACCGGAAAAGAAATTCGGCAAGGGTTGGGTTTTCAATATCAAACACTCACCGGACGGCAGGCAGCTTGCCGTTGCAAGCTCGGTCGGGATTTACCTCATCGATACGGCAACGCTTGAGGAAACCGGCTTTTTATCAGGCCATTCAGATTACACGTCGTCTGTGAGTTACAGTCCTGACGGCAAACTTTTTGTTTCGGGGTCCGACGATACAACCCTCAAAATATGGGATATCGCCAGGGGAAAGGACATGTACACCCTTGCCGGGCACACCGACTGCGTCACCTCGGCACGCTTCAGTCCTGACGGTACAACAGTCGCCTCAGCCTCGGACGATACCACCCTCAAGCTGTGGGATGCAGCGTCGGGAAAGCTTGTAACGACCCTTGCCGGGCACACCGACTGCGCTACCTCGGTGCGCTTCAGCCCTGACGGCGCCCGTATCGCAAGCGCCTCGTATGACGATACGATCAGGATCTGGGATATGAAAGCCGGCAGGCAGCTCAAAGAACTCGGCGGACACACGGCGGTTATCGAATCCCTTGAGTTCAGCCCCGACGGCAGACTGATCGCATCATGCTCGGACGATATGACGATCAGGCTCTGGGACGTGGAAACCGGAGAAAACATCCGCACGATATCGGGACATCGCGATTATGTCATTGCCGTCGCCTTTTTCTCCGACGGGCAGCGGCTGCTTTCCTGTTCGGATGACGGGACCATGAAACTGTGGGATGTTGCCACGGGCAGAGAGCTGAGGACATATACAGGGCATACGAGCTTTGTGTGGTCGCTGAGCATAAGTCCCGACAATGCGACGATCGCAACAGGTTCGCGTGACAACACCATACGGTTCTGGGATGTCGACAAGCGCAAGCCGCAGCGAACCCTCAACGGATTTACCCGGCCGGTGTGGTCGGTAAAAGTGCACCCGGCGGGGCGCTGCTTTGTCTCAGGCTCGAAAAACACAAATATCAACCTGTGGGATATCGAAAGCGGACAGCTTATCAGGCGCATTTACGGTCATACCGACGATGTCAACGTGGTCTGTTTTAATAACGACGGCTCGCTGATGGCCTCGGCATCAGACGACAACACCATAAAGCTGTGGGACACGGAGACCTGGCTGGAGGCTAAAACCCTTCAGGGCCATAACGACTATGTGGATGCAGTCTGCTTCAGCCCCGACGGCCGGCAGATTGCCTCCGGTGCTGACGATAATACCGTCAGAATCTGGGATGTGGCTGCGGGTGAAACCGCCCGCGTGCTCAAAGGACACACCGGCTATGTCTGGGCTGTTTCATTTTCTCCGGACGGACGGCTGCTTGCCTCAGGCTCCTGGGACTGCACGATCCGCCTGTGGGATGTCGATTCCGGTACGCAGGCAAAGGTTTTGCGCGGGCATACGGGGTATGTTTGGTCTCTTGCCTTTACCTCTGACGGATCGCGGATTGTATCGGCCTCGGATGACAGCACGCTGCGTATCTGGAATTGTGAAACCGGCGAGGAACTCCGGATCATCTGCGATGAAAAAGCCCCGATCTGGTGCCTGTGTATCAGCCACAACGGCGAGTACCTTGCCTCAGGCTGCGGTAACAACTCCATCTGCATCTGGAACCTTGAAGACGGCAGTTTTCTGAAGCGCCTGACCGGTCACACAAATATTGTAGAGTCGGTGCACTTCAGCCCGGACGACCGGTATCTCGTTTCCGGGTCTGATGACGGCACCTGCTCGCTGTGGAACATAACCTGACGGCACTGGCGCCCGCAGCGCGGCGCTCACCGGTTGTGCGGTGCACGCTGGCCATGATCGACCCCCCGACATGAAACCCCTGGCGGTAATTCTGATTTCAGACCGGCAACCTTCAGAATGTGCGGATCTGGCTCGATCGCTCAAGGCCCATCCGGCTGTTTCCGCTGTTTTCAGCGTGCGCGGCGATCATAGTGACGACAACGGCTGCATCCGAACCGAATACCCGCACGGCGGCAGTTCCCTGAAATGCGCTCTTGAAAAAGCGCTCAGCAGCCCCTCCATTCTGATCGTCATGTCAGCCCATGCCGTTTCGCTCACTGCTGACGATGTTTCCCTGCTGCTCGCTGAATCCCGAAAAAGCGATGACAGCGCGATCTGGTATGCCGACTACTATGAAACAGGGCGCAGCCCGTCATGCCTGCGCGCAACCATAGACTACCAGCTGGGAAGCATTCGGGATGATTTCAATTTCGGCCCCTGTCTGCTGGTGTCCGGCCCCTGCCTGCGCGACGCCCTCAGCCGGTACGGTGAGCTCTCGGACTCCAGATGGGGCGGGCTGTACGAGCTTCGCCTGCTGCTGTCGTGCCGGGGGGCGGTGAGACGCATTCCGCACCCCTGCAGCCTTGTTTGTCAGGATGCCGCTTCGGTGTCGTCTCATTTTGATTATGTCGATCATGCCCGGATGGAACAGCAGAAAGAAATGGAGCTGATCGCAACACGGCACCTGCAGCGGATCGGTGCGCTCTGTTCCCATGCCGTAGTGCCCGCGCCCGAGGGAGAAGCAGGCTTTCCGGTCGAGGCAAGCATCGTCATCCCTGTCAGAAACCGTGAGCGCACGATCACCGATGCGCTTCGCAGCGCTCTTACCCAGGAGGCGGATTTTTCGTATAACGTGATTGTGGTCGAAAACCACTCAACCGACGGCACCAGACGCGAAATCGAGGAAATCGCGCGAAAGGACAGCCGCACTGTCGTGCGTGTGCCGGAGCGGCACGATCTCGGCATCGGCGGCTGCTGGAACGAGGCGGTCGGCTCATCTTTTTGCGGCCGCTTTGTATGCCAGCTCGACTCCGATGACCTGTTTGCGCACCGGCATGCGCTGGCAGATATGATCGAGGTTCTGCGCGGCGGGATGTGCGGCATGGCGGTCGGCAGCTACCGGGTTGTTGATTTCGCCCTTGATGAAATACCGCCCGGTGTCGTCGACCACCGCGAGTGGACGGATGGAAACGGGCGCAACAACCTCCTGCGCGTAAACGGCATCGGTGCACCGCGGGCGTTTTCAACCACGCTTCTCAGGCAGCACCCTTTTCCCGATGTCAGCTACGGTGAGGACTATGCCGCGGCACTGCGTATTTCCCGTGACTATCGCGTCGGCAGAATCTATGAGCCGCTGTATCTGTGCCGGCGGTGGAGCGACAATACGGATGCGGACCTGACCCCGTTGCAAAAAAACGAAATGGACTTCTATAAAGACACGCTGCGCTCACAGGAAATTGAAGAGCGCATTGCCTGCAACCGTGAGCGCAATACCAGTGAATGCTGATGAGCTGCCGGTTGTTACCGGCAATGATCTGAAGCCGTATCTGGGCGGTTCCGAAGCTGCCGGCCTCCCCGGTATGCTGGCCGCTTTTATACGGCACCAGTGCGCAACCTGGGACGGACTGCGCGAGGCACGCTCCGCCCTCGACGGGGTGCTGACCAGATCGATGCTGCTCTCCGATCTTGAAATCACCCTGCAGCACAATCCGCGCCGGATGAAAAGCTCAGCTGCGTCCGTGGATGCGCAGTCCGTCAAAGACCGCCCCTGTTTTTTATGCCCTGACCGGCTGTATCCGGAACAGAAAGCCCTTGTCTACCAGGATGCCTGGCTCATTCTGAACAATCCTTTTCCGATTTTTGTTGACCACCTTGTCGTGTCGCACTGCGAGCACCTCCCGCAGCGTTTTGCTGCGGCCCTGCCGACCATGATATCCTTTGCGGATGATTCGGCCGGTTCCTGCTCAGTTTTTTACAACGGCCCCGCCTGCGGTGCCTCCGCCCCCGATCACCTGCACTTTCAGGCCTGCCCCTCAGGCTCGCTGCCGATCGAGCGGCAGGCTGAGTCTCTGGCGCGGCAGATTTCCGTATCAACCACCCTGGTGGATGAAGGGCCCCACGGCAGCTGCCGTGTGCTGGCGCCCGACGGGCGGGGACTGTTTTTCTGCCGGGCCGCACGCAGGGTCTACCTGCACGACTGCCTGCTGGCGGCCTTCTCCCGGCTTGCGGAAACCTGTTCCGGCAGCGCTGCGGAACCGCCGGTCAACCTTATCATCTCCCGCGATGCAGCAGGCTACAGCGGCATGCTGTTTCCCCGCAGCCGGCACCGGCCGGACTGTTTTTTTCGAACCGGCGCGCACAGGCTGCTCATAAGCCCCGGCTCCGTTGATGTCGGCGGGCTTCTGATCGTTCCCCGCAAAGAGGACTATGATAAAATCAGCCGTGAGGATGTGCTGCACATCTTCACGGAAGTGTGCCACGATAACCGAATATTCGAGGGACTGGTTCTGTGACGGACAGTGCGGCAGGGCTTCATTCAGAGCCCGTAATTACCGTCGGCCTTATCGAAAACGCGAAACAAATACGCCTGCGGCTGGGCGGTCCCTATGCCTGCAGCGGAACGGATCTCGCCCCCGGCCCCTATGAGTCATTCATTGAGGGCAACGCCGTTTCGCTTTCAGATGCTGCAGGAAAAACCGTTCTGCAGGCAGGCGGTCTCACGCTTGTGCCCCGCGATGTCCGGAGCTGCGACTGCACCCTTGAGGACATGGCTATCGGTGAGAGCTTTCACTGGCAGCGCTCGTGCGACCTGAGCTTCAGCGGCGAAATTATCCTGAAGCCCGGCCGGGAGCAGACCCTGACGGTCATCAACCGTATTCCTCTGGAGCGCTACCTGGAATCGGTCATCTGCTCGGAGATGAGCCCCGACAATCACCCGGAATACCTGAAAGCTCACTGTATCATATCGCGCTCGTGGCTTATTGCGCAGCTGGCGCGAAAAAAAAGCCCATCCGGGGGGCACCGCACCGGTGCAGGCTGGACCGACGCGGCCGCGCATGAACAGTTCGATGTCTGCGCCGACGATCACTGCCAGCGCTATCACGGTATCGCGCGCGTCAATGCACCCGCGCAGGCGGCTCTCAGGGAAACGCGCGGCCGGTTGCTCACATTTGCGGGAACAGTCTGCGACACCCGGTTCTCCAAGTGCTGCGGCGGTATTACCGAGCGTTTTTCAACCGCCTGGCAGGACATGGACTATCCCTATCTGACCCCGGTTGCGGATACGTCGGGCGCAGCCGACTTCATGCCGCCCCTGACCGGGGAAGCGGCGGCCGGGTTTGTTCACGCCCGCCCTGCGGTGTACTGCAACGCATCGGACCCCGACCTGCTGAAGCGTCTGCTGCCGGACTTCGACCGGGAAACAGCCGATTTTTTCAGGTGGCGGGTCGTCATAGGACAGGAAGAGCTTCAGGATATTCTTTCAGAAAAAACAGGCATCCGCTTCGGCGCGATACGTGAAGCAGTGCCGCTCAGGCGCGGCCCTTCCGGCCGGATATATGAGCTCAGGATTATCGGGGAGGCGGCCGAACGGGTGTTCGGCAAGGAGCTAGAAGTCAGGCGGGTGCTTTCTCGCTCGCACCTGTACAGCTCCTGCTTTACGGTGCAGGTTGACGGCTGCCGTGCAGGAGTCCCGGAGCGGTTCATCCTGCACGGTGCGGGGTGGGGCCACGGCGTGGGGC
Organism: uncultured Thermodesulfobacteriota bacterium; assembly: GCA_964518865.1. GTDB lineage: Bacteria > Desulfobacterota > WTBG01 > CAIYCZ01 > CAIRTM01 > JANQGV01. The sequence goes on from CAZFIB010000004.1 coordinate 92,005, forward strand.
TGTGCCAGATCGGGGCGGCTGTCATGGCCGGGCAGGGAAGGACCTGCAGTGAAATACTGCAGCACTACTTTCGCGGCACAACTGTTTCAAAATTGTATCAATAATACTACCTGCATGTCTTAGTGCGGCTTTTCGTCCGCTGCGCCTGTCATGCGAACTGTTTGAACCGCAATACTTATTTGCTTTATTAAGGGCATCCCCTGTACTCCTCCTATCATATCAGTGGCAACTCCGAGTATTTCAATGCGAAGTTTATCAGGACCGAACGCGGCTCACCATATTGTGAAGATCAGTAATGATAACGCGCCTGAACAAAATCGGCTCTATCATGTCCGACAACATAAACCATTCTGTGTTCCTGGGTAATCCGGCGTGACCATACACCTGAACCGAGAAATTTCAGGGGCTCCGGTTTGCCGATTCCTTGAAACGGATCCCGCATAACGGCCTCGATTAATTGGAATATGCGAAGAGCTGTTTTACGATCTGTTTCAATCCAATATCTCAGGTCTTCCCTGAATTCAGGTTGAAACACAGACCCCCGCTGAATTTCAGGTTTGGGTTTTTTGGATGTGCGTTTACTCAAAACCGGCCTCGTTACGAAGCTCTTCAATCGTTTGGGGTACCCCCGATCCTTTTTTCACCCTGTCGAGAGCTGAAAGCAGCCGTTTTGCATTCTTGGGTGAACGAAGAAGATGTGTGGTTTCAAGAATCCCTGCCAACTCATCAGCAGAGATCAGGGCGACATCCTCGCTGCCGCGCCGCTGAATGATAACAACTTCACGATTTTGAGTAACTTCATCCAGCAAAGAAGCCAGTTTTGCCCGCGCATGTGTATAGGTTGTTTGAATTGCCATACGTGCCTCCATTTTTCATGTACAGATATACTGTACATAAATATGGGTCTCTGTCAACCTTAATTGATACTGTCTCATTCAGGGGGAAATTTTCTTGCCTTGCCCGTAAAACCGGATCAAGACAGGCTGAGACTTTAGCAGCTTTTTGACCGGTAAGCTTTTGTGGGAATTTTGGTGTATTTTTTTCAGCCGACGTGCAGTCGATGCTGACTCTACCGGATTCAGGCTCAAGCAGTATAACCACGCGAGCATGCTCAGGGCACGATCCTGCGGCTCTCCAGGTAAAATCGCTTCTCGTCGGCCTCGCCCATTGAAAAGGTTTTCCGCGGCAGGGCGCCGTCGAAAATAATCGTTTTGAAAAGATCGTGCTTTGAGATCGGGGTGAGGTAAAAGCCTGCACTGCCCGGTTTTTGCCCCAGGTCAATGACGACATCCCTGCCGTGAATGTAGTCGATGGAGGAATCCGGACGAATTTCAAGGCAGGCGTCCAGAAAGGCCTGCAGTGTCGCAACCGCCAGGGTGTAGTCGGAGTTCCCGATAGAAACAAGGCCGCTGCCCTGTTCGCTGATGTATGCCATGCCGTGTGTACCGGCGGCGGTGCCGTCGGCGGCGTCGCAGGCCGCCTGCGGTGTTTCGCAGGCCGCCCACTCGAATGACCAGCCCCGCTCCGCACAATACGAGCGCAAAGCTTCTAACATTTCATCAGCGTCCACATTGAACACGGCGCGGTGTATGGCTTCGAATACAATGCCCTCATCGTGGAGGTTCACAAGCTCCACAAGCGCATAGCGGGCCGGATGCTGCGGATCGTTGCCGTGCTGTTTCATTTCATCCCAGATCGCCTTTGCCGTGGCAAGCGAATGATTGCCGTCGCCCATGGCATACAGCAGCGGTACGCGGCCGGCAGCCCCGTACCGTGCAGCAAACGCATCCGGCTCTGCAAGGCGCTCGAGGCGCTCGGCGACCTGTCGAATAAGACGCTCGTCATCAATAAGACGGCCGCGCACATGTCCCGCATTCAACATAAGGTCTGTGTCATACACGCACTCGGTTTGTTCGCTGAAAAGAGGTTCTATGACCGTTTTCTCCGGATCGTCTACCAGGACCAGAATATGCGGCAGTTCAAGCACGGCGCGCTTGCGCACATCGATTCTCGGGGGCAGGCGTTCGACAATCGTGCCCTCGGTCGCCCGGATGAGCGAATTTGCCCCCGGGCGGTAGTCATAGCATTCAAGGTCGAGCGCCACGATCAGGCCTTTGCGCGACGGCAGCCGGCTTGTTTTCCGGTCGACCAGAATGCACCCCGGCCTTTGCGGAACAAGCACCTGCCGCTCGAGGTATTCGCGCATGGCAGAGCAAATGCCCTCGATCATGTCCGGCTCCTGCGAAGAGCCGAGATACACCTCGGGCAGCACCAGGTTCAGGGTCGAGGGCCGGTCGCCGACCAGCGAGCGCACCCGGTCCCAGTACTCGGGCTGTGACGTGTACTGGTCGCAGGCCACAACCGGCCACAGCAGCATGTCGACAGAGGGTTTCGGCAGCAGGACCTCCGGGATGTGGAGTCCGATAGATTCGAAATTCATAAGCTAGAGTCCTTTGAAAATATTTTGCACCTCGGGCGTGTATTCTCCCTGCCGGGCGTACAGAATCATAGGCGGCTCAATGCTCATCTCAATACCCGCTCCCTTGACAGCTTCAACCAGGACCATGGTCGCCGGCTCCCCCGCGCCCGGCTGCACTGCTCTGAGCTTTTTCGGTTCAATGCTTTTTGCGCGCAGGGCGCTTATGAGGTCGACAACCCTTGCAGCACCGTAGACGGTCAGGAACCTGCCTCCCCGCCGCAGAAGGCGGGATGCCGCGGAAACGAAATCGTCGATCGTTGCATGGATTTCATGTCTGGCACCCGCATTCTGAGTGTCGGGATTGACTCGGCCCGTACCGACACGGTAAAAGGGCGGATTGGCAACAGCAGCATCAAAGCCTTCCGCAGGAAGCAGGTTCATCAGATTTTTTATGTCGGCACAGATGATATCTGCCGTGCAGGTGCAGCTGTTCAGCTCGATGTTTTTCCGCGCCAGCGCCGCCAGGTCAGGCTGGATCTCGATACCGGTTATGCGGCTGCATGCCGGGTGCCGGGCAAGAAGAACCGGAATGATGCCGCTTCCCGTTCCCAGGTCCACCACGGCTCCTTGGGCGCGCTGCGCGGAAAAAGATGCCAGCAGTACCGCATCGATTGAAAAGCGGTATCCTTTAGTGTGCTGGTAGAGCCTGAGGCGGCCGTTGAAAAGCTCTATCAGTTCAGCGTGCCGGGCGGCGTCGTTCATAGGCGCACTGCGTTTATCCAGAACTACAATCTGATGTGTCCTTTTCCCTGGCGGACTATATGAAACTCATCATCCGTGCAGTCGATAACGGTTGAGGGCTCAGACACCAGGGTACCGATGTCGAGCACGAGGTCTATCTGCTTTTCAAAGTAATCGTGAATAGCTTCGCCGGAGTTCAGGACCGTTTCCTTCCAGAGGGGCACGCTGGTCGATATAATCGGATTGCCGAGCTCCCGGGTCAGGGCGCGGCACACGTTGCTGTCCGGAACCCGGATGCCGATGTTTTTGCGACGGTACAGCATGTACCGGTTGACCTCTTTCATGGCCGGCAGGATGAAGGTGAACGGCCCGGGCAGGTGCATGTTCATGACGCGGTATGCCCGGTTTGAAACCTTTGCATATGCTGAGACGTTGCTCAGGTCGGGCGAAATGAAACTCAAAGGGTTTTTTTCATCCATTTGCTTGATTCTGAAAATTTTTTCAAGGGCCTTTTTGTTGTGAAGATCACACCCCAGTCCGTAAATAGTATCGGTCGGGTACACGATGAGACCGCCGGCGTGCAGTACATCAACGGCAAGCTGAATAGCCCGCCGCGGCGGGTTGTCTTCATACACGCGCATCAGCATGGAAACGCACCTGGAGGAAAAAGCGGTTATTTTCAGTCAGCGGTGCCCGGTCCGAAAAGGCAGGGCACACCATCAATGATCCTCATAAACTATAATAATCTTTAACTTGATTCTCAATGTTTTTCTTTATAATCTACAGTTCGTCAGTGACTAACAGTGAAAAGGAGCCTGAAATGAAAGGTCCCGTCTACGGTAAAGCGGCTGTGGTTGTGTGGCTGCTGTTCGTGACCGCCGCCGCTGCCGCGACAACGGACAACACAACAACGACGGAACTAAGAGAAACAGTTTCCACCTCGAAGCACACTGTAAAAATCAACGGAAAAAGAATCCGCTGCGACGCAACCGCCGGGGAAGTGATCATTAGAGGCGAGGAGAACAAGCCCGCCGCTCGAATCTTTTTTACCGCCTACCGCGCCCGGGGGTACGGTCACGCGCAGCGACCGATAGCCTTTGCCTTCAACGGCGGACCGGGTTCATCCTCGGTATGGCTTCATTTCGGCGCGCTGGGTCCGAAGCGGGTCAAGCTGAACCCGGATGGTTCCGCGCCCCCGATGCCGCCCGTCCTTGTCGACAACGAGGATACGTGGCTGGCCTTCACCGATATGGTGTTTGTCGATCCGGTCGGAACAGGCTACAGCAGGGCGGTCGGGGAGAACAAGGAAAAATCCTTTTATGATTACCGTAAAGACATCGAATCAGTAGCTGATTTTATCCGAATCTACCTGACGCGCTACGGCCGCTGGCTGTCTCCCGTGTTTCTGGTTGGTGAAAGCTACGGCACCACCCGCGCTGCGGGCCTGGCAGAGCACCTGCTCGATCGCTTCGGCATCGCCGTCAGCGGGCTTGTGCTGATATCACCTGCGCTTGACTTCACGACCTTTGTTATAGAGCCCGCCCATACGTTGCCCTATGTGCTGTATCTGCCGACATACGCTGCCGCTTCGCATTTTCACGGTCGATTCCCGCCCGAAGCCCACAGCCTGCAGAGCATGCTTCAAAAGGCCGAAACATGGGCCGTTGAAAACTATGCAGCCGCGCTGCTGCAGGGAAATGCTCTTTCACGTGAAGCCACAGACATCTGCGTTGCCGGGCTGGAGCGCCTGACGGGTCTTCCCGGCACCTACATAAGAGACAGCGGACTGAAGATAGTGCCCGGACGCTTTCGCAAGGAGCTGCTTCGCAATGACGGCATGCTTGTGGGAAGGATGGATGCCCGCATAACAGGGCCTTCTGCGGATGCGGCACGGGCTTCAGGTTCGTACGACCCGGCGCTTGACAGTATCACGGGCCACTTTGCCGGGGCTGCAAATCACTATATCAGGCAGGAGCTGGGCTACGAGAGCGATCTGCCCTATGAGTATCTCAACATGAAGGTAAACCGGCAGTGGAGCTGGACATCGGCACTGCGGACGGGGCAGGGTTTTGTCACGGCATCGGAAGCTCTGACGAAGGCCATGCGTGCCGCACCCCACCTCAGCGTATTTGTCGCTTCAGGATACTATGATCTTGCAACACCCTATTTTGCCGCCCGCTACTCGATCAACCAGCTCGATATACCCCCGCAGCTTGGTAAGAATATCATCCTTCGCTGCTATGAGGCCGGGCACATGATGTATACGGACGAGGGTGCCCGCAAGGCGCTTTCACGCGATGCCGGGGCGTTCTTTGCCGGTGGTCTGCAGAAATAGGCTGTATTCAGGAGCGTGCTTTTTCTATCTCCTCAACGAGCCGGGCGCCGGCCTGCAGTGCTTCCTCACCCTTTTGCTGAAGGATCTCCTCGGGCAGGTTTTCCACTCCGCCGACATACAGCTTGTCGACCGTTTCGATCTGCTCTATCATCAGGTGGCCTTCCATAATCTCGAAGCACGGATCACCCATCACCTCGCGGTACTCGTCAGGGCAGTTGGCCGTGACGATCATCGAGGCTTTCTTTTTGAAGTCAGCCGGCAAGCGGGCTTCCATAATTGTGGCATAGGCCTGTTCATCTCTGCGGGTCAGCATGATTTTTCTTTCGAGAAACCGCTTCATCAGGGCGTTCACGCAGCCGTCATAGTTGGGCGCTGCAAACACATACCCGTCTGCGTGTATATAATCCTCGAGGATATCCGCCATATCGTCCTTGAGCGGACATATTCCCACGGGCAGCTCGTGATTCTTGAAAACGCAGTTAAAACAGGACATGCAGAACTTGATATCGCATTTAATGAGGTCGTAGCGTTTCGTTTCAGCGCCTTTGCCGGCCGCACCCGCAAGAAATTTCTGCAGCATTTTAGAGCCTGTTCCGTTCAGGCGCGGGCTTCCTGAAAAACCGATGATACGCATAGGCATCTCCCTTCTAGTATCAGTGAGCATTGAGTGGCCGCTATCATACCCAATAATTACGAATTAGGCCAGACTGTTTTATCCAAAGCACTATGTACTGTTCTGAAATTTCATTTTATGCTACCCTGTCCTCCTATGCAAAGGAGCCACTTTCGATGATGAAAATAGTGTATATCGGTCTGGGCGGTGCCCTGGGCGCGCTTCTGCGATATGCCCTCGTCTCAACGGTTCAGAAGTTTTACTCACCCGTCTATCCGATGGGAACCCTTGCCGTCAACCTTGCCGGCTCTTTTGCCGCCGGCTTTTTGTGGCACGCGCTGGAGGACAGCATACTGTCACCGCACGTGCGCCTCTTTCTTTTTGTGGGTATTCTGGGCGCTTTCACAACGTTTTCCACCTATATGCTGGAAACAATGAACCTTCTGCGGGATGGTGAGACCGGGCCGGCACTGCTGAACATCGTGCTGCACAATTGTACCGGAATCGTCATGGTTGCAGCGGGATTTTCACTTTCATATTATCTGATTCACCTTGCCAGATGAGGACATGGTTATGAACCCTCCCGAAAACGGCATGCTGCTGCGGATTTTTATCGGAGAGTCCGATGCCTGCGACGGCAGGCCGCTGTATGAGCAGATCGTGCTCAAGGCCCGTGAACTCAACCTTGCGGGGGCCACGGTCATGCGCGGCATAATGGGCTTCGGGGCAGACAGCCGAATGCATACGGCAAAGATTCTCTGCCTGTCCGACGATCTTCCGATTATAATAGAAATCGTCGACACCGAGGAAAAACTGAAAACCCTGCTGCCCTTTCTCGATGAAACCGTTGAGGAGGGCCTCATTACACTGGAAAAGGTCCAGGTGGTGAAATACCGTCACCCGGGATGACGGATATGGAGGTCCAATGGATATAACACAGGCAATTCAGAAGATGAAACAGGAGCCAGGCTTTGCCGAGCATGTGGGCATGATACTGGTCCATAACGGTGTTGTCCGCGCGTGGTCACGAAAAGACAGAACAGGCGTGTCAATGGTGGAGGTCAGTCCCGATTTGAACAGAATCGAGGAGCTGCGCCGGGAGTATGAAAAAAAACCGGGCATTTTCAAAGTGCTGGTTGAAGCCCGACAGGGCAGCCTCACGCCCGGTGACGACCTGCTGTTTATTGTCGTGGCCGGCGATATCCGTGAAAATGTCAAGCCGGTGCTTGCTGAGCTTCTGGACCGAATAAAGGCCGAAGCGGTTGTCAAGACCGAACACCCCTCGTGACTCCATCATGAAGCTGCTTCGTACCGGCTCACACCCGTTTGTTGCCGCCTTTGTATCGGTTGCTGCCGCCGGATTTGCTTTCGGTATCGTTCTGCCGGTTACCTCGGTCATACTCGAGGAGCTTGATACCGCCACCCCCCTGACCGGTCTCATGGCGACCGCCATGTTTGCCGGCATCGCCCTCGGCGCGCCCCTGGTCGGCCGGTGTATCGAGCTCAACGGCCTTCGCACAACGATTACGGGCGGCCTGCTTGCTGCCGGCCTGACCATGGCGGCCCTTGCCCTGGGAATACACGTGCCGGCATGGTTTGCGCTCCGCTTCTGCATGGGCGTTGCCTTCAGCGCGGTCTTCACCTCTTGCGAAACGCTCATAAACCGCTTCAGCACCGAGCGCAACCGCGGCAGAAATCTCGGGCTCTACGGATTTGCCTTTTCGCTTGCCCTGATGGCCGGTCCGGCAGGCCTGTGGCTGCTGCAGTTCGGCGCCTGGGTGCCGTTTCTGCTGACCGGCTGCGTACTGCTCGCTGCCGCAGCGCTTGCCGGCATGACGGTGCCGTCCGCCCAGGAGCAGACGCCTGACCTGAAATTCAACCTGGGCTTTCTCAAACGACTGCGGGTATCTCTGGCAGCCATGGCCATGTGCGGATTCATGGAAGGTGCGCTGCTGGCGCTGATCCCGATTTTTTCTCTGCGCGTCGGTTTTTCCGAGCTGCAGACCGGGCTGCTGCTTTTCGGTTTCATGCTCGGCCACGGCGGCCTGACGCCGGTCATCGGCATTGTCGGCGACCGCATCGGGCTGCGCCGCGTGCTTGTTCTGACATACCTGCTCGGCACAGCCGCATTTTTCTGCATTATATGCCTGCCCGTAACCATGTGGCTGCTTGTGCCGCTGGTGCTTGCCGGCGCATCGGTGGGAGCGCTTTACCCGCTCGGCGTCGGGCTTCTGGGCGAGCTGCTTTCCAGTGACGAACTGCCGCGCGGCAATGCCATGACGACCTTCTGCTACGGAGCGGGAAGCGTGGCAGGTCCTTTCCTGCCGGCCCTGCTTATGCATTTCACCGCGCCCGGCAGTCTTTTTTATCTGGCTGCCGCACTGTATGTCACGGTTCTGGTATGCATGCTCAAGCAATAGCAGGCTGAAGCGATTCTTTCTGCCTCAGTCATTCAGGATATTTTCAAGGGCGGGCTGCAGCTCGGGGTAGGTGAACTGGAAACCGGCCTCGATCAGCCTGCGTGGCTGAACCCGCTGCCCGGAGAGCAGGAGTTCGTCGGCAAGCTCGCCGAGCGCACACCTCAGAGCCACTGCCGGCGGGTGCAGCCATGACGGCCGGTGCATAACGCGGCCGAGCGTTGCAAAAAAGTCTTTTGCCGGAAGCGACCCCGGGGCGGTAAGATTTACCGGGCCGCTGAGATCGCTCTGCTCGATCAGAAACCGAATGGCCCTGATCTCATCTTCCATGTGTATCCAGGAAAGCCACTGACAACCGCTTCCGGGATGGCCGCCGGTAAAAAGGCGGAACGGTACCAGCACCCGGGAAAGAAATCCGCCGCCCCTGCCGAGAACAATACCGGTACGAATCAGCGGAACGCGGACGCCGGCTGCAGCAATCGCCTGTGCGGATTCTTCCCAGGCAATCGCTGTGCGGGCGAGAAAGCCTGAGCCCGGAGGCGATTCCTCGTCAAGCGTTTCATCGTTTCTGCTGCCGTAGAAGCCGATTGCCGACGCCTGAACAACCGTTTCCGGCTTTGAGGAGCAGTGTGCGACCGCCTCTGCCAGGGCCTGCGCGGCAGCGCGCCTGCTCGCGATAATGCGATTTTTCTTTTCTTCGGTCCAGCGAAGTGACGATGCTATGTTTTCACCGGCAAGATTAACGACTGCCCGGACGCCCTCAAGACAGTGCCCGAGTTCTGCAGGGCTGCGGGCATCCCAGGGGACCACGCTGACCCGGGGGTGGATCGCAGGACCCGTGCCGGAGCGGCTCGGAACGACAACAGTATAGTCCTCTGCCAGATTGCGGCACAGAGCCGTGCCGATAAAGCCGGTTCCGCCGGTAACGACTATGGTATCCGCCATACCTGATTCATAGCATTTTTTCCCCTGTTCTGAATAGAAAAATATTGCTTTGAAAAAGCACCATAGTTTTTGACTGAAGTTTTACAGTTGCCTCAGGAAATTGGCAGTAATAATCGTGTAAGTT
>CAZFIB010000005.1:0-31703 GCA_964518865.1 uncultured Thermodesulfobacteriota bacterium
AATTACTCCATCTGCCCTTCGAAAATGTGAAGTTATTTATTCGCAAGCCCTTAGGAGAACGCGTGGTATCGAGCTGGAAAATTCCTGAAGATATCAGCAGAATTATCGGCTGCCATCATCGGCCCCAGGCAGCACCTGCCGAACAGCAGCGGGAATCCGCAGCAGTGTATCTTGCCAATGTCATATGTATCACCAAAAAATTAGGTTATGTCGTTCGTCAGCCATTGCATCGATCAGATGTTGAATTTTCCATGAAGTCGCTTGGTTTTGAAAAAAACGATATTGCGGTTATCGTCGATGAGATACCGCTCGAGATAGCTAAAACAAATGATTTAATATATATATAGAAGAACTACCGGTGGAACTGCTTGACTATTTGCGGGACGAACTGCCGCAGGATTTTTTTAACGATCTCAAGAAGAATATCGATGCGCTGTTCGCATGCGGTTTCGGACTGCGCAGTACGCTGTATGACGTTTCAGGGAGCGCGGTTACCTGCGGGACGACAAAGCACAGAACGCAGCTGCACCAAAGAGATATCGAAGCCGTTTCACATCAACATCAGTTTGCCTGTCGTTTCGAGAACGGCGTGCCTGAGATTATAGTCGGGATTTTCATACATGATGAACTCATGGGCTATGTCACAGCGGTTCAGGAAGGTAATGACAGCATTTCTACGGATTACAGCGACAGCATGGCGCGAAGGTTTGAGCAGCAGGCTGCAAAACCATTGTGCGCATATGTTTTTCAATTCTGCCGCTTTTATGAAATGGCGCAGCAGGTCCACAGGCTGAATACCAAAATCAGGCAGACCGAGAACGTCATCGAGGTTTTGCGTGTTCAGCATCAGGATATTTCGAATCAAAATATTCAGCAGCGAGAAAAGCTCGAACTCATGAATGAACAGCTGGCTGATTATGGTAAAAATCTGGAAAACAAGGTTCATGAGAGAACGTGTGAACTGCGGATCGCAAAGGAGCGGGCTGAAGATGCCGATCGGCTCAAATCACTTTTTCTGGCAAATATGTCCCATGAAATGCGTACTCCATTGAACGCGATACTGGGATTCATCGACGATCTGCTCGAAAAGACTCCTGAAGAGTCCTTCAGAGATGATCTTGAAAAAATAGAGCGCAGCGGAAAGCTTTTATTGAACATCGTCAACGATATTCTAGATCTGTCCAAGATCGAGGCAAACGAGCTGAAGCTTGAACACATTCCTGTTTCGATTGAAAAGGTTCTCGATGATACCCTGGCGTATACCGCATCACTTGTACAGCAGAAAGACTACAGCATCGACATCCGCAAAGAAGATGCCGGTATGGCAGGAGTTTATTTTTACTGTGATCCCTACCGTCTGCAGCAGGTCATGAATAACCTGATCAGCAATGCCGTAAAGTTTACCAGGGAAGGTTTCGTTGCATTCGGTGTTTCGGGAGTGGAGAACGACTTCATTACGCTTTTTGTCCGGGATACGGGAATAGGCATACCACCCGAAAAGCATGAGATCGTTTTTAAATCATTTCAGCAGGCTGATATGACAACAACCAGAAAATACGGTGGAACCGGTCTCGGCCTCACCATAACAAAAAGACTTGTAGAGCTTATGGGCGGCAGCGTATCACTCGAATCATCGGTGGGCACGGGAACGACGTTTTACTGTCGGCTGCCGTATCGTTCCTGCAGCCCCCGGACCCGAAAAAAAAAGGTGGTCGACGCATCACGCGTAACAATCCGGCATAACCTCCGTATTCTGCTTGTAGAGGATAATTTCGACAATCAGCTGCTGGCTGAAAGAATGCTCAAGAAAATCGGATGCAGTGTCATGACCGCCAGTGACGGCAAGCAGGCGGTCGATGCGTTCTGCTGCTCCGGCAGCAGTATCGATCTGGTGCTGATGGATGTGCAGATGCCGGTTATGGACGGGCTGACCGCAACCGAACAGATTCGAGCGTATGAATCGCAACATTCTTTACCGCCTACGCCGATTGTGGCACTGACGGCAGGTGCCATGCAGAGCGATCGTGATCAGTGCATGGCGGCCGGATGCGATGATTATCTCACAAAACCGTTGAAAAAAGAGCGCCTGTCGGAAATAATCATGAATAATATCGCCGCATCAGGCAATGAACGCCAGTCACGATGACGGAGAACCGCCTGTGACCGATGAAAAACAGATTATTGTCAGATTAGACCCGGACATACAGGATCTTATTCCCGGGTATATAGAAAACAGGCGGCAGGATATACGTATCATACATACTGCCTTACAAGAAGACGATTATGAAAAAATACGCCTTGCCGGTCACAGCATGAAAGGATCCGGTGCTGGCTACGGTTTTCATGAGATAGCACGTATCGGTAAAAATATTGAAAGCGCTGCATCTGAGGCTGATAGGCAGGGGGTCGTTTGCGCGATGAACTGTCTTGGGCACTATCTTGATTCGATGAAAATTGTATATGAAAACGATGAATAGACGTAATTGTACAATAATAAACACAGGTTGATCTCATGGCTGAGAGTATGAAGAAAACGTTCTGTGCCGGCACCAGACGATTGGATCCGAAGCCTGTACAAGCGGGCGCAACAGTCAGGAATCTCATAGATACAGCGTTTACCGCATACAATGCAGCACGCATACGAGAGGCCTGCGAACTTTTCAAGCGATGGACACGTGATGACGATGTGCTTGTCGGCATGAGCGTCGCCGGCGCGCTTACTCCCGCGGGCCTCGGCTGTTCGTGTCTGGTGCCGCTTATTGAACACGGTTATATCGACTGGATGGTATGCACCGGCGCAAACCTCTATCACGACCTGCACTTCAGCCTCAATGAGCCACTGTTCAGCGGATCTCCGCACTATGACGACAGAAAGCTGAGGGAAAACAATGTCGTGAGAATATACGACATTGTTTTCGACTACTCGGTTCTTCTGAATACCGACAGGTTTGTGAAAACGGTATGCTCGTCGGAAGAATTCAATAAAAAGATGGGCTGTGCCGAACTGCACTGGCTGATCGGTAAATATGCCTGTGAGCGTGAGCAGGAGCTTGGCCTCAAACACAGGAGCCTGCTGTCGTCGGCCTTTCTCCACGATGTTCCCGTGTATACCTCGTCGCCTGGTGACAGCTCTCTGGGGATGAATATTGCGGCACTTGCCCTTGAGGGTTCGGGACCGGAACTATGCATAGCGACGGACGTCAATGAAACCGCTGCATTTGTTTATGAAATGAAAAAAAACAAAAGAAAAAGCGCTGTCTGTATACTGGGCGGCGGGTCGCCCAAAAATTTCGTATTACAAACCGAGCCCTATATCCAGGAGATCCTGGGACTTCCCGAGGCCGGACACGATTACTTTCTGCAGATAACCGATGCCCGACCGGATACCGGCGGTCTATCGGGCGCAACACCGAGCGAGGCGGTCAGCTGGGGAAAAATCGACCCTGCGGCTTTACAGCACACGGTTGTCGTATACACGGACGCTGCGGTGGTACTGCCGCTGCTGTGTGCCTATGTGCTTGATGACGGGGAAAAGCGCTCGCTGAAGCGTCTATACAAAAAAAGAGATACACTGGTACGTGCAATGCGGAACGATGCACGATCGGTCGATTGTCCGGAGTAGACGCGTCTTATTCCTGCCGGAGGTATGACAGCTCTTCAGGCAGCGGCGTGCTGTTGCCCATGGTGTCCTCGCCGTAATTGCATGATGCAAGTAGCTGTATGTCACGTACGGCATTTTTGTCGCCCTTGAACTGAACCCTTGTTATCTCCTCTTTCTTGATAATGCCGGCCGCCCACATAATATCTATAACGCTGCCTGCATCGAATTCCTTGTCGGAAACGATCATCGTAAGGTTGGCGCCGTAATGGTTGGCGATCTTGGCAACCAGCGTAGACGGGCGCAGGTGGAAGCCGAGACCTTCCGGCACATTGACGGTCACCGTATCGACAACGGTGAACTGACCGGTAATTTCGTTGGCAAGTTCGACACCCTCCTCGAGTATGATCGTATAATAATAGAGCGCATAGTTGATCGTTATATCCAGAACCTTTTTTTTGTCGACGATTTTATCTATTTTTACCCTGGTGGATTCACTGCGAACGCTTATTTCATGGCGTTCATGAAAATGGCTCAAAGACTTTGCGATGCCCAGCAGGTGCAGGGTGACCGATATATGCCCGCGGAGGCTTTTGAGGATGGTGTGCTCGGATTCGATGGGTGTTTTTTGAATGTAGGTATCGTACATTGACTGAGCATTGTGCACGTGCGTTTCTATGTGCCGGAGTGTTTCTTCATTGATCCGTCCGGGAATAATCGTCGAATCGAGCTTTTTCTTCGGAATTTTTTTTTCAAAAAGCAGTATCCCTGATTCGTTGTAGGAATCGATAAACTCAGATGCCACCCGGATGATGTTCTCGTTAATATCGTCGACACCCTCATCGTTGATATTCTGCGGCAGGACCTGAACAATCATATTGTCGCTGAAATCATTTTCGTTGATACGTGACTCCGGGTCATGCCTGAGACCCAGGGTGCGCGCTTCAGAATCAAGGTGCGAGAAAAGACGTATGATGGTTGTGTTGAGGAACTGCAGGCATCTTTGTGAATCGCGAATAAATTCCTTCGTATGGCTGCTTCGCAGGCGATAGAATTTCAGCCGGTTGAGGATATGGCTGACCATATAAGCGGTACTTGCGAGGTTGCGAATAGAGGCGACTATTTCACCGAAGTAAACCCATATTTTATTGTTTCGGGCACCGTGATCGTCAAGAAAGTCCTCAAGCTCCATCGATTCCTTGACCAGGGCGACGTAGAGTCGCTTGCTGAATATCTTTTCCCGGTCGTCGGCGTAGTAAGCGGCAAAACTCAGGAGCCGCATAGCTGCTTTTTCGGCAATCGGCACAAATTTATTTTCTTTGATGACCTCGACAAAATATTCCATGTCTTAAACCTTCATTCGTTCGCATCCGAAAAAACAATCGTTACGAGGTGATAGATATCACACATACCGGCCTGAAAGAACCGTTTCATTTCAACGGAGGGTGCCAGATCATAAAACATGCGCAGGCAGGAATACAGTTTATCCGCGATGGCGTATGCGGTGATATCATCGCTGCCCGAGATCGATATAACATCGTCTATGGTTTCACACAGCAGAGTACGCAGTTCAGGATACAGGCTAAGAAGCATTGCAATTTCACCGGAATATCTATAGAAGCCGGTAATGTAAAAAGAGCCGTAGGCGGTCGCCAGCATGGAGCGGCGTATGCGGCGTGCTTTTTGGAGACGTTCAAAAACATCATCAGGTGTCAGGTTGCATGAGTTAAGGAGTTGGAAAGCAGGGCAGGGTGTCAGCTTGATGTCACGATTTTCGGTCACACCATCAACGATCCGTACGCCGCTGACGGTTTTTGAAAGATATCCGGGTGATGAAACGTTCAGCGTCGTCGGGCAGGCCGGTAGAACAATGCTGTATGCGCCGATACTGTCGGATTGCGTCAGTGAACCGTGGGCGGCCTGTATCCGAGCATCGGCGATAGGCTGACCCGTAACGGAATCGAACACGGATCCTTCGAGTATGCCGTAGCCTTCTGCCGAGAGCAGGAAATTTTTATTGAGCGATTCCCCGGGTGATGTTGAGCAGAGAGCGTCTGCGGGCTGATAACAGATATGCTGTACTGATATGGCGTAGCTGCCGGCCGGAAGATCGCTGAAAACGTAAAACCCGTTTTCATCAGATCGCGTAACGCGGGAAACAGGTCCGGAAGCGGAGACAGTTGCTTCGGCAATCGTGTGGTTGTCGGTCGCATCACGTGCATATCCGGTAATATTCGAAAGCGGCACGAGTTCAATCGTTTTACTCTGGGATGTGCCGGCAGGAATACTAAGCGATATTTCCGTCGTCGCATACCCGTCTTTTGAAAACGAAACAGCGGAAGTGCAGGAGCTTGCATACAGGGTGAAGGATCCGCTCGATCTGCTGTAACTTGCAAAACCGGTATCCGAAGCGATTCCGACATCGGAGAGCGGGTTGTCCGTCAGGCTGCATACGACCGTACCGCGAAGAAGGGAGCATCCGTTGCGTGCAGGGTACAGCGAAAACGTATGAGAGGTAAAATCGGCTAATGAGCCGATAGACAGCGTATCGAACGAAAACAAATACGTATCGGCGCTCAGCAGAAATGTCGATCGGCCGGCTGCGGCACTGATGCTGAAAAGCCCCTTTGAGCTGACGGCGATGTCTCCGGTCTGGGTATAGACTTTAACGTTATTTATTTTTGCAGCAGAGCAGGCGTTTCGCACGGTGCCGGCTAACCGGATGTCATCGTCGCTGATTGTATTGAGATAAAAAACTGCCTTGGTCGTCTCTCCGGCAATAATGGTGATGTCATTGATAACGCGCGAGGCATATCCTTCGGCAAACGAGGTCAGTACCGCCGTGCCGGCGGGTGTGCTCATCTCGTAGTAGCCTTCGGAATCGCTGATCGTAAAACCTCCGAGGCTGGATCCGATGAATGCTCCAGCGATGCCGCGTGTCGATCCGGTATGAACCACTCTGCCGCTGACCATGCCTGCCGGTGTCGATGCGGGGAACAGGTGAATCTCTATCGTCGTTGTCCGACCGGGTGAGGCGACAATACCGTTTATGACATTAGCCATAAACCCTTCGGCGGTGACTATGATATTGTAAACGGTCGGAGGAACTTTGAGCGAGAAGGAACCGAATGACGTATCGGTTCTCAGGCCGTTAGTCGTCAGCACTGCAGCATTGTTGACCGTGTTGCCGCTGAAGGCACTGTGCACCGTGCCCTGTATGAATGCCGGCTGAAGTGCTGCGGATTGTTCAGTGGCGAAGAGACCGGAAAGTAAAACGATCAGCAGTATCGGCGCTATACCTGCCTTATTCAACGTTACGGCCTCCGGTATGGTACGGTGCTGTAATAACCATGAACTACTGAATGCGGCATAGACGGTACACAGCAGAGAGCACCGTATCAGACTGTGGATGCGTGCGCATCATGATGCATACCAGTAGAAAAAAGCGATACCCGCTGTCGTATAAACCGGTCTCATGCAGACCGACAGCGGCAGCATAAACAGTGCCCCGGTAAGAATACAGGAACCGTCGCATCCGTGTGAGGATAGCGGCTAGACATCCTCTTCATCGTAGTCGTTCAATTCATGCGATGTCGTGTTCAACGGGATAGTCGACTTTTTCTGGCTGATTTTCTCAAGAAGATTGATAGGGGTATGATCTACAGAATCCTCTTCATACTTATCAGAAGCGTCAACTATTTTTACAGAGTCAAGATATTCCTGCTGCTTTGCTTCATTGAGCCTTTCAATCAAGCGCTTATCATGTTGCTCAATCATTTTGGAATTCATAGCGGTTTGCCTATAGTGATTTACACAATAAATCTGACAGTTCCTGAAGTTCGCTGCGGGTATCCTGCAGCGCTTCAATGTGCTTTTTCTGAGAAAAACCGAGGGGAAGCTGGTTTTCCTGCATAGAGTTGTCCTTGAGGTGCTTTTTTGCACCGGCGATGGTGAATTTCTGGCTGTAAAGCATTTCCTTTATTTTTAAAATAGATTCAACGTCTTTTTTTCTGTACAGCCGCTGATTCGATTTTGTTCTGTAGGGTTTGACAAGTTTGAATTCAGATTCCCAGTACCGTAAAATATAGGGTTCAACCCCGGTTATTTTACTTACTTCACCTATTTTAAAATACAGTTTATCGGGAATCTTTGCCGTCATAAATCATGTATTCCGAAACGAATCACCCGGCAGCGTATTGCATTCAGGATGCCTGTGAATTGAGTGCCTTTTTCAAAACCGGGCTTGCCTTGAATGTCAGGACACTGCGGGCGGAAATCTCGATTTCTTCACCGGTTTGAGGATTTCGTCCTCTGCGAATCTTTTTGTCACGGACATTAAAATTACCGAAACCGGATATTTTAACTTTTTCACCCTTTTCGAGATCATTTCGAATGATTTCGAAAATGAGTTCAACGATCTGGCTGGACTCCTTTTTCGAAAGTCCCACTTTCTCGTAAATGGATTCTATTAAGTCCGCTTTCGTCATGAATCAATTCCTCCGGGTAAGGGGATTAATTATGAGCGCAGCTCGGCTCCGACAGCCTTATGAAGATATTTCAATATTTTATCATGTATTTTATTGACTTCAGTATCTGTCAGGGTTCTGCTGTCGGACTGAAACTTTAGTCGAAAAGCAATACTTTTCTTGCCGGGCGGCATATGCTCGCCTGTGTAAACGTCAAATACCGAGCAGTCTGCGATGAGACTGTTTTTATAGGAGGAAATGGCAGTATACAGTTCCTCTGAAGTTCTCGACTCATCGACGACCAGTGCAATATCTCGGGTAACAGAAGGATATCGAGAAAAAGATTTAAAAACAGGATGTTTTACATGATAGTTAGAAATTATATTAAAATCAAGGTCAAAAATATAGACGGGCTTTATTATATCGAACCGTTCACGCACATCAGGATGTACCTCACCAAGTACCCCGGCTGAGGATTTGTCGATGAAGACGTCAACTGCAGCATCCGGATGAAGGTACGGCTCTGATGTGCAGCGCTGAAAGCGAACCGTGCTTATGCGAAGACGATGAAGCAGCATCTCAACGATTCCCCTGCAATCAAAAAAATCAACATCGCGTGCTTCGCTGTTCCACTGTTCAGGCATGAGCTTACCGGCGAGAAGCCCGGTGATACGTCTGGTTTCTTGCGGATGAGCATTGTCGGGCTGCGAAAGGAACACATTGCTTACTTCAAAAATACAGATATTTTCCGAGCCGTTATGTATGTTGTCGGAAAGGTTTTGAATAAGGCTCGGAATTAATGTTGTTCGCATAACCGATTGCGACGACGAAAGCGGATTACGCAGTGCAACGGGTTGCAGACGATAGTCGGATTCGCGGAAGTTTATATGCTTCAGAATATCCGGATCGAAGAAACTGTAGTTGACCACTTCATGCAGTCCGATCGATACGAGCGTTTCCCGGATCGCGGACTCGACCAGGCGCAGTGAATTGGTGCGTACGGCATTGAGGGAGGTTTCGGGTAATGTGACGGGAATGTTTTCATAACCGTACACCCGGGCTATTTCCTCGACAAGATCGACCGGCTGCTGTATATCCGCACGAAACGAAGGCGGTGCGGCGAGCAGCGTATCGTCGGTTACGGCCGTACTGATGAAAAGGCGGTTCAGAATCGATTTCATAGTATCAGCGTCAAGATCGATGCCGATTGATCTGTTGACTGTTGCCGCCGGAATCGAAACGGTTTTCGGAGACGGAAGCTGTTCGGGATAGATATCGAGTATTCCTCTTGCCGTCGTTCCGCCGGCATATTCGGTCATGAGAAATGCAGCGCGGTCAAGGGCAGTGGTGACCGATTGTATATCAATGCCTTTTTTAAAGCGTTCGGAGGCGTCGGTCGACAGTTTGAGAAATTCGCACGATCCGGCAATCGATTGCGGATCGAAGTATGCACTCTCGATGAGGACCGACGTTGTGTCCTCGGTAATGCCGGAATTCATTCCACCCATGATGCCGCCGAGGGCAACAGGTGAATCACTGTCGCAGATATACAGCACATCACTGTCGGACTGGCGCTCGATGCCGTCGAGCGTTACAAATGTTTCACCGGGCTTGGCACGACGGACGATAATTTCAGAACCGCTGATAGCAGCATAATCGAATGCATGCAGCGGCTGGCCCCATTCAAGCAGCACGTAGTTTGTAATATCGACGACGTTATTGATGGAGCGCATTCCGCTGTTTTCAAGCCGGCGACGCATCCAGAGCGGCGATGGCTGTATCGATACGCCGGAAATATATCGGCAGGCATACCGGGGGCACAGATCGGGGTCAAGTATGCGGACTCGTATCGTATCCTCAGTTGCCTGGCCGTTTTCATGCAGCGTGGATGGAGGAACTGTAAACGGCAAATCGAACAGCGCAGCCATTTCCCGGGCGAGACCGACAATGCTGAAGCAGTCGGGCCTGTTCGGTGTAATACCGAGGCTCAGTACGGTATCGCCGAGTCCGAGAGCGTCTGAAAAACTCGAGCCGCTTGCGAGGTGATCGTCGAGCACCATAATCCCCGATGTATCGCTGCCGATGCCGAGTTCGACTTCGGAGCAGATCATACCCTCGGAGCGTTCGCCGCGAATTCTGGACGGCTTGACCGTCATGCCCGAAGGCAGCACAGCACCGCTCAGCGCCAGCGGCACTTTCTGTCCGGCGGCAATGTTGGGAGCACCGCACACAACAGGATATACGGATTCACCGGCCCGGACCCTGGTCAGTGAAAGCCTGTCGGCATTGGGGTGCGGGTTTATTTCAATAATTTCTCCGATGACGACATTGTTCCACGATGAAGCGGTATCGATAATTTCATCAACCTCAATTCCGGCCATGGTAAGTCGGTCGGCAAGGAGTGACACCGGCATATCTACGGGAACGAAATCACGGACCCACTGAAGACTGAGAAGCATTGTGCACCGTTAATGAAACTGATTCAAGAAGCGGAAGTCGTTTTCAAAAAACAGACGTATATCATTGATGCCGTATTTCAGCATCGCGATTCTCTCGACACCGAGTCCGAATGCCAGGCCGGTAACCTTCCCGGGGTCGTAACCGGCGTTTTTAAAAACTTTCGGGTTTACAAGGCCGGACCCCAGTATTTCAAGCCAGCCGGTGCCGGAGCATACCCGACAGCCGTCACCGCCGCATATCACACACTGAATGTCAACCTCGGCGCTCGGCTCGGTAAAGGGAAAATAGCTTGCGCGGAAGCGAATGGCTGTTGATTCATCAAACAGCCGGTGAATGAATACGGTGAGCAATCCTTTGAGATCGCCGAGAGTAACGTGCCTGTCTACAAGTAGGCCCTCAATCTGATGAAACATCGGTGTGTGCGACACATCGGAATCGCAGCGGTACACCTTGCCGGGACAAATGATTCTCAGAGGCGGCTCAGACTGCTGCATGGTTCTGATCTGCACCGGTGATGTATGCGTTCTGAGCAGGAGCTCGTCGCTGATGTAGAATGTATCGTGCATGTCGCGCGCCGGGTGATCCCTGGGAATATTGAGTGCCTCAAAATTAAAGAAATCGAGTTCTATTTCCGGACCCTCTACGATGTCAAAACCGAGGGAACTGAAAATGGAGGTAATCTGCTCGGTAATGAGTGTGATGGGATGTTTTGACCCGATCGGCAGGCGTCTGCCGGGAAGGGTGACGTCGATACTGCGGTGCAGAGAGGAGGAGTTATTTCTGTTTGCCTGCACTCTGGCAAATGCCGCATCGACAGCGGTACCGATGGATTTTTTCAGCTCATTTGCGAGCTTACCGACTTCTGCGCGTTGCTCAACCGGTATATTTTTGAGGTTCCTGACAATGCTCGTAACAACACCGTTGCGGCCTAAATATCTGCTTTTAAATTTCTGAACCTGTTCGTCGGTTTCAAGCTCATCGAGCTCTTCGTTGTAGACGGAACCGATTTTTTTAAGCTCATCCTTCATGACATGCTCGGCAGCAGTGATACGTACAAAACGCAAAGATCAGCACAGCGGACAGCACCGGAGCTGGTTTTGCAACAGCCTAGATGCTTTCTTTTGCAATGGTCACAAGTTGCGTAAACGAGTCGGGGTCGGTAACCGCCAGATCAGACAGATTCTTTCTGTCGATGTCGATTTCGGCACGCTTGAGGCCGAGCATGAGCTGACTGTAATTAATATCATGCTGCCGTGCAGCGGCGTTGATTCTGGTAATCCAGAGCCGTCGGAAATCGCGCTTACGCGTTTTTCTGTCGCGGTAGGCAAAATTGAGCGATCTGTCAACCGACTCTTTCGCAATTCTATACAACCTGCTTCTCGGGCCGCGAAAGCCTTTAGCGAGCTTGAGAACTCGTTTTCTGCGCCTTCTCAGCGTATATCCTCTTTTGACTCTTGCCATACCTGTAGTCCTTTCGAAAACCGGCGTAACCGTTTAATGCAGGCACAAGCGGGCGCCTGCATGTTGGAATTACCGTACTGAATCGAAGATGCTAACCGTTCGGAAGCAGTCTGCGAAGCTGTACGCGATCGACCTCTGCAATGTTTGTCGCTTTGCGCAGAGAACGCTTCCGCTTTGTCGATTTTGATGTAAGAATGTGGCTGCAGTAAGCTTTTGAGCGCTTTATTTTACCGGATTTGGTAAATGAAAAGCGCTTTGCGGCACCTCTGTTTGTTTTTATTTTCGGCATTTCCAATCATGCTCCCTGAAAGACATTCGTACTGATGAATGATTGCCCATTCCTGAAGCGTTCATTATTATAATGACGTTACGCGGAATGTGCGTTCAGAATAGAGAACTGAACGTGCTGCACCGGAGACATTTATTTTTTATGCGGTGCCACAATCATGGTCATATTGCGGCCCTCCATTCGGGGCTCGCGTTCAATAACGCCGTCGCCCTCGATAGACTCGATAATGCGCTGCAAAGCACTTTGACCGTGTTCCTTGAAGCGCATCTCACGTCCTCTGAATACGACGGTGATTTTTACCTTGCTTCCCTTCTCCAGAAAATCAAGCAGGTGGCGAAGTTTTACTTCGAGGTCGTGCTCACCGGTGAACGGGCGAAGCTTGATTTCCTTTGTTTGAGCAGTATGATGTGTTTTCTTTTTCTGAAGCTTTTTGCTTTGCTGATATTTGAACTTCCCGTAATCCATGAGCCGGCACACCGGCGGGTCACTGTTCGGGGATACCTCAACAAGGTCAAGCCCCTTTTCGAGCGCAATATCGAGTGCGTTTTTTGTCTCCAGTATGCCAAGCTGATTGCCCTCATCATCGATGACACGTACACTGGAAACCCGAATAGCGCGATTTAATCTGTTATTTTGCTTTTCTATCTTCAACATCCTCCCTTAAAAAGTTAACGGCCGTACTGATGCAGCTGTTCGCCGCAGGTCTGCTGAACGAGCGCAATAAAATCATCAACCGAATAAAAACCGAGGTTTTTACCATTCAGCATTCTCGGTGCCACACCGTTGCCCTCGACTTCCTTGTCACCGATCACAAGCATAAATGGAATTTTCTGAAGCTGTGCTTCGCGTATCTTGAATCCAAGGCTTTCGTTTCGTGAATCGGTTTCGGTACGGACACCACTATCGCGTAATTGACGGTATACCGCTTCGGCATGAGTAGCGTGCTTGTCGGTGATCGTCAGGATGCGCGACTGGACTGGAGCAAGCCACAGCGGGAACGCTCCGGCATAGTGTTCTATCAGGACACCGAGAAAGCGTTCGATAGAGCCGAGAATGACGCGATGCAGCATAACAGGACGGTGCTTTTCACCGTCTTCACCGATGTAGCTCAGATCAAACCGATCAGGCAAAAAGAAATCGCACTGAATCGTTGCACACTGCCAGGAACGATTCAGGCAGTCCTTGAGCTTGAAATCAATTTTCGGTCCGTAAAACGCACCGTCACCTTCATTAATACCATAAGAAAGGCTGTTGCTGTCAAGTGCTTCTCGAAGTGCACCGGTAGCGCGATCCCAGTCTTCAACATTTCCGATAGACTTCTCAGGGCGCGTGCTCAGCTCGATATCGAATCCGAAACCGAAGATGCTCATGACGTCCTGTACGAATCTCAGGATGCGCACAATCTCATCCTGCAGCTGTCCGGGTGTGCAGAGAATGTGGGCATCGTCCTGCGTGAATTCCCGAACACGCGAAAGACCGTGCAGGACCCCTGATTTTTCATGACGGTTGACCGTTCCAAGCTCAAAATAGCGAACAGGAAGATCCTTGTAGCTGTGAAGGCTCGACTTGTAAATGAGCATATGGGCTATGCAGTTCATCGGTTTCAGGCCGTACTGCTTGCCGTCGATTTCGGTAAAATACATGTTTTCGCGATAATTATCCAGGTGACCGGATTTCTCCCACAGATCGAGCTTGAGAATCTGGGGCCCCTTTACCAGTTGATATCCGCGATCAAGATGCTCCCTGATTTCGAAATCCTCGAGCAGTCTCCTGAGAAGGGCTCCTTTGGGATGATAGACGATAAGCCCGGCACCGGCTTCCTCATATATATTGAATAGATCGAGCTCTCGTCCGAGTTTGCGATGGTCGCGTTTTTTCGCCTCTTCAATCCGGTGAATGTATTCTTTAAGCTGTTTTTTGTCCGGAAATGCCGTGCCGTAAATACGCTGCAGCATTTTACGGGATTCGTCGCCGCGCCAGTAGGCACCGGCAATGCTTGTCAGCTTAAAGGCCCGTATCATTCCGGTAGAAGGAATGTGGGGCCCGCGGCACAAATCAGTGAATTCACCATGCTTGTAGAGGCTTATGGTTTCGTCCTCGAGATCCTGAAGCAGCTCGATTTTGTATGTTTCATTGCGATTTCTGAAGTAAGAAAGCGCTTCATCCTTTTGCATGACGATACGTTCAAACGGCTGGTTACTGCTGATGATCTCCTTCATTTTTTTTTCTATTTCCGGGAGGTCCTCGGGCGTGAACGTGCCGTCATAATCAAAATCGTAATAAAATCCGTCAACAACAGCCGGACCGATGGTTATTTTTACATTCGGAAAGAGCGAGAGCACAGCGTCAGCCATTACATGCGAGGCACTGTGTCGAAAAATATCGAGGCCCTCGGCCGAGTCGACATACACGGGTTCGACGCTCATGTCGCATTCAGCAGGTGTGCTGATATCGATACACGCTCCATCGGCTTTAAACGCCACCACAGCCTTGCTGTTTTTTACCGTTCCGAGAATGTCAGATAACGGCCTTCCGCGCTCGATATCACTGTCGGTGCCGCCCTGTACGTGTATATGAACAGTATCCATTGACCCTGATAAATAAATGGCACCAGAAGTATGATGCCATCGAGTGGACAAATAATTAGTTAGCGCATGGGGGGTGCATGCACGGTGAATTAAAAATGGTAGGCGCGGGCGGTTTCGAACCGCCGACTTCTACCGCGTCAAGGTAGCGCTCTCCCCCTGAGCTACGCGCCTGCATAAAATTAATCTAAATCTAATATCATATATTAAAAAAATGTCAATAAAATTATTGAGTTAAGTGATCAAGGGCGCGCTGAGGGTGTGCGGACAATCACCATACCGGTAGGCAGACTTTTCTTGCAGAAACGCTAAAATTCCCTGTTGTAGCACGATTGAAGCATGCAACTGTTCAAAAAAACTTAAATAAATTGTGGCATGTAATTTGCGTTTAAATCCCCTGGGGTTAATACCCCGCTGTTTAAGGCGATTAAACGAATCATATATCAAGAGAGATACCCCGTCCGCATGCGGCGGGGTGGTTCATTGACTGTCACCAGGCGGATAGAACATCCTGAAGTATTCGATAAAATATTATTGACATATACGAAACAGGTAATGCACCAAACTGTTGAATATTTCGGCTGCGATTCAGGGGAAACGCATAAAACCGTACCGTCCAGGCACGGATCCGAAGAGATTCTCATGCTGCATACGGACAAAGGATGGAGGGCGGTGGATTCGCCGTATGATCCGCGCAGGGAAGCAGCAGAGGCGGTAAAAAGCGTTCACCACGGGGAGTATCCGGTCGTGATGATCGGCTGCGGTGGCGGGTATCTTCTCGAATCGGTTCTGCGGAAAGGGTGCCGATCAATTTTAATCATAACATCCAGTATGATCTGTGCCGAAAAAAACCGTACCGTAGCTGCTGATTCGATTGAATTCCGGAACAGGTCGGTGCAAATAATTAAAACCGACAGACTTGATGATAATTTGTGCCGCACGATAGGTAGATTTTGTTTTTCGCAAAAATCACTGGTTGTTGTGCGACATCAGCGCGAATTCAGGGTATTCCCGTCTCTGTACAGTGAAATCGATATTTTTATAAAAAATATCATGCAACCGGTGCGCAACGATGCTTCAGGCATTCATTCAGTGCTGTTTCCCATGGAGGGCAAACTACTTGAGCCGGATATCGCCAATGCCATGCGGTCAACGGGGCTTACGGTTCATGCGTCGCCATCCAGTTCGGGAAAAGCCGTTGATATCGATAATTTCTGGAATATCATGATAAAAAAACAACCGGATGCGGTTTTTTCGATCAACAACAGGGGTTCGGACAGGTTCGGAGCGATTGCAGCAGCGTGCAGGGTACTCGATATTCCATGGATAACCTGGTTTTTTGATGAGCCTGCGTTTACGGTGGGCCGTGAAGAACGAGCGGGCATTGAATCGCGACATGCATTGTGCTGGGATACGGCGGGTTGTGAATCATGTCAAAGACTGGGCTTCCGAAATGTCGGCCTGCTGCCGCTCGCAACCGATCCGCGTATTTTTCATCCCGGCCCCGGCAATGATTCGCTTCGGGGCAGAATCGTGTATGTCGGAAGTCCGTCGTTCGGTAATGAAAAAACATATTTTTCCGGATTACTGGGCAATGCGAACGCACATGCCGTAGCGCGGGAACTTGAGTCATATGTCACAGGAAACAGACGGGTGCCTGAACGCAAAATGATTCTGCAGGCGCTTTGCGATCTTTCGATTGCTGAAAATGTGTTCAGCCCCGTCCAGCTTGAGCGCTTGCCGGCATTTGTACTGTATACGGCAAATCTAGAATACAGACGCCGGGCGCTGACAGCCCTTTCAGAGCTTCGACCGATAGTCTACGGTGATGGGTGGCGGGGCCTCCTGCCGGAAAACGTCGAAACACGGAGGACGATTGATTATTACCGGGATCTTCCGGATATTTACCGGTCAGATGCGGTTCATATCTCCCTGACACATCTCCAAATGCAGGACTATCCGAATCAGCGTGTATTCGATATCGGCGCAAGCAGGCGAATTGTTATCGGAGAGCGGCTCGGGGGATGGGTAAATCTCTTCGGTAACAGCTACAATGAATTGTTGTTCGACAGTTTCAGTGAGCTTTTTGAGCGGGCGGCGGCACTGGCGGGTAACGCTGATAAACGTGCCAGTCTGGGTGAAATGCTGTTTCATGATGTCTTGAAAAAGCATACGATCCGTCATCGAGTTGCAACAATCCTCGCTGTCATGGCCGGTCATTACCGATCGCGCCCCGAAACCCCTGCACGTATCAGTGCATAACAGTCCATAACCGCTATCGGCAACGGGGAATTATTTCCGTATCGGGTAAATTGTATCTGCTCTGTAAAGTATATTTGATGCATGAAACAGTATAACTGCTTGATATATGGCATTAATTTATCCGGCATATAATTTGCAAATTTAGTGACCGAATAAAAAAGATCTTCGGAAAGGTATGCCATGAAAGCAATTATTTTGGCTGCCGGACGCGCATCGCGTCTGGGTTCGATAACCGAAAATACCCCGAAATGTCTATTACCGGTAGGCAACAAGACAATTCTCGACTGGCAGCTTGATGGACTGCGAGCGGCAGGCATAACCGATATTGTCATGGTGGTCGGTTTTAAACATCAGATGCTGCGGGAGTATGTTTCCTCCTGTAAGGATATGTTTTTTTCGTTCATCAGAAACGATGATTTTGCACAGACAAACACAGCGTATTCGCTCTGGCTTGCAAGCCGGGAAATGAATGATGATTTCATATATCTGAATGCGGACGTATTTTTTCATGGAGAGCTGATTCGTCGCATTGTATATGCAAATGATGTAAACGCTCTTGCTGTTGAACGTAAAGAGTGCGGTGACGAAGAGGTTAAGGTTACTCTTGATAAAACGCGCATTACCCGGATTGGTAAAACGATTGCTTCGGATGAGGCCTTCGGAGAATTTATCGGGGTTGCAAAATTTTCATCTGATATGTGTCCCCGGTTTATAAAAGCTCTTGAGGAAACTGTTCGCGAGCCGGATGGGAAGACATGCTACTTTGAAGCAGCGCTCGAACGTATGTGCGGAGAAGAAATCCTCAGTGCCGTTGATGTTACCGATCTGCCCTGCATTGAAATTGATTATGAACAGGATCTGGCCGAAGCCCGGCAGAAAACCGTTCGCGCAATAAATTCCGGTACCGCTTCTGATACAGTTCCGAAAATACTGTTTTACGTAGAGCGAAATCTGCATCTTGCCTTTCTCGAACCGCTGCACGATTACATAAAAAACCGGTACAAAGCAGAGTGTGCTTTCTCGGCCCCTCCCTTAAGGAAATCGCAGGTGGGAGACCCGGGCGCCGGACTGGATCCGCAGACCATAAGGCGCCTCAAGAACAAAAGTGTTTTTTATGCAAATCCGGCTGATTTTCCGGCAGATATCGGCGTTGTTGCCGACGCGACGTTTTACGATATCCGTCACTGTAAGAAAATTGTGGATATCGGACACGGGCTCATCAGTAAAGGTTTTTTTTATACCGACAAGCCGATCGTCCGTCGTGAGAATCACGCAGACCTCATATGCGCGCCCGGGAAGTGGCACCGGGACGTGCTTTCACGAAATGTTTTCAAACCGATAGAAATAACGGGTTTCATGAAGTCGGATGCTGTTGCGAACTGCCGCGCAAGCGATACGGCGGCTTTTAAAAAGAAGCTGAGCATTGACGAGAACAGCAACATAGTTTTTTATGCACCGACGTTTAATGAAGAGCTGAGCTCAGTTCCCTGCATCGGCGAACATATTGCCGAGATTGCATCCGGCACGACCGATGTCATAGTCAAGCTCCACGGAATGTCCGGACCTGAGTGGGTTGCTCTGTATGAGAAGCTCGCTTCATCAAACAGCCGCGTACATCTCATCGATGAGCACGATTACGCATGTGCGATGAAATGCGCCGATGTCATGATCAGTGATGTATCTTCGGCATTTGTGGAGTTCCTCCTGCTGGATAAGCCGGTTATCCTTTTCAACAATCCTGAACGAAAGAAATACGAACGCTATGATGAAAATGACATAGAAAACAGGATGCGCACAGCCGCCGTCCAGGTCAATACCATCGATGAGCTGAAGCTGGCTGTCAGGCTCTGCATCGCCGCACCGAACGAGCAGCAGCATATACGAAAAAAGTTTATTGCGGAAATCGGCTGTCCGAACGACGGCCGGTGCCTGCACCGGGCGGCTGAGGCGGTCATGGCGGTGTGCAGGAAGCCTGCGGAACCATGCGGCACAACGTTTTCTGTCGTCATCGAATGGGAGCATGCCCCCGATGTATATGAAGCCGTCGACCGGGCTCGGGAACTTGCCGGTAAAAACAGCTCTGAATCGATGCAGGTTATCGCTCTGGGACCGCGTCCGAATAATTATAGCGGGAATGTGCCGGGAATCGATGCATGGGTTGAGGTTAATGAAATCACCGCTCATGCAAAAAACTGCGCACTTGCCGAGGCTGACGGTGAACAAATAGTTTTTGTAAATTCCGAAAGCGTGCTGCCCGGATCATGGCTCAGGTGGATGTATCATTATTTCTTATACCATCGTGATGCAGGAGCTGTTCAGGCTTTTTCGAGCCGTGAAAACTATCAGGCGATTCTCGATCAGGACATGTCGGGCAAAAGACCGTCTCGCATGGACGACATACAGGATTTCCTGCTGTACTGCCTCATGGGAAATGATGTTCGCGCCCATGAAATCAACGGCGAGTGCCTGATGTATAATAGAAAGGCCCTTGCCGAAGCTGGCGGGTTTTCGTCCGGCGAGAGCGATATGAAAGGGGACCGGTCGGCAGTCGAGCGGCTTGTAAAAAAAGGATACAGCTTCTGGTACGCAATGGAAGTTTTTGCATACCGGAGAAGCGAGCTGCCGGAAAAAGACGTGCCGACCGGTGAGCAGACATCTGCCGAACCCGAACGCATGTATGAAAACAGGTGCCCGACTGAAAGTCGTTATGCGTATGCAGTCGATGAGAGTCCGGAGGCGGGTCTGCGGAAGGCACGCGAGCTGAAGAAACTCAAACAGTATGAAAAAGCAATAGAGATTCTTGAAAACTTGAAAACCGCACATGAAAACAGCTCAGACCATGAATCGGATTTTTCAGCACACAATGATGCGCAGCTTGATGATCTTCTGCAGCAGGCGCGGAATTTGAAAAAGAAAAAGCAGTACCATGAAGCAATTAAGGTGCTTGAAACCGCACTGAGCAATGTTGCATAACGTGAAGGGGATGCCATGAACACCAGCGTACAGCATGAATACAATACGATACGTTTCGAAATTTATCAGGAGCTCGGCGAGTGCTATACCCAGATCGGAAATCTGCCGGAAGCCAGAAACAACTATCACATGGCACAAGTGTGCGAACCGGGAAGCGAACGGCCGTATGTGGGCATGGGCGTGGCCGAGCTTCAGGAAAACCGTTTATCAGAAGCAAGAAAATATTTTGAAACAGCCCTGACAATGAACAACAACAGCGACAAAGCCTTCACCGGTCTCGGCATGGTGCATACTGCCGAGGGAGACATGAAGACCGGATTGGACTGTTTCATGAAATCGATGGACCTGAATCCCGCAAACCTGACCACGCTCATGGGGCTCGTTCAAAACGCCTTCAGCCTTGAACGGCTCGATACCGCAGTCAGATATCTGGAGAAGTACCTGGAACTGTATCCCGGCAACATCAAAATTATATACTGTCTGGCAGGTACCTACTACAAGCAGAACAATTATGAAGCCTGCCGGAAACTGCTTGAAAGAATATTCATTTTCGAACCAGACCACAATGATGCCCGCGAACTGCTGAAGCTCGTCCAAGGCAGTCAGCAGAGCTCAGACTATGCAGCCTGTCAGAACATGTAAACAGAACGTTTATGCGCGCAGTGATCAATCCGGTGATTCGTACGAGAAGTCCGATGACCCTCCCCGCACTCACTGTTCGATCTCACTCCACACAGCACGCGACGGCAGTCCGGTACCGCGCCTGGTGACAGAGGGGGGCAGGTCGTTTACGCTGCACAGTCTTATTGATCCACGCAGGGAAGCGGATAGATTTTGCAGGACAGTCAAATGCAGCGAATCCTCACTGATCGTCATTCTGGGCGGCGGTTTCGGATATCACGCAGAGGTTTTGACAGATAAATCAAAACACAGGGTCGCCGTTGTTGAGTATGCAGCGGCTGTGTACGAAGAAATGAAAAAGTTGCCGGAAAGGCGTGCTGTGCTGGAGCGCGACAGCCTGCACTGGATCGCAGGACTCGGCGCTGAGGATGCCGTTGATGCGGTTTTAAATATCAGGGATCGGTATAACATGCATGACATCCGGGTTTTCGTACACGAACCGTCACTGCGTATTTTTCCCGAATACTACGGAAAACTGCGATCGCGACTCGATGCAGCGTCACAGGTCACTATCAAAGATAAATTCAAATATGCAAAATTCAGACGGCACCGGATGCGTATCCTGGTTTTAAACAGCAAATACTACCTGCTGGCCGAAATAATAAACGCACTGCGACAGCTCGGTCATGAAGTAAAAACTCTTCTGATGCCGGGCACAGTTCACGAGGGTGGCAATCAGGAAATGCTTGAAAGCCTCCTCATGGAGATTGTTACATTTCAGCCGGATTTCGTTTTGACGGTCAATCATCTGGGGTTCGACCGGGATGGAATCCTGACCGGGCTTTTCACCGACATTGAGCTCCCCTATGCATCGTGGTTTATAGACAGCCCGGTTTTTATTCTGGAGGATTTCAGAAAGCAGCTGTCCGATTACCTTGCACTGTTTTTATGGGATACTGATTATTGCGATGATGTTCGCGAAAGCGGATTCAAAAACGTATACAGCCTGCCGCTGGCAACAGATCCCGGAATCTTCAAACCGTGTAATATAAGCATAAATCCGCTCAAAAAATATGCATGTGCGGTCGGGTTTGTCGGCAGTTCATGGACGGCAAGTCTTCAGGAATGTCTGAGAGAGATGGCCGATCCTGAGAAAACCGTAAAGCTGATAAAAAAAATCGCAGGCCGGTTCATGGCCAGCCAGGAAAAAAAACTCGAAAACATAGCGCTTGCTCTCACCGATGACGAACGGTCGTTATATGAGTACTCTATGGCGCATTACAGAAAATATTTTGAGCCGGCCGTGACCTGGGCAGCGACACAGATGTATCGCGTTGCGTGCGTACAACGGCTGTACGAATTCAAACCGCTGATTTTCGGTGATCCCGGCTGGAAGGATATCGTAAACGGGTCGACAGCGCTCTTCAGTGACCTGAACTACTATGATGAGCTGCCGTATTTTTATAATGTCTGCACCGTTAATTTCAACACAACAAGCATGCAGATGAAGACGGGATTCAACCAGAGGGTTTTTGATGTACCGGCATGCGCTTCATTTCTCATAACCGACTATCGAGAGCAGCTTGAAGGAGCTTTTGAAATCGGTTCGGAAATCATCTGTTATCATCATCCTGATGAAATACCGGACCTGGTATCATACTATCTACGGCATGAAAGCGAACGACAGGCGGTGACTGCACGGGCGCGCACACGGGTACTGCGTGATCATACCTACCGTAACAGATTAAAATTTCTTACAGAAACTATGCAATCGGTGTATGGATAAAATACTTGTCGTGCAGCTGGCCAGAATGGGTGATTTTTTACAGACAGCACCATTGCTGTCCGGGCTGAAAAAAAAATATTCAGAAGCCGCAGTTGAGGTTCTTGTTGATGAACGCGTGCGGGACGTTGCGGATCATTGTCCGAGTGTCGATGGCATACACTGTCTGCCGGGCGATGCAATACTCAGCACAATTGCAGCCGGTGATACGGCAGGTACTGTGAAGCTGCTTAAGAAAACATGCAGCAGCTTTATGCAGACAGAATACAGCAGGGTTATAAATCTTAACCTGTCGGGAATCGCATCAGTGGCCGGTGCTGCAGCAAGAACAGCTAACAGAACCGGTTACGGTTACTGCAACGAAACAGGTACAAGAAGCATGGATCCCTGGTTTTCATATTTTTACTCAACGGTCCGGTACCGGCGTCTTGATCCGTATAATCTTGCCGATTTTTTTTATTTCAGCGCATTGAGCCGCTATGATGAAACCGGTGAGAACAGGTATTTTAAAACTGCGGCATCCGAAAAAAAGTATGCAGAAAGCATTGTGAAAAGGTGCGGTATTGATGACGGGAAAAAAATAATCTCGCTGCAGCTGGGGACGCGATGCGAAAAGCGATCCTGGCCGAAAGACTACTTTACCGAGCTGGCAGTTCGTATCGCTCGCAAAAAAGAATATCACGTATTTCTTCTCGGAACGGCAGCTGATTCCGACTGTGCAGCAGCATGTCTGCAGGCTGCTGCTGAAGAAAACTGCAGCACCGGTATTCATGATTTTACCGGCAGGACGAGTATCGGTGAGCTCGCAGCGCTGCTCGAGTGCTCAGACCTCCTGATATCGTGCGATACCGGTGCCATGCATCTTGCCTCGGCGGTTGGAACAAAAGTACTTGCACTTTTCTTCGGCCCGGCAGTCGTTTCATACACCGGGCCGTACGGCCCCGGCCACTATGTGCTGCGGGACAGGAGAGCATGCAGCCCATGTCTTGAAACGGAACCCTGCTGTCTCGAAAACGCATGCAAATACAGTATTGTGCCGGAAACAGTGAAGTTTGTTGCAGATGCGATAGTATCGCAGGAAACAATACACCCTCTGAACGTGCAGAGTCCTGAGCTGCTTGTATCTGATGTCGATGAGTACGGAACGATCTATGAGCCTGTTGCAGGCGCTGAACCGGATATGCAAAATCTGCAAAATACCTGTTACCGTCTGATGGGCGCTTCACTCGTCACGGAAGAAGCACGTGATACGAGCGGGGTGAACAGTTGTCTTCCTCATGACGCAGACTATTTACGCAGTTCTGTTGTATCGCTTGTACATATGTCGGACAGGCTTGGCAGCATGCAGAAGACCCGGTCACACGGCCTGTTTGCCGCGCGGTATGAGCAGGACTATGCTTTCTGGCATCCATGGATAGACTTTTATCTGGATGCCTGCAAACAGGCAAAAGATGAATCTGACGTTTCCAGAGCCGCAGTATTGTTTTCGCACGGCCTGCACGTGGGCAGAAATTATCTGCAGTCGATGGTCGTAAACTGAAAAGCGGTACGGACATATGGATGTTTACCGAAAAAATGCAACGGTTTTGATGAACACTCAGCCTGAGTTGGCCGAGCAACTTGAAAACGTCATTGTTCCGGATGCATTTAAGGCCGTACAATCACGCACCGGCAAACCGGTGCTGCGAGTGGGCAGCATAACCTATCACAGTATGTATGATCCGGAAGCGGAAGGGAGGAGATTTGCAGAGCGGGTTCTTGAAGCTGGTAAAAAAGAGTCAGGTGGTACTATTGCAATCTTCGGGCTCGGGTTCGGCTATCATGTGAAAGGTTTGTGCTGCAGCGGCTGCGAGCTGCGCATCATAGAGCCGAGCCTAGAAACGGTCAAATTCGCCATGCAGCACGTCGACCTTGAAGAGATTTTTAAAAACGCGACCATAGACACCCATACGGATGTAACGAACGCTGATGAAGAACATGTCGTATATCATCAGCCGTCCTTGAAATATTCAAAAAGCTTTTTTGAAAACGAGGCAGAACATAATCGTTCAGCACCGGAAACAATCGGAGCAAACGTTCCCGCCAGGCAGAAAAATTCTCTGCGGATACTCGTCGTATCCCCGATATACGGCGGCTCACTGCCGATCGCCGGATACTGCGAACGTTCGTTGAAAAAACTCGGGCATGATGTGCAGCTGTTTGATTCTTCGATGTTTGAAAGACCGTTTCGAAAAACGCTTGCAATGAAAATCGACACGGAAAATGCAGAGGTTTTAAACCGTCTCTTTCTGCACATACTGTCGGAGATGATTGTTGCCACATGCCATGATTACAAGCCCGACATTGTTCTTGCGCTTTCACAGGCACCGGTCAGCAAAAACGCACTCGAGCGGATTTCCGCCAACGGAATCGTAACTGCATACTGGTTTGTTGAAGACTTCAATTACATGACATACTGGCAGCAGTATGCACCCCTGTATGACTGCTATTTTACGATACAGGACGGTACTTTTTTTCAGGAGCTTAAAAAGGCAGGATGCAGGAATTTCAGCTATCTGCCGCTGGCGGCCGACCCGATGATCCACGGAAAAATCGATCTCAGCAGCGATGAACGCCGTGAGTATGGAAGTGATATTTCATTTATGGGGGCCGGATATTTCAACCGGCAGAAACTGTTCATGGGTCTTATGGACTACGACTTCAAAATATGGGGTAATGAATGGGATATTCGATCACCGCTCTGGCAGATCGTTCAGCGAAACGGTTCACGGGTATCGACCGAAGACGCGGTGAAGATATTCAATGCAACCCGCGTGAATATAAACCTGCATTCCTCTGCGTGCATAAACGGAGTCTGTAACGGCGATTTCATCAACCCGCGCACCTTCGAGATAGCCTCATGCGGTGCATTTCAGCTTGTCGACCGGCGGGAGTACCTGCAGCGTCACTTCGCGATCGGCAGCGAAATAGAAACATATCAGGATATCGAAGAACTGCGGCATAAAATCGATTATTACCTGAAGAATGATTACAAGCGAATCCGCATGGCAGAACGAGCCGCTCAGCGGGTTTCCGATAATCATACATATATTCATCGCATGAGCGAACTGATAAGCGTAGTACGTTCAGTTCGCCCGGATGCCTTTTATGCAAAAAGTGCCGGAGCACCTCTTATTGTCGATGCTGAAATGTTACGGGAAGAATTTCCCGAGACCGCCCCGCTGATAGACGATCTTGTGCGGTGCAGCGGTGAGCTGGATATCGACAGTATTGCGGCGTCTATACACAGTAAAGCAGGTCCCCTGAATCAGTCCGATGCGCTTCTGCTCCTTATAAAAGAATATCAGAACTTTGTCGAGGAACAGCTGCAGTGAACAACATACTCGTTATAAACCTGACACGGCTCGGCGATGTTGTACAGACAACGCCTATGCTGCAGGGTATCAAGCGGCAGTATCCGAACAGTACGGTTTCACTGCTTGTGAACAGCCAGTACCGTCAAATGGGTGAAATGATTCCGTGTGTCGACAGGCTTTTTACGATCGATTTCAAGGAAATAAGCTCATACATATACGAAGGAGCAGACGGACTCGCAGGTGCATACCGGTTCCTGAAGAAATATTTTACCGTACTGCGGCAGAATCGGTTCGACCGAATTATCAATGTAACACCTCATTATATCGGTATGCTTTCGGCTTTTCTTTCGAGCGGTGCAAAGGAGTACAACGGTGCAGTTCCCGAGTGGACAAAATATTTTACCGTCATAACGAGAAACTGGAAGTCGCTGCCGTATCATGTTGTGGATTTGTATCACCGCGTAGCTTGCAATAATCAAAAAAACATACTGCCGGAAATATCAGCGCCGCCGGAGTGTATTGACAGCACGATGCGCAATTTGCATGCGCAGGGAATAACGCACAATGACCGGATTGTCGGAATACACGGCGGCGGGAGCACTCCGGAAAAAAGATGGCCGGATGAATACTATGTCGAACTGTGCGAGCGGATACTCGATACGACAAGTGATAAAATCGTTTTTGTGGGCGCCGGCATGGAAACGGGCGTGCTGGACAACCTGGGCAGAAAATTTCCGGGACGTTTCGTCAACATGCTCGGTAAAACGGATTTGCCCGCGCTAACGGTCCTGCTCGATGCCGTATCGGTTTTTATTACAAACGACAGCGGACCAATGCATATTGCAGCTGCTCTGGGCACAAAAATTATCAGCATTCATACCGGAAAAGAAGCATGTACATCGACGGGTCCCTACGGCGTGGGCCACATTGCTTTCGAACCTGCCCTGGATTGCCATCCGTGTGAGCATCCGGAATCCTGCAGCACAAAATCGTGCCGGTATGCCGTCACACCTGCGCATGTGTTTTCGGCACTGTCGGCACTGTTACGTGTTCACACCACTGAAGAACATGACGGCATGCAGGGAAATGCCGCTAACGTATACAAGTCCGGATTTGATGCAGCGGGATGTATGGATTTTCGTCCGATTGTCGAAACGGAACTCACCGGGCAGATTTTTGCCCGTTATATAGCACGTTCGATGTGGGATATTGCACTGTCATCTGATAGGTCGAAAAAGACAGATATCGAAAATATGCTCGACAGTGCATCAGAGCGGGTCGCCGGATATGTTTGCAGGCACTATGCGTGCGGTGTGCCGGATACAATCCGGAATAAGCATGAAAAAACAAAGGAGTGTACCGGGTATATTATTACGACTGCCGACGAGGCTATGCGGATAACCCGCGAGATAGCACGGTTGGGGAGTGATCCCCTGCGCAATGCCGCCGGTCTCAAAGAGCTGACAGTCATGCTTGAAGAAATCGACTGCGAAATCATAAGCCGGGGAGCCATGCTGCCGCGATATTATGCATCGCTTACCGATATGCTCATGTACGATAAAGAAATCCTGAATGTCGATACCATTCCCGCCATGGCATACGAATCTGAGCAGATGTATCTGCGCCTGTCGGACCGGGCAGCATTGTTGCGCGCACTGGAGAAAAGGGTACTTGCTAGTATTGATAATACAACAATTTCACAGGGAGGT
This sequence comes from uncultured Thermodesulfobacteriota bacterium, assembly GCA_964518865.1. GTDB lineage: Bacteria > Desulfobacterota > WTBG01 > CAIYCZ01 > CAIRTM01 > JANQGV01. Next base: position 27,564 of record CAZFIB010000005.1, read on the forward strand.
GTAAAATGAATATCACCGTCAACGGAACACCGGTAATGGAAAGTTACGATCATGCGCTGAACCTTGAAGAAATAATAGTTCATCTGTCGAAAAATGCCGTTCCTGAGAACCATCTTGTCGGTTCCGTACGGGTGAACGGCAACGATTTTTCTGAGCTGTACCCCGGACAGGCAAAAGATGTTGGCCGTGACAGGATTCAGGATCTGGCTCTGCAGACCGTTTCATTCGAGCTGCTTTCGCAGGCGGCAATGAAGGATTGTCCGGTACTGATTGACCGCATCATGGCATCGGCAAACAAAACCGCGGACATGTTCAGAATGCATGATGAATCCGAGGCGTTCGAGCACTTCGGCAATCTGATCGAATCACTGCGGTCGCTGTTTCTGTTTATCGATGCCGCCCGGAAGACCATGGACATCGATGGTCGAGCGAATGCCGGCAGCGGAACTTCCGCGGATGAAGCCTGGGAGCGTCTTCGCGGCATAATAGATGAAATGAAGAATATTCAGGAAGAGGGTGACCTGATTCTGCTGGCTGACCTTCTCGAATACGAGCTTGTGCCGGCACTTCAGACGTGGTCATCGATCTTCAGCACTGACGAGGCATAATGTAACCGGTGAAAATAATGGAAAGCGAAAACAGAAATCCTGCATGGCTGGAAGAACTGCATAGAATGACTCAGGCTGCCGCAGCCTGTATTGATTCGCAAAACATCGCACAACTCAACGACTGCATATACAGCCGTCGGCGTCTGATTGAATCAATAAGCGGTGATGAATTTCGTCGTTTGGCTGATGGTAACGGTCGAAGTGTTCTGCAGGATATTGTTGTTATGGACAGGAAGATATCTTCGTTTCTTCAGAATTACCGCGATATGCTTGCCGAAGACATGAAAAAATGCCGTGATAGAAAATCACTGCGTTCAAAATTCTTGATCGATGCCACAAACGTTGTTCCTAACTTTATCGATCGCAGGGTGTGAAGATTTTCACCGGGCAGTTCCGTGATAAACGAGACGCAGCATTACACGCTGTTCGGTCGTAATGCATCCCTAGACGGCGGTGTTGCCGGCCGCATCCATGGCTTGTGATCTGTGGTAGTACGCGGCGCTGTTCGAATCTGATTTCGTCTCCTGCTCGATCGATTTCCATGCTTCATGTAGACTCTTCAGAATCGTAAGAGCATCTCTGACCTTGTTTATATTATTATCGGTAACGACCTCACCGATCGATCTGTTGGTGAAATGATAGAGACTGCGCAGCGTTGTCGCTATGTCGCCGCCGCGGTTGATGTCGAGGGCGTTGTTGAGTTCGAGCAGAATAAACTGAGCCCGTGAAATGTATTGATTACGCTTAACGAGATCGTTTCGTCCGTGTGTTTCTACCGCTTCCTTGAGAGAAGCTATCAGGGCATCGTACACCATGACGATTACCTTGAGGCGGTTGCTTGACGATACTTCCAGATTTTTGTACTGATTGATGTTTGCTTGATTGTTCACCGCTGTACTCCTCTGCAATTATGATAATTGAGATAGCCTTTGAGAAATATATGAGCTTTGTCCGTTCAGCTCTGAAAGTGTCTGCTCGAGACGGGCATATCGTTCACGAAGCCGCTGCTCTAGAATGGTAATTCGATTTTCTTCGAAATCGATTTTATCCTGTATATTGTCGATAATGTCCTGATAGTTTTCCTCAAGGACCGCCAGAGGACCTGAGCTGGTATTTGTAAGAAAATCGAGTTCATCTTTCAAATCGCCGGAAAGACCGCGCTTGAGGTCGATCTCGCCGGTAAAGTCGGATCCGGTGTCGGTGATTTTAACCACAAGGCCGGCTTCGGGCGTACCGCTGGTTCCCGTTAGTGTGCTGTCGCCGGCATCCCATATCACAGAATGCCAGGTGCCCCCTGAACGGCGTATACGGCTCTGTGTCGGGTCGCTGCTGTCGAAATCGATTTCGTAGGTCCCGGGTTCGGTAATACCGTCGATATACCCCCCATACTGCAAACTGCTGCTGGCGGACCGGCCGCTGAAATAGGCTGAAAAAAGATCCGCCACGGCATCCGGATTTTCGGATAGGGCATCGTTCAGATCCGACTCGTCGATAACAAGCTGTCCTTCAGTTTCCGAGCCGTCGTCAACATCCGTGCTGATACCGATATCCATGAGCGTCATGTAGGTGTCATAGCCGGATCTGAAGCCGGACGGGCTCTCGGCGGCAATCTGGTTGAGACGGTTTTTGATGGTATCGACCGCATAATTACCAAGCAGAATACCGGACTTGTCGGTATCGGGGTCATAGGATGTCTGTTCGCGAACGTATGACCGTACATCATTGAACGCTGCGACGAATTCCTGAATTTTAGTTTTAATGGCGGCGGTATCCGAGGTGATCGTTATTGTGGATGTTCCGGTGTCGGCAAGCGACACGGATACGCCTGAAACGGCATCGGTCACCGTATTGGATGAGCGCTCGATCCACGATGCGGACGGGTAGCCGTCGATACGAACCTGTGAGTTCTGCGCCGACTGAGATTCGGTGAATTCCGTATCAGCAATATTCGTCATGCTTGTAGAGGCATCGACGCTGATGGTGTTGTCCGATCCGGTCGAGTTGCCCGATAAAACAAGATGGTATGCAGTTGCTCCGCCGGAACCGTCGTTTAGAATACTGGCGGTGACGCCGGGATTCTGACTGTCATTATTGATGTAGGTCACCAGTTCGCTCAGCGTTGTTCCATCGGGTATGGTAATGCTTCGGGACGTACCCGCATAGGTGTAATCGAAATTTCCGCTGCTGCCTGATTGCACTACAGCATCCTCACCGGAGAGACCGTCATGAATTTCCTTTTCCGCCTGGGCCAGCTGGTTGACAACAACCGTAATCGAATCGTTTACGGCACTGCTGTCGGCAGTTGCCGTCAGCACATCGGTATCGGATGAGGTTGTCGTTTTAACGAGAAATTCGTTTTCCGTATCAAGCGATTTTACCGTGCTGTGCAGTGATGCAAGCTTGGTGTTGAGCGTTTGAAATGCCGATACTTTATCGCTCCACTCGGTCTGCCAGTCCTCATAGGGCTGTACGAACCGCAGACGTTCGGCCTCAAGCTGCGCATCGAGGATGCCGGCAAGATCAATCCCGGAGCCGAGACCGGTAAAGGTAATCGATGTCGTCATATGGTCTGCCTGTATGCAGCGCAGCGCGATGGTAAGCGCTGAGCTTTATAAACCTGACAATCGCTACGAATCAAGATGACGGATATAACGATATTTTTACTGCATACTTGCCTGTCGTGCGATGTCAGGTGTCACGATACACATACATGGCATGCAAATTAAAAGCCAACCTCGAAAGAGAAAATATAATGATATTTCAATATATTTAAAATATTCATACATGTGTTCATGTTTGACAGGGAAATATTTTCCCACTACTGCATATCTGTTTTCATGCAACAGATCAGCCGCCGATAAGGGTCAGAGCCATCTGCGGCAGCATGTTTGCCTGGGCAAGCATGGCGATGGCTGCCTGGGACTTGATCTGGTTGTTCACGAAGTTGGTCATCTCCATGGCGACGTCGACGTCGCGGATACGCGACTCGGCGGCCTGCAGGTTCTCAGCCTGGATCGAGAGCTGGGAAACCGTATTGGAGAGCCGGTTGATGTAGGCGCCGATATTGGCCCGGATCGTGTCTTTCGATGTTATAGCGGCATCGATTGTTGACAAGGCCAGCTGGGCCCCGGTTTGGGTTGAAATGCTGGTGCCCACGGTGGTTCTTCCCTGATAATCATAATAACCGGGACCATACTTATAAATTAAAACATCTCCGGAATTGAAGATCATGTAATGTGTTTGAGGCATTCCCCCCGATGTACTATAAAAAGTATATGTTTGACCGCTGAATTCCGCCTGTATGTCTGCAGGTGAGACATCATAAGGATTTTCAGCGAACACGGATTGAAAAGTAGAAGTCCCACGGTTTTCAAGATTCCTGGCTGAAGCGAATGCCTCAGCACTTCCTGACGCACCGATACCGAGTGCACTGGCTGTTGCATCGCCGAGCGATATAAAGTAATAGTCCTGCGATAAGGAGTTTGTCGGGCCAAAGTGAATCTTCAGGCCGTTTGTGCCGGTACCGGAAAGA
>CAZFIB010000005.1:31803-94540 GCA_964518865.1 uncultured Thermodesulfobacteriota bacterium
CAAGTGCGTCGAACGCCATCGTAAAGTTACGGGATGCGTTCATCGCCATAAGGTTATGGTTAATAACCAGTGGCATAAAAACAATCCTCCCTGATTGTCAGGCTTACTGCTCGTCCCCTATTGCAGCTTGAAAACGACCGGCATCCGTGCCGTCATGTATGATGAAACAGTGACAGATGAAGGTATATGATGACCATCTTTACTGCATGCTTATCAAAACTATAGTGAAACATTTTAAAAAAGTGCATGGCAGGGTAATATTCCCTGCCATGCACTACAAAGCGGATCACTGATAATTAACCGCCGATAAGGGTCAGAGCCATCTGCGGCAGCATGTTTGCCTGGGCAAGCATGGCAATGGCCGCCTGGGACTTGATCTGGTTGTTCACGAAGTTGGTCATCTCCATGGCAACGTCGACGTCGCGGATTCGCGACTCGGCGGCCTGCAGGTTCTCAGCCTGGATCGAGAGCTGGGAAACCGTGTTCGTGAGACGGTTGATGTAGGCACCGATGTTGGCACGAATGGTGTCTTTGGAGGTGATAGCCGTGTCAAGCGATACAAGGGCTGCCTGAGCGCCGGCCTGCGAGGAAATATTCAGACCGTCAATGTTAAGGGCAGAACCGCGTGCATCACCGAGCGATATAAAGTAATAGTCCTGAGATGCGGAGTTTGTCGGGCCAAAGTGAATCTTCAGGCCGTTTGTGCCGGTACCGGAAAGATTACCGTTCAGCAGGAAAACGCCGTTGAACTTGGTGGCGTTGGCGATTCGGGTAATCTCGCTGCGCATAAGGGCGAACTCGGTGTTCATGATCGTGCGCTGCGAGGATGTGTAAGTACCGGTAGCGGACTGCTCGGCAAGCTCTTTCATACGGATGAGCTTTTCGTCGATAACCCCCAGTGCGCCGTCGGCGGTGGCCAGCAGGCTCTGTGCATCGGATGCGTTTCTGACACCCTGGTTGAGGGCGGCGATTTCAGCGCGCATGAGCTCGCTGACCGCCAGGCCGGCGGCATCGTCGGCGGATGTCGTGATACGCAGACCGGATGAGAGTTTTGCGGTAGAACCGGCAAGTGCGTCGAACGCCATCGTAAAGTTACGGGATGCGTTCATCGCCATAAGGTTGTGGTTAATGACTAATGGCATGGTTATATCCTCCGTGATAATTAATTCATATTCGTCCCGTAACTGGTTACCGAGACGACCGGCATCCGTGCCGCTTTTACAACATGTGATCGTGTCTTGCAGAAATGTACATTACTACAAACTACATACCGCGAAATACAATGCCTCTTGTCTTTGTAACACCTCCTTTCCGTATAGGGTCGTTAAAGTCTGATCACTGTCCGTATCGACAGTTTGGCGAAAAATCTTAATGGGCCAGACATGCAATTCTGAAGTGTTAAATTTTATAAAAAAATGCAGGACAACCCTTTATGAAAATCAATTGGCTGCCGATAAGGGCTATGTAGAAAAAGTAAGGTCATGAGCCTTTGTATGTATGATAATTTCATGACCGGGATTTTAAAACCATGGATACTCAGCAAGTACAAAACATGCATGATGCACAAAGCGGTGTTCGGCGGGAAGATATTCCTGTAAAGCGTGTGTCAGCTCGGGAGAGTAATGAGCACCGTAAGCAACCGTCTGATAAACAGGAAGATATTAAAAACCGGCAGGTCGAAACAGAGGATGTTGAAAAGGGCGTCAATGATTTTCTCAAAATGAATAAAACCGAACTGCAGGTTGAAATCGACAAGGAATCAAATACCCCGGTTTATAAGATTGTGCGCAGCGATGACGACCAGGTCATTATGGAAATCCCACCGCGCGAAATGCGTGAAATAGCCTCCAAGATCAAAAACATGGTCGGTGTTTTGTTCGATTCAAATGCCTGACCATCCTTGTGTATCGTTCAGTAGTGTAATTCCGCCAAAGCATATTGATTTTTGTATCCCGCAGCCGCTATAATTACCTTCAGTGGATAGTGGCTTTGTGTATATGCATCGACCTTACAGTGCGGATACACGAAGTGCAGGTAAAAAATCGATGTATGGTACGATAGTCAAATTTCCAACGAGCAATGAAGTCTGAAGAAAAACAGCATCTTCCTGAACACTGTTAAAGTGATGGAATATCAATGGATTGCAAATATACAATGGAAATAGTATTGGGCATGTTCTATGCATATATGTACGGTAACAATAGTCTACCACTAATAACAGTGAAGGGATAAAACGGTGAGCTTCCATGATTACGTACAGCAGGGGCAAACAGTCGATTTCGAGATAGAGTTGTCGGGGAAACGACCCAAGTACCTGGCACGCGTAGCGGATATTTCAGATGAAGTGCTGAAAATATCGTTTATTGAAAAAGATTACAACAAAGATGATATAGGCCGTGAAACAAAGGGGATTATATGGGGCAAAAAGCGCGGTCTTCAGTACAGTCTCTATGTCGAAGTTCAGGACGTGGATTATGAGCACCATGAGATCACGCTCAAGCATGTGCCCTCGAGAACGCACCTGCGAGTCGATGCTTTTATAAAGCTCGACTACAAAAAGATATCCGAGGAAGAATTACAGGAAAAAAGAAAAAAATATATCTTAAATATGGCCGGTGACAGCGAGGCGTATCTTATACATCAGCAGCGTTTATTGAGTGAGGAATTTGAAAGTCAGGCAAGTATACCGCCGGAAATTATCAATGAAATTCACAGTATCAACAGAAAACTCGATTTTATTATCAAAATCATCGGTCGACAGGATGAGGAAAACATATTTAATAAAAAACCGATCGAGGTGAACCTGAGCGGCTCGGGTATACGGTTTCACTCGCAGGATGTTTTTTCTGAAAAAGATTACCTGGACATGAGTATTGTGCTCCCTGTTTCATCCGGAATAATGATTGAAATGATAGGAGAGGTTGTCCGCTGTGCACCTCTTGACAATGATGAAGCCGTAAATGATATAGCGATAAAATTCGTTGCGATTAATGAGGACGACCGTGAATGCATCATACGGTATGTATTCAAGCGGCAGCGGGAACTGCTCCGTGCCGAGGAATCGGAGGAGTAAAAAGTCAGCTGTCATGAACTGTTCCGAATAAGGAGTGTACGTTGGCCCTGACTATTTTGACCGGGCTGACGGACCCGATAATATCTTGCGCCCCCCGACAGTTTACATGCTTGTTCGCTTCGGTTTTCCCTGCAACTACCTGATCGCTTTTACGGCTTAGACGATCGATCAGCACCGGAAGCGTCCGGCCGATCATTTTCCTGTTTAGATGAAGGCTGATATCGCGCTGAATCCCGTTTACCCGCGAAAGACGCCGAATCTTCGTTTCATACGGGATTTTATTTCCATATCCGGCGGCACGGGTATGTTTCCTGTCAGTATAATGAAACACATACAGATCGTCGAACTGGATGCTTTCTATCATTTCAAGAGTATCCTGAAAATCACGTTCGGTTTCTCCGGGAAAACCGACTATGATATCTGATGTTATGCCGATTTCAGGAACGCGATTTCTGAGGTCCTGTATTTTGCTGTAGTATATCTCGCGTGTATACCTCCGGTTCATTTTTTTCAGCACCCTGTTGCTTCCTGACTGAAGAGGTAAGTGTATGTGATTACACAGCTTGTCGATACCGACAAAAGCATTGACGAGTTCTGCAGTCAAGTCCTTGGGGTGGGACGTCGTAAAACGAATCCGCTGTATTCCCTCAACAGATGCGATATCCGACAGGAGATCGGGAAACCCGTAGTGTTTATTAAATGAATATCGGTACGAGTTTACATTTTGACCCAGCAGTATGACTTCCTTTACGCCGCACGAAGATAAGTGCCGCACTTCCTGTACTATGTCAGACGGCGTGCGGCTCAGCTCAGGTCCACGTACATAGGGCACAATGCAATAGGAACAAAAATTGTTACATCCCTGCATAATCGTAACAAATGCGGAAACGGTTGTGGCCTCAACGTCATACAGACCAGAAGGGTAGGGAAGGGTCTGCTCCGGCATTGCAGTAGAAACGATTCCCGGACTGCGCTCCGCTGCACGAATCATATCAGCTATCATGGCAAAGGTTTTTGTTCCGAATATGAAGTCAACATACGGATATTTTTTCAACAGTGCTTTACCCTCCTGTTGACCGAGACATCCTCCCACGCCGGCTATAAGACGGTTTTTTTTTCTTTTTAATTTTTTTATTCTGCCGAGTTCACTGTATATTTTATCTTCCGCTTTTTGCCTGACGGTACAGGTATTGAGAATGATACAGTCGGCATCATCGTATGATGCAGCCTCACTGAAACCATGTGCCAGTAAAATATTCAACATACGAAGAGAATCGTATTCATTCATCTGGCAACCGAATGTTTTTATATATACACGCATGACAGGATATGCATCTCTGTGAACGGCATTGTATCCGTGAAAAATGTAGTAATTTTATACTGCGGAGCTATGTGTTTTTATTGGCATCATGAAGGCGTCCTGCCAGTGACTTAATTATGGAAAGTGAAAGGCGGGGATAGGATTCAAGAAGAGCATCGAGGTCATTGACATAGAAAATCTGCACAACCGATCGACCGATCGATGTTACTGTTGCACTGCGTTTTGTTTTAAGAATGGGACCCATTTCCCCGAAAAACTCTCCGTTTTTTTCAATACGGGCGATTTCTTTTCCGTGTTTTGTTACGCGGAGCCCCTGTTCAGATTCCAGGAGCCGATATATCTCGCTGCTCTTTTGACCCTCTTGAATAATTGCCTGTCCGTTTTCATATACAGTTTCGTGATGATCACATAATTTTTCCAAAGGTATGTTTTCTTCTGCAACCTCGGTTGTCTGCTCAAGCTGTCGGGTAACGGACTCGATAATTTGCTCGGTAAGCTGCGGTCGATCAAAAATGATTTCACGCAGCGTGCTGACGTGGTAGGAAGCGATGCGTGCAGTGGAAAGTGCAATAGCCGCCGTCGTGTATGATCGATTCAGATAGTGATTTTCCAGCCCGAACACATCACCTTCGGACAGGATGCGTACGATTTTGTTATTCTGGCGGATTTCAACCGTACCGTGCAGTATTACAAAAAAACGATCATTTGACGTACCCGCACCGACGATGAGATCATGAGTTTCGTACTCATTGATATGTACAGCGGTATTGTTTGTGAAACTATTTTTTGAATCCATGAGTCATGGCGTACGGTTAGAAATTAAAATATAATGATAAAATAATATTTTATATAGCATTACATAAAATATAATTTTTAATTTATAATCCTCGATAAATCAAATGTCAAGAAAAGGGTGGAATCAATATTTCAAACTATTACTCTTGCAAAATGAGTAAAACCATTATAGTTAATACAATTAATTGATGAATGATGCCACAAACATGCCGAATAACTTAAAGAACCGTGTGCGGTGTGCCGATTTAATGTATCAGTCAAGAGCCATACTGCGCCGTTTAACGTATAGTGACAATCAGTGTATACGCGCAGCGTCGATGAGTTAATTTCACGGTTACACTACCCCAAAAAAAACGTACTGAATGATGAATATAAACATGTAAAGGAGTCGTATAATGGCTGACCAGAGTATGAAAATACTTATTGTTGATGATTTTTCAACCATGCGAAGGATTGTTCGCAATATTCTCAAGCAACTTGGATTTACCAACATTGAGGAAGCCGAGGACGGTGATGTAGCCCTTGAAAAACTGAAGGAAAATGATTATGAATTCGTAATAACAGACTGGAATATGCCGAACATGACCGGTCTCGATCTCTTGAAATCAATCCGCGCTGATGAAAGTTTGAAGGATATGCCCGTACTGCTTGTTACGGCAGAAGCTGAAAAGGAAAATGTCGTTCAGGCTGCACAGGCCGGGGTAAACGACTATATCGTCAAGCCTTTTACCGCCGATGTCATGCAGCAGAAAATAGACCGTATCTTCGGTTGACAGTGCTTGTTTTTTATATTGCAGGAATACGTTATAAATCGACTGGTGTTTTTAGTGCATTCTGCTCACGGCGCTCACTATCATCAGCAAAGTGATGACAATTATGGACCGGGAAAATCTTACTGAAATTTTCGATGAGATCGCTCAGGAACTGATTACCGCTGATCCGAATAATCTTCAGGATGTCGGAACACTATTAACGTGCTGCCAGAAAATATCGGATGCAGCTTCCGCGATTGAATTGCACCGCATTCAAAATGCAGCGGATATCGCAGCATCGCTGTTAAAAGACTGCATGCTCGACGATCAGGCTGACAGAGATTCGCTTTTCAGCATAATGAGTGAAACGGTTTCAGCCATGCAGCTTGCCGTACGCCCCGGTCATACGGATGATGAAATCGTTTTTCCTGAAGCAATTCAATCACAAATGAAAAGTACCGGCACAGATGCAGGTACCGGCGAAACAGGCTTTATGCTGCCGGCGCATGTGGATGAATCGATACTGCAGGATTTTCTTTCAGAGCAGGATTCCGTACTCCAGTCAATAGAAGAGCATCTCCTCAAGCTTGAAAAGGGTGCCGGCGATGAGGCGCTTGCCGACCTGAAAAGGATATTTCATACGCTCAAAGGTGAAGCCGGTGTCTTTGAGCTCGATGATGTCGCTGCTTGCTGTCACGCAGCTGAAGATATGCTTGGCGATGATTATGCACAGGCCCTTCCGGTTGACAAGCTTCTCGAAATAAAGGACTGGCTGAGAACAGTATATGAGGCGCTGCACAGGAAAAGCCCGATACCGAAACTCGACATGAGTTTGATAAACAAAACGGCGTCAGCTGCATCCGATGCAGAAGCCGACGGCAGTACACCTGTTTCACCCTTCACGCTTCCTGAATATCTCGATGAAAGCCTCTTCAATGATTTTATAGATGACCAGAGCTCGGTGCTGGAAAACATGGAATCATGCCTTCTGAAAATCGAGCAGGATTACGACGTCGAAGCTGTTGCCGACCTGAAAAGGATATTCCATACGCTGAAAGGTGAGTCAGGTATTTTTCAGCTTAACGATGTTGAAAAAATATGTCATGCAGCTGAAGATTTCATTGAGGAATCAGACGACTCAGTATCGGTGGAAATACTTCTGAAAATTAAAGACTGGCTCAAGCTCGTTTTTGATGCCCTTCAAAAAAGAAAAGAACATCTGCCACTGCTCAATGAATCGATACTTGCCGCGCTGCAGAAAAATCGCGATACACGTGCACCCGCAGACGATGACGGGGAAGAACGCCGGAAGCTGAATGCAACAAAGCAGGGCGCAGGCGATCGCCATCCTTCTGACGTTCCTTTGAACGCGCCTGATGCGAATCCCGTGGATACTGCAAAAGAGCCTGAATGCATTCAGTTCAGCGCCGATCTGGATCTTCTATCTGATTTTGTGTCGGAGGTAAAAGAACATATCGATAATATCGATAACAGGCTTCTGTCTTTAGAGAACAATCCCGACGACAAAGATCTGCTCAATGCCGTTTTCCGTGTTTTTCATACAATAAAAGGTGCGGCCGGATTCATGGCACTGGATGAAATGGCACGCCTTGCTCATACCACTGAAAATCTTCTCGATCTTGCACGAAAGAGTGATATCGTACTCGAGGGCGTAAAAGTCGATGTCATCTTCGAAGCTGTTGATATGATGAAAAATCTTGTCGGCACCATTGAAAATGCCATTTCAGGCGGTGAGTCCTGCTACTACACCGATCCGTCGGTTGAAACGCTTATTGTCAAAATTCAGAATGTTATCGAAGGCAATGATCTAGCCGGTATGCACAAACCGGATACGTCGGCTGCTGCAAAGACGATCGCACAGGAACGACAACCGGTACATCAGGTTGCCGCTGCACATACGGATGAACCTCAGGTCGCCCAGGCTGTGACGGACGCACCGGAAAAGGAAATCTCATCCCCGGTCACCGCAACGCAGCAGGTCAAGATAAAGGAATCGATAAAGGTCGACTCCGAGAACCTTGATAAGCTTATTGATTCCATAGGAGAGCTCGTAATTATTGAATCGATGATACGCCAGGAAAGTTCGCTGAAAAACAAAAGCGGATCAATGCTTAGAAATATTGCTCAAATGGATAAGATCACTCGTGAACTGCAGCAGCTCGGCATGTCACTCCGCATGATACCCGTTAAGGGAACCTTTCAGAAAATGGCGCGTGTTGTCCGCGACCTGGCCAAAAAAAGCGGTAAGAAAATAGATTTTGTTACCCGTGGTGAGGACACGATGCTTGATAAAAGTGTTGTCGATAGAATCGGCGACCCCCTTATTCATCTTGTGAGAAATTCAGTGGATCATGGTATCGAGTCGGTTCCACAGGATAGAATCGATGCCGGGAAGAATGAAACCGGCACGATCACCCTGACCGCTTTTCACAAAGGAGGGAACATATACATCGAGATAATCGATGACGGGCGGGGCCTCAATAAAGAGGCCATCATGAAAAAAGCACTCGAAAAGGGCATTATTCAGGAAAACCAGACCCTGAGCGACAGGGAGATTTACAATCTTATTTTTCAGCCCGGCTTTTCGACCGCCAAGAAGGTAACCGATGTTTCAGGCCGAGGTGTGGGCATGGATGTTGTCAGGCGAACAATCGAAGACCTGCGTGGCAACATAGAAATTATCTCCGAGCCGGGCAGGGGTTCAACGATAAGCCTCAGGCTTCCGTTGACGCTCGCAATTATCGACGGTATGCTTGTCGGAATAGGCGATGAACGCTATATCATTCCGACACTTTCAATCGTTGAGTCGATACGACCGAAACGGGATGACATTTCAACGATCGTCAATCGCGGCGAAATGATAAAAATACGCGAAAACCTCATACCGCTTTTCAGACTCGCTGATATATTTCAGATACAGGATGCAAAGCGGGATCCTGTTGATGGTATCGTAATTGTTGTAGAAGACAGCGGCAAAATGACCGGGCTTTTTGTCGATGAATTGCTCGGCCAGCAGTCGACTGTTATTAAGAGTCTGGGTGCTTCTCTGAAGGGAATTCCGGGAGTGTCTGGCGGTTCGATATTGTCAGACGGACGTGTGGGTATCATTCTCGATATAGCCGGTCTTGTCAAGCTCGCTACTGTAACCGAAACCGTCAGACGAGATGATACCGTAGCGGTAGAAGAAGAATATTAACCTAAGGAGATCCTGGTTATGGCACACAGTGTTTCAGGTGAAGGACAAACATACGCAGATCAAACAGATAAGTTTTTAACGTTTAATCTCGGCAACGAACAATATGGCCTGGAAATACTCAAGGTCCGTGAGATTATCGGTCTTATGGATATTACACAGGTGCCGCGCACTCCTGAATTCGTACGCGGTGTTATTAACCTTCGTGGAAAAGTGATTCCGGTCATACATCTCAGAACGAAATTCGGCATGGAGAATGTCGAGGATACCGATCAAACATGCATCATTGTTGTAGAGGTCGTTATCGAGGGCAATGCGCTTCAAATGGGGATCATAGTCGACAGCGTGTCCGAAGTTCTCGATATAACCCTCAGTGATATAGAAGATCCGCCTACATTCGGCACGTCACTGACCACTGACTTTATCAAAGGTATCGCTAAAACAAAAGGTGGTGTGAAAATACTGCTTAATATCGAAAATATTCTCTCGACCTCGGAAATTCAATCGCTACAGCAGACGTCAGCCGATGCAAATGAATCCGATTGATTTTATTCAAATGTATGGAAAAAAAAATATTTAACGAATTAAGAAATATTGTCTATGAACACAGCGGCATAAATTTAAATAAAACTAAAGAGGCGATGGTGGCATCGCGCATTGCCAAAAGAATGCGCATCCTTGGCATTACAGCACACGGTGATTATCTGAAGTATCTTCTCAGTGACACATCCGGGGATGAGATATCAAAATTTCTTGATGTCATTTCAACCAATGTTACCAGCTTCTTTCGGGAACACGAACATTTTGAGTATCTCGCCGAGAAGGTTACGGACTGGGTCAGGGCAGGGCAGAAAAAAATACGGATTTGGTCTGCAGCCTCGTCGACCGGTGAAGAGCCCTATACTATCGTTATGACGGTTCTCGATGCAGCTGCGAATGACTCGATTGATTTCAAAATCCTTGCAACCGATATTTCGACACGAGTGCTTGCCCAGGCACAGAGCGGAGAATATCTGGATGATCACATGGAAAAGGTTCCTGATCATCTGAAGAAAAAGTATTTTGCCAAAAAGAAGATCGCCGACGGCTGTGTATACACCGCATCACAGACGTTGAAACGTTGTATTCTTTTTCGCAGGCTGAATTTATCGCAGACACCGTTTCCGATGAAGGGCAACCTCGACGCGGTATTCTGCAGAAATGTAATGATTTATTTCAACAATAGCACACGCGGAAAACTCGTAGGTGAGATATACCGACTGCTCAAACCGGGCGGGTTATTATTTACCGGTCATGCTGAAAGTCTGACGAGCCTTGAAACACAGTTTAAATGCTTACGCCCGTCGATATATCAAAAATAGATTTTACTTTATGATTACAGTGATACGGACAGCGGACAGGCACCGGGAAGACCGCGTCGCGTCAGCAATACATGGCTATGATGAATTGTCTCGAATTTACCACGCCTGAACGGCGTGGCTTTCTGAAAACGTTCCGGTAAAACGACCGCAGGAGTTCGTGTGAAGACAAATGTCGTCGGCATTTCAGATATGAAGGTTTCAAGCGATCCGGAAGAAATTCTCATAACGTACTCCCTCGGTTCGTGTCTCGGTGTTGCTATTTACGACCCGGTTGCAAAAATTGCCGGTCTCGCACACTGCATGCTTCCCATGTCGAAAATTGACCCGAACAAGGCCAAATCAACACCGTATATGTTTGTGGATACCGGTATTCCGCTTCTTTTCAAGGAAGCATACAACCTCGGTGCTGAAAAGAAAAATATTATAGTCAAGGCGGCCGGCTGCTCATCATTGCTTGACGAAAAAGGGTTTTTCAAAATCGGCGAGCGCAACTTTACCGTGCTGCGCAAACTGCTCTGGAAAAACAACATCCTGATCGACAAGCAGGATGTCGGGGGCAATTATTCACGTACCGTAACGATATCTACCAAAACAGGACGAGTCACGGTCAAAACCGGCGGCAAGGAGACTGAGTTGTGAGTTTCAAAAAAGAAATTCTTGCAAACATCAAGTCGCTGCCGGCAATGAGCACAACGACGCAGAAAATATTGTCACTGCTCAGTGCAAGTGAAGTAGATCTGAAGGCTGTTGTCGATTTAATTCAGTATGACCCGGCGCTCACGACAAATGTCCTCAAACTCGTCAATTCAGCATACTTTGGTTTGAATCACAAAGTGACATCAATACGACAGGCGGTCGTCATGCTGGGAATAAACCAGGTTCACCGTATCGTGATAACGGTATCTTTTTCGCCGCTGATGAACAGGGATATACCGGGGTATGATCTTACAGCGGGATCTCTGTGGGAGCATTCAGTTGCGACGGCTGTGGCATCCGAGACAATTGCCAACATGCTGAGCCTCGAAAACACCGACAGCGTTTTTACCGCAGCGCTCCTGCATGATATCGGCAAGATCGCACTTGCCTCATTTGTCGAACAGTATTTTACGACTATTGACGAGGTAGCCCGTGACAACAACGAGTCATTCGAGATTGTTGAAAAACAAATACTCGGAATCGATCATGCTGAAGCCGGATCGATGGTGCTGAAGAACTGGGACATACCGCAGGATTTATACCTGCCGGTCAAGTGGCATCACAATACCGAGGATTGTGATAAAACGGATCTGCAGGTTATCGTCGACACAATTCACCTTGCCGATTCATTGAGCCTTGCCGGCGGTTTCGGGCTCGGCCGAGACGGCCTGCAGTACCGACCATCACAGAATGTGGTAAAAAGGCTGAATCTGAAACGAGTCATGCTTGAATCAATAATGAGCAACATGATGACCGGTATCAAAAACTTCAAAGAGATATTTGCACTATAGCTACGGAGGTATTTTAATCCATGTCGTTTAATATACTCATAGTCGACGATTCAAAAACAATACGCTCCGTTATCAAGAAAACGATACAGATTGCCTGCATACCGGTTAACGAAGTGTATGAGGCTGCCAACGGTGAAGAAGGTCTGCGGAAAATGAAAGAAAACTGGGTTGACCTCGTGTTCGCCGATATCAATATGCCGGTCATGACCGGTATCGAAATGATAGAGAAAATGGAGGAGGATAAAATTCTTGAAAAACTCCCGCTGATCATAATATCAACCGAAGGCAGCAAAACAAGAATCGAGGAATTATTCAAAAAAGGTGTGCGAGCCTACATCAGAAAGCCGATCACACCGGAAATGCTGAGAAATGTCGTCAAGGACGTCATGGGAGATTACGATGAGCAATGAACATGATGAAGTCGTCAAACAGGTGTGCTGTGATGTTTTCGAGCAGCTGGCTTTTATGTTCGGCGAAGAACTCGATAAAGATCTGCTCGATTCCGACTCCAATGTGTTCATCAGGGCAACTATGCAATTTACCGGTGATCAAACCGGTGATATAGAGATCATTGTGCCGGCTGAGCTTGCCGAAAGCCTGGCGTATAATATTCTTGGTTTTGAAGAGGGTGATGAACTGGAGCAGGGAGCATCAGAAGACGCTCTCAAAGAGCTTCTCAATACGATCTGCGGCCGTATCGTGACTGAAATGTACGGCGAAACATCTGTCTTCGATCTGACCGTTCCCCGGACAAAAGAGATTTCGAACGAGCAGTGGAAAACTATTCTTGCCGAGCAGGATTACATGGCTATAGATATCGAAGATAATCCGGTGTTGTTGTCTATCACTATTCACTGATCAACATACAGGAACGTACACACCAACCATGAGCATCAAAGTACTCATTGTCGATGATTCTGCCGTTGTGAGGAATATTTTTTCAAATCAACTCGGCAGTGATCCGGATATCGATGTAATCGGCACGGCTCCTGACCCCTATGTTGCCCGTGACAAAATCGTACAGCACAAGCCCGATGTCGTGACGCTTGACATAGAAATGCCGCGCATGGACGGCATAACCTTTTTGCGCAAACTCATGAAGCATTATCCGCTGCCGGTCATAGTCGTATCATCGCTGACGCAGAAGGGCAGCGAGCTTGCGATGGAGGCGCTCAACGAAGGCGCTGTTGAGGTTATGTGTAAACCCGGGCCCGCATACAGCGTCGGTGACATGTCCATGAGCCTTATTGAAAAGATAAAGGCTTCATCACGGGTCAGCGTCCAGCGAATGGCAAAAGTCCGGGAAAACACATCAAGTAAACCAAGGAAGCTGTCACTGACCCGAACGACGAATAAGGTAATTGCAATCGGCGCGTCGACCGGAGGTACACAGGCACTTGAATATATACTGACATCAATGCCGCCGAACGCTCCGGGAATAGTAATTGTTCAGCATATGCCGGAAAAATTCACGAAAAGTTTCGCAAAGCGGCTTAACGATATATGTAACATCGAGGTGCGCGAAGCTGAAGACAATGAACGGGTGATTCCCGGTAAGGCACTGATTGCACCGGGCAACAAGCATATGGTTCTCAAACGATCAGGCGCAACATATTATGTAAATATAAAGGACGGACCGCTTGTAAAGCGTCAGCGTCCGGCGGTAGAAGTACTTTTCAATTCGGTTTCAAAATACGCCGGTAAAAATGCGATCGGTGTCATTCTGACCGGCATGGGCTCGGATGGTGCCGATGGTATGCTGAAAATGAAGGAATCCGGCTCCAAAAATATAGCTCAGGATGAAAAATCGTGTGTTGTTTTCGGAATGCCGAAAGAAGCGATAAAAAAAGGGGGTGTCGACCATATTGTAAGCCTAGAAAAGATTCCGGAACAGATGTTGAATCTGGCATGATTGAAATAAGTTTACATAATATATATTATCAGACGTTATAGCAGGTAACCATTTTCTCAAACCGTCTCTTGATACTCGCCCCGTATCGTCCAATCTCATAAAGCTTTGCGATTTTTTCATCGAATTCATTATTTGAAATCGTTCCTTCGCAGGCCAGCTTTAAAACCGCGGTCAGCGCGTTCATGTGCGGTATGGTGTTGTTTCTGCACTGCTGACATATTTTTTTATCATCCGTTACCAGTGCGTGGCATTGCATACCTGCATAAAGATCGAGTACAGATCTGTCATGATTCGAAAGTGTACCGGCTATTCCGGGTAACGCATGAAGACATTCTGCCGGATAACTTTCAACAACATCAAGTTTATTATTAT
Organism: uncultured Thermodesulfobacteriota bacterium; assembly: GCA_964518865.1. Classification (GTDB taxonomy): domain Bacteria; phylum Desulfobacterota; class WTBG01; order CAIYCZ01; family CAIRTM01; genus JANQGV01. The sequence goes on from CAZFIB010000005.1 coordinate 46,091, forward strand.
GTATAAGATCCTTATATATTGATATTTCATATGAATTACAACCTTGATATAGTTCATCCTTTATGCCGGGTGGTATCAGTACACGATGCCGGTCACAGAACATATGTAGCACGGATATTTTGTTCAGCAGTATAAGTGAAGAGCTGTCAGCAGCGACCTGATATGCCGTAAAAATATCATGTACAGCATTGCGTGTAATAGTATTCATTCTATTTCATGTGCGGGGTGCATATGCCCTGAATGCCTTGACGCAGGACATGCTTCCAAAATATATTGATTTTCCATTCATTTTGTATTATTATATCAAAATTTGGCTAACAGTGAACAGGTAAATTCATCTCTTGCATAATGCTTATGAAAGCAAAGAAAAAAAACAGAATAGTTCTTATGGGGAATGAAGCGATCGGCCGTGGGATCGTTGACAACGGTTGCAGTGTTGCAACTGCGTATCCCGGAACGCCGTCTTCGGAAATTATTGCTTCGATTGCGCGTCTTAAAATCGATTATGACCTTTCAATGCACGTTGAGTGGTCGGTCAATGAAAAGGCAGCCTATGAGGTAGCGCTGTCGAACAGCTACATGGGCTGCAGGTCTGCTGTGGCCATGAAACAGGTGGGGCTTAATGTAGCTTCGGATTCGCTCATGAGCAGCGCCTACACAGGTGTTACAGGCGGTTTTATAATCATATCGGCAGATGATCCGGGTCCGCACAGTTCGCAGACAGAGCAGGACAGCAGGCTGTTTGCCATGCTGGCTAAAATTCCGGTCCTCGATCCCGTTTCACCGCGAGATGCCTACTCGATGACCGCCGCTGCTTTTGATCTTTCTGAAAAATACGGCATACCCGTTATGCTGCGACCGACAACCCGGGTTTGTCATGCACGCCAGGACGTCAAAACCGCCGCAAGAAAAACCAGTGACCGGATTCCTGAATTCGAGAAAAATCCGCAACGCTGGGCTGCCACTCCCAAATTCAGATATATGCTGCACCGCGAGCTTAATAAAAAACTCGGGCGGATCAGCTCACTGAAAAAATTCATGCCGGCTATCGTCAATCGTTCCGATCGAAGGAAGAAGCTGTGCATCCTCTCATCAGGTGTCGCATGCGCCTATGTCCAGGACATTTTGACGCAGTTCAGTCTGAACGAAAGAATTGATCTCATCCGTGCGGCCATGCCCTACCCCCTTTCAGCCGATTTTCTGAAACGCCTCGTACATGATTACAGAAAAGTACTTGTAATCGAGGAAACCTATCCTGTTATTGAATTGCAGATTCCCGACAGGCGTACGGTCGACGGCAAGCTCAACGGATACGTGCCGCAGGAGGGTGAGCTTACACCGGATGTTCTCAGCCCAATCGTTCAATCCTTTGCCGGAAAAAAACCTCAAAAGACAATCATTCCGTCGCAGGCCGGTCAGCGTCCTTCGCTTTGTCCGGGATGCTCCCACCGAGCATCATTCTATGCAATTAAAAAGGCGTTGCCAAAGGCAGTCTATACGGGTGATATCGGATGCTATACGCTCGGTATCAACCTGGGCGCCGTCGATACCTGTCTGTGTATGGGAGCCTCGGTCAATCAGGCCGCAGGTCTTTTTCATGCGCGGAAAGCCGCCGGCGCACCTCAGGAGCCGGTACTGGCGACAATCGGCGATTCCACATTCATTCACTCCGGTATTCCGGCACTGATAAACGCCGTCTACAACAAGGCCCGATTTATTCTGGTTATTCTCGACAACAGTACAACCGCTATGACCGGCAATCAGCCAACCGCTTCGACCGGTGTAACGGCAGACGGCTCTGACGGAACAAAAGTATCGCTGGAAAAAATTGTCAGGGGATGCGGTATTACATTCTTGAAAATCATTGATCCCTATCGAGTGTCTGAAATGATCGGGCTGTTGAAAGAAGCAGAAACCTATACGCGGAGTGCTGACGGCGGCATTGCGGTCGTTATTGCGCGCCGACCGTGTCTGATGGTTGCCCGGCCATCCAAAAGCAAGCCTGTCCGAATCAGCCGGAAGTGCACAAACTGTGGCTACTGTATTACCCGGTTCGAGTGCCCTGCCCTCGTTCAGGAGAATGATTGTGTTACCGTTAACGAAATGCTGTGTTCCGGATGCGGTGTTTGTATCGAAGTGTGTCCGGTGGGTGCCGTAGAATCATGCTAACGTGGTTTCATTTATAGGATGTCATACCGTATGAATAGTCAGATAGTTTTGTGCGGACGCGGCGGGCAGGGAGTTCTGTTCCTGACCCGCATCCTGGACGAAGCAGCCGTTATATCAGGATTCAACGTCATTTCATCAGAAACCCATGGTATGGCGATGCGCGGCGGCTCGGTTGCATCATATGTTCGTATCGGTGCGTATGCCGCACCGCTTATTATGTCCGGGCAGGCGGATTGTATGCTGTCGCTATCGGAACATGAGGCATCGCTGTACCGCCATCTTCTGAAAAAAAACGGAATCGTGTTTCTGAATTCGCATGCCCGGCACAAAACAGCAGTCGACGCTTCACGGATAGCCGAAAATCTCGGGTCATACGTTTCGACAAACCTTGTTCTGCTGGGGTATGCGTGCGCACACACGGATTTTCCTTTATCATTTGCAATTGTGCGTGATGCACTGGAAAAACTGAGTCCGCCTCGTTATTATGATATCAATCTGCGGGCCTTAACCGAAGGCTGCAATGCCGCCTGATGAGTGTGAGGAGATACCCTGATGTTCCAGCCCGAATTTGAAGAGCTCGACCGTGAACGGCTTGTCGCTCTACAGGAAGAGAGGCTAAAAAAGACTCTGGCATCCATTGTCGAAAAAAATTCATTCTATGCAGACCGTCTCGGCAATCCTGATCCAGGTGAAATCACAAGCATTGATGACATACGGCGATTTCCTTTCATGACAAAAGACGACCTGCGCGACGGGTATCCGTTTAAGTATGCCTGTGCACCGCAGACGTCGTTCATGAGGATTCACATGAGCTCCGGAACGACCGGTACGCCGGTAATCAACCCGTCCACCCGGGCCGATCTTCGTCAGTGGGGTGCTGTCATGGCCCGCTGCTACGCAGCAGCCGGCATGAGTTCCGACGATGTCGTGCAGATCACACCCTCGTTCGGCCTTTTTAATGGCGGCTTCGGTTTTCATTACGGTGCCGAAACGCTCGGCGCCATGATCGTTCCGATCGGCGCCGGCCGTACCCTTCTGCAGCTTCAGTTTTTGAACGATTTCAATGTCACGGCCTTGACGGCAATCGCATCGTATCCCCTTCGCCTTATGGAAGTTGCCCAGAACGAGGGTTTTGATTTCAGATCGACAAAACTTCGTGTCGGTATATTCGGAGCTGAGGTGTGGAGCGACGAGGTTCGCAAACGAATCGAAGAACAGATGGATATCGAAACATTCGACATAATCGGAATGACGGAAACAGGCGGTGTCGGCCTCGGTATCGACTGCAGCGAGCACAATGGAATCCATGTCTGGGAAGATGAATATCTTGTGGAAATCATAGATCCCGAGACCGGAAGTGTATTGAATGACGGCCAGGAGGGTGAAATGATCGTCACGACACTCACCAGGGAGGGGTTACCGCTGATCCGCTACCGGACACGCGACATAACCAGAATATTGAGCAGAGACCCCTGCCCCTGCGGCAGAACATCGCTCAGGGTTGCGCGCCTTAAAGGAAGAAACGACGATATGCTTAAAATCAAGGGGGTGAATTTTTATCCTACGCAGCTCGAGAGCATTCTCATGGAAAAGTCCGAAATCGGCAACCATTATCAGATCATACTTGAGAAGGTCAAGGGACGCGATACCATTACCGTTATGATAGAAACCACATCCGAAGTATCCTCAAGCCTGAACGAAAAAATACGTACGGAAATTTATGACATATTAGGCTTCCATATCGACAGGATCGACTTCCTTCCCGAAGAAACCCTTCCCCGCGTGCCGGGAAAAGCGGTACGCGTTGTCGACAAACGAACATAAGCCCAGGGCATGGAAAAAACACATTACGTACCGTTTAATTTTGCTGCTCTTGGCGGTATATCTGCAGCATGGGATTCCGCCGCTGTAGTCGTACTGCCGGTTCCCTATGATCTCACGACATCCTTTCTGTCAGGCAGCCGTGAAGGCCCGTACGCGGTCATCAAAGCGTCCGCCCACCTTGAGCTGTTTGATCAAGATCTGCTGTGTGATATTTCCAGGTGCGGTATCCATACCCGTGCCATGCTCGAGCAGACGACAAACGGGCCGGCCGACATGATAGGACATGTTTGCGACGCCGTCGCTGAAATACTGTCTCATGAAAAGACACCTGTTATGATAGGTGGCGAACACAGTATAACGCTTGGAGCCGTCAGGGCGCTGCACTCGTTTTACGATTCGTTCGGCGTGGTGCAGTTCGACGCGCATGCCGACATGCGCGATTCATATCAGGGCTCTCCCTTTAACCATGCCTGTACGGCACGAAGAATTTCCGAGTCGACGGATATAGTGCAGCTCGGCATACGCAGCATGTCGGAGGAGGAACATCAACTGCTTCGAAACCGCAGTGCTTCATATTTTTCATCACGGGAAATAATAAAAAATGTTGCATGTATTACGGAAAGCATTGACGAGCTACCGCAAAATATTTATATTACGTTTGATCTTGATGCACTCGATCCATCGATAATGCCTTCGGTCGGTACACCCGAACCGGGCGGGCTCGACTGGTATACGACACTTGATTGTCTTGATTCGATTGCAGGGAAAAAAAATATTATCGGTTTCGATATCGTGGAGCTGTGCCCGCAGCCGTCAAATGCTGCGCCCGATTTTTTAGCGGCAAAACTCTGCTATAAGCTTATCGGTTACTGCATGCAGTCACGAAATCGCGGGTAAAGGAATAAACTTCGTATGTCGATGCAATTCGTTCCCAAAGAGGTTTTTTTTACAAAGGGCGCCGGTATTCACAAGGATAATCTCAGATCATTCGAGCTTGCCCTGCGGGATGCGGGCATAGAAAAGCAGAACCTCGTCACGGTTTCAAGTATACTGCCTCCCGGCTGCAAACTGATATCGAAAACACAGGGATTGAAAAAACTCAATCCCGGACAGATCACCTACGTTGTCATGAGCAAATGCTCAAGTGACGAGCCCCGCAGGCTGATAGCTGCTTCCGTCGGCTGCGCACGTCCGCGTGACAAGCGCGGGTACGGCTATTTGTCCGAATTTCATGCCTACGGAATGTCCGAGCGCGAGGCCGGTGATCATGCTGAGGATATGGCTGCCGCCATGCTTGCATCGACACTCGGTATCGAATTTGATGAAAATCAGAGCTGGGATGAAAAAAAGGAAGTATACAGGATCAGCGGAAAAATATATCATTCAACCGAAATAACCCAGTCTGCCATAGTAACACGCCATGGCTATACAACGGTAATGGCTGCCGCTGTTTTCATTATGTAGTGACTATGCGCTTCAGGCAGATGAGGACCGTAAGGAATCAACTATACAATAACGGAGGTGAACAAATGATGATACTAAGAAAAGTATACATACCCCTTTTTTTTCTGCTTGCTGTCGTCTTCTTGTGCCCTGCCGCACACAGCCGGGATGCGGTTCAGTCCGATCAGTCGCAATCAGTTGTATCGGCACTGCCTAACTTTTCACCGCTGGTAAAAAGACTCACACCGGTAACGGTAAACATCAGCACCACTAAAACGGTCAAAACAGGGATGCGCCGGTTCGGTACGCCCTTTCACGGTCCGGATGATCCGTTCCGTGATTTTTTCGGAGATGATTTTTTAAGAAGATTTTTCGGTGATATCCCCGAACGTGAATTCAAGCAGCAGAGCCTCGGATCAGGTTTTGTCATCGACAAGGAGGGGTATATCCTTACCAACAACCATGTTGTTGAAAACGCAGATGAAATCAAGGTAAAAACACACAATACAAAAGAATACGACGCCGAAATCGTCGGGCGTGATCCGAAAACCGATTTGGCGCTCATAAAAATCAAGGATCTTAAAAACGGTTTGACCGTGGCAACGCTCGGCGACTCCGACGAGCTTCTGGTCGGAGAATGGGTTATCGCTATCGGAAACCCGTTCGGTCTGCAGGAAACGGTGACAACCGGCATTGTCAGCGCGAAGTGGCGTAAAATCGGTCAGGGTCCGTATGAAGACTTTATACAGACGGATGCCTCGATCAATCCCGGCAACAGCGGCGGACCCCTTTTTAATATGGACGGACAGGTTGTCGGTGTCAATACAATGATATATTCACCAAGCGGCGGTAACATCGGTATCGGCTTCGCCATTCCGATCAATCTTGCAAAAAACATCGTTCGGCAGCTGAAAGATCGCGGCCGTGTTATTCGGGGCTGGCTGGGCGTTGTCGTACAAACGGTCACACCTGATCTGGCGGAATCGTTCGGCCTTGATGAAGGAACAGGAGCGCTTGTTTCCGATGTCGAACCGAACGGACCGGCAGAGAACGCCGGCATCAGAGCGGGTGATATTATCCTCAGATTCGATGGACAGGAGGTCGAAGATATGTCGACACTCCCACTCATGGTAGCCGAAACACCAGTCGGTAAAAAGGTGAAAATACTTATTGTAAGAAACGGGGAAAAAATAACCAGGAACGTTAAAATCGGTGAACTCAAGGACAAGCAGGTCGTGGAGGCCGCGCCACAGTCAAAGGAGGATCTCGGAGTTTCCGTAAGAGAAATAACGCCTGAACTTGCCGGCATGTACGGACTTCCCGAGGAACAGGGCGTCATTATCACGGCAGTAGCAGCGGGAAGCCCTGCAGCCGAAGCGGGACTGCGAAAGGGTGACATAATCAAGGAAATCAACAGGCGGAACATCAGTACCTACGAAGATTATTCTGATGCTGTTGAAAACCGTAAAAACGATAAAATCCTGTTTTTAATTAAACGCGGTAAGACGTCGTTATGGCTGGTCGTTAAAATGGATGACTAATCATAAAAACAACAAACACGGAGGGCGACCATGAGCAGAATTGAAAGTATTCATGCACGGCAGATTCTTGATTCGCGGGGCAATCCGACCGTTGAAGTGGATGTGCTGCTTGAGTCCGGTGTCATTGGGCGTGCGCAGGTTCCTTCAGGTGCATCAACCGGTGAGCGCGAGGCTCTCGAACTGCGTGACGGCGACAAAAAAATGTTTCTCGGCAAAGGCGTTCTTGCAGCCGTAGAGAATGTCAATAAAAAGATACAGCCTGAGCTGGTTGGGATCGATTCGATCGATCAGGTTACCGTCGATATGACGATGCTCGAAATAGACGGCACTGATACCAAAAGCAATCTGGGAGCCAATGCCATACTCGGTGTTTCCATGGCGGCTGCCAAAGCCTCGTCAATAGAGCTCGACATACCGCTTTTCAGATACCTTGGCGGGGTTAATGCCAAACAGCTTCCCGTTCCCATGATGAATATATTGAACGGCGGTGAACATGCCGACAATAACGTCGACATTCAGGAATTCATGATAATGCCGGTCGGGGCAGAGAGCTTTTCCCAGGCACTCCGCATGGGTGCCGAAATATTCCACAGTCTTAAAAAGGTTCTCAAAAGCAGAGGGCTCAATACCTCCGTCGGTGACGAGGGCGGATTTGCACCGAATCTTCAGTCCAACGAAGAAGCACTGCAGGTCATTATGACGGCCATAGATGAAGCAGGATACAAGCCGGGTGAACAGATAATGCTTGCCTTGGATGCTGCAGCGAGCTCCTTTTACAGGGATTCCGTTTATACAATGCAGGCAGAGGCAAAACCCGAAAAGTCCTCGGATGAAATGATATCTTTTTATGAAAATCTCATCGACCGCTATCCAGTCATTTCCATCGAGGACGGACTTGATGAAAATGACTGGGACGGATGGGAAAAAATCACGAAGGCGCTCGGTAATAAAATACAAATCGTCGGTGACGATCTGTTTGTAACAAATACCAAACTGCTTCAGCAAGGTATTTCGCGCGGAATTTCAAATTCGATACTCATCAAACTCAATCAGATCGGTACGGTCTCGGAAACACTGGATGCTATTGAGATGGCGCAAAAGGCCGGTTACACTGCTGTTGTTTCACATCGCTCGGGTGAAACCGAGGATACCACAATTGCCGATCTGGTCGTTGCGTGCAATGCCGGTCAGATTAAAACAGGTTCAGCATCAAGAACTGATCGTATTGCAAAGTATAACCAACTGCTTCGTATCGAAGAAGAACTCGGCGATGCTGCCCAGTACCCGGGCACGGCGGCATTTTACAGCATCGGATCTTAATACATGACGGCTGCATTCAAATCCGCTGATTTTGAAAAGCAGCGTCAGGGTATGGTCGAGAATCAGCTGAAGAAAAGGGGTATAGCATCGCAAAATGTGCTGGATGCTATGCGTACGGTGCCCCGCGAGCGTTTTGTTCCGGATGCCTATGCTGATGCAGCCTATCGAGACGGCCCTCTTCCGATTGGTGACGGTCAGACAATATCACAGCCGTATATTGTCGCACTTATGACACAAGGTCTTGCCGTACAGCGCGCGGACAGAATTCTTGAAATCGGCACCGGATCAGGGTATCAAACAGCGATTCTTCAGCATCTCTCCGATTTCGTTTATTCAATAGAGCGGCTGGTACCTGTTGCCCTGCAGGCCCGCAGAAACCTCGAACCCCTCGGATACCGAACCGACAGGATGATTATCGCTGACGGAACGGCAGGCTGGCTGAAGGCCTCGCCCTTTGACTGCATCATTGTTACATCCGGTTCACCGCGCGTGCCGCCTCCTCTTAAAGATCAGCTGGCAGAAAACGGCAGAATGATTATTCCTGTCGGGTCCAGGCACACGCAACAGCTGCTCACTATTACACGGTGCGGGCAGGCATTCAGAGAAAACGAGCTGACCGCCTGTGTTTTTGTGCCACTGATCGGTGAATACGGTTGGCATGACAACTGATGCTCATGTACGCCCACGTTTTCCGGTTTACCTATGGACGCCGTTGAACGCATAGAACAGCTTCGCTCGCTACTGTTGCACCATAATCATCGGTACTATGTGCTTGACGATCCCGAAATTTCAGATGCCGAATATGACTCCCTTTTTCGTGAGCTTCAGCAGCTCGAGCATGAACACCCCCATCTCATAGTACCGGACTCACCGACGCAGCGCGTCGGTGCAGAGCCTTCTGAGAATTTTCCAGAAGCGCGTCATGATCCGCCGATGCTTTCGCTGTCGAATGCAATGCATGCAGAGGAACTCATGGATTTTGACATGCGCGTTAAAAACATTCTAAAAACCGATACCGACATAGAATATGTCGTTGAACCGAAGCTCGACGGTCTGGCTGTATCGGTTACATATCACAACGGTGTTTTCGAATCCGGTTCAACCCGCGGTGACGGCGTTCGCGGTGAAGATATTACCAGAAACATCAAAACGATATCGTCGCTGCCGCTCAGGCTCACGAAGCCTGTTGACGGCCTGTTCGAGGTGCGCGGTGAGACTGTGATGCATAAAAAGGACTTCCAGGAACTGAACCGCAGGCGGCTCGAATCCGGTGATACGGTTTTTGCCAATCCCCGTAACGCGGCCGCCGGCTCCCTCAGGCAGCTCGATCCCCGTATCACCGCGTCACGCAGGCTAGATATATTTTTTTACGGCTATGTCCGTCGTCCTGTGCATATGAAAGCCGATACTCATATCGAATTTTTGGATGTGCTTCGATACTACGGTCTTAAAACTCCTCGGAATGTGCGTGCCTGCAGGGGAATCGATGCTGTCATCACAGCCTGCAAAAAAATCGAAAGCGATCGCGACAGTTATTCCTGTGAGCTTGACGGTGCGGTGGTCAAGGTAAACAGGTTCGAACTGCAGGATCGTCTCGGCGCGCTTGCCCGCAGTCCCCGTTGGGCTATCGCTTGTAAATTCAAGTCATTGCAGGCGAAAACGAAGCTTACGGATATTTCGGTTCAGGTCGGCAGGACCGGAGCCCTGACACCGGTTGCGCATCTCGAACCTGTGCGGATCGGCGGCGTGGAAATCAAACGGGCTACGCTGCACAATCAGGATGAAATCGATCGCAAGGATATACGTATCGGCGATACGGTTATTGTTCAGCGTGCCGGTGATGTCATTCCCGAGGTCGTTAAAGTACTTGCTGATAAACGCACGGGAAAAGAAACACCCTACACTTTGCCGGATGTATGCCCGGGATGCGGATCTACCGCAGTCAGGCGTAATGATGAAGCCGTGATGCGCTGCAGCAACCGAAACTGTCCAGCTGCTCTCAAGGAATCCGTCCGACATTTCGCATCACGTCGAGCAATGGGTATCGACGGCCTGGGCGTTAAAAATATTGAAAAAATAATCGACAATGGCCTCATTGCCAGCTGCGCGGATATATATTTTCTGGATGCGCAGCAGCTCATGACCGTTGAGGGGATAAAGGAAAAATCGGCAACCAATATTCTGGTATCAATAGAACGCAGCAAAACCGCCGGTTTTGACAGATTTTTATATGCTCTCGGCATCAGGCATGTCGGCTATCAGACTGCCGCAACACTTGCACATCATTTCGGTTCGCTCGATGAACTTCAGAAGGCGGATAAGGATACATTATGCGAAATAAAGGATATAGGACCGGAAGTTGCCGATAGTCTTTATGAATACTTCAGCGACCATGAAACGGAACAGCTTTTGGTACGGTTCAGGAAGGCAGGAATAGTATTATGCATCCCTGATCTCCAGACTAAATCGAACGGTCCACTGACCGGGAAAAAAGTTGTTTTTACCGGTACGCTGCAATCGATAACACGTGAAGAAGCGAAAATGAGACTTGCAGCAGCCGGCGGGCGGGCGGTTTCTGCTGTTTCAAATGAAACTGATTATGTCGTCCTTGGAGAAAATCCAGGTAAAAAGTATCGTGCTGCGCAGGAGCTGGGGATCCCGGTTATCGAGGAAAAAAGGTTTTTTGAATTGCTCGATCATGATTGAGCCAGCACTACTCGATTTCGGCCTTCTTTTTTTGCCTGATACAGCGCGTCATCGGCATATTTTACAAGATCCGCCGGTGTGGAGACCTTGTTGTCAACCGTGCATGCTGCTCCGGCACTTATAGTAAAGCTGATTGTCTCGTCATTGAATCTGCACGACGATGCCTGAACAGTTTCCCTGATCCGCTCGGCCATGCTGTATGCGTCTTTGAGAAAGGTGTGAGGAAGCAGGAGCGCAAATTCCTCACCACCGTAGCGGGCGGCGATATCGACATCGCGAATGCTGCTTGACAGAATTGCGGACAGTGATTGCAGAATATCGTCACCGGCCGGATGTCCGTATGTATCGTTTATCTTTTTAAAGCGGTCGATATCGATCATAATACAGCTCAGTGATAGTGAATAGCGAAGCGCGCGGTTGCACTCTTCCTCAAGTCGCTCGTGAAAATAGCGATGGTTGTAAAGATTTGTCAAGCCGTCCTTTTTAACGAGTTCCTCAAGCTTTTTATTCTTTTCTTCAAGTTCGTCAAGCAGTTTTTTCATTTTGACCTGGGTTTCGACGCGCGCCTGCAGCTCTCCGTGATCAAACGGCTTGGTAACATAATCGGCGGCACCGTTTTCCAGACCTTTGATTTTATCTATCGACTCGGTTTTGCTGGTAACCATGATAATCGGTATATCCCTGGTGTCATCCTCGCCCTTGAGCCTCCGGCAAACCTCATATCCGTCAAGTTCGGGCATCATGACATCGAGTAAAATGACATGTGGACAGAACGTCCTGGCTTTTTCCATGCCTTCAAGCCCGCCCGCAGATGTCTCGACACAATAATTCCGCTTTTGAAGTAAATTCGATGCAAGTTTTCTGATGACCTTATTGTCGTCAATTACAAGAACCTTGTTTTTATTGTCATCTGTCTGCATGGGCGGCGGTATCTTTAATCCGGGTTTTTGACAGAAGGGTTATATGATAACAGCACTCGACAGTGGAACGTTTAAAAAAATGTTAAAATTCTGTAAACTAACGGTATTCACTGCGTCTGATGTTTTCTCCAAGTCCCTTCAGATAAAATGAATAATGAAAACTAACATCCGATGAGCGGCCGCCGGTGCCGCTGCTGGTTTCAATTGAAAACTTGCTGCCCCAGCACTGGGAAGCATAGTCGATGCCGACTTCAGTATCGACATCTTCATCACCATAGCCGTCGTAGCGTGAATCAAAAAACAGCGATAACGCATTTGTCAGCTTCAGATTACCCCGCAGGTCGAACACTTCATAGAATTTTTTGTAATATCTGTACTGAAACTGAATATAGCTGCCCCGCAGAGTACTCCAGCTGAGCAGATAATTGTGATAGCGGACGAAGTTATCGTAGGGATTGTATGCTGCCTTTATTTTCAAGTACAACCGTGGAAAAATGCCTATCCGAAGCTCACCGAACAAATCGGAGAAATCTTCATCACGGTCGCCGTCACGGTAAATGCCACCTTTTGGTTCCTGAATGTTATGGGCGTTACCGATTAAAAAATAACCTATTTCACGTTCATCGGTTGATCCGTCAGAGCCGCGCAGCAACGCGCTCAGCCTGTTTTTGATAAAATACGAGACCTCATGACGCCTGAAAAAACGTTCGGGTATGTCAAATTCCGGATAGTCGGTTTGATCTTCAGTAGCAATGTATTCATATCGTACGCCGGGCTCGATGCTGTGACGGATTTTTTTCAGCCATGATCGATTGACCGTATAAATCCTGTAAAATTTGGCAGTCAGCTCGGAGGTTATACTCGGAAAAAAACCATCGGTATCAAGACCATCGTCATCATCTATATCGATATAGTACATACCGCGAAGTCCGATAACAGTCGTATGCTTGAGCCAGCCGTTAAGCGAAAGCGGCAGTGATATTTTCGGAAAAATGTCGATCCTGTGGCCCTTTTCACCTTCCTCGCGCCAAAGGTAATCGTATGATGAATCGATTTTATAAAAGAGACCGGTGTTTGCGATCGGCTGTGTCAGGCTTGAAAAAACGATCTGCGGCAGGCGCTGAACAGTTTCCGGTCCGCTGGTTATCAGGTTTTTATAGGTATTGGCAGTAAGCAATAAATTGAATCGGCTCCAGTTTTTGTTGAAGAAAAAGACCGATTCCTCCTTTTCGCGCGAGCCGAGGTTCATTTTTCGTTCTGTTTCAGCAGATCTTCGTATTTCCGACCGGTAATCGCCATACATTTCCCGATCGCTGACATATGAGGCCTGAGCTTTCACATAGGCATCGGCGTTGAAATAGTGCTCACCCTCGAAGCTTCCGTAGTAGCGCGTCCGATCGCGATCACGCCTGTTTCTGTATTCGTGATCGAAATAATGGCTGCGCTCGTTGATCGCATATCCGTAGAATGTGCCGGATGTATTATCAGCAAGCTTGAAGCGGTATTCAAGTCCTGTGCCGACACCCCGTCGTGTTGCTGCATCAAGCCAGAGTGTTGCATCGGTATTGTCGGAAAGAGCCCAGAAAAACGAATTATTCAACTGCACGCCCTCATCCGAGGAATAGCTGATTTCGGGAAACAAGAAACCGGTTTGTCGCGTTGTTTTTACCGGAAAGAGTGCAACCGGAAGGTAGAAGACAGGAAGGCCCTTGAGTCGCAGGGTGCTTTTTTTTACGACAGCATAACCGTCAATGGTGACATCGATATTTTCGGCATCTATTCTCCATGCCGGATTCGCACCGTCGCAGGTGGTTATCGTACCCTTTTCGACTTTATAGGTATTGATGCCGAGCCTCTGTATATCATTACCTGATATGTGAATATTCTGTTCCTTTATAAATATACGTGCAGCATTTACACTGCCGAGCTGCGTGTCGAGATTGATAGAAAAAGAATCACACTCTATTCTGTCGCCCATTTCCTCAAGCAGCACGTTGCCGCTGGCATCGGTATCCTTGGTGTCGACATTTATTTTCACACGGTCGGCATGAAGAATCCGTTCACCCTGCGTAATAGTAACCGATCCGCTTGCAAACAGAATGCTGTTTTTTCTGTCATAATCTATCATGTCGGCAACAATCGTAACCGGCAGACCTCCCGGTGAGGGAAGCATGTCGTTAGCGGGACGTGATCGCGCGTATGCGGTAACGGCACTGGAGGTAATTAAAACTGCAATCCAGCAGTATCTCAGGATCATGGTGTACACTGTAATATTTACTCCAACGTTGAATGTCGCCGGTATATTGATTTACATTGCGGCTGTGCAACCCGGATGGGCATATCATACCGCAGACGGAACGATACCGTATAAGGATGAACTGCACAAATAAATAATAATACTATGATCATCGATCAAATAATCAGGGTACTTATTTATCACAGAACGATATTACATGGCAATTCTTCCGCTGCAGACAATTTCTTTATTTCTCACTATAGCCTGACGGACAGCTCCGACTACAAAAAGTGAACCGGTAACACAGATAACCGTTTTTTCATCGGCTTTACTGCATGCATAGGTCAGCGCGTCATATGGATGCGGAATCCACCATACTTCGTTATCAGCTGAAAAGCTAATATATTTTTCGATATCCGATCTGTCAGCGGATTTTTCAGTATCAGATTTGCAAAAGATGATCGGTGCCGAGAAGCGTCGCAAGCGATTGATCATCGCACCTATATTCTTATCATGAGAAAACCCTGCGACAAAAACAAAGGACCGGTCAGGATACATTTCGACAAGCGTCGCAAGAAAAGCATCTACTGCCGATGTATTGTGGGCACCGTCAAGTACAACCGTCGGCGATTGCTTAACGATTTCGAATCGACCGGGCCATGATGCATCGGCAATACCGTCAGTTAACGCATGTGTCGCTATAGTGCATCCGGCATCCTGCAGCACGCGGCAGACGGCGATTGCCAGGGTAGCATTGCAATGCTGATGCCTGCCTGGCAAACCGCATCGCGCGACAGTGACATCTGAACCGTAACCGGTATAAACAAAGGATGATGCCGAACTGCTGGTTATGAAAAAATCCTTTCCCAGCATGACAAGCGGTGCGCTTCTTTGATTGCAGATATCCATTACAACCGACCGTGCTGCACGCGCATGGGATCCGCACACTACAGGAGTAGCGCGCTTTATGATACCTGCTTTTTCGACAGCGATTGACCGCACATCCTGTCCGAGATACTGCTGGTGGTCTAAAGCAATATCCGTAATGACTGAAATATCGGGGTTCACGATATTGGTGGCATCAAACGCTCCGCCGAGTCCGGTTTCAATCACGACAAAATCAGCATTGCAGCGGGCAAAATAATACAGTGCCATTGCAGTGGTAAATTCAAAAAATGTTATCGTGGAAAGTTCTGATTGTCGGCAGACTGATCTGATGTGCCCGGTAAGTTCGATGATTTCCGTATGGGAAATGGGCGTTTCGCAGAATCGAATTCTCTCGGAAAAATCATTCAGGTGGGGCGAGGTATACAGACCGGTTTTGTAACCGGCTTTGGTGAGCATGCTGTGGAGAAATGACGCTGTTGAGCCTTTGCCGTTGGTTCCGGCAATGTGAATTATGCGATACCTATTATGAGGATAATCCAGCAACTGTATAATATTTAATATATTTTCCAGCCCGAGCTTAAGACCGTGCCTTGAAAGTCCGAATAAATATTTTATACAGTCATCATAATCCATGATACAGTCTTTTATCACAACATGTCAGCCGGGAAGCGTTGCTTTCTTGAGTTCTCTGACAAAAGCTCCTATCGCCGGTATCATAGATTCGCACCCGATGTTTTTTTCTATTATTTTGACAAGCGCACTGCCGACGATGACTGCATCTGCAAATGACGATATTTTTTTTACATGGTCGGGGGTTGAAACGCCGAAACCGATTCCGACCGGAAGGTCTGAATGAAGGCGAATGGCATGTATGTAGTGCTCGAGCTCATCGGCCAGATCATCCCGTGTGCCGGTCACACCGGTAACCGAAACAAAATATATAAATCCCGATGCCTGCGCTGCAATGCGGCGTATTCTTGTTTCAGTGCTCGTGGGTGCGACCAGATATATTACATCGAGACCATTTTCATGAGCAGACATATGCAGTGGTGCTGATTCTTCGGGAGGCAGGTCAACGACAAGAAACCCGTCTACGCCTGATTCAGCGGCATCAAGACAAAGGCGGTCGATACCGTAGCTGAGAAACGGATTATAATAGCCGAACAGAATGATCGGCGTTGCAAATCGTTTTCGTATCTTTCCGACACACGCAAGTATATCTTCAATGGAAATATTGTTTTTCAGAGCGCGTTCCGATGCAGCCTGGATTGTCGGGCCGTCTGCCATTGGATCCGAGAACGGGATGCCGAGCTCTATAATGTCGGCACCGCTTTCAATAAGACATTCAATAATACGTTCGGTAGTATCAATATCCGGATCACCGGCCGTTATGTATGGAATAAAGGCTTTCTCATCCCGTTTTTTAAGCTCTGAAAAGACTTTCTGAAGCGTGTTCATAATCGATACCCGAGGCTGATACTCAGTATGCGTTCATGAAATATCCAATGTATCAGCTACAATTTTGATGTCTTTATCACCTCTGCCGGAAAGGTTGACAATTACGAGAGAATCAGTTCCCATGTTTTCGGATTCACGGATTACATACGCGAGCGCATGTGAACTTTCAAGGGCGGGCAGGATACCCTCGGTGTGAGAAAGCAGTGTAAATGCGTTCAGGGCCTCATTATCGGTAGCAGTGTCATAGTGGACGCGTTCGCTGTCACGCAGGTAGCTGTGTTCAGGGCCGACTCCGGGATAATCGAGTCCCGGTGCAATAGAATGTGCTTCCATAACCTGGCCGGTTCGGTCCTGCATGAGATAGCTCATGGCGCCGTGCAGAACGCCGGGGCTGCCGTCTGCCAGCGGTGCTGAATGAGGGCCCCTGCCGATTCCGTGTCCTGCGGCTTCTACGCCGATAATCTTTACATCGTTATCATCGAGAAACGGATGAAATATGCCCATCGCATTACTGCCGCCGCCGACACAGGCGACGATATAATCGGCAAGACGTCCTTCCTTGGCAAGAATCTGTTCCCTGGTCTCTATTCCGATAACACGCTGAAAGTCACGGACAATAAGCGGATACGGATGGGGTCCCGCAACCGAACCGATAATGTAGAATGTATCGCGAACATTGGTTATCCAGTCGCGAAGTGCTTCATTCATTGCATCCTTTAAGGTCCTGCTGCCGCTGTATACCGGGGTAACCTCGGCACCCAGCAGTTTCATCCGAATGACATTCTGCTCCTGACGCCTGATGTCCTCGGCACCCATGAAAATTTCACAGGCAAGACCGAATCGTGCCGCAACCGTTGCCGTTGCAACACCGTGCTGCCCTGCGCCGGTTTCAGCAATGATTCTCTTTTTCCCCATACGGCGGGCAAGAAGAATCTGCCCGACGGTGTTGTTTATTTTATGAGCTCCGGTGTGGTTCAGGTCCTCACGCTTGAGATACAGTCGTAGTCCAAGCTTTTCTGAAAGTCTTTCTGCGTAGTACAGCGGTGACGGCCGCCCGACAAACTCACGGTAATAATAGTCAAGCTCTTTTTGGAACGCTGATTCGTTTTTATAGTGTTCATACGCCTGCTCAAGCTCGTCAAGCGCTGACATGAGCGTCTCGGAAACATACTTTCCGCCGTACGGACCGTATTTTCCGCTTTTATCGGGCAACAGCATACTTTCATCATATTTATCAGGCATGGGACAGGTATAAGTAATTAAAAAGTTTTACGTACAGTTTTTCATAAGCAGCAGTGCAGTACTGCATGATACTGAATACACTCACTTTCACTGCAGCCCGGTATAATACGACAGGCGTGCACCGGGATCGGCATGTCGCATCAGATTTTCGCCGATAAGAAAAGCATGCACACCGTGCTGCTCGAGACTCTCGACATCGTCGAGCGATGATATTCCGCTTTCACTGACGATCGTTTTGTCGGATGGTATGCGCGGCACAAGCCTGACGGTAGTCGCAATATCGGTCGAAAAGGTGCGCAGATCGCGGTTATTTATTCCCAGTATCTGTGAGCCGGCACGAAGTGCTTTATCAAGATCCTCCAGGTCGTGTATCTCAACGAGCGCACTCATACCGAGATCCATTGTAAGCATTAGAAAATTATTGAGTTTGTCATCATCCAGAACCGCGGCAATGAGCAGCAGTGCATCTGCACCGATGCTGCGCGATTCATATATCTGATATGGGTCGATTATAAAATCTTTTCTGAATACCGGTATCGAAATATGTGTCCGTATGTCGGTCAGGAACCTGTTCGATCCCATGAAAAACTTCTCATCGGTTAGAACGGATACCGCTGCAGCACCGTTTTTTTCATATCCATCAGCAATTTCAGTATGATCGAACTTTTGACATATGAGCCCCTTCGACGGCGAACCTTTTTTCACTTCGGCGATGATCGTGTGCGCGCACCCTTCGCCGCTTCTTTTTTTACGAACCGCACGGGCAAAATCTCTTACCGGCGGTGCACTGTCAATACGCCGCATGATCGTATCGAGCGGTATTTTTTTTTGTGCCGCACGAACTTCTTCATGCTTGTGCCGTACAATAGTATCAAGAATCATCGCTGTCAAAGCTGTTTGATATCTCAATGAGCTGTTCGAGCTTTTTCAGGGCATTGCCGGACCGTATCGATTCACGGGCGGATGAAAGACCGTCCTCGAGTGATCCGCACCTGCCGCCTATCCAGAGTGCTGCTCCTGCATTCAGGCAGGCAATATCACTTTTTGCACCCGAATCTCCCTGCAATACAGCACGGGCGATCTGTGCGCTTTGTTCAGGATTTCCGCCTTCAAGGTCCTTACGAGTAGCCCGCCCGAGCGAAAGTGTTTCAGGTCGTACCGTGAGCGATGAAACTTCACCGCTGTGCAAAAGGCAGCATTTTGTTGCATCGCATGTTGTTATTTCATCTATACCGTCCAGCCCGTGAACAACCAGTGCTCTTCGAAGTCCGAGTCGTGAAAGCACGCCTGCGAGAATTTCAGTCAGGCTGCCGTCATAGACACCGACAACCTGCTGAAGCGCGCCGGCAGGGTTTGTCAGCGGGCCAAGTATGTTGAAAATCGTGCGGATACCGATTTCTTTTCGAGCGCGCGCAGCGTACTTCATAGCGGGATGCAGTTTTTGTGCAAATAAAAAACCCAGACCGATTTCGTCGATGCAGCGTGCGACCTGCTCAGGGTTGATATCGATTGCTACACCGAGATGCTCGAGCACATCAGCACTGCCGCATCTGCTCGATACCGATCGATTACCGTGCTTGGCTATTCTGAGGCCTGCACCGCAGGCGATGAAGCTGCTGACCGTTGAGATATTGAAAGTATTCGACATATCACCGCCGGTGCCTACGATGTCGATAAGATTATCGCGATCCCCGACAGGTATTATGGTTGCTTTTTCGCGCATCGCCCTGGCAGCGCCGGTTATTTCATCTATCGTTTCACCCTTTATGCTGAGTGCCGTTATGAAAGAGGCTATCTGAGCGTCGGTAGCACCGCCATCCATGATACACGACATGGAGTGCATCATTTCGGATTCATCAAGGTGTATTCCGGCAGTTACTTTTTTTATGGTCTCTTGAATCATGGTATGCGATCGACGATGACGCTACAAGAATAACAACAGCAGATTATCTTGATTTTCTGCCCGGTGCGCTATCTGCAATGGTTATAAAATTTTTCAGCAGTTTCTTGCCTTCTGTGGTCAATATTGACTCAGGATGAAACTGGATACCTTCAAGTATGTGCCGTTTATGACTTATGCCCATTATTTCATCTCTGTCTGTCCAGGCAGACCGCGTAAAGCATGCCGGCAGGGAATCGTTATCAAGTATGAGCGAATGATAGCGTGTTGCTTCAAAGGATGCAGGCAGCCCTCTGAAAAGTTTTTTACCGTTATGATGGATTGATGATATCTTGCCGTGCATAATTCTCCTGGCACGGACGATTTTACCTCCGAATACTTCCCCGATACACTGGTGGCCGAGACACACACCGAGAATCGGGTAGACGCCTGCACAGGTGCGTATAATATCACACGAGTTCCCAGCTTCAGTCGGACGTCCCGGTCCCGGTGAAATGACGATTTTATCAGGCTGCAGTTTTTCAACAGCAGCTGTATCGATTGTATCGTTTCGAAAGACGACGACCTCCTCACCAAGCTCTCCGAAATACTGAACAAGATTATAGGTGAAGGAATCATAGTTATCGATCATGAGCAGCATGATCACCGGACCTCATATGCATTTTGAATTGCTTTTATCATGCCCTTCGCCTTGTTGACGGTTTCCTCGTATTCTCGCTCCGGATTGGAATCCATGACAATGCCGGCGCCGGCCTGAACATAGACAGTATTGTTTTTTATCAGCATGGTTCTGATGGTTATGCAGAAATCCATGTTTCCGGAAAAGCCGATATAACCGACCGCACCGGCATATGGTCCGCGCTTATGTGATTCCAGTTCATCAATGATTTCCATGGCACGAATTTTAGGTGCACCGGATACGGTTCCTGCCGGAAAGGTTGCCGCCAGAACATCGAATGCATCCGATCCTTTTTTCAGTCTTCCCGTGACATTCGATACAATGTGCATGACATGTGAGTAGCGTTCGACAACCATGAGATCGTCGACGGTTACACTGCCGGTTTGGGCGATCCGACCGATATCGTTTCTTCCTAAATCCACCAGCATGACATGCTCGGCAATTTCTTTCGGATCGTTCAGCAGCTCATGTTCAAGTGCATCATCGTGCGCCTGATCTTTTCCGCGTGGGCGTGTACCGGCAATAGGCCGCACGACCACCTCATCATTTTCAAGACGCACCAGTACCTCGGGTGACGATCCGCAGATTACACCTTCATTCATTTTGATATAATACATATACGGTGACGGGTTAATGCAACGCAGCGAGCGATACAGCTCAAACGGATCAGTAGCAAGATCTGTCTCGAATCGTTGCGACAGGACAGCCTGTATGATATCGCCTCTGCGAATGTAGTGTTTTGCCTTTTTTACAATGGTTTTAAAATCATTTTTATTGAAATTCGATTTTACCGATATACTCTTTCGTCCTGGTGGTGACCCTCTGTGACTGAGCGGCCTGTTTAGAATACCGGTGATGGTTTGAATGGTCTTGCCGGCGACATCATATGATTTTCTCAAACCCGCTGTGCTGTTCAGATGGACATTGTTGACAATTTTTATATTATGTCTGAGATTATCAAAGATAACCATCGTATCGGTTATCATGAAGTAGGAATCATACCAGCCGAGGTCATCATCTGTATCGTCGGGCAGTCTTTCGAAAAAACGGACCATATCATACGACATATATCCGACGGCACCCCCGTAAAATGGCGGTAGACCATCAGTGCTGACCGGTGTATACCTGTTCAGTTCCGCCCTGAGCAGGTCAATCGGATTTTCAGCGGTATAAGTCTCCCGTTTTCTGTTTCTTTCAATATAAACGGTTTTGCCTTTTGTATATATGACAACAGAAGGTTTCATGCCGATAAAGCTGTAGCGAGCCCACTTTTCGCCGCCTTCGACGCTTTCCAGTAAAAAACAGTTTTTGTAGTGATTGAGCTTCATGAACGCAGAAACAGGTGTTTCGGTATCCGCACGAAGTTCGCTGAAGACGGGTATAAGATTACCCCGTCGTGCCATTGATTTGAATTCATTAAATGTAGGAGTCAGTTGCATCATCAAGAGGTTACCGGGACTGCCGGCACTTGCACTCACAATCAGCCGAAATGATCGGGCACAAAGCTGAGATCAATCTTCATGACCGGCATGTCCGGCCGCATAAACATGGCGCGTCACAATTATATTTTTTTTAAACATAAAACTATATCATAAATATACGTAAAATAATATCACCTAATCTACGTCGGAAGAATTACCGGCTCACGTAGAATCAGACGAATACCGGCCGAGGCTTTTTCTGCAAGCACCGGATGGGTGTCCTTCAGGGAGGTGAGCTGTCTGAGATTATCGGCAGTTCTGTAAATCAGCATAGCAAGATCACCTTCATCTACCTGCACCGACCGAATGACATCATCCCAGGACTTACCGCACGCCCACATGAACAGTGCGGCGGCCGGCCAGAACTGCATAAGTGGCGTTTGGAACCCGTTGCTTTTCTGCTGTCTGATAATATCGTCACTGTCCTTCTGCATAGTATTGAAGGCGGTCCGAAGTGTGCCTGTGTCACATCCGTTTATGGCGTTCATTTCTATGTCCCGGTATTTATCACTGACAAATACAGCAATCAAACCGGCAAGCAGCTGGGGTGTCGAATCGCGAAAAGTATTTTTTCTGATCATTTCTGCAATGATAAGGGGCTGGTCCAGACGCAGACGCGATGCCCAGAGACCGTCTTCGGTCAATCGTTTCATGGAATCGACAAAACCGGTCATGGTAAGAAACCGAATATGGTTTTCAAAATTCCTCCAGAGCGCATTTTGGGCTTCATCCAAAGCATGATGCATCCCCGATGCGTCACGGACATCCCGTGAAAAAGCACTGTTATGCCTGTTGTGACATACCCTGATATTTTGGCAGGAATCACACGGAAGACCGGCAAGTGTTTTTTTAACCGAAGCAATTGAGCGTTCTATATCATCGAGCACGATATCATTACCGGTGCTGAGCTTCATCCGCGCGATCGCTTTCAAATGTTTCTTTTTTTTCCTGTACAGTCGATGCAAGCGCTGGTGACCGTCCTGCCTGAGGTGTATGCGGGCGGTAATTTCTTCAGCCGTTTCGCAGAAGCAGTTTTGCAGCATCGGTTTCAGTCGATTCATTATATTCCGGTATCGTTTTTCAAGCTTTTTCATTGGAATGATGTTTTGATAGGTGGCAAAGGATGCTTCCAGGAGTCCTTTAATCTCCGTCGGCGACTGGCTTAAAAGCAGGTTAAGGCACATTGAAAAATTGATTTTTATCTGACTGAGGATCGGTTCGGGAGATTTGTTGAAAAGATCGCGAACAAGATGCGGGTCCTGATACGGACCATGCACCATGAGCGCGAACCCGACATTATCCTTACCCCGTCGGCCTGCCCGGCCGGTAGCCTGATGCAGTTCAGTCGACGTCAGCGATACAAACTCTTTTCCGTTGAACCTGTCGCTTTGAACCAGAACAACGGTTCGGGCAGGAAAATTTACTCCCGCTGCAACCGTCGATGTAGAAAAAATCGCATCCAGGTATCCCTCCTGCATCAGTTTTTCCACAACGATTTTCCAGTGCGGAAGCTGACCGCCATGATGCGAACCAAGACCGTGATTTACAAGAAAAGAACATTGCGGGTGGTCGGAAAGAAAGCTGTAGTCATGCAAAAGAGTGTTAACTCTCGTGCGTACGTCGAATCTGCGTTTTTCATTAAGAACACGATTCCTGCATGAATACAATGCATTGTTACAGTCTATACGCGATTTAAGAAAAAAAACAGCAGGCAGCAGGTCGTATTTCTCAAGAACACTGAGAATGCGATCATAGGAAACAGAGGCATGCGTGTGTCTGAATCTCCCCTTACCGGTTTTTTGAAAGAACTGCTCGATTTTTTTGCTGATGCCGTCTTTTCCTGACAGCGGGAGTATTTCGCCGCTCGGCAGCAGATACAATGGATATATTGGTACCGGCCGCTCATCGGAATGAACGACCCGGCAGGGATGCCGGCGTATTGATTCAAGCCATCCGGCAATTTCGGCATCATTCGCAATAGTTGCTGAAAGCAGCAGCAGACGGACTCTCCGGGGAAGGTAAATCATGATTTCTTCCCAGACAACGCCCCTGTCGGTATCGCCGAGGTAATGTGCTTCATCGAGTATCACAAGGTCAGTGCGAAAATCATCACTGCGTGCCATTGCATCATACAATTGATTTCGCAGAATCTCAGTTGTTCCGACGATTACCTGGGCATCGGTGTTTTCCTTTCGGTCACCGGTAATGATACCGACACGATCTCGGCCGAAATCATCAGAAAATTCAATATATTTTGAATTTGATAATGCCTTGAGCGGAGATGCATACCAGGCTCGCTTACCGTCTGCAAGCAACCGCCTGATGGCTTCAGCCGCAATCCAGGTCTTTCCTGCACCGGTCGGGGCGCTGACCAAAACATCAGCGTCTAAAATAGACTCGAGCGCCTGAACCTGAAATTCGTCAGGAACAAAGGGCTGTGGATCAGGGGTACCGATTCGGCCGAATATTTGTTTTAGCGTTCTGTCTGCCGAGGGTGAAAATCCGTGTGTGTTGTGCTGCTTTTTACTGCCTGACGTTTTAACAAACGTCCTCGCCTGTTTTCGATTTTGAGAATTCATGCCGCTTTATTTGAGACTGGTGTCCTGGTTCCTGAAAAAACAATCATACCAACTTGCAATAAAAAAAACATAAAAAAATACCGGTTCACAGTGAAATACGAAAAGTTCTTTGCATGTGCGCTGCAGTATGTTAAAGTTTAACGCTTATTTGACATGCTCAACTGATTACTTATGCACAAGGAACCATCAATGAACTACGAATCATTTCAAAGCATCCAGTCGATTATCGAAAAACAGAATTCCTGGCGGTCATCCTGCATCAATTTGATTGCAAGTGAAAATGTTACAAGCAGAAAAGTGCGCAGCGCTGCAGGTTCGGATTTCACACACCGGTATGCCGAGGGGCATCCGGGTCAGCGGTATTACTGCGGAACCGAATGTATTGATGAAATCGAAGGCTCGGTTGAGGAGGCTGTCAAAAAACTCTTCAGTGCTCGCTGCGCTGATGTGCGACCCGTAAGCGGAACGAACGCCAATGAAGCCGTTTTCTGCAAGCTCATCTCATATAATGATATTGTAATGGTAAACTCAACCCCCGGCGGCGGTCATATCAGTCATCACCGCATGGGTGCTATCGGTAAGTTTACAAAAAATATCGTCGACTTTCCGGTTACCCCGGACGGGTATCATATTGATGTCGATGCGACAAAGGATCTTATCAGCAGAATAAAGCCGAAGGTCGTCGTATTCGGTAAAAGTCTTTTTCTTTTTCCCGATCCGGTCAGAGAACTTGCCGATGTATGCGCTGAAAAAAAGGCTGTAATTGTCTATGATGCCGCACATGTGCTCGGCCTGATAGCAGGCGGTGTGTTTCAGGATCCGCTTCGCGAGGGTGCCCTGTTTATGACCGGCAGCACACACAAAACGTTTTTCGGACCGCAGCGCGGAGTCGTCCTCAGTATGACCGATGATGAAAAACTGTGGCGTAAAGTCGACAGAGGTGTTTTCCCCGGGTCGTCCAGCAATCATCATCTCGGCACACTTGCCCAGCTCGCCCTCAGCACATGTGAAATGATCGAATTCGGTCACGCTTATGCTGAACAGATTCTAAAAAATGCCAGGGCGCTCGGTGCTGCGCTGGACAAAAAGGGATTTTCGGTTGAAGCAAGAGAATTCGGTTTCACAGCCAGTCACCAGGTTGCCGTAAATGTTCGCGACCTCGGCGGCGGAAGCCGGGTCTCTACAATGCTCGAACAGAATGATATTATCCTCAACATGAACATGCTTCCGCACGAGCCTTTGAAAAATCATCTCAACCCGGAAGGTCTTCGTATCGGAGTGGCCGAAATGACGCACATCGGCATGAAAGAACCTGAAATGGAACGTATCGCAGAGCTGATGAAGGAGTGCGTTATTGATAAAAAATCAGTCAAGAAGGAAGTAAACAGCTTCCGCAGTCAGTTCAGCGATATTCACTTCAGTTTTGACACTCTATGATTATAGATGCACACACTCATATTTTTCCTGATGATCAGGCATCGCACATTTTACAAAAAATATCATCACAGTTCGGGGTCAGTACGTATGGAGACGGCACCGAACGTGATCTCATCGAGCGTATGGACGGCTGCGGTATTTCCAGGGCAGTCGTTCACATGGTAGCACCCACACAAGACGCTGTTCGTGAAACGAATTCATGGCTCCTCAGTCTCGATAACGACCGATTCATCAAGTTCGGTACTCTTCACCCCGATTACCCTGAAATCAGCGATGAAATAAAACGGCTCCAGAACGGCGGTGCGCGCGGCATTAAACTGCAGCCCGACATTCAGCAGTTCCATCCCGATGACCGCAATCGCATGTACGGAATGTACGAGGAACTTACACGGCAGTGTATGCCGGTCATGTTTCATGTCGGCGGTGAACCCCACCCCGGTCCGGGCGACATGTCGAAGCCGGACATGATTCGGCGCGTTGCGGACGATTTTCCGGAACTTACCGTCATAGCTGCTCATCTTGGCGGGCTGAACATGTGGGACAGTGTGCTTGAAGAACTTGCCGGCAGAGAAAACGTTTTTCTAGAATCATCGCTGAGCTATTATTTCATAACTCCCGAAACAGGGAAAAAAATCATCGAAGCGCACGGTCACGAAAAAGTATTTTTCGGTACCGATTACCCGTTCGGCGATGTGCGCACGTCACTTGACGCCGCGCGGTCCGTTCCGTTCCTGACGCAATCCCAGCGGGAGGATATTCTCGGCAACAATGCCTATTCGTTTTTTTTACGATAGTCTCTGGTGTTTCGAATATACCACTGCAGCTGTCTGAACAATCCCCTGATCGTCCTGACGTCTTTTTCGGTTATGCCTGCCCTCGTCAATATACGTCTGAAATAGCCCAGTACATGATCGGGATTCTGTGGGTTCAGATACCCGATATCCAGGAGCGCAGAACGCATATGATCGAACAGTGCCTCGACGTTTGAGCTTGACGCGAGTTTTTCACTGCCCGTACCGACGGCAGCAGAGCCTCTCCTGAACATCTCGTATGACACAATGGCAACAGCATGGGATATGTTCATTGAGCTCATTTCATGTGCTGTCGGAATCGAAACCACATCGCTGCAGAGCTCGAGCTCGGAGTTTTGCAGACCGGAATCCTCCGGTCCGAAAACAAGGGCTGTTCTGTTGGTATTGCCGATCCTGCAGAGTCTGTC
Source organism: uncultured Thermodesulfobacteriota bacterium (assembly GCA_964518865.1). Lineage (GTDB taxonomy): Bacteria > Desulfobacterota > WTBG01 > CAIYCZ01 > CAIRTM01 > JANQGV01. The sequence goes on from CAZFIB010000005.1 coordinate 73,133, forward strand.
TGCAATTTCCTCCGGCAGCATTGATCTGCGATGCTTTCTGTTTCTGGCTGTCGTGCCGACAATACAGGCACAATCTGCAATTGCTTCATGAAGTGATGAATATACGACAGCACTGTCGAGGATATCGGAAGCGTGTGTTGCCATCATATATGACTGATTATCAATGCGGCACTGCGGACGCGCGAGGCAAAGCCTGGAAAGACCCGTGTTTTTCATGACACGGGCAACAGACCCTATATTGCCGGGCTGGAGCGTACCGACCAGAACAATTGAAACGTTACTAAGGAAGTTGTCATGCATGCTCAGCGTATGTCGAGCATTCTTTCAAGCGGCTTGAGCGCTCGAGTGCGAATGTCATCCTGAACGCGTATTTCAGGCTGCAAATTTTCAAGAGCGGCGGCAATGCTTGCAGGAGTAATTTTTTTCATATCACGGCACACTGCCTTGTCGGATGCACCAATAAATGTTTTATCAGGATAGGATTTCCGAAGCCTGTAGAGCATGCCGACTTCCGTACCGACGATGTACTGCGGTGCATTTTCCCGTGAGGGCCAGGTAAGCATGCCGCCGGTACTCAAAACCGCATCAGCGCATCCCGTTACCATCGGTGTGCACTCCGGGTGAACCATTACTTTTGCAGCCGGATAAAGCTCTTTCAGTTTCAGAATGTCGTCGGCCGTTATTGCCGCATGAACCGGGCAGTAGCCGTCCCAGAGAACCATTTCCATATCAGTCATAGTAGATATATATGTGCCGAGGTTTCTGTCGGGCACAAAAATAATACTTCTGCCCTGCCCTGCTGCAAAGCGGACGATTTTTTCAGCATTTCCGGATGTGCAGCAGTAGTCTGATTCTGCTTTTGTTTCAGCAGTTGAGTTGACATATGAAATCACGCACGCTTCGGCATGTTTTTTTTTCAGGCTGCGTAGCTGCTCAGCACGTATCATGTCCGCCATCGGGCACCCTGCCGAAAGCTCGGGCATCAGAACCGTTTTATCGGGAGAAAGAATTGATGCTGTCTCAGCCATGAATCGCACACCGCAGAATACAATGACACGGGCGTGTGTTGCGGCGGCTTTCCTGCTGAGCTCGAGTGAATCCCCGACTATATCGGCGAGATCCTGGATTTCAGGCGGCTGATAATTATGTGCTAAAATTACCGCCTGATGCTGCTGTTTCAATGTTACGATGCGCTCTCGTGTATTGATCTCATTCACTGACACACCCTTACTAATATGTGATGGTGATATCTGGTTACTGCTACCGCATGGACTGATTCCTGCCGTGCCACGCGCATTGACCGGACGCATTGCAGCGTAAAAAATACCGGGCACGTTTTTATCCCGGCGAATAAATACAAATTTTCTATACAGAATGTATAATTTGCGATACTATCATAGACTACACAGTTTGGCAATAATTGGCAGACAATTGGCAGACAGTGTCGCTGCAGCATTAGAATATGCCGGCTGCGGTTATGCAATTATGCGATGAAACATTCAAAAAAAATAGATTGCTGCAGAGGTGAATACCACATCCTTATCGATGGTAAATACTACTGCATGGCCCCGCCCCATATTGCGTGCAGTCAGAAAAAAATGGAGTCGGGTAAATTCACCAGGGGTGAAAAAAAAATCTGCTACTGTCATCATGACACCACGCCCTGCAGGCTCTGCACAGTATCAGGCAAGACCCATGATGATTGACAATTCCTGATTTCTTTTTTATATTCTGATTTTTCCATATGTGCCCCTGTAGCTCAGCAGGATAGAGCAAAGGATTCCTAATCCTTAGGTCGCACGTTCGAGTCGTGTCGGGGGCACCATGAAAATCCGGTATTTCGTTCCATACCGTTATTTTAAGACGACGTCCATCAGCACCGGAGGTCGTTTTTTTGTATGAATTAAATTTGCCTACAAAGCTACTATACTGTATAATATTAGTATGAATGTTTTTATATATTATAAGTATTTTCTTTTTTTTATCTTCTAAGGAGTAAAAATGTCCAGGGCAAAAACAGCAATTTTAGTATTTCTGTTTACAGTATCGCTCTCAATTATACCCTGTTATGCAGGTACTGTTTCATCGAGCGCGATTGGAGGCAATACGTTCGCCTGTTATTTCTACACGCCATTCAGTGATTTTATCGAATCGCAGGTAGCTTTTGATACGCTGGGCGGCATTTCAATGGATGCCTGGGACGGCAACGGATTTTACATATCATTCGTCAGTTTGTTTCTGGGGTTTTACTGGGCGGTAGATGCTGTCACCCTGACCATAGACGGCACACCGGTTCCCGAAGGACCGAAAGATCTCGTTCTTGTGATTACCGGTATTTCCATGGGAAGGTTCATAGCGGGTGCCGGTGTCATGATACTTGATTATGAGGTTCTGTATCCTACCGGCTTTCTTGGAATGCAGGCTTTTCAGGAGAGCTGAAAAACAGATATTTGATCGTGACTGCTGTTTCGCCTCGATATGCCTAATCACCTTTTTGTAATTATTTCTGGGCGATAGACAGATGACGCATTCCATCTTCAAAAGAGTTATCGTGTGCAGTGTCATCCTGTTTTGTGCTACAGGTACCTGTGCCGCCAGCAGTGCCTTTCAGAAAAACGATACGAATTCAATTTACGGTCCCGGTACGAATATCATCTGGAGTCTGATAAAAGCCTCAGTCGCAGAACATTTCAATCTGGCATACAGCAGCACCGATACCGGTCTATCTGTTACTGCACATTCGTATGATGGTGTTTTAAAAAAACTATTTGAAAATCCCGCACTGAAAAGCCTTATACTCAGCAGCAGCATGCAGGATCTGATGCAAAGCGGTAATATTGCAGGAATGCTTGATCACGCTGAGTTTCAGAATTTATTTTCCGATGACCTGATCCGTAAGCTTATGTCATCGGTTTCCGAAAAAGAGCAATCAACTATCGAAACGCAGCAGCAGTCGCTTGCTGAAACAATGTCACGAGTCTGGCGCAACGCCCAAAAGATGCAGGACGAACAACTTTTTAATAAACTGTTCAACGACACCGGATTTCAAAATGATCTGAAGAATCAAAATTATGCCGGCCTGCTGCAAAGCGATACGTTCAGAAAGCTTACCGAAATGCTCCTCCGTTCGTCAGGCGAGACGGATGAGCAGATACGTGATTCAGATGATATGCCGCATCGAGCTGCAGCAGAGCTTAAAACCGGCGCCTCATCAGAGGGCAATGTGAATTTTGATGCCGGTGACGCTATTTACCGCTGGTACGACAGAGACGGCACTGTTCATTACAGCTCCGAGCCGCCTGATCATGTTACAGCCCAGAAACCGGTATCTGATTGATGTTCATTAAGATTTCGTTAATTATATCAATGTTCGTGTCCGATACAAAAAATGACATGAATAATAACGAGATAGTACCATGATAAAAAAACTTTTCGCTGCACTTGCACTGCTCATACTCCTCTTTTCAATCAATCAGTCTGAAGCCCAGGTCGCAGACTCAGCATGGCCCATGTTTCACCATGACAATCAGCGTACCGGAAGCAGTCAGTACCAGGGTGCCAGGCTGAAATATACCCGCTGGATTTTTCCGACCGGCGGCGACATTACCGCCTCACCGGTTGTCGATACTGACGGGACAATATATATCGGCTCATATGACCAGTATTTTTATGCAATCAACAACTTCGGGTTCCTGAAATGGCGCTACAAAACCGGCGACATCATTCAAAGCTCAGCAGCGATTTCAGAAGACGGTATTATCTATGTCGGATCAAACGACGGCAAGCTGTATGCTTTCGACCGTCTCGGAAATGTTATCTGGACGTACCAGACCGGAGCGGCAGTCGTATCATCGCCGGCGATTGATACAGACGGAACGATTTACTTCGGATCGTCCGATACGAGCGTGTATGCGCTAAACCCCGACGGGACGCTGAAATGGAAATTCAGTGATCCGGAACTCGGGGTCGACACATCACCCGCTCTAGGCTTCGATGGCAGGGTATATGCCGGTGAAAGGAAATTTTACATGTACGGCATCGACAAGGATACCGGTCAATGGGACTGGCAGTGGCCGACATTCGAGTGGTTTTTCGAACCTGAGGATGCTGATGATGACTGGTGCTTTTACGGCGGTATCTACGCCTCTCCGGTTATCGCAAACGACGGCTCACTGTATATAGCAAACGACCGTTTTAACAGAGGAAACGATTGCGCTCCGACAGAAAACTATTATTTTTTCCGGGTAAACGGCTGGTATCTCGGACTCGGCGAGGATTTCCATTTAAATAATGACGAATATGTCGACGTTTATTCGACAGCAGCGCTGCGTAATGACGATTCAACATTTCTCGGCTATGGTCCGAATATCGTACACATTGAATCAAACGGTGTACTTGACTGGTTTTTTCAAACCGGCGGCAAAGTGGACTCATCACCTGCCCTGGATGTTTCATCAATCAATTATACCGGCTCAATGGACGGTTTTGTGTATGCGCTTACCGGTACGGGTAATCTTGTATGGCAATATGAAACGTACAGCTCTATATCATTTTCTTCTCCTGCTATCGGACCCGGAGGGACTATTTACGTCGGTGCCAAAAACGGGTGGCTCTATGCGATCGGCGGCAGTTTATGCCCGGTCGAGCTGCTTATGCAGGGCCGAGATGATTCCCTCGGATCGTTAAGGACCTTCAGGGACCGGCTGCTGTCACGCTCTTTCAGGGGACAGCTGTTCATTGCCGGGTACTACATGCTTTCTGATGAAATTATTTATATTTTCAACAATAACCCTGATTTACAGCATAAGGCCCTGGAAATAGCTGAATGTGTTCTTTCACGTCTCTCATCACTGGAAAACGGTTTAGATGTAACGCTTCCTGAGTCATTTATGCTTAACGCCGATACTCTGCTTGATTCGCTCGATCATCACGGCAGTATGTTCATGAAGTATTTCGTCAAACTTGCCCGGTACGAGCTTGAGAATAAAACCTGGCTGAAAAGTCTCGGCATAGTACTGCAATAGCTGCATTCAACACTTTACAGTTTTTTTAACATCTTAATAGTAACTCAGGTGACCAAATGATTCACTGTACCGATAAAACAAAATTAAATTTTTCATTCTGTATTCTAATAATTATTTTAATCACGATTTTTCATGTGCCCGTAACCCATGCAGGCTGGGAGTACTCGAGCCCCATTCCGCTGGGTAGAAATTTTAACGGAATTTGGGGAAGTGCTGATGAGAATATTTTTATTGTCGGGGCATATGTCGAGGAAGGCCCTGCCTTTTCAGGACAGAACGATACCGTGCAGCGCGGATTCATTTTAAATTACGACGGTTATACGTGGCAGGAGGTCACATCTATAGCATCAGATGTTTCAGCGCTTTACGGAATCTGGGGAACGTCGTCAACCAACATATACGCAACCGGTCAGGGCGTTATTCTGAAATACAGCGGCAGATCCTGGGAAGCCGTCACATTCAGTAATCCTTCTCTTGCCTCTCTCGGGAGCGGTGAACCGATAAATATTTATTCAATATGGGGCACATCACCAACCAATATATACGCCGTCGGGGATTCAGGTCTTATTCTACACTATAACGGTGTCGAATGGTCGAGGACGTCCGTTGGCCTCAATGTATCGCTGCATTCCGTCTGGGGAACCTCGGAAACAAATATTTTTGCTGTCGGATCAAATGGTCTGATATTTCGATATAATGGAAGAAACTGGCAGAAAATGGACAGCATAACCGCTGAAGATCTTCATGCTGTATGGGGGAATTCGGAAGATGATATTTTTACCGTAGGCAGTAACGGAACGATTTTGCAATATGACGGTTCGGATTGGACAAAGATGTCAAGCGGTACGACTAATTCTCTCTACGGTCTTTGGGGAACCAGTGAATCAAATGTATATGCCGTCGGATATCAGTCGATCATACTGAGATACAACGGAACAACCTGGAGTGAAGTGAGTTCAGGAAAGACCGGAGCACCGTCACGGCTTTCCTGGTCGCTGTATACCGTATGGGGTACATCGAGAACAAATATTTTTGCCGCCGGAAGAAATGATACGATTCTTTCATATAACGGCAGCGCATGGCAGGAAATGGAGACCGGCGCAATACCCGGTTTATATGCAATAAACGGCAGCGCAGTAAACACCATCTATGCCGCCGGTCAAGACGGAACATTAATGTATTACAACGGATCCGACTGGACCCTTGTTTATGTCGGTCACCGCGACGACCTGTACAGTGTATGGAATAGCGGTACCGATGCAATTTATACAGTAGGGGAAGGTGGCACCGTTTCGATTTTCAAAAACAACAAATGGGATCATTTCAATTTTGTAATTGTTCAGGTATGCCTAGTTTATAATCCAAACACCGGTGAATACGACTCGCGAATTATTGAAACCATCGTCTCCCGCGATCATTTTGCTATATGGGGCAGTGGTTCAAGTATTTTTATCGCCGGAGAGTATTTCAGCGTTGATTCATGCACTCCCGGACTGGTTGAAATATACAGTATTTTCAGCTCAACCGACAACGGTACTAACTGGATTGAAAATCAGACAGAAACCGATTTTGATTTTTACGGATTATGGGGCACCTCTGCTACAAACGTTTTTTCTGCCGGTGAATACGGCACTCTTTTCCAGTATGCCGACGGTAACTGGGCTCAGATGAGTTCCGCAAACGAACTTCCGGGTACCGGAATAGCTCGATCCTTTTACGACATATGGGGAACATCGGCTTCAGACTTTTTTCTTGTAGGAGAGGACGGTACAATTCTGCGCTATGATGGCACCGAATTTTCAGAAATGGACAGCGGAACATCTGACCGGCTCCACGGCGTATGGGGTTCTTCATCAACAGATGTTTTTGCCGTAGGCATGAGCGGTACCATTCTGCATTACGACGGCACTGCCTGGTCACAGATGAGAAGCAACACGACTATCGACTTGCTTGATGTTTGGGGCACTGCAGCTGATAATGTATATGCTGTCGGAGCGGGCGGGGCAATCCTTCATTTCGACGGTGTTGTCGAAAATAATCCGCCGAGCGCTTCGTTTTTTGTCGACCCCGAAGTAGGCGGTATCGAAACAGAGTATCTTTTCGATGCCTCGGGCTCATCCGACATTGAAGACAATACCGGCGAGCTTAAGGTGCGCTGGGATTTCGAGAGTGACGATTCATGGGATACGGATTTGTCGACCACCAAGACGGCAGCGCACACCTACATCGATTTCGGTGTTTATGCAGCCAGGCTTGAAGTGCAGGACTCGCAGGGACTCGTTGACATTGCCAGCCGCCTGGTTACGGTCAGCCCTGAGTGTACGGCAGACGATGACTGTGATGACGGCAATGACTGCTCTGCAGATTCATGCCTAGATAATTACTGTGTATATGCCTGCAATGCATCCGCCGCGGACGATGAATGCTGCCAGGATGTCGTGTGTCTCAACGACCCGATTTGTGAGGCTGTCGAGCCGGAACCCGAACCAGAGCCTGAACCAGGTGATAACGATACTGAACCGGAACCCGAACCAGAGCCTGAACCCGGCAACACACCGCCGTCAGCCTTTTTTACCATCAGCCCGACGTCCGGAAGCATAGATACGGAATTCACGTTCGATGCTTCGGAATCCAGTGACAATCAGGATTTCTCGGATAATCTTCTTGTCCGGTGGGACTGGGAGGGAGACGGGACCTGGGATTCGGAGTACAGTACTGAAAAAACGGCTACGCATCAGTATACCGCCACCGGAACCTACATGGTTGTGCTGCAGGTGCGCGACAGCGGCGGCCTTACGGACAGAAGATCACGCTTCATTACCATTTCCGAGCAGTTGTGCCCTGCCCGCCTGCTGCTTCCGCCGGATGACCCCGCACTTGAGACCCTGAAACTGTTCCGCGACCAGAAGCTCAGCAGTGACGCGCTCGGTACCGTTCTTGTAAAATGCTACTATAAGCTGAGCAGAACTGTCACAAAGCTTCTGAAAAACCATCCGTTCCTGCGCCGACGGACAGCCGGGCTTCTTCGCGCATCTATGCCTTATTTCGAAAAACATATCCAGCACTCACATTCGGAAAAGGTTATTGTCATTAACGGTGAACGTCATGCCAACTAACAGACAGCGTTAATGATTACGCTTAGCAATGACAGCATAATCGTTTCTGATTTCTGGGGAAGAAACAGATTCGCCGTCACCTTCGACCAGATCGTCGGAACAAAATCACTTGGGCGGTCAGTCGTTATGACGCTTCTTGACGGAAGCACGGTTGAGCCGCAGTTCCCGTCAAGAAAAAAGGCGGACAGTTTTTTATCACAGCTGTACGAGTTCTGGATTGAAAGAACCCAGGCGCCTTCCGACCGCATCGTTTCCGATATAGACGTAAGAATCGGCATACTGCTGGGAGTTGCATCCCCTGATATTACCTCTGCAGTTGATACGATCCTTGATGAATCGGTCCGCCTCAAGGCAAGCGACATACACTTCAAGCGGCTTGCTGAGTGCATATCGGTTCTTTTCAGGATAGACGGTATTTTTTACGATCTTGCGCGCATCCCGATAATTTTCTTCGACCGCATTGTCAGCCGCATAAAGGTCATGGCCGATCTTCCCATTTATAAAACGAAAATCGTTCAGGACGGTAAAATCGTCAGGGGCGGTACCGAGATGCGGGTTTCGTTCATGCCAGCCGCAAAGGGAGAGCAGCTTGTCATACGGGTATTCCATTTTCACGAGGACGAGCTTTCGCTCGACAGCCTCGGCCTGCAGGACCATTCCCATCAGGCTTTGAAAAAAGTTCTCGGCATGAAGGACGGCATAGTAGTATTCACGGGTCCGAGCTCAAGCGGAAAAACCACGGCCATGTATTCACTGCTCAAGGATTTCGAGCGATCGAGCGTCAAGGACACTCATATCATTACCCTCGAGGACCCGGTTGAATTCGATCTGCAGTCGATTATGCAGGTCAACGTCGACGAGGAAAGCGGATTTACGTTCAGTGATGCTCTTAAAGCCGTTCTTCGCCAGGACCCTGAAATAATCATGATAGGAGAAATCCGGGACAGCGAGACAGTGAAGACCGCGTTCCGCGCAGGTCTTACCGGCCATCTTGTCATTACAACGGTTCACGCGGGAAGCGTCAGGGAAATATTCCCCCGGCTGTTTGATATGGGAGTCGAGCCGTATCTCATGAGCACAATTCGGGTTGTCAGTGCCCACAGGCTGCTGCGGGCCCTGTGCCCGAACTGTAAGCAAGAATACTTGCCCGACGATGAAGAGCGGGCTCTTTTGAAAATCCAGGACAGCCGGCCGTGCTTCAGGCCTGGGCGGTGCCTCAAGTGCTTCAACACCGGGTACACAGGCAGGCTGCCGGTTACCGAAGTTCTTGAAATCGATGACACGCTTCGCGGAAAATTCAAGGGACTCAGCAGCAAGCGCGGTATACTGTCACTGCTTGAAACAATACAAATTCCCACCCTGCTCGACAGCGCGCTCAGCTATGCCACACAGGGGCTGACATCACTTGATGAGGTCAGGCGTGTTATCGGACTGAAATAGCAGTTTTTTCTTTATACTGCCGTCGCGCTGAAGACAATCGCTGAATCTCCCCTGACCGGCTTATTACTGTTGGGTTGTCTTCAGCATGCCGGGGACAAACTGTCCGATTATCGTTCCGAAAAAGCAGCCGAAGATACAGGCGGTCGCAGCTGTCGGCATTTTCTGAAAATAGCTCATAAGTATCAATATTCCAAGAAAAATGAACAGTATTACCCCGGTCGTTTTGGGTATCTCACGGCCGACAAACAGAAAAATTGCGAAACCGCTCAACAAAAGAATTATTCCTAATGATAATTCAAGCATAATTACCCTCCCGAAAAATATATATTTATAATGGTCTATATCATAATTTTTATTTATGTCAAATTATATTTAATATAATCATTTTAATACTTTTGAATCTGAATTATTATCTTGACAGGCAAATAATTAACCAGTACTATTTTATTATTATGAACATTTTATTCATATTTTATTAATACTAAAAAATCCATACGAAGGGAGGTGAATATTAAAATTATATAATTTTAATTTTTATAATAATTTTTAATTACTATCATTAATGAAACTAAGGAGGTATGCATGAAACGCTCTACTACATTCCAAAAATTCATGAAAAAACGCAATACTAAAGGTTTTACCCTTATCGAGCTGATGGTGGTCATCGTTGTTCTGGGTGTTCTTTCCGCTGCTGCAGTTCCCATGTATCTTGGCTATCGCGATGACGCAAGACGTGCGGAAGCAAGAGGTGGAACTGCTGCAATAGTAACCGCAATGCAGTATTATAAACAGGCAAATGGTGATTATGAAGGTGCAGATCCGGATGCGATACTCCAGAGAGCAGATGTCGAGGAACTAGAACAAAATTGGGATTGTACAGTTTACAATATTGCGGCTAACGGTTTTAGTGTAGGATGTATCGCCAATAATGGTTGGGTTAACCGTGACGGAGCGCCACTATCTATGGTACTTAACTATAACGGTGCAACCGGCGAAAAAACATGGGTGGATGACACCGGCTTTACCCAGGTTTCCACAGCTGATTAATGAACAGCCGAGGAGGGGTTTCGACCCCTCCTTTTTTTGTTTCATATTATCCCTTCAGGGAAACAGTAAATGTACGATTCATCACATCAGCTTTCAGTTTGTGAACATTGTTTCACTGAACAGGAGTGTATATATATAATAAAACAGGTGCGTTGGAATAACAGCATTACCTGTATTCGATGCGGTAGCGGGCTGATTTATGCTGTTTCACATGGGAAAAGCAACCATTTTACAAAATATGCCTGTAAAACATGTAAATATCAGTTTTCAGATATTTCTAACAGTTTTTTTCATAAAACCAGAACACCGCTTCTTAAATGGTTTGCGGCAATATTGCTGGTCTTCAATAATCAGGATATCACCCTTCATCAGATGAAAAACAAATTATGCGTTTCTTACAAAACCGCATGGCGCATGCGTCATGCAATCGAAGATGATCCCTTTGCAGAACTTTTATTCAGGGAAATGAATAGCATAATTGCCGCATCGAAATCAAAAGTATAGAAAATAATGATTAAAACTCCATTATATCCAACAGCCGGCTATACACTTTTGGAAATATTGATTTCAATCCTGATTTTTTCATCTATATTTATTTCTGTCGGCTGGGTGTACAATAAAGGTCAAAAAATACTCGAAGCTGAGGAAGAAAAAAGAATAGCAATCGTGCTTGCCCAGCAGCTTGTTGATGAAATCATGACAAAGGATATGCGCGATCCTGACGAAGACCAGGAAACAAATCCCGGTGACTGCTGGGAGTGCGATAACATCACCAATTATACACGTCTTGATTTAGATGATGTCGATGACTACGATATGTGGGACCGCGGTATCGCCATCCCGCTTGAAACTCCTGATGGTACTTATATGGATGGACGCTCTGACACATTCGGCAATCCGACACCTGACTACAGTTTGCCGCCAAATCAGATGGGAGTCAGCGGATTTTCACTGTTCCGCCGGCAGGTTCGTGTGATCAGCGTAACACCGCAGTCGGACGGGTCAGTCGATGAAACTCCGTCGGACGATACCGGCTTTCTTCAGGTTACGGTTATGGTAACCTCATTGCGGGATTATGATATTGAAGAACCCGGACTGCAGGTAAGTTTTTCACCAATTGTACTGACCAAGATCGTGAGCCATACGTACAGGTAATATATATTATATTTGAGAATCTGTGTAGCACATGAACTATTTCGTTAAATATTATAAAAAAGCATTTTTATCAAACAGCGGCTTTACTCTGATAGAGCTGACTGTCACGACACTTCTGATACCCCTGCTTGTTATTACTGCTGGAGCGTTATTTACTTCAATTTACAAGCAGAATGAGGTCGGTATCATGCGTCTCGAACGCTTTCGGAGAGCGACTTTTTTGATTGAAAATATCATTAAGGACGTATCCAAAGCATACAGCAGTGATATTACCATTCGTGATATTGTTAATCCTGAAAGCTGGGCAGGTAAGGAGCTCGTTATCGGTATCGCCGGCAGCGACGACTGGGCACGCTATTATCTCAATGATGAAGATAACGTACTCTACTATGACAAAACTGTGGGTGGATCACTGGAAACAACTGCTCTGATGTCCGACCCTGATGAATTCTATTTCTCCTACGACGACCCCGACAACCCTTCTGCTATAAATGTTTTTCTTCGACTCTATGCTCCTGAAGACGAACTCGGCAGAAGATCCGATACGCTCATTGCCACTGCTAAATGGAGAAACTGGTGAATTTACAGGTTTGCAACAGTATGAGAGAAATACTGCAACAAGGATTTCCTTTACGTCAAAACGGGCAGCGGGGTGCCGCCCTTGTTCTCATGTCAATGGTAATGGCCATGATCGGTATTTTGGCAATAGGATTTATGCAAAACTATATATATGAAACCAGTGCGGTTATGACAACCATGCGGAATGCGCAGTCGCTTCAGCTCAGCGAGTCTGCTCTTGCTCTCATGCCGTCCCGTCTCTCAGAACAGAATTACAGCGATATGCAAGTTACGCTTTTCAATCAGGCAACAGTTATCGGAACGTCAACGGTTCCTCTGCAGGCCAGAAATATCTGGAACAGTATCGGTAATGATATATTTACAATAGCGGATCCAAATCTTCAGGCAGGAGAATTATACATATTTCTTGACAATGATGTGCGCCCTACATCTGTGACATCTCGCGGCAGGCTTATATATACAAAATATGATGAATCAAGCACAAAAGATTTTATCGAAGATCGCGATATCACGGCATCTATCGAATGGCTGACGCGTAATTTTGAATATGCACTTTTTCTTGGTGATTTTTGGCGAAAACAGGATGTTGTCTTTTCCTTCGGTTCCTCCCCCGGCACAAGTGGCAATGATTCCATCTCAGGCGGAATGCATGTAAACACCTCTTATATCGAGGGCAATGCTTCGGTCGGCCTACATTTTTCTTCTTCGAATCCGAATTTTTCATTAGGGTCTCCACGTACCAAAACTCCTTTGGGTCTCGATGCAATGAACTATTCGATCCGCAACCATACGCATTACGTTGATGTGACTACTATTGATAATCCGGACTTTCAGAACAAAATTGATATCAATCCCATATGGCCACCTGACTGGCGCTGGTTTCTGTACGATTTTGTAGGACCACAGGGCTACACCAACGTCTTTTTCGGTTCAACACCCGAAGGCCCTGTTCGTCAAAGCAAGCCACTTAATCTCGGTGTCGACCGTGTGTATTATGTAAACGGCCATGTGTGGTTTCTTGACTCTTTCGTGCAGGAATTTATTGTCAGCGGACGAGCAACAATTATTGCTAAAGGGAATATTTTCATATACAACGACATCGTGTACCAGAATCCCGATCAGGACATGCTGGTATTGATTGCGCTCGGCGATAGGTATCGATTCGGCACACCCATACGGTACGGTAATATTTTTGTAAGTGACTGGCTTTGTGACAATTTTTATGGTACCGGCCGTGTTTCAAGGGTCGATGCATTCATGTTTGCAGCACGCGATTTTTATTATAACGTCGACATGCAGGAATTTTTTGTTACAAAAAGAATCCGCTACAATGTAGACCCTAATTTACATGCACCGCTTCCATTAAGCGGTCTGCAGATAAACGGCGGTCTGTCTGTTCAAGGGCTTGGAGCTGGATATCAGCAGGGTGACCGCAACCGTCGTCGCGTTGCTCCATATATACGCCGAGATATTTATTCATGGCGCGATTCCGATGGCAATCATCACTATTCGAACGCTTTTTTCGATAATGCCACAAACCCTGGTTTACCGGTTTGGTACGGTCAGGGCAGCAATGCAGCTGATGCGTCTGATTCTCGCCATGATTACCCATGGTCAACGGCCGGCCCAAGTGCCTGGTATGCGCTTGACGGCAGCGGCAGTGATCCATGTGATAACTCAACCGGATCATGGGTATGTACCGGTGCAGACAACTGGGCATATGACGACAATGCTACAATTGTTTCAGAACGTCTTCGTTTCAAGTATTACGACAGTACAGCTTGTCAATGGTTCGATCACGCCGGCAATACAAACGTAACATCTCCTGTTACACATATTCCCTTTATTATTAATTATGATAATCGCATTAGCGGCATCAGCCAGCCGCCCGGACTGCCGGAAGACCAGACCAATGAAGGCAGTATTGCCAATGTCCATTTACAGGACCTGGTTGAAGTGCCGCGCGGTGCCGGAACCTGGGGTGCACAGTAATATAAATGTTTCATATACAAGAAAAGTGAATTGTTACCCAGACGTATCGCAAAAATACAGGACGTGCCATGGATAAAGATTTAATTATGCAATCCGGTCAAAGCGTTAGAGGCCCTGAAGTTGTTTTCTGCAGATTAACTGAGCGCAGGCCGTTTAATATATTTGCCGTACCGGTCATCGGAATCGACATCGGCAGACAAAGCATAAAAGTTGTAGAAATCAACAAGGGACTTAGAAGCTCTCGTCTGCTGTCTGCCAAAATTGTAGATATATACCCTGATGGTCCTCCCGAAGACACACAGGAGTATTTAATAACCGACAATGTACGCGATGCCTTAAAAACGGCACTTATCGGATTTCGCCTTGAAAAATCTCGCATTGTTGTTTCTGTCGGTGGAAGTTCCGTTATGATACGGCAGATTCAGCTGCCGTTCATGGAATCGAAAAAGCTTGAGTCAGCTATTTCATGGGAAGCCAAACGTTTTCTTCCATATAACCCGGAAGAAATGGTTATTTCTACGAAAATTCTTCATCATAACAAGCAGCAGAATAAAATGGATGTTTTGCTTGTAGCCGTTCAAAAAAAGCTTTTGCATTATTTCAATGAACTTCTTGCTTATTGCAGTGTTAAGCCGGACATAATTGATGCCGGACCACTTGCTACGATTAACGCTTTACGTCACACTCATAAAAATAATGAAGAACAGACAAAAGCAGTTCTTGACATCGGCGCATCACTTTCGACACTGACACTACATGGCAGGGACTGTCCTATCTTTAGCAGAACAATTGCTATATCCGGTGATACTTTTACTAATATTATTAAAAATAAGCTAAATATTTCATACTGCAAAGCCGAAATAATGAAAAGAACCGAGTCGTCTATATTTGAAATGGTTAAACCGTATTATGATAAACTTATATCTCAGATACATCAGACGTTTATTTATTACGGCAGCCTCAGTGCACGGAAAAAAGTTACCAAATTCTATATTTCAGGCGGGAGCGCATTTATGCCGATGCTCGTCAATTACTTGTCGACTGAACTGAATATCACAGCAGAAGTCATAAATCCGTTACGCGAAATTGAATTTTCAAGAGATATAAGAAATTACAGAAACGAGTTTAATCTTGTCTCCCCTCAGTTGACACATGCCATCGGTCTCGCACTCAGGTAAACTGCTGTACTTTTTTATATTTTCAGTAAAATAATTTTTGAAATTGTATTAATAATCATAAGGCTGATCAGGCATGTACGAAATAAATCTTCTTAAGCCGGGTAAAATAAGCGATGTCGGAAGAATGATTAAGGATGTCCCGCTTCCTGTCAATACAATTGCAATCGCTTTAGCCTATACGCTTCTTTTCTGTATATCTGCTTTTCTCACAACAGGTTTTTATTTGCCCAGGAAAAGCTTTATTGAATCCCGAACGAATCAAGAGATTGCTATAAAGAAACAGATCGATGAGCTTCAAAAAGATCGTGCTGATCTGCAGGTAAAAATAAAACAGCTGACAGATTTTAAAAAGGAGGATATTGTCTGGTCGCAAAAGTTAAGTTTGCTCAGTGCAGCAATACTTCCTGGCATATGGTTAACTGAAATTCGTATCGCTGATGAAGATAAGGTATTAGCTGGCAAAGGAAACAGAAGAATCTCTCAGAGGACTTCAAAAAAAGACACCTATAATCTTTTCGGTGACAGAATCCAGAATCCCAAAAAAATACTCTATATCGTCGGTTCTGTAATCAACTCTGCCACATCCTCTCCCCTTGTTAAGCTGAACCTATTCATAAACACTCTTATGCAACAGGATTTTTTCGGTAATGAATTCCAGCTACTCGACTGGCGGCTCATCGGAGAACAGGATGAACAGCAGTACAGCAGTATTGAGAAGCGAAAAAATGAAAAAATATTCGCCGCTAAAAAGGACATCATAGATATGAAACAGTTCGGTGAAAACATTTTCGAGTTTGAACTTAAACTGGGGATCGTTCCTCCAGTTTCACTTCAAACATCCTCAGACGATAAGATGACCATGCCTCAGAAATTCTTCAATTCCATAATGCAGTAGGTACGTGATGATCGCACTGGAAGCTCAAAAAAATTCAAAATGGTTTATTTTCTTCGCTATCGTCCTTATTGCTGTAGTATTCTGGGTGTATGTTTTCTGGTCACAGACAAAAACCATTAAATCATACAGGAAAATTGGTAAAATTTCACAGTTGCTCGAGAAAAAAAACGAGGTGGAAACTCTGCTTGCCAATGAAAAAGATTTTCTCAGCAACTATATTCCTGCTGATGAAAACGACAAAGGTCTCCTTACCAAGATAGGACAAATGAATAAAAATTATGCTGTAAAATTTCTTTCAATCGGTCCTATTGATCGGGTTGTTTTCAACAATTATATCAAATCATCACGTACGATATCGTTTGAGTCTGACTATCCCGAAGCGGTTAAATTTCTGAATAATATCGAAAAGGTTAAGGGTATCAATATAAGCAATCTTTCGATCAGGCCCACATCAAATAAAAAACATGTTTTCAACCTCGAAATTAATAATTTTTACTTAAAAGAGAACCTGAGCAGTAATAAAAACTTGTCTGAGATATCAGAAACTTCTGAGTCAGAAAAACGCATTAAACAGCAGGCGATTCATGCTCAGTCACTGTTGCTAACGCTGCCGACTAATAATGGCATACCGACTGTCGGCTTAATGCAGAAGCTTGTTTCACGTGATCCGTTTTCGATTAACATGGATACACCCGCAGAAGACAAAAAGTATGCGGCTGAAACAACTCAAACGGACAAACTGCCATCAGCCGTTAATCCCGTTCAAAAGACTGGATTCTATCTCGGCGGAATCATTGAGTACGATGAGTACAGTATCGCTTTCATACAGCAGAGCGAAGGTACGATTCGCATGATCCGCAAGGGGGAAATGATAAACGGGCACCGCATTGAATCAATCAAAAGTTCGGATATGACCATCTCCCGCAAAGGAGAAACAAAGGTCGTATCAGTCGGCGAGATGTTTTTTTAGGAATATAATCACTCAGTATGCATATATAAGTATAAGGCTTTAGTAATGCCTTCCAATTAATTCCGGGAGAAGCACATGATTTATAGAAATGCAGTAGGTTTTTTCTTGTTATTTTTTTCATGCATGGTTACGCTTTCCGTTTCATCCGGCAGAACGAAGGATGGAAACACTGAACAGCAGCAGCTTCCCTTCCCCGAAATTTTATGCAACATGTCTTTCTATGATGTCAGCGTTAAAAGCTTACTGAAATCATTTGCAGAGGAACATAATTTCAATATTATCGTTGCCCATGATATAAACAAAAAAATATCAATCAACCTGCAGAATGTTACGCTGGAAGAAGCCTTTCGTGCCATTCTTTCAGTTTCCGACCTGGATTATATTATCAACGGCAAAATTATTGAG
Organism: uncultured Thermodesulfobacteriota bacterium; assembly: GCA_964518865.1. GTDB lineage: Bacteria > Desulfobacterota > WTBG01 > CAIYCZ01 > CAIRTM01 > JANQGV01. The sequence goes on from CAZFIB010000005.1 coordinate 90,934, forward strand.
GTGGATACTTCTCAAAAAATCAACAGCAAGATCGAGATTTACAACAAAAAGCTTGAAAGCCTGAAGCGAAAGCAGGATCTTTCAATTGATTTGACCGAGCTTGAAACGCGCATTTTCCCCCTGAAATATTCAATGAACCCCAGGCCTACGATTGCCCGCGATGTTCCAAAAGGAGGCAATGAACTTCGAAGCCTTGATCAGCTTGCTGAAATGATTGAAAAGGAAACATTGAGCAAAAGAGGTAAAATCGCCGTTATCGAGGATAGAAATGCCATTGTCATAACCGATATCCCCGAGGTTCTAGATAGAGTTTCAGATATAATTAAAAAAATCGATGTGCAGCCACTGCAGATTTCAATCGAAGCACGGATCGTAGATATCACCGATAACTATGTTAAAGAGATCGGTATTCAGTGGGGTGGCAGTTACAAAAGGGGTGATTTTCAAACTACCGGCGGTCAAAAGACAGATGTCGAAGAAGGGGGTGCCGTAGAGAATACCGGACCTGCTATGCAGGGCGTGGGTCTGAGCGGTGACAATTATGTTCTGAACATGCCTGCAGCGGTCGGTCTGCTCAAAGGTGCATCTGTCGGTTTTCTGTTGTCCGACGGTGAAAAATTCAATCTCGACATGCAGCTTTCAGCTCTGGAAGAGGATAAAAAACTGAAAGTAATCTCCAAGCCCCGGGTTATCACTCTCGACAATCAGCGAGCCTACATTGAAAGCGGCCAGGAAATTCCCTACAAAGATTATGAAAGTGAAGTTACCGGCGGTTTTTCAATAGAGTTTAAAAAAGCGGCCCTGCAGCTTGAAGTGACACCGCACATGCTCGATAATGGAACGAGAATGTATCTAAATATCGTTGTAGCTGAAAAAAGCGCAAACTATTCCCAGGCAGTATTTCTTGACGGCGAACCGCCCATAGATACACGTAGCCTGACGACAAAAGTCATCGTCAATAATAATGAAACAGTAGTCATAGGCGGACTTAAGCGTGAAACGGTTCAGGAAACCGATGAGGGTGTGCCGATACTGAGTGATATTCCGCTGCTTGGTAAACTGTTTAGCTTTAAGGGGAATGACGAGCAGAAAAGTCAGCTTATGATTTTCATTACTCCACAGGTCATTGAAAACAGTATGGTGACACCAGATGTATAATGAATTTTACGGCCTCAAGGAAAATCCGTTCGATCTCACTCCTGATCCGCAGTTTCTCTATCTCAGCGACAAGCATAGAGATGCACTGAAATATCTGATGTACGGTATCAGAAAACGCAAAGGATTTATTCTGATTACCGGCGAAGTCGGAACCGGTAAAACAACACTTTGCCGCTTTCTTCTTGAGGAGCTTCCCGACGACATTATTACCGCCCTTATTTTAAATCCGTCTCTTTCCGCGAAGGACCTTCTTCTGTCCATAACCAGTGAGCTTGGCATAGATAATCATGACGCAAAAGACAAGAACAAGCTCATACTGTTACTCAATGATTTTCTCATTCAAAAACTTAAAAAAGGAAATAATGTTGTTGTTATCATCGATGAAGCTCAGAATCTCTCACCACAGCTCCTGGAACAACTGAGAATCATTTCAAATCTTGAAACCAACAAGGAAAAGCTGATTCAAATCGTCCTTGTCGGTCAACCCGAGCTTGACGCCATGCTGAAACAGCCTGAACTTCGTCAGCTTGACCAGAGAATATCTTTGCGTTTCCACCTCGATAATCTTAACCCGGATGAAACAAAAAAATATATACAGCATCGTCTGAGCATTGCAGGCTCCAAAGGCGATATATCATTCACACCTGCTGCACAGCGTAAAATTTTCAATACAACAAAAGGTTATCCACGTCTAATAAATATAATATGCGATCAGGTCCTGCTTTCCGGAAGCTACGCCATGACCAGACAAATAAATCCCCGAATAATACAGGTTGCACTAAAAAATACGCTGCGTCATTCGGGATTCAGCCTTAATAAAAGTTTTTTTTCGACTGGACATATATTTGCCGCATCTGCGGTAGTGATTATACTTCTGTCGGTGCTGCTAGCAGCATATTTTCGTAATGACGGAATTCCTTTTTCTGCTAAAACAGTAAAAGCCGATTCGGCTCAGAAAACCCCTGCAGACCGAGTGGAGCCGACGTCATCAGCGCAGACAGTAAAAAAGGCATCAGCAATGCAGAAAGTTATCGAGGAGAAAGTTAGTTCGCATACCGAGAATTCAAAGTCAGCATCCGTGCTGAACGATGACAATCCTGATACCAACATCATGCCTGAAATAATCGAATACGATGATAATACGTCGTTGTATGACGATGCAAAAAAACTTTTCAATGAAATCGGCAGCTATGATCTTGTCTGTCTGGCCGTTATCTTCGAATCCTGGGGAGTCAATGCAGGTTCTGTTGAAGAAATAAAAACCTGGGCCGGCAGCTCTCCGGGAATGTTCAGCTACATGTCGACGGCAACGCGCTATGGTTTCAGTATTGCTCGAATTCGGACCGAAACTGCCTTGCTGGATCATTTCAGAACACCCTGCATTCTTCTTTCCTATCAAACAAATGATTTCGGTTCCCCTCCTCATGCGGTTGTACTTACCGGTTCGATTCCGTCCGCAATCAGTATTCTTGATCCGAAAGAAGGAAAGCTTGTCTATTCGGCAGATGATTTTTACCGTAGATGGTCAGGCACTGCACTGATAATTTGGAAAAAACCGATGAGCATGCCGCGCTATCTCAAAAAAGGCATGAATGGTGCGCATATTGCGACACTCGACAGACAGTTGAAACGTCTCGGCTATCTCAACTCAGAAGAACAGCACTTATTATATAACAATGTCATTGAAGATGCTGTTAAACAGTTTCAAAAAGCTCACAAGCTGAAAACAGACGGCATAGCAGGTCCCATAACCCAGTTTTTCATGCAGTACAATCTCTATACGTCTCAATTCCCCAAACTTCATGAATTGAACGGATGACACATAATGAGTAAAATATTCGAAACGTTAAAATCTGCTCAGCAAAACAGGACAATCTCTGAAAAGGAAAATGATCTCGATCTAAGTCCTCTCAAGGCGGAAGTGCATCGAAAATTAAAAAGAAGCTCTGTCAATCCTTCCGGTTTTGTGAAAACTGTTGCTGGTTTAGGAATTGTTATACTGATTGCTTCTACTTCCTTTTATTTGTATAATCAATTTATTAACAGTTCGAATTTTCAAAAGCTATTGATAGAAGCCCCTGAGGCTATAAACGATGATCCTTCGTTGACCTCGGTTCAGTATCAAATTAAATCATTTGCAAACATGGTTAACAGTGGGATTGCTTCCTATTATAAGGGCGATCTCGATACATCTTTTAAAACATTTCAGGAAGCGCTGGGCACGAACGCTGACAGCCCGCCGCTGCACAATAATCTCGGCGTACTATATTTAAAAAACGGTGAACTTGAGAAAGCTCTCGATAGTTTTCACAAAGCGCTTGAGATCATGCCAGATTACCCTGAAGCGCATTTCAACATAGCTGTTGCTCTTGAGTCCGAACGCAAGTATTTTGATGCTTTGAGTCATTATCAACAGTTTCTAGATACTGCTCCTTCTTCCATGAATACT
>CAZFIB010000006.1:0-83502 GCA_964518865.1 uncultured Thermodesulfobacteriota bacterium
TTGTCAAACTCTGTGAGTCCCCCGGCAGAGCCGGGGGTTTACCCATGATTATTATACATCCCCGCTTTTCGGCCGCGAATGAAACATGCACGTTCCTTTTTTGCGGCGGCTCAGTGTGATGTGATCTATCTTTACCGATTTCAGCCGCTCGATGACGTTAATCTGCCGGCGGCAGATTGTCTCGCAGGGATTGCCGTTGAACTTGATATCATCGGCCAGATCGACAAACGGACATGCCGTGATATGCTCGGTCGTTTCCCCGTTGCTGCGCGTTATTGTCAGCTCGTCCCCTTCGTAGAGCTTTGTCAGCAGATCGATATAGGTCAGATCATCGGTAAGCTTTACGCCCGACTGTTCTTCAAGGTAGCGCTCGAAGGCATCACCGCCCTGCTCGCTGCCGAGATATCCGGTCAGAAACTTGTAGACCCGCAGCTGCTCGCTGGTGACCGCCTTTAAAAGCGCGCCGGCTATGTCGGCACCATCCGGCACAGCCCCGGCATTTTTGTCGGCACCCTGCACCAGCTCGCGCCTTACAGCAGCGATTACCGGCTCGCGCAGGCCCTCGGGCGGCCGTGCGGGCTGCCAGGCATCAAGAAGGCTCTGCGTTGCGCGGTATGCATCCAGAAGCTTGCGGCAGCGGGGGCATGATGAGAAGTGCTCCGTCATTTCCGCATGCTTTTCAGCGGGCAGCGTGTTCAGGCAGTATGCGACAACATCGTCTTCCGTCTTAGTGCATGTCATGGATACGTCCTCTCTTGGAGGCCATACGGGCCAGCAGTTTGAGAGCGTTGTGCAGCCGCGATTTTACGGTTCCCGCAGGGACACAAAGCACATCTGCTATGTCGGCGGCAGAGCAGTCCTGGTAATGGGCAAGAACTATCACCGCTTTATATTTTTCAGGGAGCTTCTGCACCAGTTCCTGAACAGCTGCGCCCTGGTCTTTTTCAAAAAACCGCTCCTCCGGCGACGGATCATCACTTGTCACCAGATCCTGCAGAAGTATCGGCTCCAGAGTGTCTTCAGCGGCCGTGCTCGTTTTCCTGAACGTATCGACGCACAGGTTCGTCGCGATGCGGTACGCCCAGGGCGCAAAACGCCGCCCGGCCTTAAATGAAGCCCGGTTGCGGAATATGCGCAAAAACGTTTCCTGAAACAGGTCGTGCGCGTCAGCCGTATCACCGGTCAGGCGCACAAGGTACCCGAACAGCGGCTGTTCGTAGCGCCGCAGCAGCTCTTCAAATGCCTCTGCAGAACTCTCCGAGCACAGCCGGTCCATGAGCTGCTCGTCGGTCGGGGGCGCCATGCGGTTCCTTTTTACTGGTATATACGTTCGGGGAATCGGAACGGTTCACTTTTTATAGCATATCAGGAGAAAAACCGCATGGGAAAGGCATAAAAAAAGGCCGCGAAAAAGCGCAACCCTTAAACTGCAGCAAACAATGTCATTGCTTCATCACGCCCTGGCGTGACGAAGCAATCTCCATGAACAAAGCACCATTTCTTTTCATTCCCAGTTTTTTAGTGCACAATAAAAAAAGGGCTTGCAGATCGAGTGATCCACAAACCCGTTTCAGCATTCATTGCAACAGCGCATACCGCTTGCTGATACCGCATAGTCACTTTTGCAGACTTATGCCCCATGATCGTTTTAAGGTCAACTCCTGCCATGCCTATCCTCGATCCAAAAGTATGTCTACAATCATGAAATCTGAAACGAACCTTGAAATCCAATCGTCGAAAAAATCCGAACAAATGGTAAATACGCAATCGTTATGATGTGATATAAGCTCTTATTGCGGCTGATATTTTTTCCGCTGATTTCTTTGCCCCAAGAGCATCTTCTCTGGTGTGGTGTGCCGGCCAGTGAACAGGATAACGGGTTTCGATATAATAACCGTTCAGCATCGTACACTCTTGCTTAATATCAGCAAGCTGTTGCTCCCTGTTCATACAGATATCATGCAGAAGAATCAAGTCATGGGTTTTTACAAATTCAAGCTCCTGCGCAACAATAAAGGCTTTTAGATATTTTTCGGCTGCCTGGTGATAGTGAAAACATAGCTGTGCATAATGGGTGGAGCTTTCGATAACGGACGTGGCAAACTGGTAGTCTTCATCCGCCTTATCAAGCCATTCCCCGACCAAACGACTGTCAACCATAAAGCACTTTGCCGTCCTGAAATATCTTCTTAATAAACGGATCACCCATAGCCAGCCGCTCTTGCGCCTCTTCGGGACGATACACAAGCATATCCAGAGGTGCATGACGATCGATAAGACCGTCCAGCTCGCGCAGACGCTCTATGCCGTAATGCGGGGTGTTTGATTTTATGATCAGCAGATCGATATCATGTACCTTCCCGCCGCCCCACGCAGCCGATCCGAAAAGGATTATCTTTTCCGGCTTGTATTTCTCGATCAGCTGGCTGGTAATACTGTCGATTTCACGTGTTATATCAATGTGTTCCATACCTGTTGCAGTGCCTGGGGTGCTTTTTGCATTTTATCGGATAATTTATTCGCTTAGTCAAGCATAATCGCGCAGGTGTAACTCCGGGTACGCTGGTTATGAAAGCAGAAAACGGTGCGAACCGCGCACCGTCTTAATCTTTTGACTCTATACTCATCCCTCTCTATCGCTTTGTCTGTTGCCGCGTCGCTGACGATCCTCCCAGTAAACATACGGTAAGGTATTGATTTTCCTTAACGCTATTTTTAGTGTCATTGCGAACCAAGTGAAGCAATCTCCATGAACAAAGCACCATACCTGTTGAGATTGCCTCCACCCTCCGCAGCAAAGCTACTGCGGAGGACGGGGCGTCATCACGCCGGGGCGTGACGCGCAATGACGGACAAAGCCCCCGTTGCCGAAAAAACGCAGGCATAAAAAAAGGCCTGCACGGACTCTGCCCGGCAAACCTGTTTGTCCAAGTGGAGGCGGCGACCGGATTCGAACCGGTGAATAAAGGTTTTGCAGACCTCTGCCTTACCACTTGGCTACGCCGCCAAAAAAAATGGAGCGGGAAACGGGATTTGAACCCGCGACTCCAACCTTGGCAAGGTTGTACTCTACCACTGAGTTATTCCCGCTCGATATATGAATTCTTAATTATATCGATAAAACGATGTTTGTCAAATATTAATTTATACGGATTTAACCCTGTTTTACCAGCATGTCGGGGGTATATTCCTCGATCGGCATATCGACGATCATGCCGTCCTCGACTTCGATAAGGATCTTTCCGGAAATGATATTGATCTGCCTGATTTTGCCGGGTCCCTTGGGAGTCATGATCTTTTTGCCTATTTTCGGCAGGCCGCGCTTGAGCTCGACATAGGTGTCGTATTCATATGACAGGCAGCACATAAGCCTGCCGCAGACGCCCGATATCTTTTCCGGATCGAGGGGCAGGCCCTGCTCCTTGGTCATCTTGACCGTCACCGGGCAGAACTTCTCCAGGAATCCCACGCAGCACAGCTCGCGTCCGCAGCAGCCCACACCGCCCATGCGCTGGGCTTCGCTGCGGGCGCCGATCTGCCGCATCTCGATGCGGGTGCGCAGGTCGGCTGCAAGCTCCTTGACCAGCTGGCGGAAATCAACGCGGTTTTCCGCAACGAACAAAAAAACGACCTTGCTGCCGTCAGGCACGATTTCGACATCGACAAGCTTCATGGGCAGGGTGTGCTTCTGAATTTTTTTAAGGCACACCTGGAAGTAGTCGCGCTCCATGCGTATATTGAGCTCTTCCTGCCGTATGTCGGCGTCTTCGGCTCTGCGTACGACCTTCGGAAGCCTGCTTTTGGGACAGGTGATCAGACCGCGGTATGCCGCCCGGTCGGTAACCGTTCCCAGCAGCAGACCGCTTTTCGTCTCAACCATCACTTTGTCGTTCAGCTTGAGATCCAGTTCGCCTGCATCGGCGTCCGTTTCCCGAAGTTTTTTTCTGAAGCTGACACATACTATGTTTATGCTCTCTGACATTGCGTATCTCCGAATATACTATTACTGCATAAATACGGTTTCAAGGGCGAGCTGCATATCGACGTTCAGTGCTGCATGTGTCTGCATCCACTGCAGCCGTTTTACTTTTTGAAGCAGCCCGTATCGTGTTTCCCGTACAGCCTCACCAAAAATGCGCTCCTGCAGGTCCCCGTTGAGAAGCATATCGCCCGGCACCCCCTGCCGGGCCATCAGCACATCCCGGTACCAGGACAGCAGAAATGAAAACAGCATCTCCACGTGTTCCGTGTCTTTGCCGACCGACTCTGCCAGATCCAGAAGCGCGCAGCGGTCATCACGACCGGTCTCGATACGGTCGAGAAGATCGCTGTACCGTTCGAAAAAATCGACCTCGAGCAGCTGGCGTGCTGCCGTCACGCTGCCCTGGCTGCGACGGGCGGCGGAGGCGGCCTTTTCCGGATCAGCCCCGCCGTCACAGAGAATGTCCGCTATAACCTGCGGCTGCAGGGGTGTGAACACGATGCGCTGACAGCGCGAAAGTATCGTCGGCAGCATGGCGGCGACAGAGCGCGCTACAAGAATGATAAGCGTATCATCCGGCGGCTCCTCGAGGGTTTTCAGCAGAGCGTTTGCAGCGCTGACATGCAGCCTGTCGGCCTGCTCTATGATTACAACACGCTTTACGGCGCTCATCGCATGCAGGGCCAGGTCATCCTGCACGGCGCGCACCTGATCGATGCGGATAACACTTTTTTCAGGCTCGATGGTGATGACATCCGGATGCATCCCTGCCGCTATTTTACGGCACGAGGGGCACAAACCGCAGAAATCATCGGATGATTCCCTGCAGTTGACGGCCCCGGCAAACGCCAGGGCGGCAGCGCTTTTGCCCACACCCCCGGGACCTGAAAATATGAAGGCATGCGGCAGACGCTTGCTGCGCAGCATGCCGCGCAGGATTTCAATCGCCGGGGGCTGTCCTTTTATTTCGTCAAACGGCATAACCCTTTTTCTCAAGCAGTTGTATAACGATATCCCTGACAGTGTTCCGGATATCCGCGACCGGCAACGTGCCGTCAATCACCCTGAAGCGCTCCGGCGCCTGCCGTGCACGCTCACGATAGCCGTCGCGCACCAGCCGGTGAAAAACCAGATCCTTCTCCTCAAAGCGGCCCTCGGCAATCTCGATGCCGTCCCGGCGGTTACGCTCCCGCGACCGTTCAAGCCCGACCTCTACAGGGCAGTCCAGCAGCAGTGTGAGGTCCGGAGTCAAACCGGATACGAATTCATTATGACAGCGATCGATAAGCGCGCGATCAACGCCCCCGGCAGAGCCCTGATAGGCTGCCGTGGCATCATAAAACCTGTCGCACAGGACGATCCCATTGTTCTCCAGGGCCGGCCGGATAACGCTCTGCACGTGCTGTACCCGTGCGGCAAGCACCAGCAGCAGCTCGGCAAGCGGGCTGATATCCCGGTGGCCGGCGTTGAGAAAAACAGCACGAATCCCGTCCCCGAGTCTGGTGCCGCCCGGCTCCCGGGTTACGGTCAGGGGCAGGTTTTTTTCCGACAGAAACCCGGCAAGGTGCTGTATCTGGGTGGTTTTACCGCAGCCCTCGATACCCTCGAAAACTATGAACGATCCCATACGCTGCCGGCCGTCCTGATCAGAAGACATTTCGCCCGTAGGTTTCGTAATACACAAAATCGCTCAGTTCCTTGCGCGGCGTGGGCCTGCCCTGTGCGCCGGGATAGCCCAGCGGCAGCAGCTCGACAACGGTCGAGGTATCCGGCACTCCCAGCAGCGTTTCAACCGCCCGAGAGTCGAAAAAGCCGGTATGCACCGTTCCCAGCCCTCTGGCATGCGCGGCAAGCGTAAGGTTCTGCAGTGCCAGCGCCGTGTCGAACAGCAGCCAGTCACCCTTGTCGGTTACCGGTTCGCCCTTGAAGTAGCCTGAGCGCTTCTTTACGGCACAGGCAACAATCACGACCGGTGCCGAGGCAACCGCTCCACGGGCGGGATTCTTTTCAGGAAGCGTTTCGGAAAGCTTTTGCCTGGTCTCAGCATCACGCACGACGACGAATTCCCAGCACTGCGTATTGGCCCAGGACGGTGCCATGCGCGCTGCTTCAAGGATAAACAGCAGATCGTCCTGCGAGGGCGAATCCGGCTTGTATGCGCGTATACTGCGGCGTCCTTTGACGGCATCCATGAGATCCATACCAATACCTCCTTGCGGTAAAGTGTGTTGCGCTGTAATTACTTGACCCGATCCATGATCCGGCGTTTTGAAAGCTCCAGGTACCTGTCTTTTGCCTCCTTGTTTTTCGGATCAAGTTCGAGAATCTTCTCATAGGCTTTTCGGGCCTTATCGACCTTGCCGAGCTTTTCATACAGCAGCGCGACTTTCTGACGCCAGACGACTTTGCGCGGCTCAAGGTTTGCAAGAGCTGCGTAGGCCTCAAGGGCCTTCCAGGTGCCGCCGGTTTTAACATTCAGCTCGGCAAGGGCCTCCCATGCCGGTATATTCGAAGAGTCGCGCTTGACGATCGTTTCATACACTCCGGCGGCCTTCTTCCACTGTTTCGTTGTTTCGTAGGCATCCGCCAGATTGACGGCAAAACCCGGATTGCCCGGTGCTAACGCGACCGCCTTTTCATACCAGACAATCGCCTGCTTGTGTTCTCCCTGCTGTTCCTGCAGCAGCCCGAGGTTGTTGCAGGCGGTCGCATTGCGGGGATTGATATCGAGTGCCTTTTTATAATAGGCGATCGCTTTATCCGCCTTTTTTGCACGCTCATACAGAACGGCAAGCTGCAGGCACAGAGCCTCATCGCGCGGTTTGAGCTTCTCTGCTTCACCGGCGGATTTCAGCGCCGCCCTGATTTTTCCCATACGGATATACAGTTCTGAAAGATACAGGTGCAGCTCGTCGTTTTTCGGCTGATACTCCAGAAGCACTCTGGTGTTGGCCGCAGCCCTGTTCCACTGTTTGCCGCGCTCGTAGATTCGTATCAGCCGCCTCCGTGCGTCCAGGTGCGCTCTGTTTTTGCCGAGGGCCTTTCTGTACAGAGACATTGCCTTGTCGGCAAGACCCCGCTTTTCCGCTGCCGTGCCCGCACGGTAGTAGTGTGTATCGGCCCGCGCGTCATCGGCCTCGGCAAGCTTTTCATATGTCTGCATCAGGCGCTTATTATCGCCCGTTTTTTCATATAATCCTGCCAGCGACTGCAGCCCGGACACATTGCCGGGATTGATACGTGTGGCAACGCGGTACTCCGCAATGGCCTGCTTTATTTTCTTTTCATTCTCGTACAGTCTGCCGAGAGCGATGTGAGCGACCTCGGAATCCGGATCGACCGTAACGGCCTTCTGATAACAGATTTTGCGCACCGATACGTCTTCCACGGCATCCGCACGGCTGATCCAGTCCTGTGCATTCATTTCAAATATCAGCGAAACCGCACCGATTGCACTGCCGTCTTTTTCAGCCACGATATCGTAGTCGAGCAGTTCCTCGGGCCGTATCAGACCGGTTATATCCTCACCGGTAACATCACCGGCCCCAGGCAGTTGCCGGACGGCAACCCGCAGCCCCTTGGGCGGCAGCAGCCGGTATACCCCCCGCAGGTTGATGCGCTCAAGCACCAGACCGCCTCCGTACGGCACGGTAACGGACGAGCCGCTCGGGACGCGTATTCGTTCGCCCCCGCTTGAAAAAATCATATGGCCCAGCCTGCACTCGAAGCCGCCGTCACGCAGCAGCAGACCGGCACCGGCTGCACAGACGGCGATAATCACGGCACAGGATACTATTTTCAACCACAGGTATCGCGGTTGCGCTGTTCGGCCGCGCGCAGTAACAACAGCCGCCTCACGGTCCCGACCACTATCGATGGCGTCAAAATCAAGGTCTTTTTCTTTGCCCTTGACCTGTGACGGACGTGTACCTAAGCCGATCTTTTTTGTCATGGTTTTCCTGCACGCACGGTGCCCCCGCCGGGCTCATACATGGTGGATGCTCATGTGGCCTGCCTATGGGCGGTCCCCGGCCAGAAGTGAGGGCATGCAGCTGACGCTTTCCTGGCATTTCTGGGCTGCACACCCGTAAAGGCCGAGGTGCAGATAGCGTTCCCCCCGGTCCGGTGCAATCGTGACCACGCACGCATCGGGGTGTTCCTCGAGCACACACAGAGAGGAGTAAAGATTCGCCCCTGTAGACGGACCGGCCAGAACACCTTCTTCCTGTGCGATACGCCGGCACATATCCATTGACTGCGATGTGGAAACCGTCATGACGCGGTCGATCATTTCACGATTGTTTTCGATGATGCTCGGTATGAATCCTTCACCGATGCCCTGAATGCCGTGAAGCCCGGCTGTGCCTCCCGAAAGCACGCTCGATTCGGTCGGTTCGACGACAACGACCTTACAGTCAGGGAACTTCTCTTTTACTGCCATGGCCGAACCGATCAGCGTGCCGCCGGTACCCGCTCCGGCGACCAGAAAATCGATCGGCCTGCTCACCTGCCTGAGAATTTCAGTGCCGGTAAATATCCGGTGTGCCTCAATATTGTCCGTATTCTCGAACTGGTTCGGCAGCCATGCATCGGGGTACACGCCTTTCAGCTCTTCGTACCGCTCGATCGCCCCCTGCATGTCGAGCTCTTTCGGCGTCAGAACGATACGTGCTCCGAACGCGCGCATCATCTGCCGTCGTTCGATGCTCATGTGCTCGGGCATAACTGCCATGAACTCATAGCCTTTTACCGAAGAAAGCATCGCAAATGAGATGCCGGTATTGCCGGTGGTCGCTTCGAGAATTTTTCCGCCCGGCTTGATGCGGCGCTTTTTTTCCGCCTGGGTCAGCATATACGCTGCCATAACATCCTTGATGCTGCCGCTGGGGTTCAGCAGAGACATTTTCACATACACGGTTCCCCTGCCGTTGCCGATATGGGAAAGCTCAACGACTTTTGTATTGCCTATCATTTTTGACAGCGTTTTCATACACGGTCCTCATACCACAGTATATCTTTTTTTGTCAGGATTTGTACTATATCATAAAAACATTGGCTTTTAAATCTAAACATCCATTTTTCCTTAGAAATTGACCAGCCGCCGCTACGCCGCACCTCCCCCGCAACGAGCATCGACAGAAGTTGAAAAAACAAGGGCCTCCTCAGGCACGAGCTGCGATATCCTGCAGGGTGACTATGGTACCTGCTGAAGTCTTCACCGCAACGCGATATTTCCAAAAATGTATTTTTCATGCTTCATGCCCTGCGCAGGCTGTTTCGAATAAAAAACCACATCCGCGGCCTCCGCTACCGGAGTGCCGTGAACCCTGATACTGCTGCGGAAAACAGTAACATCCGGTCAATGTATAGTATTCTCTTATAATGGTATTTTAATTATTTAATTGAAATGATTACAACAATTTATAGTTATAAATCTGATTTTTTCTCTGCATTAATTGCACTTCATTGCACAATAACACAACATTTTTGAAAAAAATAAAAATTTTTTTTATTTTTTTTAAGTGTTTTCATTCTTATCTGTGGGCAATAAACACAACATATTGTGGTTATTTATTTTAAATTATCTACATATAGTGCTTATGAAAACATGAGTTATGCGCCAGAACATATTGAAAAAACTTGTAAATTTTACTTGACAGCCGGAGGTTTACATACTATATTCCAGTAAGTGGTAAATTATGGTAGAAAGTGGTTGTAATTCCCAGAAAAGGACAGCAAAGTGTTCAGAGGACAGCACAGCCAGAGCATAGACAGCAAGGGCAGAATTATGCTGCCGGCACGTATTCGTGAAACCCTGAGCAGAAAATTCAACAATACCCTTGTTGTCATGCAGTATCAGGATCAGTGCCTCAAAGCGTTCCCGCTTGAAATCTGGGAGGAAGAATACGAGCCGGCCTTTAAAAAAATGCCGACAAACACAAAAGCCGCCAGAAACTTCAGGCGCTATTATCTGGCATCGGCAACCGACTGCACCATCGACAAGCAGGGCAGAATTCTTATTCCCCAGAACCTGAAAAATTTCGCCCGTCTGGAAAAAGAAGTCATACTGGCCGGAAACATCAACCATTTTGAAATCTGGAACAAGGACTTGTTCTCTGAAAATATCGAGCCGGAGCCCGATTTTCTCGAATCCGAGGAAGCAAAAACCCTGCTGGGCAAACTCGGTCTGTAGGACGGCATGGAAACGCGCCACATACCGGTTCTGCCGGATGAATGTGTAGCGTTTCTGCAGTGCAGCACTCCCGGCGGCATTTATGTCGACGCCACCGTCGGCGGCGGCGGACATGCCCTGCGTATTCTGCAGGCCTGTCCGCAGATAAGCCGGTTGATCGGGATCGACTGCGACCGGGAGGCCGTCGAACGGGCACGGCAGGCACTTGCACCGTATGCCGAAAAAACACAGGTGCTGCACGGTAATTTCAGAGATGCGGAACCTCTGCTGCGGGGGGCAGGCGTCAGCGCAATCGATGGAATACTTTTCGATCTGGGCGTATCGACACATCAGCTCACTGATCCCCGGCGGGGATTCAGCTTCACCAGAGAAGGCGAACTCGATATGAGAATGGATACAGCACTGCCCATGCATGCCGGTGATATTTTAAAAACCGCCTCGGTCGATGAGCTTACGGATATTCTGAAAAGATTCGGCGAGGAGCGCTGGGCCGCCCGAATAGCTCTGCACATCAAGGAACAGTCAAAACAGCAGCCGGTCACATCGACCAGCCGGCTGGCCGGCATCGTTGCAAAAGCCGTTCCCCGGCGATATCACCCGGCCCGTATCCACCCGGCCACAAAAACATTTCAGGCCCTGCGTATCTTTGTCAATGACGAACTGACCTCCATTCAGCAAGGGCTTGACGGCGTACTGCACCTGCTCAGGAAAAGCGGACGCATCTGTGTCATCTCGTTTCATTCACTGGAAGACAGAATCGTAAAAACAACCTTTAACGCCTGGGCAAAGGGATGCACCTGCCCGCCGGAAATTCCGCGATGCGTATGCGGCCAAAAGCCCCGCGTGCGGATTGTCACCAAGCGGCCGGTCAGGCCCGCGGAGGCCGAACGCGAGAAGAACCCCCGCTCCCGCAGTGCCTGTCTGCGCGTTGCCGAAAGACTGTAGGATGCCGATGGTGCACGCTACATCAAAACGCTTTATTCACACAAATTACCTGGCCCGCCAGAAAGTCAAGGGACAGGCGGCGCGCGCGCGTAAAACATCCGCGATGGCTGTCACGCTGGGCATGCTGCTGATGCTCTGTTTTTTCGTGTTTATCTGGGTTCGCATCTACGTCCTCGAGCTCGGCTACCGTATGTCGAAGGTCATGCAGCAGCACGAGCAGCTGCTTGAGGAAAACAAAAAACTGCGTATCGAGCGGGCCTCGCTTATCGCCCCTTCGCGCATCGAGCGCGTCGCCCGCACCGAACTGGGTATGGTAGTCCCGAAAAACGATCAGGTGGTGGTACTGTCATGGTAAAGATAAAGCCCCGAAACGTACTGCAGACAAATATAAAGCTGGTCGGATCGCTTTTCATGCTGGTTTTTTTTATTATCGCACTGCGCGCCTATTCCCTTCAGATTCTGCAGTCGGAAGAACTGATGCGGCGTATAGAAAGCCAGCACAAGGGCCGTTTCTCGCTTGCCGTACGGCGCGGCACGATATACGACGCCAACGCAGTTGAACTCGCCGTGAGCATTAAAGTCGACTCGCTCTGTGCCAGACCGCACCTTATCGACGACCCGGATGAAACGGCACGGCAGCTCGCAGACGTGCTGAGCCTGCCTGAAGCCGGCCTGCTGAAAACTCTGAACCGGCAAAAACATTTTGTCTGGATCAAACGAAAGCTCACCCCCGACGAAGCAACCGGCATCCGCAGGCTGAACAGCCCCGGCCTCGAGCTGGTCAAAGAAAACAAACGCTATTACCCAAACCGCGAGCTTGCCGGACAGATACTGGGGTTTGCCGGTGTCGACACCCAGGGCCTCGAAGGTGTCGAGTACGAATATGACGACCTGCTCAAGGGAAAACGGAAAGATCTGACCGTCAGCAAAGATGCCATGGGCCGCTGCCTGTTTGTCGAAGGCATCCGGGGTGAAGCCGCACAGACATACGGCCATGACATCATTCTTACCATCGACAAGAATATCCAGTACATCGCCGAAAAAGAACTGCAGGCCGCCGTATCGCTTTCCGAGGCCCGGGGCGGCATAGCCGTTATCATGGACCCCTGGAGCGGTGAAATTCTGGCGCTTGCCAATGTGCCGCTGTTCAACCCCAATCACTATCAGGCATACCGCCCGGCTGTCCGCCGCAACCGGGCGGTAACCGACCTTTTCGAGCCCGGCTCCACCTTCAAGCCCTTTCTTGTTGCGGCAGCCCTGCAGGAAAACATGATAAAGCCGCATGATATCTTTTTCTGCGAAAACGGTATCTACCGCATTGCCGACAAAACCATTCACGACATCCACCCGCACGGCTGGCTGGATGTCACAAATATTATCAAGTATTCGAGCAACATCGGCGTGAGCAAAATCTCGAAGCACCTCGGCAAAGACACATTCTATCAATACATCAGGAAGTTCGGCTTTGCCGAGGAAACGGGCATACGGTTTCCGATCGAAGCTGCAGGGTTTGTGCCCCTGCCCTACCGCTGCTCGGAGCACACACAGAGCGCAATGGCCTTCGGGCAGGGAATTTCGGTAACCCCGCTGCAGCTTGCAGCAGCCTACTCAGCCCTGGCCAACGGCGGCCTTCTGATGCGACCCTATATCATCAGGGCCGTGCGAAACGCCGCCGGAGAAATCGTACATGAAACAAAACCCTGTGTGCGGCGGCGGGTCAGCTCAGAACAGACCGCTCGAACCGTTGTCAAAATGCTCAAAAGCGTGGTCGGCGAGGGCGGCACGGGCACAAAGGCATCGATACCCGGCTTCAGCGTTGCCGGTAAAACAGGCACCTCGCAAAAAAGCCAGAAAAAGCAGCGCGGGTACTGCAACAAAACAACAATCGCCTCGTTCGCAGGGTTCGTTCCGGCTGACAACCCGCGCATTACGGTGCTGGTCATCATCGACGAGCCGAAGCGCATGGCATACGGCGGTGAAATTGCGGCACCCGTTTTCAGCAGAATATCGCAGCTCATACTGAACTACCTGCATATTGTTCCGGACAGAGTGCCCGACGGGTCGTCAAAGGGGTGGCGGGCCGCAAACAGGCATTCGAACAAAGGCATCTGGGATGAAGCTTAAAACCCTGTTAAGCGATGTTGCACTACTGACATCCTCAGGCAGCACCGATATGGAAATACACGCTGTCAGCGCTGATTCGAAAGCAGCCGGGCCCGGAACACTTTTCGTGGCTGTGCGGGGAACCAGGGCTGACGGTCATGACTACCTGGAAGATGCCTATCGCGCAGGAGCACGTGCCTTCTTGAGCGAACGGAGTTTTGTGCGGCCCGGCTGTTTCTCCGCGACCGTCGGTAACTCCCGCCACGCGCTGGCGCGCTGCGCCGGCGCTTTCTACGGGAACCCGTCAGACGGCATGACGCTTGTCGGCATAACCGGCACCAACGGAAAAACCACGGTTGCGTTTCTGCTGGAGTCGATTCTGCAGCATGCCGGACGGACGGCAGGCGTTGTGACGACGGTGACCTATCGCTGCGGCTCGTACAGCCGGCCCGCCCGGCACACCACACCCGATGCCGTCACCGTGCAAAAGCTGCTCCGGGAAATGCTGACGAGCAAGGCGGACTGTGCCGTCATGGAGGTCTCCTCGCACGGTCTCGATCAAAGGCGGGTTGAGGGATGCTCGTTCGATGTCGGCATCTTCACCAACCTGACGCCCGAGCATCTCGATTATCATGCCACCATGGAGCACTATTTTGAAAGCAAGCAGCGTTTTTTTACCGAACTGCTGCCGGCTTCGCGCAAGCCGGATCCTGTGGCCGTCGTCAACAGCGACAGCACCTGGGGGCGAAGCATCATACAGCACACACCGTGCCGCGTACTCACCTACGGCATGGAGCAGGGAGATATTCATACGCGCTCCCGCTCTCTCTCGCTGCAGACAACTGAGGCCGACATTGTCACACCCCGCGGCACAATCGGCATTCGAACCCCGCTTGTCGGAGCGTTCAACCTTTATAATATTCTTGCTGCCGCTGCGGCGGCGGAAGCGCTCGGTGTCCATCACGATACAATCCGCAGCGGCATCGATGCCGTCACCGGGGTGCCGGGCCGTATGGAGCGTATCGAAAGCAGCAGGGATATAACGGTTATCGTCGACTACGCCCATACGGGAGATGCCCTGCAAAACGTTCTGCAGACCATTTCCGGCCTCGGCGCATCGGGCATAATCACCGTCTTCGGCTGCGGCGGCGATCGCGATTCCTCGAAACGCCCGGTTATGGGCCGCATAGCCGCGCGCTACAGCCGGTGCGTCGTTCTCACAAATGACAATCCCCGCAGCGAGGAACCGCTGCGCATTATCGCTCAGATCGAGCAGGGTCTTCATGAGGCGGGTTTTAAAAAAATTGATGCTGCAAATCCGGCCCAGTCACACGAGGGGGTCTATATGATCTGTTGTGATCGACAGATCGCTATCCGCCTGGGCATCGGCAGCGCCCGGCCCGGTGAAGTCGTGCTGATTGCCGGCAAAGGGCATGAAACGTATCAGCAGACGTCAACAGACTGTAAACACTTTGATGATCGCGAGGAGGCCAGGCGCGCCTTGCAGCTGTGCGCCTGAAAAAACGGGATACATGCAACTGAGAGCACAGGACATAATCGAGGCCGGCGGCGGCAGACTGCTGCAGGGCTCTGCACAGGCTGAGATCTGCGGGGTTTCGATCGACTCGCGCCGGATGACTGAAAAAGGTCTTTTTATTCCGCTGCCGGGTACACAGTGTGACGGTCACGGCTTTATCGCCGATGCATTTCACAACGGCGCCTCTGCAAGTCTCGTACGTGCCGGACATGCCGCCTCAATCGACGACCATCCCGCTGCAGGGAGGTGGACGCTCATAGAGGTTGCCGACCCCCTGACGGCACTGGGTGATATTGCGTCCTGCTGGCGCGGCAGATGCACGGCCCGGGTTGTCGCCGTCACCGGAAGCAACGGCAAAACGAGCACCAAGGAGCTGGCCTGGTCGATCGTGTCACGCCGGTTCAGCGCTATACGGAATCCCGGCAACTGGAACAACCTCATCGGACTTCCCCTGACACTGCTTACGCTGACGTCCGATCATGAAATCGCTCTGCTTGAAATGGGCATGAGCGATCGAGGGGAGATACGGCGGCTGGCTGAAATCAGCCGGCCCCGTATCGGTCTTATTACCAACATAGGCCCTGCCCATCTTGAACAGCTGAAAACGCTCGATAACATCATGGAAGCCAAGGCCGAATTGACGGATGCCCTGGGCAGCGGCGACATCGCCATACTGAATCAGGATGATGCGCGGGTCGCATCGCTTGCCGCCCGTACCCGTGCGCAGGTTATTACCTACGGCATTGCCGAAGGCGATGTCAGAGCCCGTGCTATCCGGGAAAAGGACTGTACCGGCACATCTTTTACGCTTGCACTCAGCGGCAGGAACGTTCCCGTTCAGCTGAACATACCGGGCACGCAGTATGTCAGCAATGCCCTGGCTGCCGCATCCATAGGTCTGGCGCTCGGCATCGACCCCGAGACGATCGCGGCAGGTATCTCTTCGTTTTCCGGCGTTCCGGGGAGGATGCAGACAGAGCTGTTCGGTGACATAGCGGTTATAAACGATGCATACAATGCCAACCCCGTCTCAATGCGCTCATCACTCGAAACGCTGTCGGCATTGCGGACCCCCGGAAAAAAAATAGCTGTACTGGGTGACATGCTTGAGCTCGGGGAAACCGCGGAATGCCTGCACAGGGATCTTGGGCGGACAATCGCCGGGCTGCATATCGATTACCTCTTCCTTAAAGGCGATTTTGCACAATCCGTACGAACGGGAGCTGCAGATACGGGTTTCCCGGAGGACAGAATCGTACTCGGCCAAAGCACGGAGGACCTGTCGTCGCAGCTGATGAGCACCGTCGGCCGGGAGGATGTCATTCTCATCAAGGGTTCGCGTAAAATGAAAATGGAAAAGATTGCAGACGAACTGCGCAGGCGCTTCGGCTGACAGACACAGCCGCAACGCCTCGATTCCACATGCGGAGGTTGATAATGGCACAATCGCAGGATGAGCGGCAGGGACGAATTCTCATCGTCGATGATGATGAAATGCTTCTCTACACCATCGAGGAATACCTGCTTGCGCAGGGGTACAGCGTCGATACCGCCCGTGACGGCGCAGATGCCCTGGAAAAACTGATCGAGGAGCATTACGACCTGCTGTTGACCGATCTGAACATGCCCGGCATGAGCGGTCTCGATCTTATCGACCGCGTTACCTCCGAGCATACCGGCGTGACACCGGTACTGATGTCGACCCTGCTGTCGAAAGAAATAAAACGGTCGGCCCTGCAGAAAGGGGCCTGGGCCCACCTCGACAAGCCGTTTACCTCCAGGAGCCTGCTCGCGATCATTGAAACGTTTTTCGGGGAACACACGCCCTCCCCGCTGATGGAAAAATATACCGAACACTAACCGGGAATCGACATGCTGTACTATCTGCTGTATCCTCTGCATACTGAATATATTCTGTTCAACGTATTCAAATATATTACGTTCAGAACAATTTACGCGACGGTTACCGCCCTGCTGCTGACGCTCGTCCTCGGACCGTTTTTCATCGCCAGGCTCAGGCAAATCCGCTTCGGTCAGTACATTCGTGACGACGGTCCCGCCACCCATCTGAAAAAGAAGGGAACACCCACGGCCGGCGGTCTTTTGATACTGTTCTCCATCGTCGTATCGACCTGTCTGTGGGCCGACATCACCAATTACAATGTCTGGATTGTACTGCTTTCTCTTACGGGCCTTGGTGCCGTCGGTTTTCTGGATGACTGGCAAAAAATCAGGCAGGCCGATTCCCGCGGCATCAGCGCCGGGCGAAAGCTGCTGCTGCAGGTGATAGTCGCCGCAGCCGTCGGCATTCTGCTGTACATTCAGCCCGGCTTCGATACGCGACTGAGCGTCCCCTTTTTCAAGCGGGTGCTGCCCGACCTGCAGGGATTCTATGTGCTTTTTTCGACCGTCGTTATCGTGGGGGCCTCAAATGCCGTCAATTTGACCGACGGTCTTGACGGCCTCGCAATCGGTCTTGTGCTGATCGTATCGGCTACCTATCTGATGTTTTCATACATTACCGGCCATGCAGGGCTTGCCGACTATCTGATGATATCCCACATTACCGGTGCCGGCGAACTGACGGTTTTCTGTGGTGCCATGGTCGGGGCAAGCATGGGATTCCTCTGGTACAACAGCCACCCGGCGGAAATTTTCATGGGTGATGTCGGGTCGCTGGCCCTCGGCGGCTCACTGGGAACCGTTGCCGTTATAACCAAACATGAAGTACTCCTGGCAATCGTCGGCGGCGTGTTCGTCGCCGAGGCGCTGTCGGTCATCTTCCAGGTCGGTTCGTTCAAGCTCAGGGGCAAAAGAATATTTCACATGGCACCGATTCATCATCACTTCGAAATCAAAGGCTGGGCCGAGCCGAAAATCATCGTGCGGTTCTGGATTATCGGAACCGTTCTGGCCCTGCTTGCAATCAGCACACTGAAGCTGAGGTAGCGGATGAATCTTTGCGGTAAAAAAATTCTGGTTGTCGGATGCGGCAAGACGGGCCTCGCAACGGCCCGCTTTCTGCTCGGACAGGAAGCAGCTGTAACGCTCAGCGACAGCCGCAGGAAAATCGACGTGCCGCAGGATCTCCTCGAACAGGGGCTTGTCCTTGAAACGGGACAGCACCGGGTCGAAACGTTTCTGACTCAGGACATGATAATCGTCAGTCCCGGCGTTCCGCTGTTTATACGTCCCGTAATCGAGGCCCTGGCGCGCGGCATAGAGGTGCTCAGCGAAATAGACCTTGCCGCACGTTTTATCTCCGCCCCGATCATAGCCGTCACCGGCACCAACGGAAAAACAACCACGACATCGCTGCTTGAACATATGTTCACCCTGGCCGGCAAAAACATATTTGTCGGCGGCAACATCGGAACACCGCTGGTTGAATGTGTCCTCCGCGGTCTGCGCCCGGAGTATGTTATCGCGGAAATCAGCAGTTTTCAGCTCGAAGCCGTTAAAAGCTTTAAGCCGTTTATCAGCATACTGCTGAACATTTCCGAAGATCACCTTGACCGCTATGCCTCCGTTACCGACTACATAAACGCAAAAAGCAGGATATTCGAAAACCAGCTCTCCGGCGATAAAGCGATTCTGAATTATGACGACACGCGGGTTCTGGAACTCGTTGAGCGTATCCGCGCCGAAGTGTTTTATTTCAGCACCCGCACGCCGCTCCCACGCGGCGCCTACGACAACGGCCGGCTGCACTTCAGCTGCACCGGCGACCAGGAAGTCCGCCTTGCAACCGACGGCATTCTCCTGCAGGGACGCCACAACAGGGAAAACATCCTGGCAGCCGTCACTGCGGGGCTCCTGTGCGGTATTTCTCCGAAGACGGCTGAAGCGGCCCTGCATTCTTTCCGGGGGCTTCCCCACCGCATGGAATATGTCGCAACGGTGGGCGGCGTGCGATTCTACAACGATTCGAAGGGAACAAATGTGGGCGCCTGTCAGAAAGCGCTGGAAGGCATGCAGCAGCCCCTTGTGCTCATTGCCGGCGGCAAGGACAAGGGAGGGAGCTATGCCCCCCTGCGTGAGAGCGTCAAACGCACGGTTAAATCACTTGTCCTGATCGGTGAGGCGGAGCGTAGAATGAGCCGGGAGCTCGGAGACCTTGTCCCGACCTCGGCCGCCGGTTCACTCGAGGAAGCCGTGCTCGCTGCGTATGAAAAATGCGCACCGGGCGATGCGGTGCTGCTGTCACCGGCCTGCTCGAGTTTCGATATGTTCGACGGGTACGAGCACCGCGGAGAATCCTTTAAACGTGCTGTCATGCAGCTCAAGAAAGGCTCCTGATATATGCACGGCAAAAACATACTTCAGACAACGCTGATTTTCATCCCGGTATTCCTGATGGGACTCGGAATCATCATGATTTACAGTTCCAGCTCTATCGCGGCAGCTGAAAAATTCAATGACGGTGCCTATTTTCTTAAAAAACAGTTTCTCTTCGGCACGTGCGGCATTATCTGTATGCTGATCATGATGCGGATTCCCTATTCCCGGCTGAAGCAGCTTGCCTACCCCCTCTGGCTGGCGAGCATACTGATGCTGGTCGCGGTACTGATGCCCGGCATCGGCACAGAAGTAGGCGGCGCCGTCCGGTGGCTGCGCTTCGGACCGTTTTCATTCCAGCCCTCGGAGCTTGCAAAGCTGGCGCTCGTGATACTGATAGCATACTCGCTCGAAAAAAAGGATATCGACAAGCTTAAGTGCTTTTCGATCGGCATTCTCCCCCACCTGATTATATTCGTACCGGTATGTGCACTCATTGTCCTGCAGCCTGATTTCGGCACATCGATGATGCTGATGGCCTTTATGCTGGTTATGCTGTTTGCATCCGGGGTCAGCAAGCCGTACCTCATCGGGCTGGGCATCATCGCCGGCGGAGCTGCCGGCGGGCTTATCGCCTGCAAAGGCTATCGCTATGAACGTCTGCTGGCATTCCTCAATCCGTGGGAACATGCAAGCGGCGCGGGTTTCCAGATAGTACAGTCGTTTCTGGCATTCGGCTCGGGCGGGCTGCTCGGTACCGGACTGGGGCGGGGCACACAAAAATTGTATTACCTTCCCGAACCCCATACCGACTTTATTCTTTCAGTCATCGGCGAAGAGCTCGGCTTCATGGGAGTGGTCCTGGTAATCTGCCTGTTTGCCGCCGTTATGGTATGCGGTCTGATTATAGCATTAAAGGCTGAAGACATGTTCGGATCAATTCTCGCTCTCGGAATAGTTACGCTATTGGGACTTCAAACAGCTATCAATATGGGTGTCGTCATGGGGCTGCTGCCGACCAAAGGCATGCCGTTGCCGTTTGTAAGTTACGGCGGCACGTCGCTGCTGATAAACTTGATATTCATGGGTATTTTATTGAGCATATCGGAACAATGCAGTCTGACGCAGCATCACTGAACGTAATCATTTCCGGCGGCGGAACAGGTGGGCATCTGTTTCCGGGAATCGCCATAGCGCAGGAATTCATGAGAACACTGCCATCGACCAATATAGTATTTATCGGCAGCACCTCCGGTATCGAATCCCGCATTCTGCCGCAGGCCGGCTTCCATCTCGAAACAACGGCCGCCAGAGGGTTCCTGGGCAAGTCCCCGGCACAAAAAGCAGCCGCCCTGACTCTGCTGGGCGGCGCCTGCATAAAAGCCGCGCTGCTGCTAAAAAAACACAAAGCCGATATTGTAATCGGTCTTGGCGGGTACATCTCTTTTCCCGCACTCCTGGCGGGCACCATGCTCGGCATCCCCACGGTAATCCACGAGCAGAACAGCATACCCGGCCTCAGCAATAAAATTCTGGGTCGCATAGCAAAACGTATATGCATATCTTTCAGAGAATGCGCCCGTTATTTTCCGGAAAATAAAACCGTCTACTCGGGTCTGCCTGTTCGAAATGAATTCTTCACCTCACGGCCGCCCGCGCACAGCGATACCCTGTTTCGGATCGTTGTCTGCGGAGGCAGCCAGGGTTCACAACAGATCAACGCCGCTGTGCTGGAGGCTCTCCCGCTGCTGGGCAGCATACGGAACAGACTTCAATTTATTCACCAGTCGGGAGATGCCATGTGCAGCGAAGTCAGACGGCGGTACGCTGAGCTGGGCTTCCAGGCCGATGTCAGGCCCTTCATTGAAAACATGTATGGCTGCCTCTGCGGGGCCGGCCTCGTCATAGCACGTGCCGGAGCTTCGACACTTGCCGAGCTTGCCGTATGCGGCAAAGCCTCGATACTGATTCCGTTTCCGCATGCGACAGAGAATCACCAGGAGCACAACGCACGCTCCTGTGTCGAAAGCGGCGCTGCACGCATGATACGCTCAGACGACCTGTGCGGGGAAACCCTTGCTTCGATGCTGCTCGAACTGGAAGGCGACAGAAGCACGCTCCGCTCGATGGAGCTCCGCTCCGCCGGGCGCGCGGCACCCGATGCCGCAAAAAAAATCATGCGGGAATGCTGCCGGGTTGCGGCACAAGCCGCACGGAGGCACACATGCTGATCACCATGAGAAACAGGCTGAATCATTTTCTTCTGAACAGGCTGCTGATCGTGCGCTATCACATGAGGAAACACCCTGTCGCTGTCAGAAACATCATAGCCGCCGAGCGACTGTGCATCAAGCTCGGAATTATCTTTGTCGGACAACCTGTCGCAAAACAGGTCGGCGCGGCCGCACCGTCTCGGTACGACACCATATCGTTTCTCAAGGAGCATCATGTATAAAAAAAGCCAGCACATTCATTTTGTCGGTATCGGCGGCATCGGCATGAGCGGCATCGCAGAGCTGCTCCTGAACCTCGGGTACCGCGTCAGCGGTTCGGATCTGAGAGAATCGGTAAACACCAAAAGGCTTTCGGGGCTCGGCGCAACCGTGTATTACGGTCATGACAAAAGCAACATCAGGGATGTTGATGTTGTTGTCGTGTCCTCGGCGGTACGCGAAGAAAATCCCGAGATCCAGCAGGCTCACGAGGCAGGCATACCGGTCATCCCCCGCGCGGAAATGCTGGCAGAGCTTATGCGACTCAAATACAGCGTTGCTGTTGCGGGCGCACATGGAAAAACGACGACAACATCCCTGATTGCATCGGTTCTGGAGCAGGGGGAGCTTGACCCGACGGTTGTAATCGGCGGCAGACTTAACAAAACAAATACAAATGCTTTTTTAGGGTCCGGAGACTTCCTGATTGCCGAGGCGGATGAAAGCGACGGCTCATTTCTCAATCTGCCGCCGACAATTGCTGTTGTGACGAACATCGACCGCGAACACATGGATCATTACGGGAATTTCGATTCGATCAAGGAGAGCTTTCTTGAGTTTCTCAACAAAGTTCCCTTTTACGGCCTGTGCATAATATGTCTCGATGATGAAAACCTGCAGGCTCTTATTCCACGCCTGAGCAAGCGCGTGCTTACGTACGGATGCGCTTCCCAGGCTGATCTTCAGGCCCGCAACATTCACCTTGACGGATTTGCTACAAACTTTGAAGTATTTTTTCATGAAAAGCGACTCGGCAAAATCAGGCTCAACCTGCCGGGCATCCACAATGCGTACAATGCCCTTGCGGCGATCTGTGTCGGTCTCGAACTTGATCTTGATTTCATGGTAATAAAAAAAGCGCTCCGGAACTTTAAAGGCATTCAGCGCCGATTTCAGGTCCGTGGCAGGCAGGCGGATGTGGTATGGATCGATGACTATGCTCATCATCCGACCGAGATCAAAATGACGCTTAAGGCGGCGCGCGAACTCGGTGCTCAGCGCCTGGTGGTTCTGTTTCAGCCTCATCGCTACACCAGAACACGCGATCTGTTTAACGATTTCATGACTGCCTTTTATGATGCGGACGTTCTGGTGGTAACCGATATCTATGCTGCCGGTGAACAGCCTCTGGCGGAGGTCACCGCACAGCGTTTTTGCGACGGCCTCAAAGAATACGGCAACAAAGACATAACGCTTGTTCCTGAACTCGATGCCGCAGTCGAACACCTCGCCGGCATTCTGCAGGCCGGTGACCTTCTGTTGACTCTCGGAGCGGGCACCGTATGGACCGCCGGTGAAAGCACAATGAAATCACTCAAGGCAAAGCGATAGGAAGCGGTACCATGACACCCGAACTACAGCCGAGACCGGAAACAGTACAGCTCATGACCCGGAAAAATATCGGGGTTTTGATGGGCGGTTTATCCGCAGAGCGGGAGGTGTCCATAAAAACCGGCGCGGCGATTCACCGCGCGCTGAGCGAAAAAGGCTACTCGGCGCATTTGATCGATGTCGACAGCGACATTGCAGACCATCTGAAACGGCAGGCGATCGATACAGCTTTCATAGCTCTGCACGGTGCCTTCGGTGAAGACGGCGCGCTTCAGGGGATGCTGGAGATCATGGAGATCCCCTACACAGGATCAGGAGTGCTTGCAAGCGCCCTGGCCATGAACAAGGCAGCAGCTAAAAAAATATTTGTATTTCATGGCGTAAACACACCGGCCTTCCGCAACATCAGAATATCCGATGACAGCGCCTCGATTGCGGATTCCGTGAACCCGGGCTTTCCGCTTATTGTAAAGCCCTGCGAGGAGGGTTCGACGCTCGGCATCAGTGTTGCGAAAAATGCGCGCGAGTTTCATGACGCCGTAGCGCTGGCCGCCCGGTTCGACCGCGATCTGCTTATCGAAGAATATATACAGGGCCGTGAAATCACGGTTGCCGTCCTTGACGGCCGGCAGCTTCCGCTAATCGAAATACGGCCGAAAAGCGGTTTCTATGACTATCGTGCCAAGTATACAGGCGGCGCAACAGAGTATATCGTGCAGCCGGACATGGAGGCAGAAACAGAGGATGCTGTTTGTAAAGCAGCTCTTCAGGCATACCATGCACTTGGTTGCCGCGGTGCGGCACGGGTAGACGTTATCGTCGATAATGAAAACAGCTGTTTTGTGCTGGAAGTCAATACGATTCCCGGCATGACGGAAACCAGCCTTCTGCCGATGGCGGCCGCCGGTGCGGGCATAGGGTTCGAAGCCCTGGTGGAAATCATACTGTGCGGCGCCCGGCTCGACAAAAAACGAAAAACCGCTATGCCGGGAGAAAGCATATGATTAAGCTGTTCAGCGCCCGCAGAGGCAGCCCGGGATCACGACGCAGTCGGCGAAAACTGCGCGTGCTGCGAAAAGCACTGACCGTCGGTGCAGCGCTGGCTGCATGTATCGCTTGCGGATTCTGCACCGCTCAGGCACTCAGGGCCCTGCAGAAATCAGGATACCTGAACATAACAACCATACGGATAAGCGGCGCACCGGACAGGGCCGCGCTTCACGCGGTGCTGAGCGACGCGGGAATCCGCACAGGTGCTAATATTTTTTCCGCCCGCCTGGAACGTGCCGCTGAAAGGCTGAGCCGCGATCCATGGATAGCATCAGCGATCCTGAGGCGCACGCTGCCCGATACGATAGATATTACAATCCGCATGCGCAAGCCGATTGCCGTAGTCGACATGGGAACGTACTACCTGCTTGACAGCCAGGGAGCGCTTTTTTCATCGACACACAAGCCCGGCCGCCGGCTCCCGATCATCTGCGGGCTGACTCGTCAGGATGCCGTTGCGAAAAAAAAATATGTTGCGGACAGCCTCAGGTCCGCCGTCGAGCTGATAACGAGCCTGCGCAGGCATGATATGCTCCGGGACCGTGCACCCAGAATCGTTGCAAATGCATCACTCGGCCTCATGCTTGACAAAGGGAAACCGTCGGCCACGGTACGACTTGGCCATGACGATTATGACAAAAAGATAGCCATATTAAAACGTGTACAGCAGGATCTTGCAGAGAAAAAGCTCGATGCAGAGAGTATTTCAATCTTATCGGTAAAAAAAATATATGTTTCACTGAGCTCCTGAGGCACTGCCGCCCCCTGCCTTCGCCCGAAGGTTTCCTGCGGGGCCGGAGCATGCCGAATTGAGTCAGTCGGGGAGAAACAACGCCATGGGAAGAAAAAGCAAAACCGTCATAGCAGTCGACATCGGCACGACTAAAATTGCCGCCATAGCTGCA
This sequence comes from uncultured Thermodesulfobacteriota bacterium, assembly GCA_964518865.1. GTDB lineage: Bacteria > Desulfobacterota > WTBG01 > CAIYCZ01 > CAIRTM01 > JANQGV01. Next base: position 24,818 of record CAZFIB010000006.1, read on the forward strand.
GAAATAGAGCGTAACGAAGTTTCAATCATAGGCCTCAGCACACAGGCATCATACGGGGTTAAAAAAGGCATTATTATCAATATGGACAGTACGGTCGATTCGATCAAAGCCGCTATGGAAGAACTCGAAACACTCACCGACAGGGATATACATGCCGCGATGGTCGGCACATCAGGATCTCACGTCAAGGGATTCAGTGCCAGCGGAGCAATACCCCTCAGCAACCGCGAGGTCAAGAAAAACGATATTGCGCACGTGCTCGAAGCTGCAAAGGCAGTCGTTATTCCGACTGATCGTGAGGTTGTTCAAATACTGCCGCAGGAGTTCATCGTTGACGATCAGGACGGTATCAGTGATCCGCTCGGCATGTCCGGGGTCAGACTCGAAGCGCATGTTTATATCATAACCGGAGCGGTGACGGCCGCTCAAAACATCGTCCGCTGCCTCAACAGAAGCGGTCTCAAGGCACAGGATATGATACTGCATCAGCTGGCAGCGGCAGAGGCCGTGCTCAGCGATGACGAAAAAGAGCTCGGATGCGCTGTGATCGACATCGGCGGCGGCACAACGGATATCGCCGTTTTTATCCGTGGATCGGTTCACGCCTGCTCGGTTCTGCCGCTGGGCGGTAATCAGATTACGTCAGATATAGCCATCGGGCTGCGTACGCCGCTCACCGAGGCTGAAAACATTAAAACAAAATACGGCTGTGCGGGTTCGTCAGGCGACGACGGTATTCTTGAAGTCGGCAGCATAGGCGACGGCGGCGTCAGAACAGTGTCACGCAAAACCATGAACCGGATAGTTACCGCCAGAGTTGAAGAAATATTTGAGCTTATCCGCAAGGAACTCGACGCCGCCGGATGCCTTGATAGTCTCAACGGCGGAGCGGTGTTGACCGGGGGAGTCTCGCGCATGAACGGCATTTGCGATATCGCGCGACAAAAACTCGACATGCCGGTTCGCACCGGCACCCCGAACGGCATTTACGGCATCGATGATGCCGTCGATCCTGCCCATGCAGCAGGCATCGGACTTATTTTATATGCTTTAAAAGAAACGCCCGGCCTGCAGGCGGCACGGCAGCCGCACGGTCCGCCCTGGAAGTTCGGCGATAAAATGAAACAGTGGTTTGCAGAAGCATTTTAAATATATATTTTTTATACACCAATTTATAAAGGGAGATCAGCCATGACATTTACATTCGACCAACCCGCCAATCAGGGGGCTACCATCAAGGTTATCGGTGTCGGCGGAGCCGGCTGTAATGCCGTAAACACCATGATCGCGTCAAAACTCGAAAGCGTCGACTTTATTGTTTCAAATACCGACAGGCAGGCGCTCGAAAACAGCAAATCTTCCAAAAAAATTCAAATCGGCGAATCCCAGACCAAAGGCCTCGGTGCTGGTGCAAATCCCGATGTCGGTAAAAATGCCGCCCTTGAGGATATCGATAAAATCAAACAAAACCTTGAAAATCCCGATATGGTCTTTATCGCTGCCGGCATGGGCGGCGGCACCGGTACCGGCGCAGCCCCGGTAATCGCCGAGGCGGCAAAATCACTGGGGGCATTGACGGTGGGAGTTGTGACAAAACCGTTCACATTCGAGGGCAAGCAGCGAAGCCGGGTCGCTGATGAGGGTCTGGCGGAACTCGAAAAACATGTCGACTCACTGATTGTCATACCCAATCAGAAGCTTTTTACCATTACCGAGAAAAAGACAACGCTGCTCGAAGGTTTCAAAATGGCGGATGAAGTGCTTCTTCACGCCATAAAATCGATTTCCGATTTGATAAACGTTCCGGGCCTCATTAACCTTGATTTTGCCGATGTCAAAACAATCATGTCCGATATGGGAATGGCCTTTATGGGTATCGGTGTACACAGCGGAGAAAATCGCGCTGCCGAGGCTGCCCGGAAAGCGATTTCAAACCCGCTGCTTGATGATATCTCCATTAAAGGGGCACGCGGTATGCTTATTAACATAACCGGCAGCAGTTCCCTGTCGTTTCTCGACCTTGAGGAAGCCACAAACTTCATACGCGAGGAAGCACACGAGGATGCCAACATTATTTTCGGTGCGGCTATCGATGAATCGATGGCTGAAAAATTCCAGATAACCGTTATAGCGACCGGGTTTACCAAAGAGCAGGAGCTGACCGAACCCCGTGCTGCAGCGCAGCCGGCATTTGAAGAAGACATAGCCCCGGCAATACCCGATTTCAAGGATTTTCAGGTTGAAAAAACCCGCCAGGATACAAAAGTCGTAAAAATAGGGACAATAATCAGTGAGTTCGCTGATGACGGGGAGTTTGATATCCCCACCTTTGTAAGGAAACAGCAGTCCTTCTGAAAAAAAACACCATAACGTACATAAAAAAACCATCGCAGAAATGCGATGGTTTTTTTATGCTTCAGGGCTTATAATCGTGTACGATATGACGGCAATACCCCTGAAAAACAAAAAACTTCTGCTCCGTGAATCAAGTCGCCTGCCGTCTGCCTCCGCCGGCCGCTTGAAAATCGCGCTGGCCTTTCCCAACTCTTACTATATCGGTATGTCGAATTTAGGCTACCAGTTCCTGCTGCGTTACTGCAGTACCGCCGAAAATGTCGTCTGTGAACGAATGTTCGCCCCGCCTCCGAATACATCGGGTGCGGGTACCGCACAACAGAAAACGTGCAGCCTGGAAAGCGGCTTGCCTGCCGGGGCTTTCCATATTGTTGCTTTTTCGCTCTCTTTCGAAAACGACTACCTGACCCTGCTGTCGATGCTCGATAACGCCGCTTTGCCACTTTTAAGCGCTCAAAGAGGCGAGCACCACCCGTTGATACTGGGAGGCGGCATCGCATCATTTTTGAATCCTGAACCGCTCGCCCCGTTTTTTGATCTGTTCCTTCTGGGTGAAGCAGAGCGCAGCATACAGTCGCTTATCGATACCGCCCTGAAATGTCTCCACAAACGTGACTGGAAAAAACGCCTCCTGTATGAATGCCGTTCGGACTCCGGCATATATGTGCCTTCAGCATATTCTGTTATCTATGGTACGGATGATACCATTCAGCGCATTATACCACGGGAAGGATATCCATCTGTCATTACCAGCAGTAAAACAAGCGATATCGACAGCTTTCCCGCCACATCTTCGGTTGTGACGCCTGATACCGAGTTTTCCGGCACGGCACTTGTCGAAATCAGCAGGGGGTGTCCGAGGCACTGTAATTTCTGTGCGGTGGGGAGCGTGTATAAACCGTTCCGTACCCGACAGCTTTCGAGCCTACTGGCTGAACTGAAACCGTTTTTTGATGAAAAAAAGAAAATCGGCATACTCGGCGCCGCTGTTTCGGATCATCCCGGACTTGAACATCTGCTGCATGAGATCATGACAGCGGGAAGCCCTGTCTCGATAGCTTCATTGCGGGCGGATGCCTTAACCGAAAAACTGGTTGAAACCCTCAGGCGCTGCGGACAAAAAACCTTTACCATAGCACCGGAAGCCGGGACGGACCGGCTGCGTTCGGTTATTAATAAAGAGCTTTCCCATGAAGACATTGAGAATTCCGTACGCATTTTTGCCCGCTGCAGAATTGCATCGATCAAACTCTACTTTATGATAGGTCTGCCGACGGAACGCGATGAAGACATACAGGCCATTATCGACCTTGCCAGAAAAATAAAGTACCTGTATTACAACGAAGCACGCAGCGAGAAGTGGCTTCATCATATCAGCCTGAGCATCAGCCCGTTTGTGCCAAAGCCCTTTACACCATTCCAGTGGTGCGCTTTTGAGCACATCAGCAGCTTGAAACAGAAGATAAAAATTATTCAAAACGGATTGAAAAAAGAAAGAAGAATCAGCGTGTCATTCGGCATACCGAAATGGAGCTACACGGAAACGCTTTTGAGCAGGGGTGACCGCCGCGTCGGCATGATTTTGCTTCAGGCGGTGCGGCATCATGGAAGCTGGAACACGGCATTCAAGCAAACAATTGTAAACCCTGATTTTTTCGTGTATCGGGAACGAGCCCGGCACGAGGTATTGCCCTGGGACATAATCGATCACGGAATTGACAATAAAAAGCTTTGGAATCGCCTGGAAAAGGCTCTGTCACGGCAACCGGGCTTCTGACATATGCAGCAGACTGCTAAAACAGTGACGGTTGATTGCGCGACTTGCCCCTGTTCTTTTTTTTCTGAACACTGTCATCCAGGGAATTCAGTCGTCTTTGAAGCGTATTTCTCGATACGCCGAGAATCTTCGCCGCCCTGCTCTTGTTGTTTTTAACGCGGCGCAGCACTGTCTGAATGTATATACGTTCAATTTCCTCCAGGGTAAAAAAATCTTCCCGACACAAAAAACTTTCAAGAGCGATCGATTTTTTCGAAATATTAAAGCGAATATCCTCATTGGTAATCAACGGTCCCTGCGCAAGCAGCGTAGCATTTTCCATTACATCACGCAGCTCGCTCACATTACCCGGCCAGTGATATGCTTCGAGGACTTTCAGGGCGCTGCTGTGAATACCTCCGACATCCTTGCCATATTCTTTACTGAACTTATCGACAAAAAAGCCTGCAAGCGGCTTAATATCGTCACGTCGCTCGCGAAGAGGCAAAATGCTCAACAGAGAAGGCTCAAAGGGCTGTAACACCTCGGTGCTGAATGACGATCCTAGCGGCTGCAACGGCTGGCTCTGGTTGCAGGAAAACATAAGCCGCGGACCGGAACAGGTGCTGTCCAGATCACGGGAAACTTTTTTTCTTATAAAATCGAAAAGATTTTTCTGAACACGGCTGTCAAGCCTTCCGATATCCCGTAAAAAAAGCGTTGAATTTCCTTCGGTATCGTGTGAGCCGGAAGCAGCGGATGACGTATCATGAGAAAAATACCGTTCAATCTGCTCCTGGAAATGGTCAAATGGCATATCCATGCAGTGTATGGTAAGAAACGGCGTATTCGGCGATATCGTATAATGGATACTTTTTGCAAGTAATTCCTTTCCGGTACCGCTTTCACCCATTATCAGAATAGACGGATTTCCACTGCCGGCGAGCTCTCTGCCCTGCTGATACAGCTCCTGCATTGATGGGGTTAAAAAAATAACAGGAAGATATTCAATGTTCTTTTCAATTGCGTGGAGGTGATTCATGCGTCATTCATACTGAAAATAACTATAAACACCGTACCGGTTAACAAAAACGACGGCGTACCGAATGCCCCGAATAAATAAACGAAGGCGCAACCAATAACCTGTGGGGGATAAGAGTAATAAATAATTTATTTTACCATCACAAGTCAAGGACATATTTCATTTTTTTTACATGCTGTTTCAAAACGATATAATCGCACAAAAAAAGCAGTGACGTCTGTCGACGGCACTGCTTTTGAATCCGGATTTAAAAATTTATTAATAAACAAGAAGTTCGATCACCGGCATGACTGCCGTCAAAATTCTTTTGCTGATCTGTCGGGCTGCCGGACTCTCTTCGAGCAGCGTGGACACAACGTCCTGTTTAGAATAATAAAAGTCAATCAAAACCGCTCCGGCCGCGCTGTCCGCAAGCACACTGTCACGAAACATCCGAAGTGTTTCAACCCGGGGGTCGTCTGCACCGAGAACAGCGGATGCTGCGCACGTGCCGGGTTCCGGCTCTGGTTCCGGTTCCGGCTCTGGTTCCGGTTCATCTCCGGTTGCCTGTGCTGCAATCGAAGAACAGCTCACGTCGATTGTTTCTGAAAACGCTGCGGCAGGAAAAAGAAGGAAACAGAAAATAACGAGTGCTGCAAACAGTGAAATACACGATTTCATAATCACCCTCCACGAAAATAAATATTAATTATCTTAACATTCTTGTAACATAAACCAAACAGTTTGTCCAAGCATATGGTAATAGATGTAATAATTTCAAATAAAATACGCTACAGTGGTCCGTCACTCAACTGTCAACGAAATACCATCATAGCCGTCAACCGTTACTTCATAGTCCCCCGACACAGTAGCTCGGGAGACAAACACCAGACATACTATGCGCTTTCGGGTTCGCAGCAGGGTAATCGACCGTATTGTCTCTGTTCCGAAATCAATATCCGGACGCCGTCCGAACGAGCACGCAGCCGATCCGGTTATCGTTACCAGGTAGGGCATCATGCGCGGCCTGACGCTGCTGATGCTCAGACCCGCAAGCTCACAGGTAACCGGTGGCGGCGGCGTTATCAGCAGGGTCCCGCAGTCAAGCGTATCCGAGCCGTCATCCACCGTAACGTCACACGTCACCGTTTCTTCAACGGCAGCTGATGTAATGTTAACGGTGATCTGCTCATCACTGTCGACTGCAAAGGAGTTCACCGTGATTTCTCCGCAGCTGAACGCAACCGATGTCCCGTCGCTGAAAGATGTGTCTTTGGCGGTTATTACAATGTTTTCAGTCATCTCCCCGGGAATAGATGTTATGCTGAGCTGCAGGCACTCCGGCTCCCTGTCCTCCGGATCTGTAGTATTGTCTGACGGTGTGTCTGAAAATATTTCAAACGAATCTTCGCAGACTACTTCCTCGCTGCCGGTTGTTACCGTTATGTCGCACAGTTCGCTTTCAGTATCTGAGCTTCCGTCGTCATCACCCTGTCCATCGCCGTCGTCGGTGCCGGAACCCTCTTCAGCCCTGCTGGGTATGAAAATCGCCAGGGTGCTCGTCGGCTCAACCGGCGGTACGCCTGCGATAGTGACATTTACCACAACCTCTGTCGAAGACTGCACCGTCACATCATTGACAGTTGCATTATCACAGCTGAACGCAACCTCGGTCAGTTCATTGATAAAGCTGGTATTTTCCCCGGTAATCGTCACATCAAGCGTATCGCCCGCAACGGCAAACGTCGGGTCGACGCTGAGACAGGCTATCGGAAGGTCATAGCACTCGAGTGAAAACGTCCTTGTTACCTCGCGCTCATTCCGGGAGGCATCCCGAACAGTGATCGTGATTGTATAGCTTGCGGGAACACCCTCCGCTCCCTCGGGAAATCCGCTCAGAGAGATCGTTCCGGTTGTGCCGTTGTCCGTGTCGGTGCGTGTCAGCGTAGCGGTGATATCTTCACCCTCGCTGTCGAGAACGGTTATGTCGGCGGCCGAAGTGTCGACCGCCCGGTTGTCCAAAACCTCGATATCGACAGAGCACAAACCGGCGGTTACATCCCCGACGATGGGCTTTTCAAAGTCGGGGGTAAACGACAGCGTCAAAAGGTCGGTGCCGTAATCGTCGGTCTCAGCGGTAATCGAGAGCGACGATTTGCCGCTTGCAGGACCAACGCTGAATATTTTCCACGGTTCGGTCGTTCTGATAATCGTTTCAGAGGCCGAAGCATACTTCAGCGATCCGTTGTCCGACTCGACCTCGACTGCTATGGCATTGCCTTTGCTTGCGGTAGCGTCGTCAGACGGCGCGTTGGCCGACGTTACGGTGACCGGGGCAACCATGTCGCCGTGCTGGTCTTCCAAGTACAGCATCACGGGTGATTCGGAAATTCCGGCAACCGGCACAAAAATATTTTTTAAGGCAATTTGGGATACCTCACTGATATTAATTGCGAGCTCGGCACTCGGTTGACCGGATGCGCCTGTAAGTTTTAAAATACCTGATTGCTGCTCAACTGAAATGTCATCCAATGAAAACTGCGCTTCGATGACATTATCATCGACTTTGACGGAGGTTCCGGGGAAAAGCTGATCGGAAGCAGTTCCGTCTTCTGCCGGGAGATATATGCTTCCCTCGATATCGGAAGCCTCCAGGGTTGCACCGGTTGCGCCGTATGAATTGCTGAATATGTCCTTGACTGATACTACATCTTCCAAAGCGATTGTATCATGGGCGTATTCCTGGTCGATAACAACGTTTATTTGATCTAATTCAGTCGAAATTGAGTCCGGTGCAAAATCACTTGTATCAGCAGCCGATAGTGTGAGTCCATCGCTGCCGTCCGGAGGATAGTACTGCAGAAACCGCGTATCCCTGCTGTCGCCGCTGAACAGAAAATAGAGATGCTTGTCAGCTGCCTCGGAAAAAAAGGCGACGTCGCGTTCGGCGAGATTGCCCTCTGTGTTCGGGATGGTGAGCGTTTCAGATGCTGCAGCGCTGTCTTTGGGGCCTATTTCAATTGACGAACCGCCGTCATCCAGCACGCGCAGGGTGAATTTTTTTTCAGCTCCGCGGCCCTCAAGCTTTATCTCGGCATCATCTCCGGCATTCTTGCCGTCGAGAGAGTCAATGTCGGTAAGCGTCACCGAGGCAACCGTGTCCTGGGCGATAAAATCGACACCTTCAGAAACCTCATCAAGGGTGCTGTAGTAGGATGAACTGAGCTCGCTGTCAAGCGTACCGGAAGAAGTGTACAGCTCGACCTTGTCGATATACAGATCGGTTATGCTTGCATAGGTGCCGTCCGCCGTAGCGGCTGTTGCGGTAATCTGAAACGGCAGGAAATACTGGTATCCGTACGTTGCCGTTATGCGCGTGGAAACGGGACTGCCTGAATAGTACGGACCGCCTCCTGCCGAGGTTGTCGTAACTGCCCTGAGTTCGGCTGCCGAGCTGTTGACCGCAACGCCGCCAGTCTTTTTCAGGTAAAAGGTGGCCGTAAGATTTTGCGCAAACGGTGCCGGACTGTCATCGGCATCAAGGCCAATTATCGCACCGTAGATGAATGTGCTGTTTTTCTCACCCGGCACGCGAAACTGGGACGGTTTGTCGGAAGGGTCTTCAAGCAGCGTCAAAGCATCCCTGGGGTCGATAGCGGCTGTTCCGGCTTTTTTATTCTGGCCGCCGAAGCCCGATTCCTGATGCACACCGTTTTCGGTTACTTCATTGACCGGCAGGCCGACGATTATAATTTTATCGAGAATATTGAGCGCTTTATAGGTGGAGGTGTCGCTTTTGTAGTCGGAATCCCCTGTCTGGTTGCCGAAGTATGTATCCTTGGATACATTAATAAACTCATCATCCGTCACGTCACCGCCGCGCGTACCGATTTCCCGGCTGGTGCTCGTGCTTGAAGGCTTAGCGCTGAACGTAATCTCATTACCGTTGAGGTAGTCGTCATTGGCAGCTTTGATATCGCTGGTCGAAACGGAAACGCTGCTGACGGTCAGTGATACCTGTACATGCCCGTCATCTGCCAGCGAAACCGTTGCCGAATCACCACCGCCGGTAATTGTAGCATCTTCAGCCTCTTCCGGCACGTTGTCGGTATAGATATAGGTATCTCCTGCACTGTTGTAAAAGGCCGCGAACACATCGACAACCGTCGATGAACCCTTTATCTTTACGCTGCCGCCGTCGTTTTTTCGAGCCGGAATTTCATCGAGCACCTCAAGTGCAAGCAGCCCCCCGGTGCGCACCACATAGCAGTTTGCAAGCGGCGCTGAAACGGTTACCCGGGCTGACGCGGTAATGGTTGCGCCGCCGTGCTTGAGGGTCACGGTTATGGTATCATCTCCGGTCTGCTCGTCATAGCTGACGGCAAACTCCTGCCAGGCTTGCTCAAGGTCGACCGATACCGAATTTGCTGCGGTTTTCCACAGTCCGGTGTTTGATGAAAGCTGCGAGGCGGAGGTCGTTGCCGGCTCGGTTGAAAACCGTACCTTGTCGCCGAAGGATGAGGAGAGAATCAGCTCGGAATCGGCTATCGGCGCCCCGTCAAAGGTCGTCGCAAGCTCATTGTCGGCATCGAGAAAAACCGCCCTGCAGCGCAGATAGTCCTGCCCCTGAGGATACGGTAAAACCGTTGATGCAGGGCTGGAAAGCTCGAGATATATCCGGACGGCATCAGAGGCCCAGGAAGTGCCGGGAAAAATGCAACAGAAAACGCACCACAGCAGTGCGGTAAAAAAGCGTAATGTACTCATGTCCCCTCCGATTATTTCTACCTGTTGTCTGAAACTGTATCACCGGTCAAATGATAAACAGCAGCCGTTATCTAAAATAATTAAACAGCTGGTACTGGAAAAAGTTTTTAGACGAGCCGGCGGGAAGTTATAATAAAATTATTACGGCATTGTTATCCGTTCATGTGTAATACAACAACATCCATATGGATTCTGCACTGTATCCACCACCAGTACCGCCTCAGAAACGACCGTTAGAAATTTGTTTTTTACCGGTTTGAATTGAACATCTCCCTTATAATAATCTATTTAAATTCTGGTTGTAGTTTAAAAGAATAATAAAATATTTGCAGGGAGCGGTCAAGAAAAAACTTATAAAATCACAATAATTCGTATCCGGAATTGATTTATTTATGAGAAAATAGTACATTGTTTTCATGAAAAACTATCGTATGTACGATTGAGGCATTATGAAAAAATCAATCAAAATAACTTCGTGCACAGCACTGATTCTCGGTCTTTTTTTTCTGCTGGTAATCAGTTCGGCAACCCGCGCCGACATGGTGCAATACGCTGTTGTCGGTTTTTTCATGGGTTTTGCCATACCCTGGATAGTCTACCTGGCATTGTGGTTTATAAGTAAGGGGTTCCGGCGAACAGCTTTCCCGCTTCAGTCACGCTACATTCTGCTGCAGCTTGCGAAAGCATTTAAGCTGCACTTTTCGTCCTACCAGAAAAAAATGTATATTGAGGTTATCGGATCAATTCTGATGGTGTGTACAGGACTTGCTCTGGCATGTGCGGTTTTTCTGGTTGTATCAGGACTCGTCTATGTTTCCGGGGCACTGCGCTGGTAAGCTGCAGCTGTCCGGGAAAACTCCTTGGAAAAGTATGCGTTTTCGTAAAACACTACAGTATTATATTGAATATATCGCTGCACGCGGTGCTGCTGCACTGGTAAAAAAAATGCCTGCGACCGGAATGATCAGCTGCGGTTCGCGTATGGGAAGTGTTGCAGCGCTATGCATGCGCTCAAGAATCAGGCTTGCGCGGAAAAATCTGCAGATCGCCTTCGGCGACCGGCTTTCCGAACAGGAAACCGAAACGGTTATTAACAAACTTTGTATGCTGCTCGGTGAAGCCGTTGTCGAGGAAATAATTTTTTCAGGCACTGACCTTGGAAATATCGCTATCGAAGGGATGGATCATGTCCACGCAGCGTTAGCAAACGGACGCGGGGCACTTATTCTTGTTCCGCATTTCGGGCTCTGGGAACTGTCCAGCTTTGTGTTCGGTCATACGCTTAACAATGCGTCCGTAATATACAAAGCCCTGAAAAATCCCTACCTCGACACATATCTGGTACGGTCACGCACCAGAAGCGGCCTGAAGCTCATACCGAGCAAAAATGCACTGCGCATGGTGCTTGGAGAACTGAAAAAAGGCCGTGCCGTCGGACTGCTGTTCGACCAAAATGCCGGCAAAGCAGGTCTGCCCGTTCCGTTTTTCGGAAAAACAGCATCAACCTACTCGGCGCCGGCCGGGTTCGCACTTAAAACAGGCTGTGCGGTGCTGCCCGCCTACATGATGAAAGAGCCGGGCTTCAGAAAACACCGTCTTACTGTCGGGCAGCCCTTCGAGCTGATTCAGACCGGTGACCGGGTCAGCGATCTGCTCGCCAACACCCGACAATATAATCAGTTCCTGGAGCAGCTTGTCAGCAGACACCCTGAGCAGTGGTTCGGATGGCTGCACAACCGCTGGAAAGAGCCGAGCTCGTATGCTGTGGAGGTGCCGGCTCAGGGAAAGCCTGAACGCCGGCACTGAAACTGCCGCTCATCATGATGCAGCACGGTGATGCCCTGACAGGCTGCGTATGTATTACCGATCCTGGTCGTCCATGCTCTTCAGCAGGCTCAGAAGCTCCTGCACCCGCTGCGGGGTGGGGATATCATAGGGGCATTTTTCCTCGCAGGATCCGCACCCGTCACACTTTTCAAGTGCCGGCTGCAGCTGTTTGCCGAGTTTGAGCGTGTAGGCCACATCATCGTCCATCGGCTTTCCGTAGCACTTCATATGAATCATATGCACAAACGGAATCATTATACCGTTCGGGCAGGGCATGCAGTATGAACAGCGCCGGCAGAACTCCCTGCCCAGCTCGGCGACTTCACGCACGAGGGCTTCGTGCTCATCGTGCGACAGCGGCCTGCGCTCATCAAAAATGCGGCAGTTGTGCTCAAGCTGATCGATCGAACACATGCCCGGCGTGACGACACCGGCCTGATGGCTGAAAAAAAACCGCAGGGCAAGCTCCTTGCTTTCGATAACACCGCCCGCCAGCGGCTTCATGACCGACTTTGCCGCTCCCGCATCCGCTGCAGCTGCGATCAGCCCGTCAAGCGGCTCCTGTTCTATGATATTAAAAGGGAACATGACCATTTCAAACTCCCCGGTTGCAAGCGCGCTGATCAGCGTTTTCGGGTTGTGACCGGTTATGGCAATATGTTTGATCGCGCCCCTTTCTTTTTGTTCTTTCAGAAAGTCAAGCGGCTCACCAAGGACCATCTCGAGTTCAGGCGGCTGATTGACGGCATGAAAACCGTAGTAGTCGATATAGTCGACACCCAGTCGCTGCAGGCTGCGATGAAACTCCTCCGCAAACGCATCCGTTCCCGTTTTAAAGGCCATTGAGCGGCTTGTGACGACAAAATCCCGTTCCCGTTTCGATATAATCCTGCCGAGTTTTTCCTCACTGTCCTGGTACGCGGCTGCCGTGTCGAAGTAGTTAATGCCAAGCTCTAAAGCCCTTTCAAGAATTTTGTCTGATTCATCTTCAGAAATCCGCGGCAGGTACATTGCGCCGAACCCGATCTCTGAGACCTCTACGCCGCTGTTTGCAAGGGAAACTCTCTGCATACCGAAGCCCTTTCGTGTTCTGTGTAGTAACGGTAAGAATAGTATTTATTTAGCAGGTCGGCGCTCAAAGTGCAATGCCGCACAAATGCCGTTGCATTGCAGCCCGAAAAAGGCATAATACATTTCAGTAAAAAAACATGCGCTGCCACTCGGCGGCATGTAATTCCTTCGGCACCGAACCACCGGCCGGCAGAGAGATGCCTGTTACGACAAAATTTATCATTTTCCAGTTCTGCATATTCTTCCCGTTCGTCTGCGGCAGAATCATGCAGGGCCGCTTTCGCGACCCGGCCGTATTCACGGGAAAAATCCTGCGCCTGAACATCATATGCATTGAACCGGTTATCGTGTTCTGGTGTGTCTGGGGATTACAGCTTTCTTCGGATATGCTTTTTCTGCCGCTTGCCGGGCTGCTCCTTGTCCTGACGGGTCTGCTGGCAGGCATCGTACTTGCCGCTGCCCTTGGAATGACCGGCCCCCGGAAGTACACCTGGATGGTGAGTGCATCTCTGGCGAACCACGGTTTTACCATGGGAGGCTTTCTGTGCTATCTGTTTCTCGGAGAAAAAGGCCTGGGGCTTTCTCTGATCCTGATACTTTATTTTATACCCTATGTTTTCGGAATCATTTTCCCAAGCCTGAAAATGCTGGCCGGCGGGGGACAGGGCGCGCTGTTTAAGCTGAAAAGCATGCTCCTTGATCCCCAGAACCTTCCTCTTGCCGCGATGCTCATTGCCCTGGGCCTGCTGACAGCCGACATGCCCCGCCCTGACATACCGTTCCCTGTTGACGTGCTTCTGTACTGTTCGATCAGCATCTATTACCTGTCGCTGGGAGTTACCTTCTCAAAAATTGATTTCAGGGGCATGCTGGCAGAACACGCACTCATGGCGGCCGTGAAGTTCCTTCTTGCTCCCGCAGTCGCAATAATCCTTGCGCAGCTGCTGCCGCTGGAAGAGCCTGCCAGGGCGGTCATCATTCTACAGGGCTTCATGCCGGTTGCAATCTATTCGGTGGTTGCCTCGGTTCTGTTCAGCCTTGATGCCCGACGGGCATCATCGCTGCTGGTCCTCAACACCCTGGTATTTCTGACAACGGTGCTGCCCGTGCTGTTTCTATGTCGTGAACTGCTCCCGGGATTTTGAAAAACGTTATCACCTGACGGTGCATCGGGGTGAAGGGGCAGGACGGGATGAATGCGTCCCGTCAATCAAAAGCTATTCATCCGGCGATTTCTTCTTGAGTGACAGATAGTCCGCAACAGCCTCAGCCGAAGCATCAAGCCGGACCGGCCTGTTGACAAGCGGCTCCCGGGAAACGATCTCGTATTCATCCGGAAAAGCGTTCCGAAAGTACATGTCCTGAAAGTTGGAAAATTTCAGCTGATGCGACGTTGAATCAACAACAACACGATGCTGTGCAGTGACGACACCCTGCTCGACCGCCCGCACAAGTCCCGCAATTGCTTCACCGCCCTGCGTGCAGACGACATTACCGCAGCGGTTGGCCTGCAGCATCATTTCTATTATCTCCTGCTCATCGAGGTCCACACAGAAAAAATGATCTTTGAAGTGTTTCTCGACAAGACTGCGCACCTTGGGAAACGAAACAGGGTCGCCGATCATCGCGGCCTGTGCTACGCTGGACCGCACTTTCATCGGTGTGTACGTACCGGTTGTCCGCCAGACAGTCACGGGATTGGCATGCCTGCTCTGCACGGCCAGAATCATCGGCAGACAGGGTATTATATCCAGCCGGTACAGGTCAAGGAACCCCTCCATGATGGCGGTTACATTGCCCGCGTTTCCCACCGGCACAACAACGACCAGCTCCTTTGTGTCAAAGTCGCACTGCTGGGCCACCTCATATGCATATGATTTCTGCCCCATGATTCTCACCGGGTTTTTTGAATTCAGCAGGCACACCTGATACTGCTCGGCAAGCTGCTCGACAATACGCATGCAGTCGTCGAACACACCCGGAACCTCGATAACGGTCGCCCCGCTGCCGAGCGGCTGGGAAAGCTGCTGGGGGGTAACCTTGCCCCGGGGCAGCAGCACGACAGAACGGACGATGCGCTTGTCGAGATAACTCAGATACAGGGCAGCAGCAGCAGATGTGTCTCCGGTCGATGCACAGATACCAAGCACCTCTTCCAGCCCGCGCTTTTTGATGGAATAATTGATAAAGCTGATGGCGCTGGCCATGCCCCGGTCCTTGAAGCTGGCCGAAGGGTTCAGGCCGTCGTTTTTCACGAAAAAGTCGATGCCGGCAAGGGCGCTCAGCTCACTGTTGGCCCGCACCAGGGGAGTGTGCCCCTCACCGAGATAAATAATATCCTGCAGCGGAATCGTCGGAAACAGCAGTTCCTTGAACAAAAAAATACCTTTGAGCGGCTCAAGGGTCAGCATGCGACGGTAGTCGAAAATATCCCGCCACTGGTCCCCGCTGATCTTTTTCAGCTCTTCGAAGCGCCTGTCATGCAGCCGCAGCAGGCTGTGACACCCGGGACAGGTATATAAAAAGCGGTCGATCCCGTATGTTCTTTCGCAGCCGATACATTCATACACAACATCGCCGGTGTAGGAAGGGATCAGGTGCCGCTGCAGCGCCGCCGGTATTTTTTCACTGAGTCTGCCGGTATACTCCATAAAAGAACTGCCTTTCCGTCCATTCTCCTGCCGCTGCACTGACAAAATCATCAGATACTGCGGCACGCTAAATTAAATTAACCGGAATATTAGGTTAAAAATATACTAATTATGGGACAGCGTCAAGCTGACACGCGTAAAACCATGATTAAGTGCTTGCATGGCTGCTTTCAGTTCTGCTATACAAATGAGTATTATTGTTTAACAATGATTGTCTAATACCATGGCGGCAGATCATCATTCCCCGACATCCTGTCAGCGTCTTGAAGCATATACGGCAAAAAAAATATTGCCTCGTTTTAATAAGGCGGGCAAAGCATTTCGTCTTGAATCGGCAAATCACGGCAAAAAAAATCTCGTATTTTACCTGCACCTCGACGGCACCGAGCAGTTCATGCTGAAATGCTATCGAAAAAAAGGTCGCATGAAAAACGGTCAGCTTGCAAACCGCTTTCTCAAACGCTGCAACATCAACATCCCTGAGATTGCCTTTACGGACTCATCCGACAGAACGTATCGCCAGGTCGGCTGCTATATAATCTGTCAGAAAAGAATCATAGGCACAACGATCGAGGGAATATCTGAAAAAGAGGCTGCATTACGAAAAATCGCCCTCTTCTATGCCAACCTGCACAGTTTCAGAAGCTCACGATGGGGCAGGTTCACCGCCGGAAGAAAATACGGTTTCAGCCGCTACATTATGGATAAGGTTGTACGTCGTCTTGAGCCCCTCACGCAGGACAATGATCTGTTTACTGCAGAGGACCGCCGGTTGTGCTATGCCTGGTTTGAAGGCAAAAAGGACTGCAGCCGGCACATACGGCACTTCAGCCTGTGTCATACCGATATACACCGCGACAATATCATCATCGACAAGTCGGGTGAGGTGTATATCGTGGGAGTCGATTCAATCAGGTATCTGCCGTTTCCACTCGAGTATTACCGGCTGGCGTTTACGCTGTGCGAAGATAACGATCAATACCTCCGCCTGTTCGAAAACGCCTATTTCAACTCGTGCTCTCAGGAACGTCGAAAAGAATTTGAGCTGTGCGGTGATTTTTTTAAAGCATATGCGCTGCTCGAGATCGCATGGCACTGCAATAAATATGCAGGCCAGCGCACCATAGCAGAACACCTGCGCAACGACTTCCTGAAAACACGCAAAAAAGCAGGCTCGGCTCTTCGCACACTGACCGCCCGGCAGTAAGGCGGCATCAGGCCGTAGCGATATAATCCGCCAGCAAATCGCCTATCTCGCTTGTGGAGCAGCCCATCCGGCCTGCGGCCATACTTTTCATATCACAGCTTGCAACTTTCTTTATGGCGGCCTCTACGAGCTGTGCGCTATCATCCTCACCCAGCACAAACAGCATCATTTGCAACGCTGCAATGGCGGCAAGCGGATTGATGCTGTTTTGTCCGGTATACTTGGGTGCTGAACCGCCCATGGGCTCAAACATTGAAACACCCTCCGGGTTGATATTGCCGCCGGCAGCAACTCCCACACCTCCCTGTGTCATGGCGGCAAGATCGGTGATAATATCGCCGAACATATTGTCCGTAACGATAACATCGAACCACTCGGGGTTCTTGACCATCCACATGCAGATCGCGTCGACATGAGCATAGTCGCGCTGTATATCGGGATACTCATCGGCTATTTCATTGTAGGCGCGCTGCCAGAGGTCGAACGAATAGGTCAGAACATTGGTCTTACCGCACAGGGTCAGTTTCTTGTCCTTGTTTCGCTTGCGGCACAGAGCGAAGGCATAGCGAAGACAGCGCTCAACCCCCTTGCGGGTGTTCACGGACTCCTGAATTGCGACTTCGTCGGGGGTGCCTTTTTTCAGAAAGCCCCCGGCGCCGGCATACAGACCTTCGGTGTTTTCGCGGACCACAATGTAGTCGATATCGTCCGGCCCCTTGTCCTTGATCGGTGTTTCCACGCCCGGAAACAGCTTGACCGGACGGAGGTTGATGTACAAATCGAGATCGAAACGCATTTTGAGGAGGATGCCCTTTTCAAGAATACCGGGGGCTACATCAGGATGCCCGATGGCACCCAGATAGATAGCGTCAAAGCCGCGGAACTCTTCCAGCACACTGTCGGGCAGTATCTCACCGGTGCGCCTGTATCGCTCTCCGCCCAGATCATACTCTGTCAGATCACAGGTAAACCCCTTTTTTGCAGCTACCGCTTTCAAAACCTTCAAGCCCTCGCGGACGACTTCAGGGCCCGTCCCGTCCCCCGGCACAACCGCTATCTTATACATCGTCGAACTCCTTTGTACTGCAAAATATCAAAAAATCTCTCTTGATTGGATCTGCTCAATGCATATATCTATCTGTGCGGCCTTTACCTGCAGCCTTCAAAGACCTGCTTTGCGTTTGACATAGTTCATAAGCCCGCCCTGATCGAGCAGCTGCTGCATAAACGGCGGTACCGCCTGCGCCTGCAGAACGCGTCCGCTCGATTCCATAGCGATTTTCCCGGTATCAAGGTCTACTGCAACGCTGTCACCGTCCGAAACCTCATCTGAAATTCCGCTGCACTCCAGAATCGGCAACCCCATATTGAAAGCATTTCGGTAAAAAATACGGGCGAAGCTTTCCGCAATCACGCAGGCGACGCCGGCCGCTTTGAGTGCGATGGGCGCGTGCTCGCGCGAGGACCCGCAGCCGAAATTAGCACCGGCCACAATGATATCACCCTGTCCGACTTTGTCGGGAAACGTCGCATCTGCATCCTCCATACAGTGCCGTGCAAGCTCGGCCGGGTCGGACGTGTTTAAATAACGGGCGGGAATAATTTCATCGGTGTTTATATTGTCGCCGAACAGCCACACTCTGCCTTTGAATTTCATAGTCATCCTCACTATACCGATAATTTTGACGCTCCCCGCGCTCAGCGAAAACTACTCCTGAAACCATTGTATCGTATAACAACACCAAGCCAGGGAATCCGTTCGCATTTTTCAGAGTTCTTCGGGCGATGCTATGCGTCCCACAACAGCCGAAGCAGCCGTGACGGCAGGATTGGCCAGGTAAACAAAACTCTCAGGATGTCCCATGCGGCCCACGAAATTTCTGTTGGTGGTCGCTATTGCCGACTCGCCCCTGGCAAGAATGCCCATATGACCACCCAGGCAGGGTCCGCATGTCGGTGTGCTGACAACCGCATCGGCCTTGACAAATATTTCAATAAGTCCCTCCTGCACGGCCTGCAGGTATATCTGCTGTGTGGCCGGAATTACTATCAGCCGGACATCAGAAGCTGTTTTTTTACCTGCAAGCACCTGGGCCGCCACCCGCAGGTCTTCCAGCCTGCCGTTGGTGCACGAGCCGATGACAGCCTGTTGAATCGGAACATCGCCGACTCGGCTTACAGGTTTTGTATTGTCGGGCGAATGGGGAAACGCCACCTGGGGCTCGATCTCGGAGACGTCAATTTCCTGCACTGAAGCGTAGGTTGCATCGGAATCGCTTTGCACCGGTATAAACTCCCGGTCGGTTCGCTGTCTGACGTAGGCAAGCGTGTGTTCATCAGGATTAAAAATACCGCACTTGCCGCCGGCTTCAATCGCCATGTTGGCCATGGTCAGGCGCCCTTCAATTGAGAGCCCGTCGATTACGGAGCCGCAAAACTCCATGGCCCGGTACAGGGCGCCGTCGACCCCGATGCTGCCGATCGTGTAAAGAATCAGGTCCTTGCCGCTTACCCAGGGTCCGAGCTGCCCGCTGAACTCGAATCTCATGGTCTCGGGAACCTTGAACCACGTCCGGCCCGTAACCATTGCAGCCGCAACATCGGTACTGCCGACCCCGGTTGCAAAGGCTCCGAGAGCCCCGTGCGTGCAGGTATGGCTGTCAGCACCGATAATAAGCTCCCCCGGGCGGACAAGGCCCTGTTCGGGCAACAGCGCATGCTCGATGCCCATTCTGCCGACTTCATAGTAATGTGACAGGCCCTGCTCCAGCGCGAACTCACGTACCATCCTGCACTGCTCGGCGGAAGCAATGTCTTTGTTGGGCGTAAAGTGATCGGGAACCAGAATAATGCGCTCGGGATCAAAAACTTTTTCGGCGCCTGTCCGTCGGAATTCCCGTATGGCGATCGGGGCAGTTATATCGTTTGCCAGAACATAATCGACCCCGGCCTCAATCAGCTGACCCGGCTCCACCGTGTCGAGGCCCGCATGCCCGGCAAGTATTTTTTCAACTATCGTTTTTCCCATAGTGTATACACCCTTCATGAATAGGAACATACAAAATTAATAATTTTAAATCTTAATGCCCTGCTTTGTAAAGGGATTTTCAGTCATATACAGCCTGACAACTGATACCATACGGAATGCAGCGAAAAACATACGGGAGACTGTTATTGTAAGGAAGAAGATAATTCAGAGGAAAACTATCGGCGTAAGCGACGGTTCCGCTGTGCATGGTCTGCCGTCTTCATGGGCCTGCATGTGTCACTTCCTGCCGCACACACAATCATCGCACGGAGCATCAGGGTCTGCCCCCTTTTTTTCCAGGTGGGCCCTGTTAATCTCCATAACCAGCTTTGCATTTTCCGGATTCATTTTGCCCTCAAGGACTGCGATTGCCACCTGGCCGTTATCCTTGTAACGGTGAATCATGTCCTGATTGTCTTCGCCATGCTCCTGAAGCGCAAGTTCGAAAAACAGATGATGAAGGTCGATTAAAATATCGGGACTGAAATCGCTTGCGTGCGCATGAATACCCTGCGCTATGAGATCATTCAGGTCTTCTTCGATTTTTTGCTGAATAGCCTGCAGCGTACTGTCTGAAACACTGCCGCCTCCAGCAGCAATCATCCTGGAGCGCTCTTCAACCCATGTATCGCACCCGTCCCAGAACGCTTCGAGCTGCTGTTCGAAAACATCGGTATTCATGCACCACCGTCCTGAATGCTCAGTTGGCCGTATCCGCCCGGCCGAACGGCTTCAGCTTCTTCAGGTTGATCTTCATGAAAATTTTGCGGTTGATTCTTTTCATGCGCTTTTTCATAACATCATCGGGCACATGGTTATCCATCATGGAAGCAGCGGTACCCGGGCGGTCGGAATATTCGAAGGCCTGCACTACGTTTAACGGCAGCTCATCGATAACCTGCATGCTTTCCATAAAGTCCTCTTCGGTCTCCCCGGGAAACCCGACAATAAACTGGTTCCATATTTTCAGGTCGGGAAGTTCTTTGCGCAGCTCCTTCATGCAGCGGACATAATCCTCGACGGCATACGGCCTTCTCATGGCCTTGAGAATACGATTGCTCCCGGACTGTATCGGGGAAAAAATTACATCAATTTTCGATGTATTGAAAACCCTCTTGAAGTAGTCGAAATACTTGATCAGCCAGTTCGGCTCAAGGTGGTAAATGTTGAGCATGTAGTCACCATCGATCTCCAGCAGCTTTTCTATAAGTGTGGGAAGGTTGGTGCCTATATCCTGTCCGTAAGCACCGGTATCGTCAGCCGTGAGAATGAACCGCTTGAATCCCTGATCAATGCCGGATTTAAAATCTTCCAGCACATCTTCCATGGGCTTGCTGGTCAAGCCGCCTTTGGCATTCTTTATTGCGCAGTAGGCACAATTAGCCAGACATCCCTCACCCAGAACCAGAAAATACGATTCCTGGTCACCGGTCAAATCGCCTATCTCGAAATTAGGTAAAATATATTTCCCGAGGGGACCGGTCATGTTCCTAAGCTGGGTAATGCGATGCACAATCTGTCGATGGGGCAGTTGCGATATGTCATCGTCACCTATGGTGTGCTGTGCCTTCCACTTGATGTCTTTTTCAGAGCCGATGATATCCTTTATTTTGGTTCTTTCCTTCGGTCCGAACGAAACACCTTCAAAGATGGTGTCAAGCCGGTCTTTATTTATTTTCGGCAGGCAGCCGCAAACTACCAGTTCAGCGTTTTCATACTGCTTGAGTTCTTCCACATCGGCTATCGATATATCTTCGTGCTTTTTATCGAAGGCGCAGGTGTTTGCCAGAATTATGTCGGCCTCCTCCGGCTTATTGACGACCTGCCATCCATTTTCCTCGAAATACAATCGGAATGATTTACCGTCAAGCAGGTTGTCGATGCAGCCGTTGGACCTGATATACACCTTTTTCATAACATGCGTCCTCTATAGATTGCATAAAAAAATATAATTAAGTAATAACATAAAGAATATTTTAAAGCAATAATACCGATTGATCTGATAGGATTAGAATATACTTCATTTTTTTCGCTGAGTCGATCATTCTTTCTTGCTGTTTTTATACAGCTCCCATGTTTCATTTTTCCTGAACAGATAAAAATTGCCAAGACTTTCTTTTGACTGCTTACAATCCCCGCGAACCAGCATATAATCAACATTTGCATAACGCCCATCATACGTACCGCGTTTTCCGATCCACTCGATAAAAACGGGCAGTTTGTCTTTTGATGCTTTTCTGCGAATGACGAACGACCTTTCATCATATAATCTGGTTACGGCAATTCCCTTGTTCCAGACAGTAAAGTAATCTGCAAAATTTTCATAAACCGACACATCCCGGAATCGGTAATTGTAAACAAATGATGCCATAATCGCATCAGGTTTAATATCTGAAAAAAACGTTTCATCAAAGCCTTGATTTTCTTTATTAAACTTCACAAAACACTCCGACCACAGCACAAAGTGGATGCAGCATGCTGAGCAAAAAAGCATCACGACGACAAAATCCAGCCGTCTTCGGCAAAATATGCCTCCTGCGATAATGAATGCGGTTAGCAGCAAAACAGAAAATCTTTGAAAAAGATAACTGTAGCCGGGAAGTCTGTCGGGCAGGAATAAAACAAAAACTCCGGTACTGATTAAGAAAACAATCACGAAACGGCATCTCTGAAGACGAATTGTTTTTTTTAAAGTACGTCGGTTGAAATACACTGCAGCCAACGAACTGAAAATGATAAGCATCGAAAAGCAGGCGGCAACACCATAGCCGGTCATACCGCCGAACAATCTGAAATTATCATGTACGAAGAAACCAAAACGATGGTAAAAGGTCGAAAAGTATCTGTTTGAGAAATAATCACGCACGGCAGGAGCAAGCGCACCGGCCGAATACGACGAAGAATCCTGCAGCCACCACACCAAGATAAGCGCACAGGCCGGAAGCACGGGCCACAGGCTGACAGCCTTCTTCATGACACCGGCCTGAGCAAACAGACAGCATATACAAAAAAGCATTATGGTATACACTGCTGCAAGCGCGTGCATAAAAAAAAGGCTCAGCAGCAACAGCGTGACAGCACACGCCCAGTGCAAGCGAAAAGAGATTAAATATTCAATTGTACAAAACAACGTAAAAAGCACAAAAGGAATAGCGATAGTAAAACCGGTAAAACCATAGGTAGCGTTCAAGTTATACAACAATAAAAATACGAGAACTGAAAACCACTGGTTACCTTTGCATTTCCAGACAAGTACGACAACTGATAATGGATATAATACTGTATAGAGACAATAGAACGCCTTGTTTCCGGACTCAACAGAGGGAAAGACTGGCAGTGTACTTATAAGCATATGGATGATATTGGGCTTGGGGAATAATTCAAGGCTGAAATAATTGTCAAAACATGTCCCTGCTGATCCGTAATATTTAAATATTGCGGCTATGGCGAGGTGATTGGGGATATCAAGAAAAGGATACAGTCGAATACTTACAAGCAGTATACAATGGGCAAATATGCCTGTCGTCAAAAAAAACGCTGGGCCTTTTTTGAAAGTCATATCGAATTAATCTTTTATTGGATATAATAATCTGCTACATATTTTCATCGGTAGATTTAATGTATTATTTAATAAATACAACTTGCAATCGAAAAGGATTTGCGGGCTGGAACCGAGTCAAACAAAAAACTCATAGTGCAGGAAAGGCTTACTATAATGAATCGCTTCATATGTATCCACGGTCACTTTTACCAGCCGCCCCGGGAAAACCCCTGGCTCGACGAGGTTGAGCTGCAGGACTCGGCATATCCCTATCATGACTGGAATGAGCGGATTACAGCCGAGTGCTATGCACCGAATGCCGCATCCAGAATGCTCGACAGCGAGGGAAATATCGCCGATATCGTGAACAACTATTCACAAATAAGCTTCAACTTCGGCCCCACCCTGCTTTCCTGGATGGAGAAACACCGTCCGGACACCTATCAGCTGATTCTGGATGCCGACAGACAAAGCCTGCAAAGATTCTCGGGCCACGGATCTGCCCTGGCGCAGGTGTACAGCCATATGATCATGCCGCTTGCAAACAGCCGTGACAGGCGGACGCAGATTCTCTGGGGCATAAAAGATTTCGAGTACCGCTTTCAGCGCACACCCGAAGGCATGTGGCTTGCCGAAACAGCAGTCGACCTTGAAACCCTGGACTGCATGAGTGAGTGCGGTATTGCATTTACCATCCTCGCGCCCCATCAGGCCAGAAGCGTCAGAGCTATTGGCAGCGATGAGCCGTGGGCGGATGTCAGCGGTCAGCAGATCGACCCTAAAATGCCCTATATGTGCCGCATGCCGTCCGGCCGCTCAATAGCCGTATTCTTTTATGACGGGCCGATCTCCGTCGATGTTTCGTTCAGAAATCTTCTCAGAAACGGTGAAAATTTCGCCGGCCGCCTGTTAGGTGCTTTTGCGGAAACAGAGAGCCCGCAGCTTGTCCATATAGCGACCGACGGCGAGACCTACGGGCATCATCACCGCTACGGCGACATGGCGCTGACCTACTGCCTGCATCATCTTTCATCCAATAATCTCGCGCGCATAACCGTGTACGGCGAATACCTCGCCCTGCATCCCCCGACGCATGAAGTGCAGATTCATGACAACTCATCATGGAGCTGTGCCCACGGGGTAGAGAGATGGCGTGACGACTGCGGGTGCAATATCGGCAGCGGGCACAAATGGAACCAGCAGTGGCGCAAGCCTCTCAGGCAGGCTGTTGACTGGCTGCGCGACTCCCTTGCTCCGCTGTATGAGCGCGGCGCATCAGCGTTCTTTGACGACCCCTGGGACACGCGAAACAACTACATCGACCTTATGCTCGCCCGCAGCCGTGACAATGCCGTACGTTTTCTGCAGCTCCATTCGTCCCGAACACTTTCACCGCAGGAAGCCACACAGGCGCTGAAATATCTTGAGATGCAGAGAAATGCCATGCTTATGTACACAAGCTGCGGCTGGTTCTTTGACGACATCTCCGGCATTGAAACAATCCAGATACTGTCGTATGCTGCCTGCGCCATGCAGGCGGCCGGGGAGCTGAGCGGCGTCAATCTTGAGCCGGAATTCCTGTCAATCCTTCAAAAAGCCCGCAGCAACAGGCGGGACATGCAGGACGGCATGACCGTCTACAAAAAATACGTCCAGCCGGCTGTCGCCGACCTGGTGCGCGTCGGTGCCCATTATGCCGTATCCTCCCTGTTTGAAGACTATCCCGAAACACTTCATTTTTTCTGCTACACTGCAGAAAGCCAGTCTCACGAATTCAAGGAGGCCGGCAACCAGCGCCTGGCAGTGGGTAAGGCAAGGCTCGTTTCCAATATTACACTTGATGACAGCCAGATCAGCTTTGCCATACTTCATCTGGGCGATCACAATATAGTCGGCGGCATTCATCCCGCACTAGAGCCCGGTCTGTTTGAAACCATGAAAGAGGAAATCGACCATGCTTTTTTGCGCAGCGATATCCCGGAGGTCATAAAGCTCATTGAAAAGCATTTCGGCAGCAATAATTACTCACTGTGGCACCTCTTCAGAGACGAGCAGCGCAAGGTAATACATCAGGTAATCACGACAACACTCCAGGAACAGGAGTCCTCATTTCGCCGGGCATACAAGCGATACTATCCCATTATGCAGGTCATGGACGACTTGTCCATGCCGCTGCCGGCACCGTTTAAAATCACAACCGCCTTTACGCTTAATCAGGATTTGAAACACATCCTCGAAGAGGATGAGACTGATCCGGACAGACTTACAGCCGTTATAGAGGAAATAAAACGCTGGTCGGTCGATATAGACAGACCGACCATTACCTATGTGGCAATGCAAACGATCAACAAACTTATGGAGAGGTTCCTGAAACAGCCTGATGATCTCGAGCTGCTCCGCTCCATCCATTCGCTGCTGCTCCTGCTCGATGACCTCGACCTTGAGCCGAATATCTGGGAGGCGCAGAACATATATTTTGATATCGGAAAAAAAACCGCGCACCGCATGCAACGAAAATCCTCAGACGGCGGGGCGTCAAACAGCGAGTGGATGGAACTGTTCGTCAGGCTCGGCCGTCAGCTGCATGTACGCAACATCGGATAGCACGCCTCCACCTCACATGCGATGTGCGCTGACGATTCTGTCATAGCCCGCATAGTCCTTCCGGACCTGAATACGTTTATAGCATCCGGCTTCCCGGAAAATATCACTTACCGCCTCACCCTGCTCGTGACCGATCTCAAATGCCGCCAGCCCGCCGGGTCTGATCAGCCCGCTCAGTTCGGGAACCCATGCTCTGTAAAAGCGCAATCCGTCCGCACCTCCGTCAAGCGCGGCATGCGGCTCAAAGTCCCGTATCTCTGGCTCCAGCCGGTCAATCACGCTCAAAGGGACATACGGCGGATTCGACACGACGACATCGAACGCAGCGCAGCGGCGCAGCGGTTCGATACCGTCGCACTGCACAAAATGAACGCGGTCTGAAAAAGAGTGCTCCCCGCAGTTCTCTTTCGCTCTCAGCAGTGCCGGTCGGGATATGTCACATGCATACACCCGTACCCGGTCGCACTCAACGCACAGGGCGGCGGCGATTGCACCGCTGCCGGTACCGATTTCCAGAACGTGAAGCGTGTCGCCGGGCATTTCATGCAGCTGCTCGAGAACAGTCTCCACAAGCATTTCCGTTTCCGGACGCGGAATCAGCAGACCACGGGATACGTGCAGTTTCAGCGACCAGAACTCCTTATGGCCGAGGATATACGCTACCGGCTCACGGCTTCCGCGCCGCCTGACATGCTCGCGGAAGCTGCTCAGCTCCTGTGCGGAAAGAGGGTAGTCATAGTCGAGGTACAAATCTATACGCTCACGACCGAGGCAGTCGGCGAGCAGCAGCTCTGCATCCAGCCGTGCAGACGGTATTCCTTTTTTTTTTAAATACCGCGCAGTCTCCTGCAGCAGCAGGCCGACTGTCCAAAGTGTTGTTACCATAATGGCACACTGCATGGTGAAGGCAACGGTAAGAACATCGATAAACGTCAGGTTGCCGAAGCGGGCCGAGACGGCCCTGCAGGTATACGTCGGTTAGTGCGGCAGGCCCATCCTTGCTCCTCCGACGGCTTTCATCTTGTGTGCGGTCGGAATTAAACCTGACCGTGCACACGACGGATATGATCAGGCCGAAGCTGCGGTCTTGAGGGCTTCGGCCTGATTGTGCGCAACAAGACTGTCGATGATTTCCTGCAGATTACCCAGCATGACCTCTTCTATTTTATAAAGAGTAAGGTTGATCCTATGGTCCGTAATGCGCCCCTGGGGGAAATTATACGTTCGGATGCGCTCGCTTCTGTCACCGGTGCCGACCATTGAACGTCGTTCCAGAGAAATCTCCGATTGCTGCTTCTGCATTTCCATATCAAGCAGGCGCGACTTCAATATCTTCAAGGCTTTGGCCTTGTTTTTGTGCTGTGACTTTTCATCCTGGTTGCTCACAACAAGGCCGGTGGGTATATGCGTTATGCGGACCGCAGAGTCGGTTGTGTTGACACTCTGACCCCCCGGGCCGGAAGACCGGTACACATCGATTTTCAAATCCGCAGGGTTTATATCGATATCAACATCATCCGCCTCGGGCAAAACCGCAACGGTAACTGCTGAGGTGTGTATCCGCCCCTGCGTCTCCGTCTCGGGAACACGCTGGACCCTGTGGACACCGCTTTCATATCGAAGCTGACTGTAAGCGCCTGTGCCGCTTATAAGCGCAATGACCTCTTTAACTCCCTTGAGGCCGGTCATGTGCCGGCTGAGCGGTTCGACCTTCCAACCCCTGTTTTCTGCATACCTGGAATACATGCGAAAAAGATCATAGGCGAACAGCGCCGCCTCGTCACCGCCGGTTCCGGCACGGATTTCCAGGATGACGTTTTTCTGATCCCGGGGGTCCTTCGGCAGAAGCATGAGCTGAAGTTCCTGTTCGAGCTGCTCTCGGGCACTTCCGAGCACTCCCAGCTCCTCACGGGCAAGCGCTTTCATCTCCTCCTCGTCTTCATCATCAAGCAGCACTTTGTTGTCTTCGATCTGCCGAAGCACTTCTTTGTACCTGCTGAAGCTCTCTACAATGGGGCTGATTTTTGATCGTTCGCTTGACAGCTGCTGACAGCGCTGGTGATCATTGAAAACAGAGGGGTCGCTGAGAAGCGTGTCGAGTTCCCGACAACGCTGGTCGAATTCCTGCAGTTTTTGGTATAGGGTACTCACAGAATCTACGCCGGAGGATTATTTCTTTGCCTTTCCGTATTTCTTTTCAAACTTTTCAACGCGTCCGGCAGAGTCGATCAGTTTCTGTTTGCCGGTAAAAAAACCGTGGCAGTTCGAACATATTTCGACTTTCAATTCCTTTTTCGTTGATCTGGTTTCAAACGCATGACCACAGGCGCACTTAATAACGGTTTGTTGATAGTCAGGGTGAATATCTTTTTTCATGGTGCAAAAACCTCCGAATGTATTTACTGATTCATGGCACTGAGAAATTCCAGGTTTGTTTTGGTATCCCCCATTTTTTCCAGAAGGAACTCCATTGCATCAACGGTATTGAGAGGCTGCAGGACTTTGCGCAGCAGCCACACCCGTCTCAGGGTGTCCTCCGGCAGCAACAGCTCTTCCTTGCGGGTACCGGACCGGTTGATATCGATTGCCGGAAACACACGCCTGTCGGCAAGCTTGCGGTCCAGGTATATTTCCATATTACCGGTGCCTTTAAACTCCTCAAAAATAACTTCATCCATTCTGCTGCCGGTATCTATAAGTGCGGTCGCAATAATCGTAAGGCTTCCGCCGTCCTCTATGTTGCGGGCGGCACCGAAAAAGCGCTTCGGTTTATGAAGGGCATTTGAATCGACACCGCCTGAAAGTACTTTTCCGCTGGGCGGAACAACGGTATTGTAGGCGCGCGCAAGACGGGTAATGCTGTCGAGCAGTATTACGACGTCCTTGTTGTGCTCGACCAATCGCTTGGCTTTTTCTATAACCATCTCAGCCACCTGCACATGCCGCTGCGCCGGTTCGTCGAAGGTGGAGCTGATAACCTCCCCCTGCACCGACCGCTGCATGTCGGTAACTTCCTCGGGCCGCTCGTCGATCAGGAGAACCATTAAAACGACCTCGTCGTGGTTTGATGTAATTGCATTGGCGACGTTCTGCAGAAGGATGGTTTTGCCTGTCCGCGGCGGTGACACGATAAGCCCGCGCTGTCCTTTACCAATAGGCGTCAACAAGTCCATTACCCGTGAAGAGTAATTGTCAGGATCGGTTTCCATAACAATGCGCTGCATCGGGTACAACGGCGTCAGGTTGTCAAAAAGTATTTTATCCCGCGCCTTTTCGGGACTTTCGAAATTTAACGACTCGACCTTCAGCAGGGCGAAATAGCGCTCCGAGTCTTTCGGAGGCCGTATCTGTCCGGATACCGTATCGCCGGTCTTGAGGTTAAAGCGCCGAATCTGTGAAGGCGACACATAAATATCATCGGGACCGGGCAGGTAGTTATAGTCAGGGGCCCTCAAAAATCCGAAGCCGTCCGGAAGGATCTCTATAACTCCCTCCCCGTATATAAGGCCGTTTTTTTCGATCTCAGACTGCAGCAATGCAAAAATCAGATCCTGCTTGCGCATGCTGCTGTAGCCGTCAAGGTTCATCTGCTTGGCGGTATCCATCAGTTCATTGATTTTTTTTCCTTTTAATTCCTTTAAGTTCATGTACGGATACTCCTGGATTATGTGAAAATGTTCTGTTGTTTTGCTTCGTGAAAACCCGAATATATCGAACGCCCCCGAGCATCACCCCTCGGTTGCGTACAGCAGGTGTAGTTTTCCGGAAATCACGTGCAAAAAAGCATGTATGTCAAATGAAATGATTAGAGAATAAGGCTGACAGCTGTCCTGTTATAGTGTTATATCATTGGGCAGGTTGACTGTTGTATTTTCTCTCTCCTCTGCTGCGACAGCCCTCCGGTTCAAGCAAACAACACAGCATGAATTCGATAATGTAGATATGAAATGTTGTTTTTTGGGAGAGTGCATGAGCTTGTAATTACAGGAATAGCGGAGAGGCATTCCCAGTAACACTTTTTATTAATAGTATATAGTGTTATCGACTGTCAAGTGTTTTTTGCATATTTTTTCAGGTTGTTTGCTGAAAGCTGTCGGGGCATACCGACAGCTTTCCATAAACCTCGGCGACCTGCCGCTCGAGCTCGGCCGGTGAGCCGGTATTGCGGATTACATGGTCGGCCAGGGTTAGTTTTTGTTCAATGTCCATCTGGGCCGCAATCCGCTGACCTGCTTCCTGTACTGAAATGCCGTCGCGCTTCATCAGACGCTGCATCTGAAGCCGCGGATCTGCATAGACAACAACCACGGTTTCAAAGTCGTTCCGATATCCGCACTCAAAAAGCAGCGGCACCTCGGCGATGACCACGTCCCTCCCGGCCTGTGTCATTTCGGTGCGTAAACGCTGCAGTATCAGGGGATGCAGCAGCCTGTTCAGCAGACTTCGTTTGGCGGAATCAGCAAAAACCAGGGCACCGAGTTTCCTGCGGTCAAGCCTGCCGTCGTTCAGAAGAATTTCACTTCCGAAAGCATCTACAATCAGCGGCAAACCCTTCTGTCCCGGTTCGACGACCTTTCTGGCAATCGTGTCGGCACTGACCACCGCTGCCCCCAGCCGCCTGAAAGCATCTGCAGCAAGGCTTTTGCCGGTCGCAATGCCGCCGGTAAGCCCCACACTCTTCATGAGCGCTCCCGAAGCAGCCTGACGATCAATTCAAAATCGTCGGGCAGCGAAGCATCAAAAGCGAGCCGCTGTCCGCTTGCAGGATGCACAAAGCCGAGATGTCGTGCATGCAGAAGCTGACGCTTTATTCCTCTGAGAGCATCCTGCACTTTTTTGTCGGAAAGTGATCGTACGGCTTTTACCGGGCAGTAGAGCGGATCCCCCACAACCGGGTGTCCGATGCTTGAAAAATGCACACGGACCTGATGAGTGCGTCCTGTTTCCAGCGATGCTTCGACGAGAGAAAGTCCGCTGAAGGCCTGCACAAGGCTCCATTTTGTTACCGCAGGCCTGCCCCGGGGCGGCCTGGCGGACATCCGCTGTCTGTTGCTGCGGTCCCGCCCTATCCTGCTCTCTATTGTTCCCTGCTGTTGATCCATCTCACCGAAAACAAGCGCCAGATATTTTCTGGCTACGGAATGCTCACTGAACTGCTCGCCGAGATGCCGGTGGGCTGCATTGTTTTTGGCCACCACAAGCACACCGGTTGTGTCTTTATCAAGCCTGTGAACGATGCCGGGCCGCAGTTTTCCTGCGAGGCAGGATAACGAGGCACAGTGGTGCAGCAGTGCATTAACAAGCGTTCCCGAACGATTACCGCAGGCCGGGTGCACGACAAGACCTGCGGGCTTGTTGACTACAATAATATCAGCATCTTCAAAGATAATTTCAAGGGGAATATTCTCCGGTTGTGCACTGAGCGGTTCGGGCTCGGGGATCGCAAATGTAACGTTTTCACCGGCGTTTACATGGTATGAGGCCTTTCGGCTTTTGCCGTTCACCTGAGCACAACCGCTTTTAATTGCAGTTTGAATGCGTGACCTGCTGACGGTATCGGCATGGCGCAAAATCAGCACGTCAAGCCGCAAACCGCACTCGGTGTCTGCAACGCGAAATGTAATTGTTTCCATCGTTCCGACCTGAAGGTGCTGCTATCCGTAAAAAACTGCAGTACCTGCTTCATCATACCAGTTCACCTGAAATTGTAAATAACTTGAATTATGTTTCGATTTGCAATAAAACTACTCATCAGAAAAGCATCGTACTTTTACTCCCGCATGCGAGGAGCAGTGAAAAAATTATGAAAATACTCGTTACCGGCGGCGCCGGTTTTATCGGTTCACATGTGGTCGATACCTTTCTTCAGGCCGGTCATGATGTGGCGGTACTCGACGACCTTTCGCACGGCAGGCGAGAAAATATTCCGGACGGTATCCGCCTGCACCATATGAACATAAACGATCCGCATCTTGACGGGGTTTTTGCCGATGAAAAACCGGAAATCCTGATACACCTCGCAGCGCAGGCGTCGGTTAACGCTTCCATAGAAGACCCTTTAACCGATATGGACAGTAACATCAAGGGAACGGTCAGACTGTGCCAATCGGCTGTTCGCCATTCGGTGAAAAAAGTTCTGTTCTCCTCAACCGGCGGTGCGATCTACGGTGAGCATGCATACTACCCCGCAGATGAACGGCACCCCTTGCAGCCGCTCAGCCCCTACGGTATCGGAAAACTCGCAGCGGAAAAGTATTTGTTGTTTTTTAACCATGTAAAAAATCTGCCGTGTGCAATTCTGCGATACAGTAATGTGTATGGTCCTCGTCAGGATCCTTTCGGTGAGGGCGGTGTTGTCGCCGTCTTTTCAAGAAAAATGCTGCACGGCGAACAGCCGATCATAAACGGTACCGGAGAACAGACACGCGATTTTGTGTATGTAAAGGATGTTGCACGGGCAAATTTTCTGGCGGCCCGGAGCACTGCCGTCGGAGCGTTCAATATCGGCACAGGTACTGAAACCAGTATCAACACGCTGTTCGAAAAACTGAATGATATCACCGGTGCACATGCACCGGAAACCCACGGCAGTGCTCTTGCCGGAGAAGTGTTTCGCAGTGTGCTTGCCTGCGACAAGGCCTGCAAACATCTCGGCTGGCGTCCTCAAACATCGCTCGACCGGGGCCTTGAGGAAACGGTTGCCTATTTCAGGAATCAGTGAAGGTCATTATCCGGACACATATGCTATGACGAAAAAAGCCGATAAACGCAGTGCCGCCGACGTACTTGACATAGGGGCCGCAAGAAACAAAAAAAACTCACCGCTGCTGCATCTGTTGCGTGATTCCCGAAAAGTAGCCACGGCAATCACAACCAGAACCTGCATGATCTGCAATTTGAAAAAATCGTGTGTCGGCAAAGCAGGTGTGTGCGGATACTGCTTTGAACATGAGCTTACCGATACGGAGCGTACGATAGCGGAGGAAGAAGCCCGGCATAAAAAAATCAAGATCGAAGTTGTCGACGACCGCTGGTAACAGCACTAGGCGGTGCTGCCGGCAGACTGCAGCGCACGGTCCGGATCTGCGCTGAAATTCCTGCAGATATTCTGAGAGCACACCGGCATATGATATGAAATATATTTAAGTATCGGTTATAATAAAACGATATATATATCATAACCTTTTAAAGAAGCACCTTTTCGCACGAACGCACCCTAAAAAAACATAGATGGAGAGTTACCCATGAGACCGTCCACCTTCCTTGCAATGATAGTGATATGTATAATCAGCCTGCTGCGCATGGACTCGGCTCACGCATTATACTTTACTATTCAGCTGAAAAACGGCAATGAAATGACCACTGAAAAATACTGGCATGACGGGGACATGGTCAGATTTTATACTCAAAACGGATCGGTCGCCCTGCCCAAATCGAGCATAAAAAACATTGTTAAAAACGATGGTGATATCGGCAGTGAAAGCGTTTACTTCTCTGCTGATTTCCTGTCAGGCATTGCCGATGAGGAGCAGGCTGCCGAAATCGACGAGCAGGCCGCCGAGGCCAATGACAGGGAAAAAGAAAAACTGCTCGCAGATCTGCAGGACCGGATAAACGTCATAGAAACCAACCTGATAAATCTCGAAAAAAACAAGCAAACCTATATGCGTCAGCGAGAAACCTATTACGAGGACAAAAAGCGGTCTGAAAAACGCATCGAAACTCTCCGCCAGGACAAATATACGGATGAAAGCAATCTTCAGGAGCGCATCGATCTGGAAAAAAGCAAGATAGAGGACAGCGAGCGGAAAATCAAAGAGTCCGATGAACTGATTAAAAATACAGCTGAAATGATCGACAATCAGAAACGCATGAAAAAGCGACTCGAGGATGAGATGAAACGCGTAAAGGAATGAGGCTCTGCAGGTGCCTCTTAATCGCGGCGATCGTTCGTCTTCTTTTTTCCTAAAAGGGCCTGCCGCTCGTCCGGGCTCACCTCATCGGGCGCGGCGGCCGTCTCCGGCTGTTGTTCGCAGAATATCCTGTTTTTGCCCCCCTTTTTGGCTGCATAGAGCGCAGCATCAGCCCGCTCGACCAGTTCCCTGCCGGTTGTGCCTCTCGGCAGCGAATACTCGGCAATACCGATGCTGAATGATATGGCAAGCTCATACCGGCCGGCGGCTCCCAGCATAGCTTCACGCAGGCGGCGTGCCACCAGCAGCGCATCCAGCATATGCGTTGACGGCATCAGCACAGAAAACTCGTCACCGCCGAACCGGCAGGCGATATCGGTCGGCCGCAGATCAGCACGAAACATCGCCGCGACCGCCACGAGCAGCGCATTTCCCTCCTGATGACCGAGCCTGTCGTTGAGAAGCTTGAAGTTATCCACATCAAGCATCATCAGCGAAAACGGCATGCCCGTTCTGCGGGTTCTTTTTATTTCAATCCCGAGCTGCTTCTCGAAAAATCTGAAGTTGTACAGACCGGTAAGCGGATCGGTGAGCGCAAGTTCCTGAAGCTTTCTGTTTTCTTCGGAAAGTTCAGCCAGTTGCTTCAGCAGATCATCTTTCACACTGAAACTTTTTCCTGACAACCCCTCAAGAAGATTTTTCTCTTCAGGGGTAAGGTTGCTGTTGCTGGAAAAAAACAAGAACAGTTCCTTGTCATCTTCATGTTCTAAAGTACAACGATTAACGAAAATTTCGTTTCGGGCCAGCACTGAGGCAAGCGTAACAAGTGATGAACTGTCGGGACGTTTGTCCGTTTTTTTCTCTTGCATCGTTGATGGCGTCAGATCATTCTGTTGGTCACCGGTTTATCTCCTGCACATCCAGCCTGTAGAGAGAACCGTGCTTCGTTCTGCTCGCAAGCAAGCGTTTTTTTACGTCCAGATAAACTGTTACATAAGATTCCGAAACAGCATACACGGAGTTTTCCAGAAAAAAAGCATACAAATCATCAGGTGCTGTGCGGGCCAGGGACAGGAATGTACCATACTTTTCGACAGTAACATCGGGTTTTAATGAATACAGTTTCTGAACGAGCTTCAACGGATAATACGATGTGCTGTCACAGAGAATAATACTCCGGGGTTCAGCCTCGCGCAGCGCGGTTTCTGCAAAGCGCCGCGCCGATATCTCGTTATGCTTCCAGGGCGTGGCCCAGTAACGCATTTCATCCCTGAACGGCAGCGTTCGATCACGTTGCGGAGCGACACCCGAGTTTTCGAGCAGCGAGGGAAGCATGCGGTAGCAAAAAGGCGGCGCACACATGGAAAAAACTATCATTACCACAATGAACTTTTTATGCAAGGCACTGCATTCGGAAAGAATTTTAATTCCCATCATTGAGGCAATGCCCGTCATTATAAGTGACGGCACAACAAAGGTAACCTGGTCGGGCACGGGGTACCGGATAAAAAAAACAACATGCACAGCAGC
Source organism: uncultured Thermodesulfobacteriota bacterium (assembly GCA_964518865.1). Lineage (GTDB taxonomy): Bacteria > Desulfobacterota > WTBG01 > CAIYCZ01 > CAIRTM01 > JANQGV01. The sequence goes on from CAZFIB010000006.1 coordinate 60,089, forward strand.
TATGATCATAAGGGGTGCTGCGATATGCGTTCCTGTCCGCCTTGGCATCCGAAACCATCCGACTGCAGCCAGCGGCAGTAAAATATTTATGAAGTTCAGGCTTGTCAGTGCCGCATTGACTTTCATATAGTGCCACGCCGGCGAGCTGTTCAGAACCTGAGCTGAATATTGTCCGAAAAGAGCAGACAGGAGTACAGCTCTCAGATCACCCGATACGGACGCATTCTGAAAAACAAGAAATATAATCGGGGCAGCCCCTGCCAAAAAAGCACCGCAGAACAGGACAACGCACAGCGGAAGCATCTTATTGTTTCTGAAAAGCAACGCGGTCGACACCACATATACCGGCAGTGGAAGAAGCGCAAAGTTGTGGATACCCAGCTCGATGCCGCTCAGGAAAAAAAGGATTACGGCCGTCATAACAGTCGGTTTTTTTATCAATCTGATAAGCACAAGCAGTTCAGCCGTAAAAATAGCGGCATCCCAGGTATATACCTCGGCGATGGTTGAAAGCCACCAGACGGTATGCGCGACCGACAGCATCGCCGAGACTGCAAAGCCGACAAAGCGCGATCCCGTCAGATAAACACCTATCAGTGTCAGATTCGCCAGAGCGAGGGCCATTCCCACCCCGCTGGCACTGTTGATGCGGAGAGCCTCTGAGCCGAACGGCAGCATAAGGAAAAACCTGCCGATCGCTATATAGGTGGGGTGCGCCAGCGCCAGGCCGAGGCTGCCGCTGTAATCAGAAGTCAGAATCCTCCACTGAAGGAGTCCGCTGTCCTGCCATGACACCGTCTGCTGAGCTGTAGAGATATAGAGGACGGAAAAAAGAAGAAAGGAACCCAACCACAAAAAAAGCATCGATACACGGTTGCTGACAGGTGAAATGCTTTGCATGGAACTGAAAGGCTCCCGTGAAAATGCCTTAATGAGGCAGATACTGGAAAGGCCTACGGCTTATTTTTCAATGCCTGTCCGCGCCTCGACGCCGCGCCCGTAATAATGCTTCACCTCCCGCATCTCCGTGACAAGATCGGCAGCCGCCGTTATACGCTCATCAGCATAGCGTCCGGTCAGTACGAGCTCGACAGTGTGGGGTTTCGATGTAATACAGTCCAGAACGTCGTCAACGGAAACAAGACCGTAGTGGGTTGCGATGTTGATTTCATCAAGAATGACGACATCCGTGCTGCCGGATGCGATTATGCGTTTTACCTCTTGAAAACCATCCTGAGCAGCCCTGATGTCTCCGTCTGCGGGATTGCCGAAAATAAAACACCCGGTGCCGAACTGCTTGAGGGTGATCTCATCAAACCGTCTGAGTGCGTCAAGCTCACTGTAGTCCATTCCCTTGACAAACTGGGCAATAAACACCTGAAGTCCGGCACCCGCCGCTCGAAGTGCAAGGCCGAACGCCGCCGTCGTCTTACCCTTGCCGTTTCCGGTATACACCTGCACCAATCCCTGTACCATGTTCCCTTCCCGCTGTTCAGTCCGGGCTGTTCCGGTGTACACGTTTTGCGATCGTAACCGCAGCCTGGGCATCCCTGGCAAAATAATCGGCCTCAATCATCTCGGCATAGTCGCTTGTTAAAACAGCGCCCCCGACCATGATCCGGCACGGCAGCTCTGCAGCCCGCAGGGCGACAATAGTCTCTTTCATGCTTTCAACGGTTGTCGTCATGAGTGCGCTGAGCCCGACGAGCTTGACGCCATGCCGGCGGGTCGCTGAAACAACATCCTCTGCAGGAACGTCTTTTCCCAGATCGATAACATCAAAACCGTAATTTTCGAGCAAGACTTTGACGATATTTTTTCCGATATCGTGAATATCGCCCTTGACCGTTGCAATTACAACCCGGCCGCGGGCCGCTATTCCTGTGCTTTCGTCTTCGTGCAGGTGTTCCTTTACTATTTCAAAAGCCTTTTTTACCGTTTCCGCCGCCTGAATAAGCTGCGGCAGAAACAGTTCACCTTTTTCATAGCGCCTGCCGACCTCGTCAAGCGCCGGCATCAGGTGCTCGTCGATAATGCTCATCGGAGCAGCGGCTTCGAGCATGTCCGTTACTGTTTCGGCAGCCATATCCTGCAGACCGTTGATAATAATTTCCTGTAACGTCCTCCCGGGAGCAGTCTTTGCAGCGCCTGATGATGATGGAGCCTGCGGCCCTGCCGACGGAGCAGTGGTATCTGCGTAACGCTGTATGAAAAGGCTCGATTCAGCGTCGCGGTTGGCAAGCACCCGGTAGGCATGCACGGTTTCCATCATGACGCCTGACAGGGGATTCAAGATCGGCGCATTGAGCCCGCAGGCACACGCCATTGCCAGATACGTCCTGTTGATGATATCGCGGCGCGGCAGACCGAACGATACATTGCTTATACCAAGAACGGTCCGAAGCCCGAGTCGGTCTTTTACCATGCGCAGTGCCTTCAGCGTCTCCATGACGGCGGACTGCTGGGCGGAGGCGGTCAGCACAAGGCAGTCGATCAACAGGTTTTCGTGCGGCAGGCCGTATGACGCTGCGGCAGCGACTATTTTTTCCGCAATTGCAAAGCGTCCTTCGGCCGTTTCCGGGATTCCGTTTTCATCAAGTGTCAGGCCGAGCACGCACGCGCCGTATTTCTTTGCAACAGGCAGTACCGTTTCAAGCGATTTTTGCTCGCCGTTCACCGAATTTATCAGCGGAGACCCGTTGTAGCATCTGACACCCGCCTCGATGACCTCGGGCTTTGTGCTGTCGATCTGCAGCGGCAGGTCGACGACCGCCTGAATTTCACGAATGACACGGACCATCATTTCACGCTCGTCGATTTCAGGCATACCGCAGTTGACATCAAGGATATCGGCCCCGGCATCGCGCTGGCTGACGGCCTCGTTCAGAATATAGGTCATATTGTTGGTGCGAAGCGCTTCTTTAAGCTTCTTTTTACCGGTCGGGTTGATGCGCTCACCGATAACGACGATATCATCGCTCTCGATAACAGCGGTTCTGGTGCCGGACGTCACCGCGGCAATTGAACGTCCTGCTGTTTCGCCGGGTGACACGCCTTCCAGCCGCTTGCATATGTTTTGAATAAATTCCGGGCTTGTGCCGCAGCAGCCGCCGAAGATACGAACCCCCGCGCGGGCCATGGTTTCGATCTTGGAGCCGAACTCATCGGGGGTCATATCATAGACCGTTTCCCCCGCAACCAGCCGCGGCATGCCCGCATTTGGCTGGACGATGACCGGCACCCGGGACCACGTTATATATTCTTCGACAATAGGCAGCATTTCAGCCGGGCCGAGCGAACAGTTCATCCCCAGGGCGGCGACCCCGAGGTTCTGCAGAACGGTAACCGCCGTACGAGGATCCGTGCCGGCAAGCGTTCGACCGTCCTGCTGAAAGGTCATCGTACAGACAACGGGCAGCGAGCTGTTTTCGTGCGCGGCAAGCACCGCGGCTTTCATCTCATACAGATCCGACATGGTTTCGATAATGATCAGGTCGGCGCCCGCTGCAGCTCCCGCCCTCACCTGCTGAGCAAACATGCGGTAGGCATCGTCGAAACGCAGGGTGCCCATGGGCTCCATGAGCTGCCCGATCGGCCCCATATCGAGCGCTACAAGCCGGTCGGGCCCCGCCTCGCGGGCAACACGAATACCCTGCTCGATGGACGCTTCGACCGAATGCTGAAATCCCTTCAGCTTGTATTCGTTTGAACTGAAGGTGTTTGAAGTAAGTATCTGGGCGCCCGCAGAAATATATGTTTTAAAAATATCCTTGACAATATGGGGATGCGTAAAGTTGAATATCTCCGGGAAGTCGCCGACAGCCAGCCCGGCACGCTGCAGCATCGTGCCCATGGCGCCGTCAAAAAAATGAAAGCGATTGTCGGAAAATAGATTACCGTTCACAGTATTTTCCCTCCCTGCGGTATGGACAGCTGCCGTACATGCTGCAGCCTTTACAGTTACGCTCACCTGCGGCAGGAGCCTCGCGCCGGAATCCGGCCAGAGCCGTTACCGACTTCTGGGGGGTCAGAAGAAAGCTCTCGGTGGCCGCCAGTCCGATGCGCCGGTGCGCGTCGAGTATTCTGATGATATCAGGCTGCAGCCCCAGAGGCAAGTCCCCGTATCCGGGGCTGTAGCGGGCTGTAAGATACAATTTTTTTTTATCTGCCAGAGCCCGTATTTCGTCCTCCAGCCGGTCGCACGCATATTCAACGGCCGCGGTTGCACAGGCATCCATTATCAGAGCCCGGCTCGGCTGTACACTGCTGTAATGACGGATCTTTTCATCAATTCCCCTGCCCAGCGTAACCGCCATCACGGCACACAAGTCCGCTGTCTGCAAATGCCTGCGTATGTCATTGCCGGGCAGCAGCAGGGATGACTCGCACAGAAAAACCCCCCCTCCCTCAGGCATCTCTACGGTAAATATTCTGTATGTGCTCCCGGGGCGGCACTCATGCGTCACCTCTTCAATGACGCTGTCAAGAAGCTCATCGGTCGCCGCATCGATGTTCTGTCCGCGGTAGCCGAGGTAGCGCAGCGCTTCATCCCTGTCGATATGTACCATGCCCGTTTTCATATAACCTGCAGCACTGTATATATATTTGATTTAGCTGCACAACACCTGTACAATCTATAGCCCAGGAACGATGTTCCTTCAAGGAAGTTGAATTATACCAGCTCCGCCACAGAGGGCAAATGCTAATGATTGTTTCATGCTGATATCGGGGAACTGCATACGATGAAGATATCCGTTGCTCAATCCGCCGGATTCTGTTTCGGCGTCAAGCGGGCCATGAAGCTGGCCCTGGATGCGGCCCGGCAGGGCAATCCGGTTGAAATGCTCGGCGATATCGTACACAACGAAATCGTAACCACCGCGGTAGAGCAGGCCGGTATTAAAAAAGTCGACAAGCTCGGCGATGGGCGGGGAAAAACACTGCTGATACGCGCCCACGGCGCCTCGAAAAAAACGATCGCTGAAGCTGAGCAGCTCGGCTACCGCATTATCGACGCCACCTGTCCGATGGTTAAAGAGATTCATGCCCTTGCAGATGATTTCGAGGCCAAAGGCCTCCCCGTCATTATTATCGGTGACAGGGGCCATGAAGAGGTCAAGGGCATTGCCGGACAGCTTATGCAAAAAGCAATAATTATCGAGAGTCCGGAGAGCGTCCCTCTCGATCAGATAAAAAAGCTCCACCACGCCGGCGTTCTTGTTCAGTCGACTCAGCATGAGGAAAACGTGACGGCTGTTCTCGCACTACTGCGGAAACACATTCCAGAAATTACGTTTAAAAACACTATCTGCCGTGCGACAAAAAAACGTCAGTCTGAAATAAAAAAAATGCCGCTCGAGCACGACGTCATGTTTATTGTCGGATCAAAATCAAGCGCAAACACAAAAAGGCTCTATGAGCTGTCTAAACGCCTGAACGATCATACCCACTGGATTCTCACAAAAGATGATATCAGGCCTGAGTGGCTGCAGGGAAAACAGTCCGTCGGTATCACCGCCGGTGCATCAACGCCGAACGAGTCCATTGAAAGTGTAGTGGAATGTATTCGCAATCTTACGGAACGGACTTAGATATATACGGTTGGATCATCGACACCGGCCTCGACAAAACCCTTTTTTCGTAAAAGGCAGCTGTCGCATGACCCGCAGGCCCGGCCCTGCGGATCGGGGTCATAACAGCTGTGCGTCATACTGTAGTCGACACCCAAAGCAGTGCCGGCCCGGATTATCTCAGCTTTCGACATCTCGAGAAGCGGTGCACGGATACGAAAAACCATGCTGCCCTCGACGCCCGCCTTAGTTGCCAGATTTGCCATTGTCTCAAATGCATCAAGATATTCCCTCCTGCAGTCGGGATACCCTGAATAATCTACCGCCGTGACGCCGATCCACAGCTCTGCTGCACCGACGACTTCAGCCCAGGCAAGGGCGTACGATAAAAAAATCGTATTCCGGGCAGGCACATAGGTGACAGGAATGACATGATTTTCTGTGACATCGACCTTGTTTTTGGGCACATCAATGTCATCCGTGAGAGCTGATCCGCCGACAGCACGCAAGTCGATATCAAGCACCAGATGCTCTTGTACATTATATGCCTCGGCAACCCCGGCGGCTGCCAGCAGTTCGACAGCATGCCGCTGCCCGTAGCGCAGGCTCAGGCTGTAGATCTCGCGACGCTCGTGAGCAGCCATCGCAAGAACCGTGCTCGAGTCGATACCGCCGCTGGTGAGAACTACGGCCTTGTTCACCGTCCTGTTGCACATTACACGACACGGATGCAGGCGTTATTTAACAAGTTCGTTATGAATGGCCATAATTGCACGATCCGCCTGATCATCGAGAATAACGCAGGAAATATTTATTTCAGAGGCGCCCTGCGAGATCATTTCAATATTGATACCCTCCCCGGCAAGCACGGAAAACATGCGTCCGGCAAGGCCTACGCAGTGTTTCTGACCCCGGCCTACCAGACTGACGATCGCCAGGTCTTTTTTTACGGAAACCTCGCCGAGTGCCGCAAGGTCGTTGACGGCCTTATCGAGATTTTCCGAACTGTCGAGTGTCATGGAAATATTCACTTCCGACGTTGCGATCAGATCGATTACAATACCGTACTGCGCCAGAATATTGAATACTTTGGCCATGAATCCGTATGCCATCAGCATCCTGTCCGAATTGACATTGATAACGGTAATGTCCCGCTTGGCGGTCACCGCCGTTGCCGGCTTGGCGGGTGTCGATTGACCCGCCGCAGGATCGACGATTGTTCCGGGAGCAGACGGATTCAGTGTGTTTTTTATGCGGATGGGAATACCCGCCCGCATAACCTGCTCCATGGTAAAGGGATGAATTACCTCGGAGCCGTAGTAGGTGAGTTCGGCTGCCTCTTCCGGAGTTATGCTTGACAAAACATGGGCGTCTTCGACTTTGCGCGGGTCTGCGGAAAAAACGCCGTCAACCTCTTTCCATATCTGAAGCTCACGGGCGCCTGCGGCAGCAGCGGCAAGCGCCGCAGTCAGGTCGGTATACCCCCTGCCGATGCTCTGGATTATTCCCCCGGGCACGAATCCGAAGTATCCCGTCAGCACCGGCACGCGGTGACCGCTTTTTTCAATAACCGATTTGAGCCGCGACCGCGCACAGGCATAGAAATCATGATTTGCTTCGCTGAAGGGCTGATCGACAAGGGACTCAAGGTTGACATAGTCCGCATCGACGCCCATGCTGTTCAGCAGGCCCGCAAAAATACACGCCGAAAGCTTCTCGCCGGTACTGATGATGACATCGTGCGAGCGGGGTGAAATCTCACCGATAACGCTTATGGCCTCCAGAAACGACTTGAGTGCGGTAAGCTCTGCATCGATCTGTTCTGTGACCTGCTGCTGCAGTTCCCCGGAAATCAGTGCCCGCACCTGGGACAGATGGTAATCCTCAAGATAATCGATAACCCTGAAAAAAGCCCCCTTTTGCACAGCTTCATCAGCCGCCTCGATAAGCTTGCTGGTTGTGCCCTCGGATTTTATATAACTGCTCATGGCAGACAGCGCGACAATCACCCTGTCGTGCTCAAGGCTGCTTTTCACAATGTCCGCCACACTCTTCATGCGCTCGGGCTTGCCGAGGCTTGTGCCGCCGAATTTTTGAACGATATACTGCATAAGCACCTCGTAGTGTTGTTGTTACACTCTCCATATTGTTCTCAACCAGTCTTCGTGTGATTATAAAGCATGCAGCAGCCGAGTCAATATAAAGCTCTGGTTCCGCTATGTTTCAACCGCAACTGCTGCACCAGAATCGCCGCCCGGCGCTCCTTGCAGACGAAGGAATAAAAAAATAATTAGTTTCGTTAAAAAAAAATGGTATTATTGCTTATCCGTTCAATACAAACACCATATAAATAGTGCGCATGGTGCCACACCCCGGCATGCTATGAGTGTACAAAAAAGCCTTTTTACCATCCTCATATTTGGAGTGCTGCTTCGATTAGGCTTTCTTTATTTCAATACAATCAAGCACCCCTCTTTTTTCAGAAGTAGCCGTGAAACGATTCAATCAGAGCTGCAGCCTTCGCAATTACCATATGTCAATTCTTTCGGCTATGAAATAGGTAATGTAGCATATTCGATTGTGTGTAAACATGAAGGTTTTGCAAATCCTTTTGGAGGGAGTACCGGACCGACCGGATGGGTAGCTCCAGGCCTTGTAATGGTTTATGCGCTGTTTTTTTATGTGTTCGGTTGCTTTTCTGCAGGAGCTCTTATTGGAATGTTTGCGCTTTCCCTTGTGCTGTCATGCGGCATGATTTTGCTCATCTATAAAACCGTGCTCTGCTATTTCAACAATACATCCGCTGCGCTTTGCGGAGCAGCCATATTTGCAGTATGCCCGCAGGATGTCTTTCTTTATCTAAAGGATTATCAACAGGATTTTAATATTTATTCGTTCTTTTTTATCTTAATTTTTTTTCTGCTGTCTAAATATATTCACTCTCCGACATATGCAAACATTCTCGTACTGAGCTTCGCAACCGCTTTTGCTGTTTATTTTATGCCTGTTCTTGTTTTTGCACTGGTCGCTGCCATGGCGATATTTGCACTGAATTCTAAAACGATCAGCGCAGGTAAACGTGTAAAGCATTGTATGCTTTTGGTATTTATCATTATATATATGATAGTACCCTATGTGTATTATCAGCAGCAGCGTCTCGGTACGGTATTTTATATGAAATCCAACGCCGGTTTTGAACTGAATCAGGGAAACACAACCGGTTGCAGCGGAGTTTTGACAATACCCCTTTTCCGGGCACAGCATCCGGCGGCCAATAAAACCGAATACGAAGCCTATGCCGCTATGGGTGAAATTAACTATGTGAGATCTCGATTCGAACAATTTAAAGAAAATTTCAATAGTATCGATTTCATCACTATGACCGTCAAAAGAGCTTTTGCTTTTTATTTCGTATTTGTCCCCTATGTACCCGATGTGCGATTCAACACATGGATCGCATTAAACTATCTTTTTTATGCCATACCCGGCTTATCGCTTTTTATTTATTTTTTTGTCAGATCAAAAAACCAGAAACTGCATGACCGAATTATGTTCGGCTATATCGCAGGTTACTCCGCCCCCTATTTGGCAACGGGTGTCATGTATCGATATTCGTTCCCGGTATCGACGATAACGTCGGTCCTGTTAGGGGCGATGGTATATAACTCGTTTTGCCGGTGGCGCTCATTTAAACTCAACAGCCAATAGAAGGTGCCGATGAGATCACGTATAGCACAGTACATCAGCAGCAAAAGAAAAATTATTCTGTTTCTCGTCTGCTTTGTGTTCGGGCTTTCAATTTATGCAAACAGCGCCTTCTTTTTTATGGAAAACCGGTCAAACCTGAAATATTTCCCCCCTTTCATCGAAGGCGTCAACCATAACCAAAACCAACTCCTTGGAGCCGAATACTATTTTATTGCACGCGCCATTGTCGCAGGGAAGGGTTTCAGCAATCCGTTTCAAGTAGATACCGGACCGACCGCATGGATGCCGCCTCTGTACAGTTTTTTTCTCGCTGTATTGATTTATATATTTAAATACAAGTTGATTGTCGGCGGCGTGATAGTTCTGCTGAAGAATCTCGTTCTCGTTTTTACCGGTATGATGATTTATGAAACAGCAAAAAAAACTTTCAGAACAATACCGCCTGTTTCTTCGATATTACTATATGCTGTTTTTCTTCTTGTTTACTTCAGGTGGTTTTTTCAGCTGACTCACGATTCCTGGCTGCTGCTTTTTTTAGTATGCGTACTTTTTTTATATGCCGATACTATAATTGCAACGATAAAAGGATTGAAACGTTTTGTTTCATGGGGTATCCTCGGCGGCGTGTGTATCCTTGCGAGCCCGATTTTAGGCATGGTATGGCTGGCTCTCAGCATGTATGTCTTTCTCAGGACAGCCGACAAAAAAAAAGTGTTGTGTTCATTCGCTCTTTTCCTGTGCATGTGCGCACCATGGTTCATAAGAAATTATATGGTTTTTGATAAAATAATTCTGATGAAGTCAAATGCATTTCATGATCTCTTGTTTTATAATTATCAAAATCCGTATGAGGGCCTTGTATTCGAGCCTTTTGAAATAGACAATTGTCTGGTCTGGAACGCTAAAAAAAATCCGGACTGCCTGTACCGCACAGCGGGTGAAATGATGTTTCTGGAAACACTGAAAAATCGTTTTTTTCAGGAGATCAAAAATGACCCGTTACAATTTCTGAGCAATATAAAAAATCGTTTCATGTCGGCTTTTTTGATTTACTACCCTCACAGTGTTCATCATACCGCCGGTATATTTAAAATAGTATTCCATGCTTTGCCGTTTTTCGGCATACTGGTACTGATCGTCGGTCGCAAATTCGATTCACGAACCATTAACCTTGCTCTCGGCATATACATACTATACCTCGCGCCGTATATTATCGTAAGCTACTACATTCGCTACGCTGTTCCTCTTATTCCTTTTAAGGTGTTGCTTTCATTGTGCGCGTTCGACCATATGGCCTCCGGATTCAGGGCAGCAGACCATTTAAAAAAACTGATTTTCTTTGACATAGGACGGCATTTTCATTACAACGTTTTCATATCCCTCCATAAACAGCTTTGGAGAACGTAATGGCGGACGCAACTTCGAACATCGAACTTTCCATAGTCATGCCGTGCCTTAATGAGGCGGAAACCCTGGCAATTTGCATTAAAAAAGTACAAGCGTGCTGTCAATCCCTCAACATTACCTTTGAAATTATCATCGCCGACAACGGCAGCACCGATGGGTCGCAGGATATCGGTCGTTCACTGCATGCCCGTATCGTCGATGTGCCGGTGAAAGGATACGGAAGTGCATTGACTGGAGGCATCAATGCTGCCCGCGGCACCTTTATTATTATGGGGGATGCGGACGACAGCTACGATTTCAGCAACCTTGCACCGTTTATCGACAGGCTGCGTACGGGTTATGACCTTGTTATGGGAAACCGTTTCAAGGGCGGCATCGCTCCCGGTGCCATGCCGCCGCTTCACAGATATCTTGGGAATCCTGTACTTTCAGCCGTTGGGAAAATACTTTTCAAAGCCCCTGTCGGAGATTTCCATTGCGGACTGCGCGGTTTCAGAAAAGATGCAATTCAAAAACTGGACCTTAGAACCGAAGGAATGGAATTTGCCAGTGAGATGGTTGTCAAAGCGGTGCTGCACAATTTGAAAATAGCCGAAGTGCCGACCACCCTGTCTCCCGACGGCCGCAGCCGGCCGCCGCATCTTCGCAGCTGGCGCGACGGCTGGCGTCATCTCAGGTTTATGCTCCTCTACAGCCCGCGATGGCTCTTTCTCTACCCGGGAGCTTCCCTCGTGGTCCTGGGTATGCTAGCCGGGGTGTGGCTTCTTCCCGGCCCGCAGAAAGTTGGGGGCATAACCTTTGATGTGCATACACTGCTGTACGCGGCCATGGCGGTTATCGTCGGCTTCCAGGCTGTTATTTTTGCTTTATTCACAAAGGTTTTTGCAATCAATGAAGGCTTGCTCCCCCCAGACCGGAGTTTGGTCAGGCTGTCACGTTTTTTTACTCTTGAGACCGGCATTGTTGCAGGTGCCATCATGCTCATAACCGGCTTGAGCGGTTCAATATATGCTGTACTTTTCTGGAAGGGTGTGTCTTTTGGAGATCTCGATCCCGTTACCGTTCAGCGCTATGTTATCCCCATGATCACCCTTTTTACTATCGGCTTTCAAACAATTCTTTCAAGCTTTTTTCTCAGTATCCTCGGGCTTCGCAGGCGCTGACCTGGCTTTTATATCTCAGAATCGGACGCCAATGATTACAGAAGACTGATTGTTCAATTTCATCACAAAATGATGTCAGGCACATATACTCCACATAAGCGCATACTGCCGGCTCAGCGCCTCACAATTATTCTTTGTGCCCTTCTCTTGACTGCTGTTCTGGCACAACGTATGAGCCTGGTGCTGTTCGGTTATTCCCACATTGATCATCCATCGTTCGATGCGACGGTAAGCGGCGTACTTACCTGTGATCTGCTGAATGGGCCTCTTCGTTCATCTCTTTTTTCTTATCAATACGAATCGCGCTCCGGCGACAGCGTTGCCGAATCGCTTTTACTCCTCCCCTTTTTCAGCCTTTTCGGAAAAACGCTGTTCTCCCTGAAGTGTTTAACGCTATGTTCATCGCTTGCAGCATTCTGTTTATGGTTTTTTTTTCTGAAAAAACACAGTATGTATGCTGCAGTTGTCTTCGGTCTGCTGTACGCCTTCCCACCGCCTCACTTTGCCCGCCTGAACCTGAACGGTACCGTGCTCTCGCATCACATAATCAATCCGCTTATTGCCTTTCAGTTGATCATTTTATTCAGGCTGCTTTGTGAGTTTAAAAAAAAACATGATCTTCTGTGCTGGACGCTGCTGGGTTTTGTGGCCGGAATCGGTTCGTATTTTTTCTATACGTATATTATTTTTAACAGTTTCTGTTTTCTTTTTGTTGTAATATTCAAAAGCCGCATAATCACGCTGAGCCGCTCAGCCTCCTTTTGCCTGGGTTTCGCATTCGGCTTCTCACCGTGGCTGATTCGCACGGCATTGTATTCGGACGGAGGAAGCTATCTTTCCTTGCTTGCAAAAAATATTGATCTGGATTTTGCCAGTTTTTTTCAGAGCTTTTTCTTCTCGCTGCCACACTCTTTCGGTTATGCATATCCTTCACGTTCAATCGGAACGGTTTCGGCCGCATTTGCATTGTTTATCATCGCCAACATCCTTCTGCTTACCGTTTTGTTCTTAAAAAAAGCAAGAAACAAACATAACTGCCATAGCGAAGCCGGTCTCTGCGGCTTTTCTACAGAATCTCTCCAGACCCTTTTTTTATGCATATATCCAGTTTATTTTCTTTGCTGCCTTTCGCTGTCTCCCAAACAAATATATCCGTTCGAGTACTGGCCGAATGTCGGTCTCTTTGCACAATTCGGTGTTGCTGATATTTATCAGTACCGATGGCTGCATTCATTATATCCTTTTTATTTCGCTGTAGTCGGCATCGGTACCGCTGTCGTATTTAAAATCAGGATGAAATACTCTTTTCTAAAAATCCTTATTACATCATCACTGCTTTTTTTTCTTGCAGCAGGAGTATATGTCACCGGTACTCTCTTATCAAAAAAGGATTACGAAAAAATATTTTTTTATAAAGGCTATAACTATGAGCGCCATGCCAACCGACTCATTCTGGGCAATACGGTAACCTCCTATAATCAGGCCTTACGGGCAACGCTGGCGTTTCCGGACGATGTCAAGAATGAAGCCTATCGGTGTCTTGGGACCAAAGCAGTTGAAACATTTATTTCGGAAAAATGGTCTCCGAAAACTTTTTCCCAAAAGCTCGATGCCGTCCCTGATCAATATGTTGATGATTTTGTATACGGAATCGTTCGAGCCCGCGAAAGTGTTTCATTTGACCAACTTCTTCCGATACTGACTGTTCTTGAAGAATGCTGTCCGGATTTGTTTTTTCATCACTGGGGTTACAGATATCTGGCCTATGAATACTACGGCAGCATGATCAACTTTCCAATGCTGCTGTCAAAAATGTCCGAATACGAAAAATATGTTTTTAATGATTTCATCACTGCGTTTATTGAGGAGCAGCACATCCCGTCCGGGCCGAAAAACCTGATGCGCGAAATCGTATCGGTTCCGGAGGCATACCAATACGAAACCGTTAAAGGAATCGGTCGGCTTGTCGGAGCGGAAATGCTTTTTGACACGTCTCACACCCCGAACTATCCTCTTGACATACAGTTCCGCAATCAACTTCCCGACACGTATGAAGATGCATTCCTTGAAGGAGTAGGCGCCGGTCTGGCTGAAACGTTTTTACGGTTCTGCAGCAGGCTGCTGCCTTCGAAACAGCTTGCGACTGAAATACGCTTTCGTGCGGTCGAGACGGAACGGAACCGGCTGCTGAAACTGCTGAATGGTATTGATGCCGGTCTTCAAAAAAGAATCATGAAGGGTGTTATTGAAGAAACACAGCGGGAATTGCCGGACCATCTCAACGAGTCGGCATGGATTCTTCCCCGCCTGAATCAGGCTAAAGCAAACAATAAAGAGTCTTGAATTTCCCGGGAGGCCCCTGCAAGAGATTACGTTTTAAAAAACATAACCAAGAGCTTTTAAGCGTTTCGACGTTTCAGGGGTAACGGGTGTGGCATCTTCCCCACCGCTATATACCGGCAAAGCATTCTTTATATCCTCAAGCTTCTTTTTCAGTACCAAAAACCTATGCTGTTCACGCTCCCGCAGGTTTTGCGTCTCTCCAGGGTCGTTTTTCAAGTGGTATAATTCCCCTTTCTCGCCGGTCGAAAGAATAAGCTTCCATACATTATCGTACCTCAGCGCCTTTTTCTCGACATTTTGATCCCATATTTTTTTATTCCATAAATCCAGTCCTTCTTTCGTTGCAAGGTTTTTTCGGCCTCTCGTTGTGTGGCTGAGCATAAAAAGCCGCTGTTCCGCTGATCCGTTATCCGAGAGTGCATCGAGAAGGGATGTGCCCTCCATGGTCTCGGGCTTTTTCAAACCTGAATAATCGAGAATGGTCGCCGGCAGATCAATCAGGGAAACCTGATGAGAGTGCTTCATGCCTCGATTGCTCGTACCGGGCACATGCATGATCAGAGGCACATGAATCAGCTCTTCATATAACGTCGTGCAGTGACCCGTACCGCCATGGTCGTAAAACTCTTCACCATGATCTGACGTTACAATAAACAACGTATTCTCGAGCAAACCGTTATCTTCAAGGCTGTTCCAGATACGTTTTATCTGATTGTCGACATATCGTATTCGGCCGTCATAAACATTAATAAGCTTTTTACGATCGTTCTGGTCTTTGTAGGCGGCCTTGTCGAACAGAGGGTACCAGTACGTATCATAGGGCGAATGCACATCCATATAATGTATATACATATAAAAGGGTTTCTCACTGCGCAAATCGATCCATTGCAAAACATCGTCGGTTACCTCTTCAGCTGATATCCGCTTATGATTAAAGGGCGGCATGCCGACACACCACCATTTTGCAGATCCGGGGTCAACCGACCGGGGATGTAATAATATGTTTTTGAAGTGAAAAAAAGCGTTGAAAAAGAAAAAATTGGAAGCACTATGTTCCTGTAACGAGCGCGCAAGATATTTCTCTTCATAGTATGTAAAGCCGCGGCCATAGCCGTATTGTGCACGTAAAAAATCGTTTGTTATAAACGCAGCAGTATTTTGCCCGCTTTCATGATAAATTTCCTGAATGTGTTTCAGTTCTCTCGAGAAGCGATCAGCCGGGCTTGCCATACCGTGTTGAAACGGATGTACGCCCGTAAAAAGGGAAGCCACTGACGGAATCGTCCAGGACGAGGGGGAGATACATGACAGATATTGATGCGAACGTTCCGAAAGCGTTTTCAGAAAAGGGGCAGTCTCATGTTCATATCCATAGAAGGGTAGATGATCGGCACGCAGGCAGTCCACAACGATCAAGATCACACTTTTGCTGTCTGCCGGATGTGCCGGCGATCTGTATGCATCATTAGTTGTATTGTCTGGAAAATAGTTTCTTCCGTACAAATCCAAATAAAGATATCCACTGCAGCAAACAAAAATGATTACGGCACAAAACACGGCACGGGAACACACACGGCGTTTTTCGGCAATACGGCTGAGGATGCGTAAAAATGCATACCCGACTGCGCCGCTCACGGCTGTAAGCACTATGAATAGTGCCAGCTTCACCACGGGAGAACGCCCTCCCGTAATAAACACGTCAAAAGAGCGCTTTGACATCACTGCAGCGGCAATACACAACAGTCCGAAAAGTACGGAGGCGGTTCGGGGGGTTGCAGGATAATATTTTTTTATCACGAAGCCGTATGAAAAAGCCAGTGGAAGCAGCACAAGGTATAGCGCTTCCGGAGGATGTTCGCTTGTCGAAATATAGGCGAGCATCATCGCAAGCCACTTAAACGAAACAAGGACCAGACCGAGCCAGAAAAACGCCCTCATCACTGAATCCGCATCGGAAAAACATCTGCCTTTTCCGGTACATAAATACGGTCGTACGGCAAAATAAAGAACAGCCGCTGCCGGAACTGAAAAAAGGAAATAAACAGGAACAGCTGCCGATGTCATCCGCAAAGCTGTAACACCGATGAGACCCCTGTGCTGTACCAAATCGATACCGAGTGCGCATAGTGCCTCGAACAGCGCAAGAAAAAGCCAAAACACCATCGAGCCTGCAAGCCAGACATAAAAATTGCTGCGGGCCGGTCCGGATATCGGACTTGCGGCAGAATATATATCTTTATCCCGTGCCATACTTGTGTTTGTAGTTTATGCGTATGGTTGCCGTCTGAAAACAGGCTGCTGCAGCAGCTTTAAAAAGCTTCCATTTTTTGATTGAAACCTCGCCGGTGCTGCGGCCCGAGTACGGAATAGGAACATTGAGAACCTTTTTGTGGGCAAGCAACAGGAGCCCTGAAATGGAAACATTCGGCGCAAATGTGTTGTCGGGAACAAAACGCATCACATTTTTTAAAACATGCGATCGCATCAGCCTGAACGGACAGTTGACGTCCTCAACACCCCGCCCGTAGAGCAGCCTGACAATACAACGGGAGACAGCACTGATAAGCTTACGGGCTATCGGCTGTGTCCGCCCGTCACGGATACCGATGACTGCATCACAGTCCTTGCGCATATCCCACATCAATCGAAAGTGACGGGCTTCCATCTCGTTGTCGCTGTCGACCTGGAACACCCACCCGGCACGCTCAACCGCCATCCGGTAGCCCTGCAGAATCGTCGGGCCGTGACCCGAGTTTTCCTTGTTGACGACGGTTACGTTCGGGTTTTCGGCGAAACCGGCAAGTACGTGGGCGGTGCTGTCTTGTGATCCGTCGTTGAGAACAAGAATGTTGAACCTAAGAGCCAAACCCTCGAGTTCACCTATCCAGTCCGTCAATACATCTGCAATGCACTCGGACTCATTGTATACCGGCATGACGACTTGAACATCATACATTGATTCAGCGTACCCGTGTCTTGTTGACAAGAGCGGGATAATTCAGGGTTATTTCAGGGGTGCCGAACAGAATATGCTCAACCGCCTCGACACCCTGCATGAGCGAGTGGTCCATGTTGCCGATTTCATATTTCCAGGCACCGAAACGACCCCGCGAGTACACCCCGTGCTCCTGCAAAGCAGGCAGATATTTTTCAAGAAGCCTGTCGCGCCCCAGAAACGGGGTGGGGTACGCATATTCCGCCCGAAATGTCCAGGTCGAAACTATGTCGCTTCTGTTCTCAATGAGTCGGGTGTTCAAAAATCCCTTGACAGCGCTTTCCAGAAGCTTGTCTGCCTCGACCGGCTTTTGCGGTGATTCCGACACCTCCCCCATCAGCGACCAGCATCCCGTATCGGGCACATTGCCCGGCGAGTAGTTCGAAAAAACCGTAACCCGGTAAAACGGGTTGTCGTCTTCCGGGAAATACATCCAGCATTTCGTGCGCAGCCGTTCGGGAGGAGCGCCTTTGAGTCCGATACCCACGATGTTTGAGGATGAATGCAGAAATCCGCGCTCATCATCGACAGGGATGACGTTCTGCAGGTGCAGCAGCACATCAAGGGGCATCGTGGAAATCAGGTAATCATAGCGCTGCTCCGTGCCGTCGCTCAAATATACCGTTTTCCTCTCGGGGTCCCAGCGCTCGACTCCCGTGCCGATATGTATTTTGTCGGCTGGTAGCCGTTCGGCAAGCGCGTTCCAGATCGACCCCGTTCCGCCCTGCAGCGGAAAGCTGAACGTGTTGTTCGGGCCCCAGGAGCAGTCGTCCCTGTCCGCTATGATATTCTTCATGATTCTGTCTATATTCGGAACGGCAACCCGCTCACCGATCCAGTGGGCGTCGAGCATTTCAGGGGGATAGGCCCAGACTTTATAGTTATAGGGAATGAGAAAATGACGTGCAATACCGTCGCCGAACGAGCACCTGAGCCAGTCGAGAAAATTATGCTTCCCGGGCTCGAATCCGTCGGCATTGCAGCTGATAAGCCCTGCCAGGCATTCCATCCGTTCCTTTTCCGGGAGCCTGCCGATGTTATACTGCAGCGGGTAGGGAATAAAGCGCCCGCGCATCCATATCCAGCTCTCACGCTCATGCGCCAGCCACTGATCGACGGGAAGCGCCGAGCTCATTACGCCGTCAAAATAATTGTAATGGGAAAACAGCACGTGCCCGCCGATGTCCCAGACAAAGCCGATCTGATCACAAAAGCTTGCAGAAAGTCCGCCGGCATAATCATTTTTTTCATAGACCTCGAAGTTATTATAACCGAGCTCGCTGAGACGCCAGGCAGCCCCTATCCCGCAGGGGCCTGCTCCTATGATAACGATACGGCCTGTATCATTCTGCATGCCGTCCTCTTATATTCTGGATTTAAGAAAAACGGATTTATACCTATAGCATAAATCCTATCGTCTTGTCATGCAAGCGGTTCATGTGAGCAGCTTAAAAAGAGGCGAACGCAGATGGATCTCGTAATGGAGAAGTATTTATTCAAAGAGGATGACCGGGATCGGAATTCATGCCTGAATAGTGCCGGCCGCGACTCAGGCTTTCACCGGCAGAATTATTGCAGACGGCGAGCGGCATCCTGAAGTCTCTCTTTTTGTCTTTCTGAAAAGTGATTGTAGGTCGAATATTTTTTCATTAAATAATCCGCGGTTTTCGGAAATCCAAGATCAAGGCTTTTTTCAACTTTTCGCACCCTTACCTCCCCGGGGTCAAGCATGATTTCGCCGTATTTATATGCAAAGTTAAAAAAGAACAGCACTATAAGGGCAAAAACCGTTTTCTTCGCCGGCAACAATTTCCAGCATGGTGGATGAATAGTAATTCTGTTGATAAAATAGGCACAGTACATGAAAAAAAAAGGCATCAGGGGGAGCCGCAAACGTGCATTTCCCACAGTCACAAAAATCAATGCCGAATAGTAAATAATAAAAGAAATAAAAATATACTTTGCTGGTTCTCGTGATATGGCAAGTCCGCACAGTCCACCGCATATTATACATGCATAAAAAATACTGATTATTACACACAGAATCTGCGTAAGCATCGAATAATCATAATACATTTTCGTTTTTACTAAATGGATGCTGTTTCCGTTCGGAGCCCAGAAACTACTCAGCTTCAAAATAGCATTTTTAATATACAGCAGAGGATAATACCTGATATTTTCGGCAAGCATACGAACGATATCAACCGTTGAAAAACTCATGATATTTTTCGGTACCTGCAGCACATCATCCGGCCACTCATCGCACATTCCAATATCATAATAAAGATTACCTCTTATATTGCCATAATCCTCAGATGACGTTGATATAGGATTAGCACCAATGATAAGTGCAGCCATACCGTTTTTGCTATTAAGGCTGAATCCGTTATCAGTGTAAAAGGGCTTAACTAAAATACCTACTGCAAAAAAAGTAATAAACATTACTGTTAGAAAAATAGCCGATGACAGTAAACGATTTTTGTTTCGATTCATGCAATGATTTATATAAATTATACAAGAAACTACTAATGCAAAGCAGTAAAGTCCTCCGCGCGTTTGTGAAGCCAAACCCCAAAAAAAACCGGCGAAAAAAAGATAAAAATAGGACGATGCAACAGTATACCGTGCAATCATAAGGTAGAAAAGAACTATCCAGAATAGCGTTAACGCTTCTGCGTAAAACGTGAAACCTTGATAAATGAAATTCGGATATAAACCTGCCAGCAGCACAGTTATCAAAGCTGTTTTTTTATCAAATACTGTTCTTGCAAGAAGGTAAAGAACTATGATGGTCATCCATTCCACAAGAGTTGCAGCAAGCAGCGGAAAAATAATTTTGCCGGATCCCAGACATAAAAATCCAGCTATAAAGAAAAAGTTCAATGGCGGAAAAAATCCGAATTCATTAACGCCGGAGGAGAGGATTGACTGCGCGCCTCTTAAATAATAAAAGGGGTCAAGAAATCCTGCATTCAGAAAGCCGGTATCGCTGTGTATATTTATGACGATTGCAGGGATGATTCTGACAAACAAAAGAAATATAAGTATCGACCGAACGAGATAGCGCTCTCTAGTAATCATGACCATCCATCGATAAAAAACATAGTAACAACCGTCTCAGTGTTCCAATAAAATATAACCATAATGAATGCAACAAAATGCTATCCGGCATCACGATTATTCAGATGACATGAATTTAATACCCGTCATAAATTCCCGCATCCTTTGCAAATCTCTCAGCTACCGCCCTGTATACATGGGTTCTGGGATGACCCTGCCCGTCTATTGTATAGCCG
Organism: uncultured Thermodesulfobacteriota bacterium; assembly: GCA_964518865.1. Lineage (GTDB taxonomy): Bacteria > Desulfobacterota > WTBG01 > CAIYCZ01 > CAIRTM01 > JANQGV01. The sequence continues at coordinate 80,571 of CAZFIB010000006.1, forward strand.
GGTGCACTCATATCCAGCAAAGATGAATAATCAAAATATTTTATTTCGTATTTATTCAGGTCGCGGAGAATCATCTTACCATAGTGCGAGCCGGGAAAAACAATAACAATAAATTCACTGTCGGGATATTTTTCCAGGAAGATATCACGAGACTTTCGAATCATTTGTACAACCAGTTTCAAGTGAACCCTGCTTATCCGGGGGAAACCAAGATTGAAGTATTTTACAAACTGCCTTTTGCCAAGAAAGAGATACAGGCGGGTTAAGATTGGTCTATCTCTATAAAAGGTGCCTTTTCGTATCAGCCTTCCATTACTATCAACCGTATAAAACGGCATGTCCTTGCCCCAGGAATTGCAGACATGCATCGATCCAACCGCACGTTTAATATGATCGTCGATAAAGGTATAAACCGCAACACCTGATTTTTCCTGAATCTCACCACTTAGATCATCACGCGCAAGATGAGCAAGCATTTGCTGCGGCCCATATCCGAAAAAACCATAGTTGTATGCTCTATAGCGGGATGCATACTGAGAAACATAGAACGGCATTGTCTCATTGTCCTGCAATCCCTCTCCGAATGTAAATGAGCAGCCGAAAAAAACAATAAATTTGTTCCTTGCATTTATGTTTTTTTGCGGGGTAACTCTTCGGCTGTATTTATCGATAGTATATTCTGCTCTGTAAACCAGTTTACCGTTCGCGGTGTGGACAGCAGTTGCACAGAAGTTCGGTTGTGGCTTATAGCCTAAAGGCTTACTGAATATAATAAAATTATCATCAATGTCCCATGATTTTGAGCTATCCATTCTGCTACTGTTAAGAACGTAAAACAATCCCTCAACGCTGACTACAAGCACTCCTGTTACAAAAATAATAATACTTAAACTAGAGGCTGCTCTAAGTATTCGGTGATTCAATTAAACTAAACTCCTATATGAAGCATATTTTACTCCGAACCGCTCATGTTCCATCAGTAGATTTTTTTTTATATACTGCATAAAAATCGTTTTGATAAATACCTTCTTTTATTTTTTCAAATCCCTTAAGGAAGGATTTATCAGTTGTCGTTTCATTCCAAGCGATATAATAACCAATGTTATACTCTGTTAATGCCTGAGCAGCTTCTGCTTCGTTGAGGTTCAGCGTAGCTCCTAGTATGCTGGATTTTAGATGAAATGCCAAGAATATAGAATTCCACCAATCTTCATCAGTGGCTATTCTGCTCGATGGAGGAATTCGATGCTTCAACTCCTCAGCCAGTAAATATATTTCCTTACCTGTATTTATATTCTTAATAAGATTTTGTACCGGAAGCAAGGAAAAAGAAAAAATGAACAGTATAAGAATAATAAGGCGTCTTGTGGAAGAGGAAAAATACGAAGAAGAAAACAATCTGTTTAGGGTAAGACCTCCCATGCACATTAATAACAAATTTATGATCCATAAATAGCGTTCAAATACCAGAACAAGACAATATCCACCGGCATACATGCAAATTGCCAGCAAAAGATAGTAGATAATGGGCGGTTGTATAAATATTTTTTTTGGTTGAAGCAGGAGGTAAAAAAAATACATTCCAACAATAACTGCAACGAGGGGAGAAAAATTGAATACTTTTTGAACAGCTACCGGGATTTTACGTAAAAAAAACTTAATCCAGATTGTTAATGCATCCAAAGATTCAAAAGGACTCCATGTTCCCAGAGGTAATACATAGAAAGGATCTTCCCATATTGAGTTTGCCGATTCATTGGGTGGCTCTACAAAGTCAGGAAATTCAGGGTCTGTTCCAATAAATTGGAGATTGTTTTTAGGCTGCGTGGACATTAATAAATAACCGTATTTATTGCTGAGAGCAATTATCCAGGGAGTACTGATCAGCAAAAACATAAAATATCCTGTTGCTAAGCAAATCAAAATATTTTTTCTCCTGACCGGTTTTTTTTCTATTATAAAATAAATTATGTTCATAATCAGAAAGTGCGAAGCAAAAAAAGTAAAACCGAAACTTTTTGCTAAATATGCAATGCCACCGGTAATACCGCAAAGTATCCCATCCGATATTTTATTTCCATATTCCTTTTTAAAGATAAATGTGAAATAAAAAACCAAAACACATACTATAAGCAGATCTGCATTGAGATGGTAGTAAGCAAAATACAATATAACAGGTACGAGAGCGGCATAAATAGCTGACTTGATACTATCGCTCATATCATAAAGTGTTAAAAAATATTTCATGCCGGCGATAGTGATCAGGCCGAGCATAAAATTTAACAGCTTTGCAGAAAGGGTGGGGTCAAAGCCCATAGCATAAAAAGGTAAAATCAACCAGGAAAACAGAGGACTCCAGTGACCATTGACAGCGTTTGCAAAATCTCCGTTAAACCACTTATATGCAATAGACAAGTAGGAAATGCCATCAGGTTCAACCTGATATCTGTAATACGGAAGCAGTAAAAGTCCGATAATACAATATGCAATTAATGATACTGAAAACATTAAATGGTGATTGTTTATTTTTTGCAAAACAAATATCCTCATCCCGAAACTGTACCGGCATAGTTGGTGAATTTCGGCTTTTTCAATTACCTTTTTCCGTACACCATGGAAATCATATTGTAAAGCGCGGCATGTGTTCTGAAGTCGTTGCAGTCAGGAGGCCATGCATTTTTTTATCACTGGGATATTCCAGTGACATAAAACAGCGTAAGTTCAAGCATTCATTCCTGAAGCTTCTGTTGAATGACTCAATAAACGTATTATCTGCTGGTTTTGCCGGTTCGTGAGAAGTCCGGAACAAAAATTACTTTATATTGAATAAAAATAATAAATATTATTAAATAATATCATATGTTATTATGCATGTCTACCAAAATCCACCGCCTAATTTTTAAACGCACCTTTTCACCAGCGGCAGTGCTGT
>CAZFIB010000007.1:0-81850 GCA_964518865.1 uncultured Thermodesulfobacteriota bacterium
TCTCTTGAGTTTTTTCCTCTTTTCATGTATCAAAACTGTGAACGGTTACAAAAAACCTTTCGCACAAGGAGTCCGTCGTGAATAACCATTCATCAATAAGGCTGCTTGCCGCATCAGTGCTGTGTCTGCTTGGCCTGCCGGCCGGCCCGGCCCTGGCGACAGGGGGTGCTTTTGTCTGGGAGTATGAGTCCGAATACTCGACCGTTACAACGCCTGCGGTCGGGGGCGGCATGGTCTATATGGGCGTGAGCACAGATTTTCTCTGTCTTGATGCGTCAACCGGCAGCGTGCTCTGGTCCTATGATGCGCAGACCTTTACCCGGGCATCTCCGGTACTAAGCGGGGGCAGCGTTCTGTTCGGCGGCATGAACAATCAGACGCTTTATTGCCTCGATGCATCGACCGGCAGCCTGCTGTGGACCTGGGAGGATCCGAGCAACTCCGGCTCCCTGAACTCCCCGCCTGCCGTATCAGGCGATTATGTCTACATAGCGAACACCTATCCGCCGTATAAACTGCTGTGCCTCGACACGACAGACAACGGTGATCAGGTCTGGGAATTCGAACACGGGCTGCAAAACCAAACCCCGGTGGTATCCGGCGGATATGTATATGCGCCGGGCAAAAACCGGAACGGCGACTATGTCTACTACTGCCTCGATGCCCAAACCGGCTCGGTTGTGTGGGAGACGGAAAAGTTTACCGTCATCGACTCGCCGCCGGCCGTGTCCGGCGGCTTCGTATTCGTCGGCGGCTACCATCTCACCTGTCTTGACGCGCTGACAGGCGACAAGCTGTGGGAGACGGAAAAGGGCGGCCTTGATTCGGCACCGTCGGTGTCCGGGGGCCGGGTGTACATCAGCAGCAGCAGCACGCTCTACTGTTTCAGCGCAAAAACCGGGAACATCATATGGGAATACAGCGCGGAGGGTACGATCGACTACACACAGCCGGTACTTACCGGAAACCATGTGTATGTCGGTGCGCGCCAGCCCGATCAGCTGATCTGCCTGAGCGCATGGACCGGCGATGCAATCTATGAATATGCGGCAAACGACGATGTGCGTACCCCGTCGGTAGCCGGCGGGTCTGTTTACTTCGGTATCGGCAGCGGCGGGACTGATGCCGTAAGCGGCCTGTTCTGCATACAGGCCGCTGCCGGCGACACCGGGTCATGGCCCATGCTGGGTCAGAACCCCGGTCGCACAAGCGCGCTGGGGGCGGTCGGCTCGGTGTGTTCCGACACCGACCAGGACGGCTACTCGCCCGACGGCGGCGACTGCGGTGAGGTCGACTGTGATGACTCCGATGATACGGTAAGCCCCGGACATGAGGAGGTCTGCGGTGACGGAATCGACAACAACTGCGACGGGTCTGTTGATGAGGGCTGCTCGGACGACACAACTTCGACAACAACTACTGTTCCGGAGCCCGCGACAAGCACGACGACCACCGTTCCCGTCGATGACGACGACAGCGGTGATGAAGACTGCCTGCATGACGGCGATGTGGACGGCGACGGCATGCTTACGGTACAAGATGCCCGGCTGGCTCTTCTTGCGGCACTCGGCCTGGCAGAGCTTGATGAGTGCCAGATGCTACGGGCCGATATTACCTGCGACGGAGAGGTGCAACGGGACGATTTTATCGGCATCATCCGCTGCATCATCATGGCGCGTATCGGGAGACCGTGCGTACCCTGTGATCTTCAGTGAAAAAGCGGGCTCAGCTGCCCCTGAAGACGAATGAGAGGCAGGCACCCTGCTGTTGGTATCGGGAAACGCAAACCGGCCCCCCGGCTGCACAGCTACGGCGCTACCGGCTGTATGTTCTCCTCCTGCGTTTCGCCTTCTGAGAAAATATCCCGGTAAGCCGCGGTTATGATGTTGATGGAAAGCGGCACGGTAATAAAAAGCCCCAGAAACAGGGGTATGCATCCCAGCAGGTTTATTGCCACGATGACGATTGAAAAACCGAACAGCCCGAACCAGTGCTTGTTTACCTTTTTCCGGCTGATTTCCATGGCCGGCCAGAAATCGAGATTCCGGTCGACGATAAGGCAGGGTGAAAAAAGATAGGCGACCGTAAGATATATTCCCGGCACCACCAGCAGAAAGGTGCCGATGGCGATAAACACGGTCGAGACGATCGAGAAAACAAGCAGGGGCAGAAAATAGCGGAACCCCTGCAGGTAGCTCGAAAAATCAGCTTCCTTGTTGCGGTAGAACAGCAGCGCCGCAATTATAAAACCGCCGATGATGGGGTAATACACGATAAGACCGATGCCGGGAATCAGGCCTGAAAGAATCATCATGACAATGCCGCCCAGAACCGCGGCCGCAATCGATACACCGGCGTTTTTTTTGAATATATCCCAGCCTGCATGAACCCACCGGCTGACGGTTACCGGGTAGTCCCGGTCGATCAATGCCTGATAATCATCGACAGTCCTGCCTGACGGTTTGACAAAAAATGAGCCGTTGGAATGTTCTGTCATGGTCGCCTCCCCCGTTTGGTGTTCCGGTGATATATAGCATGCAGTGCATGAAGCACGGCGCCGGGCCTGTATACACCATTACCCGAATTCTCACTGTATGGTCAAGCTTATTTTGCCGGGTGAGGCGGCCGTGCTGTATGCTTGCCTGTCATGACAGCGTGCAGCAGCACCCTGAAGCAGCGGGTGATCATGTCATCAGAAGAACAATTTCATGGGGCTTCAGTGTCAGGCGCTCCGGCACCGCTTGCCGGGCTTCCGGGTCGCGGCAGGGATAAACAGCCGCTGCATACTCTTTCTGTGCGCCGCTGTCCGGAGTCCGAAAATCGAGCGTCTGAACGGCATCGGTTTTATTTATACACGCCAGCGCCGGCCCGTGACCGCTATCCGATGATTTTTCCATCACAAAACATTCCGTATCGTATGCTGTCAGGGCCTGCCAGTGGCCTTCCTCTCCCAGAACCGGCACTGAGCGCTTCAGGCGGTGCAGCGACGCTATCCATCCGCTCAGGTCCCAGCGGCGGGGATCGTTCATGTGCTTCGGCGTTCCCCCGACAACATCCATTTTCGTGCAGGCCCCGTATTCATAGCCCATGGGCATAAGCAGTCCCTCGGAAAAAACGGCTGCCAGCACATACCGCCCGCGCTGGAAGTCCTCGGTCCCCGGGCCCTCCCGCGTCAGCCGCCGGGTGTCGTGGTTTTCCGGAAAGCTGATCGAGGGTGCCGTGCGTCCGAACAGCTCGTGCTGCTCAAGACACCAGGGCTGATCGAAGTGCCACCACTTGGAAGAGTTGAACAGATAGTCAAAGCCGGTTCCGCAGAGTTTTCGTACCTGGCCCGGACTGCACCCCAGGGTTTCGGCAAAAAACAGCGTATCCGGCCTGCGCGTTTTGGCGCGTTCAATAATAAAGGTCCAGAACTCAGAAGAAACCTGATAGGCGGCATCGCAGCGAAAGCAGACGATATTCTTTTTTTGATAAAAGCCGACAACATCGTCAAAATACTTCCACAGGCCTTCCCGGTCGGAAGAACTTTCGTGATCGATGCGCGCGAGGTCGCCCCATACCGTTTTTTTTGAAGCGTCATCCGGATCGACCGCAAAAGGGCTTTCAATACGTCCGTTCCTGTCATGCCTGAACCACGCAGGGTGCCTGTCCACCAGCACGGAATCTTTTGCCGTGTGGTTAATGACCAGGTCCATAACAACCCGCAGGCCCTGCCGCCCGCTTTCAGTGACAAACGATTCAAGTGGGGCGAAATCGCCGTCATCCCTGATATCGTGCCAGAGGTGTTTGTTCAGGCTGTAGTAGTCCTTCACGGCATACAGGCTGCCGGAAAAACCGGTCAGGTGAAACGGATTGACGAAAACATGGTCGAATCCCATGCCGGCTATGCGCGGCAGCTCTGCCGTCCAGCCGGAGATTTCTGAAAAATAGCGGGGGAACAGGTTGAACACTATCGGGGTTTTGGGCACAGGCTCCCCTTCCAGCTCAGGTTTCATCTGTACAGCTGATACTACAGCAAAGGGCCTCCCGGCGCAAGTCATGCATACTGATCCTGCGTTCCTGTCCTGTATTGATTCACAGCCGCTTTTCCACTATACTGTAAGAACACGTAATGATCGCATGAGGCATCCATGAGCTTCAGCATCAGCCCGGTTGGCGTATACACAACCGTTTCCCGGCACGGCTATTCAACCGGCGGTAGCGTTGTGCGCCGCGCTGCAAGAAGCAGCACCTACGGATTTGAGAACTTCAGAGGCCTGCAGCCGGTCGTTCCTTCCGGACGAACGCTTGCTGCCGCTCTTTCCTCGCTCACCCAGCAGGTTTCAAGCCTGAAATCGGATATCGATGCCCTTGCGATTCCTTCCGGCGCCGCTTCCGGCTCCCTGCGCTCGGTCTCGGTGTCCGACACCGCGAAAGCCTCGGCGCAGGTTCGGAGCGGGGCATCGCTGCGCTCCTACAGCCTCGACATCGGCTCCCTTGCCGGCGCCAAGACCCTGCAGAGCGACGTGCTTTCCGCCGGCGACACCACAGAGCTCGATTCCGGAACCCATGCGTTTACGCTGAGCGTTGACGAGACGGCGTACGAAATCAGTATCGATGTCGACAGTTCCGATACAAACAAAGACATTCTTGATAAAATCGCGCGGGCGGTCAACAGCGCCGGCGCAGGAGTCGAAGCCTCTGTTGAAGAAGCATCCCGCAAGGTATACAGCACACTGTCTGACAACCTGTTCGAAGATGTGGTGTACCTCTCGATCTCTGCCTCCTCTTCCGGCGCAGATACCGATTTCAGCCTGGCCGACTCCGGCAGCGGGACCATTATAGACGACCTGAATCTTGATACCATTGTTTCCCGCGCCGCCTCTGCAGCGTATACCATCGACGGCACTTCCGGCTCGTCATCAACAAATACGCTCTCTGCCGACAGCGGGCTGCTGACCATCGAACTGCTTGACACTACCGGCGAGCGGGTGACCATTGCCGTCGACAGGGCCCTTGAGCCTGTCATGCTGGCGATTTCAGACATCGTCTCAGGCTATAACGACCTGATTGCATGGCTCGACGACAACAGGGAATATATCGATCCGTCGCTGCAGTCTGACTTGAGCGCTGAGCTGCAGTCCCGCGCCCGCGACCTTCAGGCGGTCGGCCTGGGCGTATCCGCCGCAGGGCTCATACAGATAAACGCCGGTTTTGGAAGCGCGCTGCAGAACAATCCGTCTCTGGTTCACGACACCCTGGTTGGAAGCGAGGGCGTTTTGAGCTCGATCTCGGCAACCTTTACCGATATCCTCGAAAACGGTGCCCGTGACTATGCCGCACCGTCGGCACTGTCGTCCGTATCAGCAGGCTTCAGCATATATGCCTGAACGGCCGCCTGCCGTGCGCTCGTGACCCGGCCCTGTTTCTAATCCCGGCTTGCAGGCGGAATCAGAAACAGGTATGATACTAATCAATTTTTCAGTTGCGGGATACCCCGCCTGATTGCGCTGATACATGTTCACCGATTATACGGAGGATTCCATGGCACAGATAGTTCTTTTACGACACGGCGAAAGCCTCTGGAATATGGAAAACAGGTTTACCGGGTGGACCGATGTCGACCTTTCAGACAAGGGAGTCGCCGAGGCTCACACTGCCGGGAAACTGCTGAAGGAAAACGGCTTTACGTTTGACGTTGCCTACACCTCGGTGCTGAAGCGGGCCATAAAAACCCTGTGGATCGCGCTTGAGGATATGGACCTCATGTGGATTCCCGTGTACCGGTCATGGCGCCTGAACGAGCGCCATTACGGTGCTCTGCAGGGATTGAACAAGGCTGAAACCGCCTCGAAGTTCGGTGAAGACCAGGTCATGACGTGGCGCCGGAGCTATGACATTCAGCCGCCGAAGCTGGATGCATCAGATGAGCGCTATCCGGGCCATGACCCCCGTTATCGCGATCTTGCTGCAGATGAGCTGCCCCTGACCGAGTGCCTCAAGGACACTGTCGAGCGGTTTCTTCCCTACTGGCACGACGTTATTACGCCGGCTGTCAAAAACGGAAAGCGGCCGATTATCGCAGCGCACGGCAATTCCCTGCGCGCGCTGGTAAAATATCTCGACGATATTTCCGATGAAGATATTGTGGGTCTGAATATCCCGACGGGCGTTCCGCTGGTATACGAGCTCGACGATGCGCTACAGCCGGTATCCAGCCGCTATCTCGGCGATCAGGATGAAATCGAGAAGGCTATGGCCTCGGTCGCCGCCCAGGGAAAGGCAAAAAACTAGTCCGGCAGGCCCCGGCACACGCGATCAGCCTGGGAAGCAGTCTTTTTCGGCAGGCTGCGGAAAGCATCAGATGCCGCAGCATTTTTTATACTTCTTTCCGCTCTTGCAGGGACAGGGTTCATTGCGTCCGATTTTGGGCTCCGAACGAATGAACTGCTTTGGTTTTACCAGCACACCGTCTTTGAAGTACCAGACCCCGTCGACTTTTTCAAAGTGTGCCTGCTCATGGTGAATCTTTTTATTGTTCTTTTCAGAGTAGCTTGCAATAAACTCTATCGACCCTTCCGTATCTTCAGCCCCGCCGCCGCTGGAATCTTGAATGTCGAGACCCAGCCACTCTGACTTTTCAGCCCAGGAGCGTATGCCCCGCTCGTCGAGCTCATCACGAACATCCGGATGCGTTGTCTCGACAATGTAACCGACATTCGCCCTGGTATAGGCTGTATAGCGCGACCGCATGAGCTCTTCAGCCGTGTCGGCCTGACGCTGCTTTTTGAGTAACGGCTCGCAGCACCGGTCAAATGCCTTTTCCGAACCACAGGGACAGGCGCCCATATACTCCTCCTTGCAGATTTTCCGTACTGATTCAACTCCTGCCGGGTGGCCGCGCAGGCCGTGAACGCCATTGTCTCGCTTTGACACATCCATGTGTTCAAACGGCAATACAAACACCTGCATACGGCAGAATAAAAGATACAAACAATATCCGATAGGGGGCACTGTGTCAATATAAATTACCCAGAACTTCTAATATGCCTTAATATCATTACTTTTTTGTTATCCGGGCTGTTTCGTTCTTTCAGAGATGCTTTCGGTTTTTATTGTTTTGTGTTATACTTATGTTAATTTATGGATGATCGGCCCTGCATAATAAGATTACACAAGGACACTGGCTATGGAATCCCTGAGGCTGGTAAAAACAGATCCTGCCAAGAACATCGAAAGTACGCTTGCCTACCTCAAAAAACTTTTTATCATGCCGGACTCTTCCGACCGCTTTGTCGAGTTTGGTGTTCACCTGCTCGACTTGATACGGGATTTCTTCAAGGAACGCGGCGGCATCCACTCCTCTGTTTCAATTGAAGAACTCCAGGAACTGTTCAGCACAGTGGACATTCCCGAAACACCCGCAAGAATCAGGGACGTGCTGACTGAGATCAAATCGAACGTTATCAGGCATTCGGTAAAGGTATCCAGCCCGTATTACATCGGACACATGACGTCCGCCGTGCCTTACTTTATGATTCTGCTCGAAATGATTTCCGTCAGCCTCAACCAGAATCAGGTTAAAATCGAAACTGCCAAAGCTTCCTCGTTTGTCGAGCGTGAATTTCTCAGCTGGCTTCATCGTCTTGTATTCCAAAAGCCCGAACCGTTCTACCGCAAAAACGTTCAGAACCACCGTGTTTCTCTCGGCGCAGTAACCTCGGACGGCAGCCTGGCCAATCTCACCGCTCTGGCCGTTGCTGTAGCGAAAGCCTTTCCACCCGACGGCGGAACGTTCAGGGGGGTCAGGCGCGAAGGGCTGCAGCGCGCCCTGCAGCACTACGGCTGTCGCAATGCGGTTATTCTCGTGTCAAAGCGCGGTCATTACTCAATACAAAAAGCCGGATCGGTTCTCGGCCTCGGCAGCGATAATATCATCTCAATCCCTGTCGAGCCCGGCACACACAAAATGAGCATTAAAAAGCTCGAGAAACAAATCAGATCGATCCGGCGCCGGGACAGACGCACCGGCATGCCGACTAAAATCGTTGCCTTGATCGGTATCGCCGGCACGACTGAAACCGGCTCGGTTGACGACCTCGAAGCACTGTGCCGGATTGCGGAGGAAACCGGCGCGCACTTTCACGTTGATGCCGCCTGGGGCGGCGGGGCGCTGCTTATGGAAAACGGCCGCTCGATAATGCGCGGCATCGAAAAGGCCGGTTCGGTAACAATCGATGCCCATAAACTTCTTTATGCGCCGAATACGATGGGCATCTGTCTCTTTCGAAATCCACGTGACAGCAGATATCTGTATCATACCTCCGACTATATTATCCGCCGGGGGTCCGTCGATCAGGGTCGTTTTACGCTCGAAGGGTCCCGTCCGTTTGCCTGTCTCAAGCCCTGGGCGGCTTTCAAAATACTTGGGGCGGACGGCTATCGAGAGATTTTTAAGCACGCCGCCGATCTGCAGCACCGGTTTGTGCGCCTGGTTAAAAATTCAGACGCTCTCGAGCTCTGCAATACACCCGAGCTATTCATTATAAACTACCGCTTCGTTCCGCCTGAACTGCAAAAGCAGCTTGCTGCATGCATGCGGAGCCCCCGATCGCATGCGCGCTCCATTACCGCCCTGAACAGGGGTATAAACAAAATAAATGTCGAGCTGCATAAAACCATCCGTGAGCATGACATGTCGTTTGTTTCCAGAACAGCGCTTGAGTCAACCTGCTACGCGCCGCGTAAAATCGTGGTGCTGCGCGCCGTTACGGTCAATCCGCTGACCGAGCCGGACATGCTGGATGCCGTCATCGACGAGCATGTCCGGCTGGGAACGCTGATCTGGAACAGACTGAAAACAGACATGCGCCCCCCGTCCGTTGTTCCCGTCCTGTCTTCCTGATAAAAAAAACCGGCAGGGCATCTGCCCTGCCGGTTTTTGAAAATCAAGACTGTAGTCCAACCTTAGAACTGCAGGTTGGCGCGGATGCCCAGAACGCCAACAGAGTCGGCGTCGAAGCCCTGCAGGTTCTCGATCCACTGTACGTCCGGAGTGAGCGACAGGTACTTGTTGAGCTGAATGCGATAGTACATCTCAACAACGTGCTCAGCCGGCTTGGTATCGAAAACAGAGCTGGCGCCCCGTCCGAAAACACTGCGGCGAGCGGTGCGGAACAGGTCACGATACTCGGAGCTGGTATCCGTGCGGCTGTAGGCGATTGCCCATGCATCGTCGGGGCGATCCCACATTGCACCGTCGAGCTCGACACCCGTGCTCCAGGCATACTCGATCGCATAAATATCTTCGTCCTGGTAACCGAAGCGGAAGAAGGCGGTGATGTTCTCGGTGAACTCCTGGTCGAAGCTGACACCGACACCCCATCCGTCGTCATCGTCGTCATTGCCGTCGAACTCGATGTGATCGGAGGAGTTGACCCACCCGTAGAAGCGGTAGTTGCCCTGCAGGTCGCCCCACATGGGTGAAAAATCAGCTTCTGCGTAGTACAGGTTGTCGTCGAAAATTTCCTCGAAATCACCCTCGGTCTCGACGAATGCGAGGTGCAGAGAAAAAAGCTCGTTGGGAATGATGCTCATACGGAAGCCGTAGGTGTAGTCTTCCATTCCGTAATCGGCAGGCAGCTCGATAGCCAGGTTGTTGACGAACGCGCTGTTGAGGAACTGGGTATCCTCATCGTTTGCGATGGCGTTCTGATCGATCCAGCGGGTAAGGTCGAGCTTGCCGAACGTGCCGACCAGCATGCCTTCGTACCAGTGGTGCTCGTACCACAGCTCGGCCACGTGTACGTCTTCATCATCGCCGTCGGCGGTGTCGTTCACGCTTGCAAAGCTTGCGACTTCCTCGTTAACGCCCCAGCCTGCGCTGCCGACCAGGTGCAGCATGGCCTTGCCGTTCTCGCCGATCTTTGAGCTGATTTCAACATCCACGTCATAGTTGGCATCGTAGTCGTCGCCTTCGCGGGTGTAGCCGGGAATCTCTTTCCAGTTGTCTTCGTTGTTGATGGAAGCCTGGATAACAGAGGTAGCGTTGACATCGATCTCGATGTTGGAAAGCAGCTCTCTGAGGTCATCCAGCTCTTTCATGTCGGCTTCCTGCTTTTCAATCTTGCTGTCCTGCTCGGAGAGTTTTTTCTCGAGCTGTTCGATCCGCTTCTTCAGCGCCTGCAGCTCACTGTCCATGCCGCCTGCAACAGCGCTCAGCGGAACGCAGAAAAGCATTGCTAGGGTTAATACTACTCCAATGGTTCTTTTCACGTTCATTCTTCGCCTCCTCTTAAAAGTGTTAATAAAAATTTGTTTAACCCTGCCCTTTTCATATACACGGTTCATATAAAAATCATGGTGAGTAAACCGTGATTATGTTAAGGGTTGATTAACCAAGTATTAATTAATAGAAAGCCCGTAAATATAATATAAAATTTTACCTGCCGTGCACCCTGAATTAAAATCGAAATTCATGGTTTCACGGGTACATCTTAACATTTCATGCCCTGTTTAATCATTTTTTTCTGTATAAATCAAGTCTTTTTTCAGCACCCCCCGAAAAAAATGTTAAAAATATTTCAGTATAAGGATTTACAAATATTTATTATTTTCTACAATATAAATAAACAATTTATGATAATGTTTTTAAAAAAATAAATCATGGTTTCTTTTCTTTTTCGACAGTAAACCCGAATGCATTAACAAAATATTCGAAAAAAGCTGTTTTTCTTGATTTTTCTCATGAACTCCGACCGCAGAGCCCATCACCGTTTCATTCCGGATGAAAATGCATGTGTTTCAACCGGCAGCGAAACCCCGCGTTTCGGCCGGCTGCCGGATATAAGCCCTGGCGGTGCCTCATTTGAACGTATCCTTCAAACCGACCCGCGCACACTGGACGTGTGCGCGGCAAATATTTGTCCGGCTCCCCGGACAGTTCACCTTCACGGAACCCCCTGCAGTATGGTGTATGATATCTGGGTTGCCGAGATTTTTTCGCCGTTTTCGAGCACACGCACCCTGCCGACGCGGGTATGCGGACTGCAATTTCGCAGTGCTTCGCTCGTTTCTGCAAAATCAAACGAATGGCCCGTCCCTGTATTCCTGAGGGCTTTCAATTCAAGTAATACGGAGGAAACGTTTTCCGTGTTCCGGTGTTCTTACTGGAGTGAGGCAGAAACAGCCGCTACAGGACTCGTACGTGCAGATGAGCCCGGCTGCCCCGTGCAGCAGACACCTGCAAAGGAGTAAGATCCATGAAAAAATACGGATATTCCTTTTTACGAACCCGCACCCTGCTCGTACTTGTTGTATGTTTGATCGGGTGCGAAGTCGACCCCGGCGGGCAGCCGACAGACAGACTGCGGTCATCGGCAGAGCTTACCGCTTTTGAGACCTGCCGGGAACTCGAAAACGCCCTCAAACAGCACCTGAAAGACGAAATGGCGGTGCAGCTTCAAACAGCACGGGAGTATTATCTGTTCGACGGTCCGGAAATGGAACCTCCCGCAGCTGAACCGAATCCTGCACCGGGAGATGACGCCTCCGGGGGGCGCACACAGGGCGACGACTATTCGGGCACCAACAATCAGGAGGCCGGGGTTGATGAGGCTGATTTTGTAAAAACAGACGGTTATGCCGTGTACGTCCTCAGCGGCAGCTCGTTTTTCGTTCTGGAGGTTCCCGAGTTCGGCATGCTCCTGGAAGGCGATTCAAAGGAAATCGAGGGATATCCCGGACAGATGCTGCTGTACAAAGAAACCGCCGGCGGCCGCGCATCAAAAGCGGTGGTATTTTCATCGGTCTATTCGTGGGACATCCAGGAAGATCACCCGCTGTATGAATTTCTGCAGCCGCCCGACAACGCTACCTCGTATTACCGCAGCACCGACCTGACGAAAGTTACGGTTCTCGATCTTTCAGACCCCGATGATGTGCGCGTTGTGCGGGAGCTGTACTTTGAGGGCGCCTACCAGACGGCGCGACTGGTGCAAAGCTCGGTTCGCGTGATCTGCTATGCTATGATTGATATCGCCGGACTCAAGTACTGGCCCGACCTGCCGCCCGGGTACTATCAGCTGCCGCAGGAAAGCCCGCTGCGAAAGCAGCTGTGGGATGAAGCCGTCGACAACGCAACCGCTTATAACAACGACCTGATCGACAGCCTGACCCTGGCTGATCTGGTGCCCGCCATGTTCTCGGTTACGGAAAGCGGCGGTGCAGAGCAGCAGGATTTCACTGAAAAAAGCTGCTCGAATTTCATAATCGCGGAAGACGGCGTCAGCCGCGGGTTCACCTCGATCCTCAGCTTTGACCTGCTCGATGAAGCGTTGGAAACAGACGATGATTACATTGTCAGCAACCGGAGCACTGTCTATGCTTCATCGGATGTGCTGCTCATCGCCGAGCCCTCCCAGAACTGGTGGTGGTACTGGGGGAATGATGATTTTCAGGAGGCAACAAACATTCATTGCTTCGATACCTCCGAGCCCGGCCGCGCCGCTTACTCGGGAAGCGGCCGCATCGACGGTACGGTGCTCGGCCAGTTTTCGCTTTCGGAATACCGGGGCTACATCAGGGTGGCGGCCACAACCGGCCAGTGGAACCGCTGGTGGCTGGAGAACCCCGAGGAGCCCGAAAATTATATCTATATTCTTGCAGGAGACAACGGGAGCCTCGGCACCGTCGGCTCCGCAGGCCCCATAGCCAAAGGAGAGCGCATCTGGTCAGCGCGCTTCTCCGGCGACCGTGCCTTCCTGGTCACATTCAGAAACATAGATCCGCTCTGGACCATCGATCTCAGCACACCGGAAAATCCTGAAATCATGGGAGAGCTTGATGTGCCGGGAGTGTCCACGTACATACATCCGGTGCAGGAAAACTACCTGCTGACGGTCGGGTACGGCGGTGATACCGAGGGCCTCGACTGGAATCCACAGGTATCCCTTTTTGACATTACCGTTTTTGACAATGCAACGCTTGTCGACACCCTGCCGCTTACCCTGCCCGAGGGTGAGGGATGGGAGTCCTGGGCTTCGAGCGAAGCGACCTGGGAGCACAAGGCCTTTCAGTTCTGGGAGACGAAAATGCTTCTGGCAGTACCGCTGAGCACGTATAAATACACCTGCGGACCCGACTATTACTACTATGAATTCATGAGCACGCTGGCCCTTATCACGGTCGACCCGGAGGAGGGCCTGTCAGCCTACGGCGAAGTCGATCATTCGCAGTTCTACAACAGTCAGGCCGACTGCTGCTGGGGCGGCTTCGACATCCGGCGCAGTATTTTTATGGGCGACTATATTTATGCTGTCGGCGACCGGGCGGTAACGGCTTCGGATATTGCAAGCCTTGAAACGACAGCCCGGGTACTGCTGCCGGGCTCCGACTGCCGGGGCCCGTACCCGGAGCCGGTGACTGACGAACCTGCAGACGATACATTCGTGACACGCTGCAGCAGATAACGGACGATATGTACACCACAGCTGATCAGCGCAGCATTCTCAACCAGCTTATCACCGTGCTTGAATCCTGCGGCGTGGACATCCGCAGGGAAGCACTGGATGATTCCTGCGGCGGGCTGTGTACGGTCCGCGGCAGATTGATCCTTTTTCTGAATTCATCTGAAGACCCCGGCACAAGTGCCCGTGTGTGCGCCAGGGCACTTGCCCGCGCCGTTGACCTCGAAACAGTGTATCTGCGGCCTGAGGTACGACGATATATCGATCATATACTTGCGCAGCCGGAAGACAGGCCGCAGGGTCAGCAGTTTTTATAGTTTTTTGTTTGCCCCTTGAATTTCAGGCCGGTCCGGTATATGTAACAACATATGGGGCGGGCGGTGTATCATGAGGCGCTTCCATGATCGAACACTGAAAACAAATTTTCAATCAGAGGAGAACGGTACTATGGCTGAACAAAAATGCAACGGCGATCATACCCAGCATATCTGTGCACTGGCAGCTGAGAAAAAAATGGATGTCATCAAGCAGCTCACGCAAAGCCCGCAGTACATCTGCGCCAACTGCGGTCGAGCTGCAGACTCTGAAGAGAATCTGTGCAATCCGGTGCACATTAATCAGATCGGATTGATGTAGCTACAGCAATTCACAAAATAGCATAGCCCGGCATGAAACATATGAAGGGCCACGACAGCGCGTGGCCCTTCAGCAAAGTTGATATTCTTCATGAGGGACGCGCTCCTTCGCGCCCGAGTCGTTTCGAAAAAAATGGCCGCAGTAATTCGTTACATGCTATAAAGCACAGCAGCGGATTGCTTGCAATGAGTGATTAGCTTTGCAGGGGAAGAACAGCGTGGAAAGACTGGCACCTGTGCTGATAGCAGCCTGCTGCATACTGTGTGCAGGCTGCGCCACCCCAATCAGCGTCATACCCTACACCGATGCACGATATGAACCCACAGACGCGGTTGCCGTGCTGCGCACGGCACCGCCGCAGGGCGGCTATATCGAAATAGCCCAGATCGAGGCTTCGGCCCGCGACGGGCGGGCGGTTCTTCACATGCGCAGAAAAGCGCGCGAGCTCGGAGCCCATGCCCTTATTATTCTGGGAGAAACATTCAGGTGTACGGTGTACTCGGAATACAGCACCATTGCCGTCAAGAAGCTGATCGCTATCGCCGTCCGCTATACGGACACACCCTAGAGCACATCTCATACTACGGTAGCCATTCTGTCATTTCGAAGGAGCACGGCGACTGAGAAATATCACGCTATCGAAGAGATTTCTCCCTGCGGTCGAAATGACAAAAACAGATGGCTGCGGAAAATGAAAACTGCGAACGTGCGCTTCACGCCATTCCATAGCCTGTTTCCGGTACCCGCCCGGCAATGCGAACATGCAGGAGCTGCTTGAGCTGCGATTTTTTTCGCGGCCGGAGGCTGCTCCCGCTTCGGTATCCAGAATATGAAGGCGTGCATAAATTGCAGCATGTACCCTGCCTTCTTAATCTGCCGTTGCAAGAATCCCGGTGCCGTCAGATACTTCAACATATTCGGCACTATCCATAAAAAATCTTTCAGCTGAAACTTCACCGTCATTCTTTCGTCTCCAGTGTGCCCGGCGATGCATATGGAATAGTGTAAAAGTCGCACAGGCTGTTACTTGAAATGCGGCCGGATTCATAAATCGTCGGGAGGCCGCTCCCGGGATGCGTGCCGCCGCCCACGAGATAACAGTGGCTGATTTCCTCAAACCTGTTATGAGGCCTTGACGAGAGAAGCTGACTGAACGTATGGGCCAGATTGAATGTAGCGCCCTTGTAAATATTGTAGTCGTACTCCCAGTTGTGAGGAGT
Organism: uncultured Thermodesulfobacteriota bacterium; assembly: GCA_964518865.1. Lineage (GTDB taxonomy): Bacteria > Desulfobacterota > WTBG01 > CAIYCZ01 > CAIRTM01 > JANQGV01. The sequence continues at coordinate 15,302 of CAZFIB010000007.1, forward strand.
GATTATCCGCTCTTCCAGAATATGGTCGGCAAGGTCGGTGAAACCGCCTTTCTTTTCAACGATATCCAGTACTTTCGCACGGTATTCCTGTATCTTGTCGTCCCAATCAATTGTTTTTGTTGTATTCATCATGGGAACAAGAATATAAATCGTAGACTTCCCTGCTGGCGCGAGTGTACCGTCAGTCACGCTCGCGTTTTGAATATATATGGACGGATCTTCGGGAATTTCGAATGATGAGGTGATCTGCTCCACGTTACGTTTGTAATCCCCTGCAAACAAAATACTGTGATGGGGGATAGCATCATATTTCCTGTCAACTGCGAGATAAAGCATAAACGTTGAACAGGAAAAACTCATTTTCTCCAGTTTTGCCCGTGTGTATTTTTTCAGTATGCCAGGCTCGAACAGTTCGCTTGCTGCATAGCCGAAATCAGCATTAATAATAACGTCGTCGCAGTCAACGCGTTCGCCGTTATTAAGAATAACCCCTTTTGCCCGGCGATTTTCGACGATGACCTGCATAACCGCAGTATCTGTCTGTATCCTGCCGCCTTCTTCCTCAACAACCTTTGCCATTGCCTTCGAAATCGCATTCAATCCGCCTTCCACATGATAAATACCGTATGCATGCTCAACAAACGGCAGAATTGTAAAAAGGGCGGGGCAATCCCACGGCGACATGCCCAGGTATTTCGACTGGAATGTAAAGCAAACCTTCAAGTCATCATGAGAAAAATACGAGCCGAGATTTTCGAATAGTGTCTTGCCAAGCCCGAGATGGGGCAGGGCCTTGATGAAAATCGGATCGAGATATGCTGAATAGCTGTGATAATCTTTTTGCAGACAGGGAAAGAGTCGTTTATAGCGAGCGCTTTCTCTTTTCAGAAACCGTACAAAGCCCTCTTCATTACCCGGAAACAACCTGGCTATCTGATCTTTTGTTTTTTCAACGTCCGGAGACGGCAAAAATTCGAAATCATCAAACTTCAGGCGATAGAAGGGATCCAGACCGGTAAAACGGAGATAGTCTTCGACATCGCGCCCTGTCTCCATGAATATTTCTCTGAGAATATAGCTCATCATAAGAAATGTGGGTCCGGTGTCGAACGTGAACCCGCCGAAAGTCAGAGGTGCGTTCCTGCCGCCAATTACGGAGGATTTTTCAAAGACTGTAACCTTAAACCCCCTTTGCGCGAGAATCATCGCACTTGTCAGCCCCCCGGGACCGGCACCAATAACAACAACTTTTTTGTTCATATACGCGACTCCCAATCCACGATAAATGCAGTTTTACAATATATCATCTATCATGCAGGTATTTCAGTCGTACAGTCACGGAAACCGAATCCGATTTAACATCAAAGGAGGATTCATGAAATTTCGGGCCTTCTTTTTCTTCTCCGGTGCTCTGAGAAGTGCCAAATCCCTCTTTAGGCAGCAGGTTCCATTTTTTATCGAGCCGCCCATTGTTGTTTGCGTCGTGGTACACGCTGGCAGCATATGTGCCGTACTCAATTTCAGTCAACGTTATTGATGCCTTCCGTTCGGCAATGCTGAGGTGCCCTTTCCACACTGCATGTTCCGTTTTGTCGGGAAACCCCTTCCCGGAACGAAAAAGAGCAATGCGGACAACCCCCGTATTGTCTCTGAAACCTTCGACAGTTATATGTATTTTTCCGCGGTCCGTTGTTAATCCGCTATCATCTGCCACTGCCGGCGTTAGTGACAAAAACACGATTACCATGAAAACACTTGCCGTATGAAGTCTGTCAAAAATTCGTTTCATTATTCACAGATGTTTAAACAGTAATCGTGTTGTTTTTTTTATCAGCGACAGCGGGGTGTTGTACGGTGGTAAAACAGCATTGAAAGCAAATCGGCTGTTTCTTTCCAGTACTGATTTTTCATGAGAAAACGTTCGGAAACTATGCTGTCCCCGGTATTTGCCTATGCCGCTTTTCCCGACGCCGCCAAACGGCAAGGTGAAAGATGCCAGTTGTGACAGGGTTCCGTTGACACAGGCAGTTCCTGCAGATGTTGTGTGAAGTACGAAGTCAACAAACTGTTTATCATGGGAAAATACATATTGTGCAAGGGGTTTTTCGGGTTGCGTGAGCAGCGATTGAAGTTCTTCGACGGTCCCCCACGGCACAATCGGCAGAAGCGGTCCGAAAATCTCCTCGTTCATCAGCGGATGAGACCGGCCGGGATCGGCAATAAGGGTCGGTTCAATGCTGAGGTTTTCTCTGTCACGGCTGCCGCCATGAAGTATCGTGCAGCCGTCCATAAGCCCCAATAACCGATCGTAATGATATTCATTAATTATATGTGCATAATCCTTCTTGCTGTTTCCGTAAAAATCAATCAGGGTTTCGGCAAGTGTCCTGGTGAAAATCTTTACAATATCCGAATGAGCCATTACGAAATCCGGCGCGACGCAGGTCTGTCCGGCATTGAAGAACTTACCCCACGCGATTCGCACTGCCGCCTGCCTGATATTACAGTTTTTATCAACAATACAGGGATTCTTTCCGCCGAGCTCGAGGGTGCAGGGAGTCATGCCGGCTGCAGCAGCTTCAAGCACTTTTCTCCCCGTCACCGTGCTGCCGGTGAAGAAGATGTAATCGAATGGCTGATAAACAAGTTTGGACGCGGTTTCAGAATCGCCTCTTACAACCTTAATATGGCCGGGATCGAATGTCTCTGTTATCAGTTTTTCCAGCAAATCGGAAGAGGCTGCAGCAAGTTCTGACGGTTTGAGTATTGAACAGTTCCCGGCGGCAACAGCACCGATGAGTGGAGAGAGCATCAGCTGGAACGGATAATTCCAGGGTCCGACTATACAGACAACGCCATAGGGTTCCGGTATGCTGTAGCTGCGGGCAGGCCAGTTCATCAGCATTGTTTTGTATGAGTGCGGTTTTGCCCAGCGTTTCAGGCGTTTCTCCACATACTTGATTTCCTCGACAAGCATACCGACTTCACTCGTATACGCCTCGGTTGCAGGCTTGCCGAGATCCGTCGCGAGAACCTGCAATATCGACGATTCATTCGCTTCGATCATCTCCCGCAGTTTCCCCAGTTGTCTCAGGCGGAATTCGAGAGGGCGGGTGGCGCCCGAGCGGTAAAAGGATTTCTGGTTGCCGACCGTTTCTTCTATTCTTGTCGTCATAATGTTTTGCGCTCAACTGTTTTTTCTCTGCCCGAGTTTTGACAGCAGACCCTCGAGCCTGATCCGGTTGTATCGCTGCGTTACAATGCACGGCATGTTTGCGACAAAAGCATAGAGTACCATTATGATATTCGCCCACCAGTAATTCCATATGAAAAAGACCGGCGTGCAGGCAATCACCGCCCAGTGTGCCGCCTCACTTCGGCAGGTTTCCCTGACAAAGCGTGCATAATAGGAACTGTCTGCCTGAGCGAGCCGTTTTTTTCTGAATCCTCCGGCAAAAAGCGCCGCTCCGTCAGGAAGTTTTTCTTTCCACCGTTTAACGCCGAGAACACGATACAGCGAACCCTCGATTTCCCATTTTCTCGACCTGAAAAGCCATGAAGACGAGTGAAAACACTGTAACGGAAGCCTGGTGAAAAAGCATGCCATGCTCATGTGCAAAACGAACCAGCCCACGATATCCAGAACTATGATCACAGGGACAGAAAGGGATATCAGCATAAAGCGGCCCTCTACGATGTGAGCGTCCGGCCTTTCCAGGTCAATCCCGAACCGAATTTGTTTTTTAGGATCGAATAGCTGAATACGAGAAGAAAAAACAAGACTGTTACGGGGTACAATACACCCGTGCTCAAATAAAAAGATCCCACTCGTCTCAACAGCCATATGTGTTCGATGGCATGTAAGACATAGAGAAAAAGGATCAGAGGATGTGCCGTATGAGCCGGCAAGACGAGTACCGCCGCCAGATATGCCGGCACAGTGACCAGGCCGGCGAACCACAGGCTGATCAATACGGTGATTCGTGAATCAGTATGGCCGGCACCGGATACGAAAGCCTTGCTCCAGCCCTCAATCAACTGCATTAGCGAATCCGGATACATCCTGTAGGATAAAACACTTTTACCGCCGAAACATGCTAAAGCGGTTTTTGCTTCTATGAATTTTTCAGCCATGTAGAAATTTTCGAGGATTTTATCTCTTACGGAAGCGTGCCCTCCGATTTTTTCGTAATCGGTGCGTTTAACCATCAGGCAGGGGCCGAACAAACCGTCCGGACTCCTATGGGAACTGAATAGTGAAAAAGCGTTGACGGAAGCGGCTACGATTATATTGAAAACAGCGGAAAACTGTTCATGAACCTTTTTGGTTTCATGATACGGAGCTACGGAAACAACCGCCTGCTCCCGTTCGAAACACGCGAGCATTTTTTTAAGTCCCCCGGGAGCAATGACAACATCGGCATCGAGAAACAGTAAAACAGCATGAGAGGCGCTGGCTGCGCCCTGATAACATGCCCATGTTTTGCCGGTCCAGCCGTCCGGCAGCGGTTTTGAAGACACAACCCGTGCGCCAAAGGATGCGGCAATATCGGCGGTGCCGTCATCAGAGTGATCATCCACAACTATTACTTCAGCGTCACCTTCCTGTTCCGCCAGAGATTTCAGGAGGTCGGGAATCGTTTGCGCCTCGTTTCTGGCTGGAACGATTATTGTCAACCTGCTGTCATCCGGACAACCATCAACCGGAACTGTACAGAAACGCATACGAAACAGAAGCATTGCGCCGGTTAGCAAACCAAGAAAACCGAATGCAATAACGGCATATTCAAGCGCTGATATCAGCATTGTCAGCTTTCTCTGTAATCAAATCGCTCACAAGTTGTCCGCAGAGCGTCACCATGGGCATTCCACCCCCCGGATTCACTGAACCGCCGGTAAAAAACAAATTGGAATACTCCCGGCTTTGCTTGGGAGTTTTCAATGCGAAATTCTTCCACCTGTCGCAGGCCACACCGTAAATGGAGCCTCTGTTCGAGTAATACTGCTCCTCGATATCGTAGGGAGTCCATACGTGCTCCGTTATGGTGTTTTTACGGAGATTATCAAGACCCATTCGTTCCAGTTTGTCTATTATCCGTTCTTTGTATTGCAGATAATCTTCTTTCGTATACGGGTTATTATCAGTGAGATGCGGGATATGTGGCAGTATTTTCAAACACTCGCAGCCCTCGGGGGCGACCGAGGGATCGGTTCGAGAGGCAGCGACAAGATAGATGGTTGGATCTTCCGGAAGAACTTTTTCCTTGAAAACAGAATTGAAATGAGATTTCTGATTGCCGGAGAAAAAGAAATTGTGGTGATTCAACTGCGGATATCGACCTTTCACTCCCAGTTCGAGTATAAGCCCTGAACAGGCCGGTTCGAACCGTTTATAGCGCCGCAGAAAGAGATCGTCTTTGTGAAGCAGTTTTTTGTATGCCGGTATCGTTTCCATGTTGGATACGATAAAATCGGCTTCATGACGTTTTCCGGCTGCGGTCATTACCGATGCAACACGGTTTTCATGTGTCTCTATTTCGACCACCTCTGTATCAAGAAAAAAACGCACACCGATTTCGTCGGCGATATTTTTCAACGCCTCCGCGATTCCATACATCCCACCCATAACATACCACAGCTGATGCCGGAATTGAATTGTCGGCATGAGGTTCATGAATCCGGGTGACGCATAGGAGGAAGAACCGACATACTTGATGAAAAAATCCATTACATCGCGAATCTTCTTGTTTCTTATATAGTGCGCAACGCCCTGGTGCATCGTCCTCAGCAGATCAAAATTGACAACATCCGCAAGCGGGTAGAATTTCATGAAATCACGAACCGTATCAAGGCCGTGCTTGAAATATCCTTTATCGATAATGTCGTATTGCTTTTCGGAATACTCGAGAAAGCGGTAAAAATTGTCTGTATCGTCCGGGGCGAAACGGTGCAGTTCATCGCTCATTTTGTCCCTGTCATAGAACAGATCGAATGTGGAGCCATCTTCAAAAAAGGAGCGCCACTGGGGATCGAGCGCTACAAGCTCGAGCGAAGCGGCAAATGATTTCCCGGTGCGTGCGAACAAATTTTCGAATATATGCGGCAGGGTCAGAATCGAAGGGCCGAGGTCGAAGGTGAAACCGTCCTTTTTAAGAACATTCAGTTTGCCGCCGACTTTATTGTTTTTCTCTATAACGGTTACATGGAATCCATCTGCAGCAAGGGATATTGCAGAAGAAAGACCGCCGAGCCCGGAGCCAATAACAACAACCTTTGAATCAGTACGGCCTTTCATAGTATCCTCCATTATATCATGTAAGTTATAAGCGATGGGCGTTCTGTACTGATGATACCAGCAGTTAAGAATTCATGAAGCATCCAGGCCGCAACGACGGCCGAAATACCGATATCGGCAAAGCGGAGCAGGTCGCTTTACGATGAATCATTTTTCGCAACTACTGCACCATGATACACCCCCCACCCGAAAAATTCCGGCAAGCTTAAATACCGGCATATCTCCTTGCGTATCTGCTGATGGGCTTTTCGACGCAAAAACCGGAGCACCGCCGTTGCCGCCATACGATGTAGTTTCTATCAGGAAAAGTTCAGTTAATTTATTACTCCAGCTTATTTTTTCGTCGGCTTTCCCGAATCTGACCATAGGATAATTTCTTGTTTCCCCGGAGTGAGGTGCGAACAAGCCGGTACATAAATACATCAGAGCCTTCCCTGATGTCAACTGTTTGAAAGTCGTCGCACGTTGCTATCATTTTATCAAAGTATATATTTGAAATCGTAGTTGCCTCGATCGGGAATAAAGCAAATAACAGCCGGATCAATCGTTTCATCCCCAGGGGATGAAAATGTTTTTCGAGTTGTCGTTTAATATCAGAGGAATTTTGATAAATCGTGTGCTGTTTTATTTCATTTTTAGTCAGATATATTTTAGTTCGGTAGTTCGGGGTCGGCCACAGTGACCCCTTGACGTATTATGATTTCAGGATACACATTCAGCACTCCCGACCGTAAATGTTCATTGTGGCCCTGCATACCAGAGCTCACTGCAAATTCTACCGCATGTCACGACATATTGCCGAGCTTGTTGTATACCCGTTTTAAAACAGGGTGGAGAGCATAGCCCTCCACGAGCTGTTTCGTTCTTCGGCGGCACACGCACAAGGAAATACGATATGATCCCTACCGGCATATTGACACACTATACTATTTCTTATATGAAAAAACATGGACCAGCAGTTCTTGTCGACAACCAAACAGCTCGTGAGATTATATCCATGAAATTACACCATTTCAGTATTCTCAGCATAATCATCGCTGCCGTGTGCATGCCGGCCTCCGGCTGCAAAGGCAATCGGGCGACAGACCCCTGTTTTATTGTCATTACGTCGCCGACAGGCAATGACACCTACTGCACAGAAAATTATTCCATTGATCTGTCCGGATTCTGTATGAATGCCGCTCCGCTGTCGCACATATCATGGGCTGCAGACACGGGTGCCGCAGGAAGAATACAGGCGGCATCCGAGTGGGAGATCGGCAGCGTGCCGCTCGAGCCGGGCGACACTGCCATAACCGTTCAGGCTGCTTCAGCATCAGGAACAATACTGCAGGACACCCTCACGGTCACCTGCAATCCGTATGTATCATTTGCAGGTGCTCCCGCTGCAGACCCCGAAACGTTTTTCACAAATGAGCAGACGCCGGTAACGTTTACCGCCGCCCTCAATGATCCGGACGCACTGTCCGGGGCTGTCGTTGAAGTCGTGCGGGCCGATACTGCCGAAACAGGTATGGATACCGTGGCAACGCTGTACGATGACGGAGACGCCGGCTCATGCGACGGCACCGCAGGCGACGGGACATACTGCGGAACCGCGCTGTTCATCGAAAGCGATGAGACGCAGATACCCCTCAGGGTTAAAGTGACAACCGATGTACAGGGAGGCACACAGACGGCATACAGCAGCATCTTCAGCATCCGGGCTGTCAGCCCGTTCACGGATGATGAACTAGATCGTGCGTTGTCATTTCCCGCAAAGGTCCTGCAGGAATACGAGGGCTATTGCTCTCAGCATGAAGAAACAGAGGCCAGACAAAAAACCGTCGCATGGCTTCTTGCCCAGAATGATGTCGCAGACGCCGGAGCGCCGGAGCAGGGAAGCGGCATATGGTATGAGCTGAGTTCGGGGTTTGTTCAGGGACTCCTCCTGAACAGGCGAGGCGGAGACACGAACATGCGAAGCTTCCAAAGCGCGCTGTCACCCCTGTCTTCCCCTGCACCGGCTTCTGCGGATAGCACCGACGAAGATACGGCGGATCCCCGTATCGGCAATAACAGGGCCCTTGTTATCGCCCCCTTTCATTCATACTTCGGGCAATATTCCATGGCTCACCGCCTTGATGATATTTTTGATAAAGCCCCGTGCCCCGGGATGAAGGTCACAACTATTACTGACAGCAGCGCAGATATTGCCGCATTCAAGACAATGGGATCCTATGGGGCCGTCTGCATCGACTCCCACGGGGGCCTTGCCAACGGCACAGAGTTTATTATGACAGGCGAAGTTGCTACAAAAAACAACATCCGTTCATATGCTGCAGATATAAAGCTTCCCGGATGCAAGAAGCGGCTGATCGGCCAGTACGACAACAATACCCTGTATTATGCACTCACGCCCGCATTTATCCGCCATTACTGCAAAGGAATGCCTGACAGTATCGTTCACTCCGGATGCTGCTTTTCGCTGTATACCGGAGAGGTGGCCAATGCGTTCCTTGCAAGCGGAGCCCGGGTATACAGCGGCTATACGGGCGAAGTCGATTCTGAATTCACCAAAGACATTGCCGAATCCTACTGGGGCGAACTGACAGGACAGCTGAATGCACAGCAGGCATACAGCAGCACAATCAGCACCGTCGGCCTCTGCGATCCGTACGGGTCTTCGTCTCCGCGGGCATGCTTTCTGTGGGGGGGAGATGGAAACCGGATGATTCCCCCGGATGGGCCGTGCACCGAGACCGGCTTCACACGGATTACGTTTTCCGGCCCCATCGGGGACGGAGAGTGCTTTTCCTCTGATGTGATCGTGTTTGACCCCGTAGACGAACAGTACCGCATCAGAGAGCGTCACGCAACCTGCTCCGCTCAGGGCACCATTTCGGCCGGGGGCATGTCCTATTCCTATACCTGCAGCGGCTCTCTGGATGAAACCTATGAAGATGGCGAAGAGCCGTATAAGTTTTTTATTGATGAGGACGGTACCGGCGGCGGGTTTGAGCCGAACCCGGCGGCAAAAGATTACTACTGGGTAACCTGCACAAGCTCATTCGGAGAAACAGACACAAGCGATGAATGCTGGTACGCTTCGTGGCCGTTAACGAATCTTCGGGAGGATGAAATTTCCGAAACCGGTATCAGCGGTACCAGAACTGCTGTCGGTGAGTCTGGCATGCACACTGCGACGCTTGAGTTTCAATACGCATTCCCGGAACTGCAGTGATACTGCCGCATAGCTGACAAGATTCAGGTCCTCTATGATTCTTAATTCGGGGTCGGACCCCACGGATAAAGCCTATCCGTAAAAAAGCAGCAAAGCGGCAGCGATTGCGCCTATACTTTCTGCATCCCGGGGCACGTTCTTGTCAAACGCCCGAGCTCCCGGCAAGCGCCCCGGCCTTTTTCAGTTCGTCACAGACAAACCCCAGACCGAGCCGTTCGAGCCCTTCTCTGGTTTGCAATCCGCCTGCAGGGTCCCAGCCCCGCAATGCATAGTAATCATCTTTCATGCGCTCAAAGGCTTCCCGCTCGAGAACCGCACCTTTGCGCGAAATGATTTCATCGCCCGCCCCGGGCATTTCAAGGTCGGGGTTGAACAGGCCGAACATTCCCTCTTCCGTCTCGACCGGCTCGGAAAAGTTGAAATCGCCGATCGTGTCCCGGTCCCTGCCGAACCGCCCCTCCCGCGCCATGATCGCCCGCTGAAGATTTACCGATCGTTCACCGGCCAGCAGGTACTCATCGAGGGTCAGGTGCCGGCCGGTAACGGCCGAAAACATCATCGGCACAAAGCCGGGCTCCCCGACGCGGCTGTCGCGCTGGTCCGTATCCAGGATCGGAAAGTGGCGGTCGCAGGCAACCATGCTTTCCTTGGCATGCTGGCGGTTTTGGATAACGAAAGCCGCCTGAGCCTTACCGTCATAGGTTGAAAAGTCCACGGCTTTTTCATCACCCCAGAAGCGTGCGGCAATGGTGCGCAGCGTCCCGGTGTCGAGCGACGACATGGCGCCTGAGGTTGTATGCCACAGCGCCCAGCGCAAAAGCTCGAAGCTGAACTCATGCAGCTGTATAATCGGGTTGCGCGGCTCGGTGGCATACAGCAGTGCATTGGCAATGAACAGCCGTGCACCGTATGCGTCGTTTACATAGCCGGACGGAGTGATATGTCTGAGGGCCAGTGCTTCCGCCTCCGGACCGAGCTCGATCGACGCCCTGCGTGTCCCCCGGGCAAGCAGGTCACCGAAGCCTCTCCTGCTGACAAGTGTATCGACGAAATCCTCGAAAAATTCCATGCTGCCGATCTTCGAGAGCGCAAGCCCCGTATCGTCCTCCGTAAGAGCGCCGTTCTGAAAACAGGCATCCATCCAGTACAGCAGGTTGCTCACCTCGCCCGTGCAGAGCCCGAGCCGGTCGCAGAGCGATGTGGCAAGAAACGGGCCCTCTGTTGCCTCGCCGTGAAAGCGCTGGTCCCAGCCCGCATACACAAAGGCTGCCGCGCAGGTTTTCCTCACTTCCGTTTTGCCCGAGGTGTGCCTGAAGGTTCCGCGCATGCAGCCGGCCGGGCAGCCGTAGCATGGCGTTGCCTTGACGAATTCTATGCCCCGAATCATGGGCTCGGTCATATACAGGCTTGCGTGCTGACCGGCTCGCAGGCGGCGGATCAGACGGGTCGTTTCCCTGAGCGCCGCGGGGTCCGCAACCGGAACCGCTTCGCCGCCGCTCACGACAATCGCCTTCAGGTTCTTCGACCCCATAACCGCACCCATTCCGTTCGAAAGCACGCCGCCCTGTTCGGTGGCGGCTGTTGCAAAGCGCACCAGGTGTTCACCGGCCGGCCCGATGCATACGACCCGGGCCCGCACACCGTGCTCTGCTTTCAAGCGTGCGATGGTTTCATCGGTTGTCAGGCCGCGGAGCCCCGATGCATCATGAAGCCGGGCGGTGCCGTTTTCAATGGAGAGGTATGAAAAAGACCGGGCCTTACCGTGCAGCACCGCACAGTCAAACCCTGCGTGCTTGAGGGCCGCCCCGAAGAAGCCGCCTCCGTTGCCGAACCCGTACTGGTCGGGATAGGAATGGGGTGATTTTGCGCACATGACCCAGCGCGAACAGGCAATCGCCGCCGTGCCGGCAAGCGGGCCGGCGGCCAGCATAAGGACATTCTCCGGATCAAAAGCTGCTGCTGCGGAACCGACCTCATCCCAGTACAGCCGCGCGGCCAGCATGCGGCCGCCGACAAACCGCCCGGCATAGTCCTCCAGTGAAGCCGTCCAAACATCGCCGGACGAAAGGTCGACATGTATTTTTTTGCCCCGCCATCCTTTCATGGTATCCATAGTCCCTCCGTTGATGAACCGGCTGAAGCCCGTTTTGTTCCTGCGGCTCGAAATCGCACCCCGCCGTTTCTATCATAAAAAAAGGTGAAGCAAACAGCTGTGCCGTCTGCTTCACCCTGTGCGGTCGCGTAAAAATCGGCGCTTTTTCAATCCTGTTCAGCAGTTACATGTCGGAAGTACGGGCCGGATTGGGCTGACAGGTGCGTGGCTGGCTGCCCTGCTGATATACTTTCACGATCTGCTCCAGAATGCTCTCAATAACACCGAGCCGGTTGTCCACCTGCTCCTCGAGACGCATAAGTCGACGCATGGTGTCTTCCTGAATGTCGACAAGATCCTGCAAAATGGTTACAGCGGCTGCCTTGAAATCTTCACCGCTGATATCTTCGAGGCTTTCAATTTCATCCCTGAACTGATTAAAACCTTCTGATAGGTCCTCACAGCCTCGATCGCGGGCTTCTGCCATAGTTTTCTCCTTTTGACAGATTGTGTGGTTGACTGTGCATGTCGGCATGACCCGGACATGCCGATACAAAATATCACAGTGAAAAAATAAAATAAATAGAAAATTACCGGGTGCGGCGGTCGTAAAACAAACGAAGGCCGGTACCGGGCATGCGGCAACAGACAGTGTCGCTGATGCATGAAAAAATTCCGACGGGGATATGCGAGTTCTGTAAGGTTAAAATGCACCTGAGGTTTTTTCGACAAATTCGACCGCCTCCGCCATGAAAAGACTGACCTCGTCTGCTCCCAGCGCCAGGGCGGCGAGTACTTTTTTATCGATTTCATACATCATGCCGTCGATGCCCGCACCGATTCCGCTCATGAGGGCTATTGAGTCGGCAGCATGTATGATAAAGGCAAGGTCGTCATTTCCGGCTGATGAGGGGTTGTGGTGGCAGGCAATCGCCCTGGTTATGTTTTTCGGAATCTGCCACTTCTCGCACACCTCTGAAGCGATCTGGGCATGGTCGAAACCGAGAACCTCGTGCTCGGCGACGGTAAAGGATTTCTGCTGTGTCTGCATAAACTGTTCGAAAAGCTCTTTGCGCTCGGCGATGTATTTATCGAGAATAAGCTTTCCGCAGTCGTGAATCAGTCCGGCGGAAAAGGCATCATCCACGAGTTCCGGTTTTTTCTTTTCGGCGATAAGACGTGCGCAGCCGGCTACCGCCAGGGAGTGGCTCCACAAATCGCCGGAACTCTGACCGTACCCCGTTAGCTCCCTGCCGAGCAGGCTGCCTGCGCATGCCATCGTCAACAGCTCATTCAGTGTTTTCATGCCCAGCACGACGGAAGCATGCTGAATGGAGGTAACCTTGCCCATTTGCCCGTAGTATGAGGAGTTTGAAATCTTCAGCACGCGCGTCGCGATTGCCTGATCGGTTTCAATAATCTTTGCCAGGTCCTGAAAGCTCGAACTCTCATCCATGGTCAGCTGGCGCGCTTTCTGGGCAACCTGCGGCATGGGCGGCAGATCGCTGACCGTTCGCAGAATACGCTTTTTCAGCACATCACCCGAAGGCAGATCGGACTGCGACGCAGCACCGCCGCCTCCATCCGTCTGTGCCTGCGACCTGAGATCTATCTCTATCGTTGCCTTACAGGAAGGGCAGGGGAATCGCACATGAACACCGTGTTTGCGAATGCGCTCTTCAGGTATTTCATATTCTTTCTTACAGGTGGCACATTGAATTTTCATAGCATATCCATATTTTTCGTATGTTAATGCATTCAGCGGGAACTGCCGGGGGCAGCGCCCGAATTACATCGGCAGTTTGGCAATATCGATTTTCAGCTTCCCCTCCGTTATGTTTAAAATCATTACGCGAACGTGCGATCCGCCTGTTTCTTCGCGCTTGATGCTCAGGCCTTCCTTTTGAAGCGCCTCGCGGGCGGCCTTAAGAAGCCTGCTGCCGACATCATTATCTCGAAGCGGCAGCATTGATCCGCCGCCTGCAAGTGCTACCGAGTACGGTGGCTGTGCCCCCTGCTCCTTAAGCGTGCCGACAACATACGGTATTGCCGTAGAAGCGCAATACAACGGGTTCTGCACCGTGCCTTCTTTGGGATATGCTCTGAGCACATGCATACCGGCGGCAATCTTACTTTGCGGGCTGAAAATAAGTATGCCCAGCCCTGCAGCGATATTGTCGATCACCAAAAGGCCGCCGGACGCAAAAATACATCTCATAGGCTGAACCGTGTGCTCTTTCATATTTGTATCCTATTCTGCAAAAGAAAACAAGCGACTGAGCCCTGCAAAACAATGTGCAATTTTGAAACAATTATCACTATCGGAAACAAAATACAACTAATTAGCGAAAAAGTTTCATTCTGATAACGTAGGAAATATGTTTGATTTCTCTGTTATGCGCTGTAAGGCTGGCACGAATTTTTTTGCTGGCGGCATGAAAATGACGGTATTGTTTTTCAAAGTAGTCTACATAGTGAAGGTATTGCTTTTTGCTTTCCACAGACCCGGACTGCGCTTTGCCGGCATGCTGCTGCAGGAATTCGCTCAAAATCGAGTTCATGTAAAACGAACTATCGAATTCATATGTGTCGCTCAGTGATTGCATCTCCTTCAGGAACCGGTCGACAATCAAAAAATCCGCATTTCGCGATTCTTCGAGCATCTGATCGCAGTACAGTGTCATTATCTCAGCGATACACCCCCGGGTGTCAAAACCGTACGTCCTGCCGAGCCGGAATATCTGGTCGAGCGCTGTTTGTACAAGAGAGCCGAAATGCCGCAAAACGATATCCTTTTGCTCCGGCTCCGAGAAAGCCTCCCACAGATTGCGGGTCAGCGCTGCGATGGAGACCGAGAACCTGAGCGACAGGTCATGCAGCTCGCCCCGAATCTGCTCGACAGCATCCCGCACCACGGGATCGAGGGCCGGCGAAGGGGAATGCTCATGTACTGCTTTCCAGAGCTCGCTCAATATATAGTGCATGCTGCACCCTGCAGCAGCAGCGTAGCGATCGATTTTTTTGAGCATATCATCAGTGCTGATATGAAGCCTGGCTTTTCTGACCTCGCGCATTTTAAGGGCGGCGAAGGCTGAGATCACATCACCGATATCTTCCGAGGCGTCATACCCGCCCGCGTGCGCACAATGAATAATCCTGATAAGACATGTATCGGCTTTGGCAATGTGCTGGTCGCTGCCGCGCAGGGGTTGGAGTTGCAGAAACAAATCACGCTTCAGGGAACCTATCTTTTTTGCGGCTGCCTTTTCAGCGGGCATCCGGTGAAGCGGCACAAATGCCGCACCCGGCTGGCTGACGGAAGCCGGTGCCGCATGTTCGCGCAGGATGGTGTATGCCTCACAGGCGGCTTTGAATTTTTCCGTGGCATGGCTGTCATCGGGGTTTCTGTCAGGATGGTACCTGAGCGCACATGCATAGAACGCCTCCCGTACTTCTTCCGGTGTGGCTCCTTCGGAAAGTTCGAGCGCGTCATAATAATCGGCATACGACTTGATGACTGAACGAAACGACATCGTGCTCCTGCACAAGACAAAGCTACCCTACACGTATGTTAGTAACCCATCGGCTGCGTCTGTCAAGACAAAAACGCCCGGACGTGCCTGTCTGTTCACTATTGAGACTATTTGTGCTACTATAAAAAAAAACGCTACGCTGTGTTCACATTATCAGGAGACTACTTATGGCTCTTAACGATCAAATAAAGCCGGAAGAACTGGTTTTCGACAAAAACAACCTGTACCGCGAAGAAAGCTTTACGGACCTCAAGGCCGGCTCCATAAAGCGCCTTGTTCCTGTTACTGCCGACGGTTCGCCCGACTCCGGCAGGCCGCCGCTTTTCATGGCACAGACCCAGATCATGTCGCCGTCAGGCCCGCTTCCCATCCAGTGTGTCATTGAAGCCGGCAGCCTTTCCGAGGCTATGGATAAATTTCCGGCAGCCATCAAGGAAACGGTCGATAAAATTATAGATGAAGCCCGGCGCATGCAGCGTGAAGCCGCCACCGGAATCGTTGTTCCGGGACAGGATCAGATTAATAAAATCATAACCTGATCGTCTCAGCCGGGCACGACTATAAACGCCCTGAAACAGTGAAAAACAATTGCATCCATCATCTCACCCCCGGCAAAAAGAATTTATTCGACTTTCCCGGCTCCGCGAACTGCTTTCTGAAGATACCCGCTATTCGCGTGAGGCTGTTGAGAATCTGTATGACCGTGCGGGGTGTGCTGCTGTCAGCGGCATGCGTTTTGAAGAAGTTGTTCAGGCTGCAAAAAACGCGCACGCGGAATACCTGCACATTCTGCTTCGCGGCCCCGATGTGGATCAGGACAACCGGCAGGAACGTGAGCAGCGGCTCCTGCAGTCGCTGCAGGCCTGTGTCGACGACGGCACTCCTGCCGAGGAGACGCCTGAAGATTTTGTCTGGCGCAGCGCAGCCTGGCACTGGATTATCATGCTGTGGGCGGGCATCGTCGACGCATCCTGCCCAGCGCCGCCTGCCGGTCATCAAAGCTGCCTGACGGTATATTACAGAACAGAAACCGGGCGATTCGAACCTGCAGCAGACCGCTTTTGCCCCAACTGGCACCACTGCGTTACACGTGAAGATGTCGGTTCCCGATTCAAATCAGCCGGACTTGAGCCGCCGGCGGCGCTTGTATCGCCCGGCTGACCGCTCGGCTTCCCTCGAGGCTCGTTTCGCTCTCCGAGCTGCAGGATTTTGGGTTGACGTTCCGTCGTTTACATACTACATGTAACAGTGATGACACTGTTTCCATACCGCAAATCGGCGCTGGGGCCGCAGCTTCTCCGGCTTTTTCTTCCAGTGCTTTTACTCTGCGCCGGATATGCCTCTGGTGCACAAGCCAGAACCTACTCCATAGCTACCGTTGCCTGGGCGGGGTGGTCTCCGCTGCACGTTGCTCAGCAGGAGGGATTCTGGCAGCGCGAGGGTATTTCGGTAACGGTAAAAAACTATGACGACCCGATTGTAATACTTGAAGCGATTAAAACCGGCCGTATCGATCTTGCCATGGACATGGTCGGTTCGCTGATCGGCGTCTATATGGACGGTACCGACGTGGTTGCCCTTGCCGAAACCAACTGGTCGCACGGCGGCGATAAAATCATCGTCAAAAAAGGGCGCACCATCGAGCAGCAGCGGGACAAGCCGCTTGGAGTGTTTCTCAATTTACCCTCCTGTTATTACTTCCTGGGATCCTTCCTGAAGACACGCGGCCTTGCGCTCTCCGACTTCCGCATCGTCGAACTGCATCCCAACGACCTGGCCGATCAGTTTATTGCCGGAAGGCTGCCGGTAATCGTCAACTACGACCCCTGGGCAACCCATGCGCTGAAAAACGGGGGCGGTCAGGTGCTGGCCTCATCAGCCGATTTTGCGGGCTGCATACCGGAATGCATATGGGGGTACAAAAAATATATCGAAACCATGCCCCGTCAGGATATCAAAAAAATACTGCGCGGGTGGATCGAGGCAGCCTGCTGGATTCACAAACCGGGGAACTGGGAGCGCTACAAGCAGATTCTCAACGAACAGACGTTTGCCGGGCATGCCCCCTATTCAGACAAACAGCTGCGTTGCATGGTCGATGCGGTGAAAATACACCTGCCCGCCGCCCTTGTCCGGCGAAACCGCACCGGCGGCGGCCTGTCGGAATATATCAGGTCGCTTCGTTTTTTTCTGCGTGAAAACGGCATGCTGAAAAACAAATTCAGCGTTGAGGATATTTTTTCCAACCGCCTGATAATGGAGGTTCTCGCCGAGCGCCGGGCGGCACACTGAAATAACCCCTGTCTGCAGATGCATATGCGTTCGATCGCCTTTCGCCTGATAACCGCGTTTCTGTGCATCATTGTATTTCTGATCGCACAGTGGCTGTTTGCCTATTACAACGCCTCGTTTATTGCAAAAACGCAGCGCGAGGCCATGGTGCGTGAAATCGAGCTGAAGAGTATAAAAGCAGCTCTGGCCGATGCCCGACTCACGGTCTACAAGCTGATCAGCACCATGAACCCCTATGAAATGGATCGCCTCAAAGCGCAGCATGTGCAGGAAATGCGCGGGCTCACCATAACGCTCGGCGCCTTCGGCATCGACCGCACCACCGTTAAACGCAACAAAAACCTCTACCGCCAGGTTATCGATCACCACTATGACTTTTCCCTTAAAACCGCCCGGTCGCTGCTTGATACGCAATCAGCACAGGCGCACGAAAAGCTCGTTGATCTTTTAAGCAGCAAGTCCGATCAACTCAAGCGCGAAACGCAGGCTGCCATCCGTGCGTCGAACCGGCAGTCCCTGCTCACCTCCGCCGCCCTGAGCCTGACGGCGACGCTGTTCGCCATTTTCTGGGCGCTTGTGCTTGCGCGCTCGCTGACAGACCGCAGGCGGGCCGAGGAGGCCCTGCTCGAACAGTACAACTACCTGCATACCCTGATCGACACGATTCCGGACCCCGTGTTTTCAAAAGACCGCCAGGGATTCTACACAGGCTGCAACAGGGCCTTTGAGGCCTTTACCGGCAAAAAGCGCCATGACATAGTCGGCAAAACCGTCTACGAACTGGGACCCTCTGAAATCGCCGAAAAATACCGTCAGAAAGACAACGAGCTTTTTGAGCACCCCGGCACGCAGGTGTATGAGTGGCTGCTCAGAGACAAAAACGGAAATTTGCGAAACGTCATATTCAACAAAGCCGCACTGCATGACACTGACGGGCGCGTTACCGGTTTGGTCGGCATCATCTCCGATATTACCGAGCGCAAGGAGGCTGAGCGCAGGCTGCGGGAACAGGAGGAGCAGCTTCGCCAGTCACAGAAAATGGAAGCCATCGGAAAGCTCGCCGGCGGCATTGCGCACGACTTCAACAATATTCTCAGCGCTATTATCGGCTACGCGGAGCTCGCACTCGATGAGGCCCCCGCGGGCAGCCGGCTGAACACCGACATCCGGGAAATACTCAATTCAAGCATGCGCGCGCGTGATCTCGTTAAGCAGATTCTCGCCTTCAGCCGCAAAAGCCCCGCTGATCAAAAGCCCCTGAGTCTGCAGAAAATGGTCCGTGAAGCCGTCCGGCTGCTGCGCGCTTCCATTCCGACAACCATACACATCGACGTCAACCTCAACCCGGATGCGGGCACTGTTTTAGCGGACGCGACACAAATGCATCAGGTGCTTATGAACCTTTGTACGAACGCTGCTCAGGCAATGCAGGAAAGCGGCGGCACACTGCGCATCAGTCTTGAGCCCGCTGCAGTGAACGTCAGTGAAAACCCGTTGCCCGCCGGTGAGTATGTCCGGCTGTCGGTCAGCGATACGGGCTGCGGCATGCCGCCTGATATTATCGACAGAATATTCGAGCCTTACTTCACTACAAAAGAACAGGGCAGGGGCAGCGGCATGGGTCTGGCCGTTGTACACGGCATAATAAAAAACCACGGCGGAGATATTTCCGTAACGAGCAGGTTAGGAAGCGGCTCCTGTTTTACCGTTTTTCTGCCGCACTCCGGGAAGACTGCCGACGAAGAGCATGACAACAAAAGCGCTATGCCCGGCGGCACTGAGCGGATACTGCTGATCGATGATGAGGAAACCCTGCTCCGGGTCGGACAGAAAATGCTCGAGTCTCTCGGCTACCGGGTGACGACCATACAGAACAGCGAAGAAGCTCTCGAGGAAATAATGCAGCATGCGGACCGATACGATCTGGTAATTACCGATCAAACCATGCCCGGCTTTACCGGATTCGATCTTGCCCGGCGCATGCTTGCCGAGCATCCCGGCATGCCCGTCATTCTGTGTACCGGGTACAGCGAAGCGGTGTCTCCCGAGGCGGCTCAAAGCGCCGGCATCAAATCCTTCATCATGAAGCCCGTCAACAAGCGGGAACTGGCCCGCACGGTTCGTTCGGTGCTTGATGCTGCTCATCGTTCTTCATGACCCGGCAGTGTTTTTGTAACATTCGGGTCCATCAGGTAGCGCGGCTGCACATTGCCCAGAGCGCGGAGCATGCTCTGCTTTATGTGGGGAACCTCTTCTTGCAGTTGTGCAATCAGTTGCTTCATGCGCCGGCGCTGCTGATTATCTTCCCCGCACACCGGGCAGGCACACGATATAACCGGGAAACGGTTTTCCCGGGCAAACGCTTCGACAATATCCTCCGTCACATACACAAGCGGCCGGACGACCGTATGCCTGCCGTTGTCCGCCGTCATGCGCGGGCTCATGGCTCCAAGTGTCCCCACAAAAAACTGGTTCAGAAGAAGCGTCTCGATAAAGTCGTCAAGATGATGGCCGAGCGCTATCTTGTTGCAGCCCAGCCTGTCGGCTTCGCTGTAAAGGGCGCCCCGCCGCAGCCTGGCACAGAATGAGCAGTAGGAGGTCCCCGGCGTGCGTTTTTTTTCGACAATGCCGGCAATGTCGGTCGCAACTATCTGAAAGCCCAAACCCTGCCCGTGTAAATAGTCTGCAAGAATCTCTTTTTCAAAGCCGGGATGTCCGGGATCGATAAGGACCGCCGTCAGCCGGTACGCTACCGGAGCGCGGCGCCGCAGCTCATGCAGGAGATGAAGCAGCGCCAGGGAGTCCTTGCCGCCCGACACTGCAACGGCGATATGATCTCCGGCGCTTATAAGGTTAAAGTCGCCCACCGCTCTGCCGACCAGCCGCTTGATTCTGTAGAACAGACTTGTCCGCTTCAGTCCCATACTCGTAAACACTATACTGAAAAACGCGCACTGTAAAGCGCGTCGAGGGCCGATTGTTGCAATTGACAAATACCGCATTTTGTGGTCATGTAGTTATACAATACTTCATTTCGGGGCATCATACATGATTGCGCTCAGCGGCAACCTTGAATGCATCTACCTTGCAAGCGTACTGCAGCTTTTGTGCAACGATAAAAAAAGCGGCATGCTGCGGGTGTGGAACGACAAGGACGAAGTCCGTATTTTTTTCGATACCGGCGATATCGTCTATTCAATCGGCTCACAGAAAACAACCCGCCTCGGGTACCTGCTGAGAAACGAGGGGCTCATTCCCGAAAGCCAGCTTTTGTACTGCCGGCAGCTGGCCCGGGAACGCAAGGAGGCGCTAGGAAAAGTCCTGGTCGAGCGCGGTCTGATCTCTAATGAAAACCTTGAGGAGCTCAACTGCTGGAAGGTCCGACAGACGCTGTACACCCTGTTTCTCTGGAAAAACGGCCGGTTTGAGTTTCTTGAGCGAATGATGAACTTCGAAGGCCACATACTGACACAGATCGATACGCTGGAAATTATTCTGGAAGCATCACGGCGAGCCGACGAAATGTCGGTTTTGCTCAAGCAGTATCCCAGCGAGCAGATAATTCTTGCCAAAACAAACTCTCCTGAATCTTCGGCAATTGAATTTCCCGATGAGGAATCCGGGCAGATATTTTCTTTAATCGACGGCAGCAGAACAATACGTGACATTATGCGTGAGTGCTCTCTTGATAAATACTCGGTGTACAAAAGCATCGAAGCGCTGGCCGCGTCCGGACTCATTAAAAAAAGTTCCGAAAATTCGGATTCCGGTGAATCGGAGGGACTGCATTTCACAACCGTTCTTCAGGTTTACTATGATGCCATGAGAAGGGTGTGCGACAAGATCGATATGGAAGGGGAAATCATATCCGATGAAATCGTGGTCCAGTGCATGAACGAACTCGAACTCAGTCAGCAGCGCCTGCTGAGCGGGTTCAGCCTTGAGCGACCCGTCGACAAGATAATGCAGGACATGGAGCAGCGCATGTCGGACTTCGAAGACCACCAGGAGGGATGCCTCGTTCTTATCGACACGCTTGACGATCTTCTGCTCAACCTTATGAACAGTTATAAAAGCATGGCCGGTGAGGAGGAAAACCGCAAGCTGCTGCAGGAAATAGAAAACATGCTTTGCGTGCTGTACCGCTTCCGCAAGGGAGCATCGTGCGGCATTCAGATTCTTTCCTCCGAGGGCACCCCCACACTCCGCTGAAAAATCAGCAGCACTTCGTCCCCGAGCACACAGGAAGACGCCAGCAGATACCCGGCCGAACCGAGGGCATCGCACTCAAATTTTATCCGGCCTTCAATGTCATTTTCATCGGCAGGTATTCGTCTGACCTCTGTGCCGGTGCCGTTCGGCGTTGCATCAGCCATAGCGGTTTCCTCCGTCTCATGAATGCATGCGTGATATAAATCAGGGCACTGGAAAAGTAAGCGTAATTGTACAACGCCACCGAGAAAATAACCATGAAAAACAGCCGTGTAATGAATCCTGACGGCTTTTTGACAAACTTTTCAGATAATGTTATTGTATATGGTTATTTGCATTGAATCCTGCAAAACACCTAATGCAGAAAGGAGCTCATGATGAAAATCGCTCTGCCGTCGCGCAACCGGGAAGTGGACGGACACTTCGGACATTGTGAATACTTTACCGTTTTCTCTGTGGATGAGAACAAGGCGATAACAAATGAAGAAGAGCTGACCCCTCCTGCGGGATGCGGCTGCAAATCAAACATTATCCCCGTGCTTGCCGAAAAAGGAGTGAACGTCATGCTCGCCGGCAATATGGGCGACGGTGCCGTGCAGATGCTTGCACGGTTCGGGATTCAGGTTGTCAGAGGCTGCTCGGGAAATGTCCGCGATGTAGCGGAGTCGTTTCTTGCGGGACAGGTTTCAGACGCGGCCACAACCTGCAGCGATCACGGCAGCTGCCCGGGAAGTTAAATATAACATTCAATAAAAGGGGGCGGCAGCCCTGCCGTCCCTGAAACAGTCCTGTTTTTTTCTGAAAAAAATCCTTACCATAACATGATGGTTGGGCATGAAAGGCTTTCCTGCAAGGATGCGAAGGATAAAGAACTTTCGGTTCCCGGGCTGGAAGACCTTTAGTGAAGCGATGCGATAATGAAAAAAAAGAACATCAACATACTATGTATGACATGTCAACGCGCAATGGTAATAAAGCAGCAACTGTCAGGAATATAATAAAATGTCGAATAATGAACCGGCCGTGGTGGTAGAGAAAAACCGGTGCCGGTAGCCCCGCATCACATGGTGCGGGACAGGCTGCCTCACAGGGGCGCGAAACCCGGTGAATTTTGAGTCTATAGTCATAGGCTTTTTCTCACACCGACATTCAAAATTAATATTGACAAAGTGTATTTTGATAATAGTATTACTAGTAATAGTATTACTATGCTGCGCCAGTATCGGAGGACCTTTATTATGCGTGTTACATCAAAAGGACAGGTAACGATACCTCAAAGCATCCGCGAGAAAATGGGCATTACTCCTGATACGGAAATTGATTTCAAAGAGGAAGGCACGAGGGTATATATTGTCAAATCAAAATCAGCTGCAAAAGCCGGGAAACGGTTTCGCAGATTTCGAGGCATTGCGACAGTCAGAATGTCAACCGATGAAATCATGGCTTTGACAAGAGGGAAATAATGCAGGGGGTGTTGATAGACTCCAATGTGCTGCTTGATATCTTTGAGGATGACCCCTCCTGGGCCGACTGGTCGGAATCAAAACTCGAAACATACAGCGATACTCACCGCCTGTTTGTTAACCCCGTCATATATGCGGAAGTATCGGTAGGATTCAAACACATAGAAGAGCTGGAGGCGGCCATGAGCGGGTGCGGTCTTGAGATGCTTCAACTACCCAAAGAAGCGCTTTTTCTGGCAGGCAAAGTCTTTGTTGCATACAAAAAACGCAAGGGGGTTAAAACATCACCGCTGCCTGATTTTTTTATCGGCGCGCATGCAGCCGTTGCCGGATTGAATCTTCTCACCAGGGATGTGTCGCGATTTAAAACCTATTTTCCCACCCTGAAAATCATTTCACCAAAGCATCAATAAAACTGGTGCCGGCGGCCTGCCCCGAGCGGAGTCGAATGGCCAGCCCTGAGCGGAGTCGAATGGCCAGCCCTGAGCGGAGTCGAAGGGTGAGACGTCCCGCATCGGTGTGCGGGACGGCTGCCTCACAGGGGCGCGAAACCCGGGGAATTTTGAGTCGATATTCCCGAGCTTCCCAATCTCCTCAATGTGCATAAGATATTGAAATTGCATATGTATTATTTCGTCACACTTCCGCCTTTCAGCACATTCCGGAAACAGTTTCTCACGCCAGATGGAATTCCTGCTGCAAAAACATAGCTTACCCTTATACACAATATTATAAAATTATGATTGACTTTAATACAATATATGCTAAAAATATGTATTATAATATTACAAAATATTTTGGTGCAGATTATGTTTTACCGGAAAATAATTGACGAACTGAAAATCTGGAAGCAGCAGGCCGATAGAAAGCCGCTTGTGCTCAGGGGGGCGCGGCAGGTCGGTAAAACCACAGCTGTTGAGATTTTTTCAAAGGAGTTTGACCAATATATATATTTGAATCTGGAAAAAGGGGAATCGGCAGAAATTTTTGAAAGAGGGCTTCCGATCGAAAAATTGATTCAGGCCATCTTCCTGTCAAAAAACATGTCCCGCAAGAATGGTTCGACGCTCATATTTATCGATGAAATACAGAATTCCGCCCCGGCCGTTGCAATGCTGCGCTATTTTTATGAAGACGCGAAAGATATCTACGTTATCGCAGCGGGATCCCTGCTTGAAGCTCTGATCGGAAAAAAGCAGATCAGCTTTCCCGTCGGTCGTGTGCAGTATCTTTTCATGTATCCGTTGACCTTTGAAGAGTTTCTGCTTGCAGGCAAATCGGAGCAGGCCCTGCAGTTCTATCACAGCATACCATTGCCCGACTTTGCCCACGCAACGTTGCTCGAACTCTTTCACAAATACAGCTTGCTGGGCGGCATGCCTGAAATAATAAAAACACATATGGAAACAGAGGACCTGGTTTCCCTGACCCCGGCATACCAGTCTCTTCTCACTGCATACCAGGATGATGTAATGAAATATGCACGAAACGCTACCATGGTCGAAGTTATACGGCATGCAATAGAGTCGGCACCGTTTGAGGCCGGGAAACGGATAAAATTTCACGGATTCGGAAATTCAAAGTACCGATCCCGTGAGATGGGCGAAGCATTGAAAACGCTTGAAAGAGTTATGCTGCTTTACCTGATCTATCCAACCACGGCACTGGAGCCGCCGATCATGCCCGATCTGAAAAAATCACCTCGCCTTCAGTTTGTTGATACAGGTTTAATGAATTACTTTGTCGGCCTCCAGGAATATTTTTTTAAAACCAAAGACCTTCACTCGTTTTATCAGGGAGTCCTTGCAGAACATGTTGTTGGACAGGAGTTGATCGCACGTGACATGCAAACTCAAAAAAAACCCGCGTTCTGGGTGAGGCAGAAAAAGCAGTCAAATGCAGAGGTTGATTTTATTGTTCCGTATAAGGAAAATGCGGTTCCGGTAGAGGTCAAAGCAGGCAAAACCGGGGCGCTGCGCTCCCTTCACCAGTTCATCGACAGGGCTGACCATTCACTTGCCGTAAGGTTATATGCAGGTCCATTGGAAATTGCAGACAGCAAAACTTCTACAGGAAAATCATACCGCCTCATGAACCTGCCCTACTTTCTTACCGGTAAAATTAATGAATATATCGACTGGTTTACAGGCGGTTGACCAGTCTGGGTTCCGACAGCAAAAAAAGGAGTCGCGCTCGTAACTGACAGTTTCTCCTTGATATTTCTGGTGCCGGTGGCCGGCTTTGCGCTTTGTCGAAAGGTGAGCCGTCCCGCATCGGTGTGCGGGACAGGCTGCCTCACACGGGCGCGCACTGATTTTGATTCGATATCTCTGAGCTTTTCTCACACCGATTTTCATAAACAAAAACCTCTTAGGGCTCCGGGGCGAAACCGTAAACAGTCATAAATTATGTAATATCAATTTATTTAATTGATTTAACATACTATATCTGCTACGTTCATATCTACTATGAACAAAAAATACGTCCCCCGAGCAATCCAAAAAGATCTGAAAGCCCGGTCTCAGGAATTTCCTGTCGTTGTCGTAACCGGCCCTCGCCAAAGCGGCAAATCCACGCTGCTTACGAGGCTTTTCAAAAACCATACGTATGTATCCCTGGATGATCCGACGCTGCGTCGAATGGCACTTGACGACCCTGAGATATTTCTGGAAAACCATCCGGCACCGCTTATTGTCGATGAAATTCAATATTGCCCCGGCCTCTTACCCTATATCAAGATAGCGGTCGACCGAAGCAGGGCCGACAACGGCCGGTATGTATTGACGGGGTCACAAATGTTTCCGCTGATGCAGGGCGTAACGGAATCGCTTGCGGGCCGGGCCGCTGTTTATGAACTTTTGGGGTTTTCGCTGGAGGAATACCCGAACAGAAAAACTTCCTATACGGCAAAGAATTGCTTTCAAATCCTGTTTGAGGGGTCATACCCCGAGGTGTGCATTCACAAAGCCGATCCGAACGCATTTTACCGCTCCTATATCCAATCGTATCTGGAGCGCGACATACGTCACATCAGAGCGGTTCACGATTTGAACGTCTATCAGAATTTCCTCGAACTGCTGGCGGCCCGCTGCGGCAGCCTGCTCAATACCAATGAAATTTCCAAAGAATGCGGTGTCAGCTTCACGACAGTTAAAAACTGGCTGTCTGTTCTGGAAACAACGCGAATCGTTTATCAGTTGCGGCCGTACTTTAAAAATATAAGCAAACGGGTAATCAAGAGCCCGAAAATATACTTCACCGATACCGGACTGCTGGCTTATATTTTAAAGTATCCTTCAGCGGAAACCCTGCAGCACGGGCCCATGGCCGGTGCTTTTTTTGAGAATTATATCGTGCTGGAATTTTTAAAGTATAAAATGAATCACGATCAGCGCTTTGATCTTTTTTTCTTTCGCGATTCTAATCACAATGAGGCCGACCTGGTGATTGACCGGGGATATGAGAAAATAGTGTGTGAAGCCAAGTTCACAAAAACGCCTCGCGATGAGCACCTCAAAGCCCTCGCCAAAATGCGAGACGTCATCGGCGCATCACGGGCCTATCTCATCACCGCTTCGTCATCGGAAATGCGCGTTGATAAACAGGTCTCGCTGCTGCCGTGGTGGCGGATCGATCGGCTATTTCAATAATTCACAAAGCCTGAACCTGCTAAAATCTTTTCCAAAGGGTCGCCCCAAAAAGAAAAAGGGTCTACAGCCGAAAACGCTGAAAACCCCTATAAAAATGGTGCCGGTGGCCAGCCCTGAGCGGAGTCGAATGGCCAGCCCTGAGCGGAGTCGAATGGCCAGCCCTGAGCGGAGTCGAAGGGTGAGACTCCCTCCGGATAAAGTCATACATACTCGTCAGACTCGATCGATCACCCACTGGCAGAGCGCATCGAATACGATCTGACGCTTTATGGGCTTTGAGATGTAGTCATCCATGCCCGCGTCAAGGCACTTTTTGCAAAGGCAAAGAGTAAGATCTTCATTCTTCACAAACCGTTTGTCAAGCGTGAAGTCGAGCGACTCCTCTCCTCGACCCGCCTGTCCCGACCAAAGAATTTCAAAAAAATGCTTGATTAATATTGAATTTATGATTTACTTATAGACGTCTAAATGTAAATCATGGTTACCTTATGGCGGATCGCCCTTTCTGGACAAATTTAATAAAACAAGGATGGCGGAAACGACCCATTGTGTGGCTTTCCGGCGTGCGTCGTGCTGGAAAAACAACCCTGGCCGGGATGTTTCCGGATGCTGTTTATTTGAACTGTGATTTGCCCTCGGTCATACGCCGGCTGGAAGACCCTGAGTTGTTTTATGACAGCCTGAAAAAACAAAGCACCGTTGTCTTTGACGAAGTCCACCGAACAAAAGACCCCAGTCGTTTGCTTAAAATTGCTTCAGATGCTTATCCGCATCTTAAAATCCTTGCTACCGGCTCTTCGACACTGGCTGCGACACAAAAGTTTCGCGACAGCCTGACCGGCAGAAAAACCACGATATATCTTTCTCCGGTTTTATGGGATGAGTGCCAGGCACACTTCGGCATTAATGATCTTGATCACCGGCTGCTGCATGGCGGTCTGCCAGAGCCGTTGCTTTCATCCGAAAAAGACCGTACTTTCTTTGCCGAATGGATGGACAGCTTCTATGCCCGAGATATTCAGGAGCTGTTCGGTATCCGCAACCGAAGCGGGTTCATGAATCTGCTGCATCTTCTCCTGCGCCAAAGCGGTGGACTTCTCGATTACACGCAGCTGTCTAAATTAAGTGACATGAGTCGACCAACAGTAAAGGCACACGTGGAAGCCATGTGCATTGCCCATGCTGCCGTACTTCTGCCGCCGTTTCATGGCGGTGGCCGCAGGGAAATTACACGCAGGCCGAAGTGCTATGGCTTTGATACCGGGTTTGTGACTTTTGTTAAAGGCTGGGACAGTATCCGCGAGGAAGACCGCGGCATTCTATGGGAGCACCTTGTTTTGGATATGCTGCGCACAAAAGAGCCTATCAGTAGTACCCATTATTGGCGTGACAAATCAGGCCGTGAAATTGATTTTGTTATTAAGCGCACCGAAAACGCAGTGGATACCTATGAATGCAAAATCAGACCCGACAGCTTCTGTACTCACGCCCTCAAGGCCTTCCGCGAACTGTATCCTAAAGGCAAAAATTATCTCATCAGTCCGCAGGTACAACAGCCCTACAGAATTCGTCATGGTAATTTGATGGTGGAATACACGGGTGTTCCTTATTCAACTTAATTCGGAAGCGCAAAAAAATGGTGCCGGCGGCCGGCTCAATTATCAGGGGTTTATGCAATTGCTTGCCGGAATCGCAAGTTGCAACAACGAGTGCAGCAAATAAAAAAAATAGATTGGGGTGGGAAAGACTGCTTCATTTCCATGCGGTTTGCCGGTTGCCATTTTGCCATGTTTTTTATAGTTAAAAAAAAAGGAGGCTGGGCAGATGCATAAGATACGTCAGGATTTTTTGATTGATGAAAGGGGCACAACAAAAGCTGTCGTTGTACCCTTTTCTGAATGGCAAAAAATCGAACGGGAACTTGAAGAACTCGACGATATATGTGCCGACGACAAAGCAAAGGCAAAGCCGTCAAAACAAATCTGCTTTGAGCAGGCTGTGAAAGAAATCCGTGAGTCGCGGAAACGGTGAACCACACCATCCTCATTGAAAAATCTGCTCAAAAATCTCTTTCCAGAATCTCGCAGCCGGAGCAAACACGTATCATACAGGCAATTCGGAAGTTAGCCGTCAATCCGCGCCCATCCGGGAGCAAGAAATTGAGTGGCCGGGATTCCTGGCGCATTTGAATTGGCACATGCCGCGTTATATATGAAATACACAACGACAGACGTATAGTTGCAGTTATCGTTATTTCACACAGAAAAAAAGCCTGCCGAAAACAGCCTTGCCCGGGAACCGTGACGGTCTTCCTGGCCGAGCTCATTACTTATGCGGCCATAATATCCCAGCCGGGAAAAACAAGCACGGCCGGATGGCACTTCAGTGCCCTGGCGAGTACCTTGGAACGCTCAACACCCAGGGATATGTGATTGTTTTCAATTCCGGAGATGGTGGCCTGCGGAATACCGGTAAGCGTTGCGAGCTGGTTTTGACTGAGTTCCTGTAATTCCCGCATAATGCGAACAGACTCCCCGACCGAAACCTCAATATGCTTCTTTGCTTTTTTGTACTTTTTTTTATTGATCATTGTTATCTCCTGTAATCATGCGGAGTAATTTCTTCGACGGTAACGTATATCTCGTTTTTATCGACAGCATAAATCACTCTGAATTGCTCATTCAGCCTTGATGACCTGTAGCCTTTCCATTTTCCCTTCAGCGCCTCATCCCTGAATCCTGCTATCAGCTTTAAACCCTGCGGTCCCGAAATACGAACAATATCTTTCCATTTTTCGTATCGCTTCAAAATCTCCTCAGGAAGTTTTTTTATAACTTTAGCGATCCGGTTGTGTTCGTATAGTTCCCACATACTATAAATGTAATATTCTCTTTATGGTATGTCAACCACCGATTGTGAGGCCTCGGAAATCTTTATGAGTGCAAAACAAGGAAATGCTTTGAGGAACAAAACTGGTGCCGGTGGTGAGACTCGAACTCACAAGGGCGCGAGGCCCGGGGGATTTTGAGTCCCCTGCGTCTACCAATTCCACCACACCGGCACCGATTCTAACTGCCTATAGTGACTTGCAGGTAGAAATTATCCGATAGAGCAGGATTATTGTCAAGCGTGGAGCTGTAATCGAAAGTTGTGTATGAGCTGACAGGAGGTGTAGCAACTCCGGGAAAGAAAGCCGCTAAACTTTTTAACCCGGAAGAGAAAGGATGCATCATGAGAGAAGATAGCGTACTTGAGTTCAGAAATCCAGACCCAGAATTTCATGACCATGTAACGGAGATTATACAGACAGGCTGCCGACAGATTATTGCCACAGCCCTTGAAGCGGTGCAGGTACATCAGTTTTACGCATTGCTGAGCGCAGATATGGTTAGTGCCGTTTAGTATCTCTACGAATAAACAGTAGATAACGAAATGATATGACCCGTAAACGGCATACTTAATTCCAAAAATACAGTATTATTGGTATTGATATGTAAATTATATTGATTTTTAAGGCAGAATTGTCTATGTTAAACAATATAAATAATAACTTTTTAAAAATATATTTATGAATAAAATATCAAGGTTTATTCCAAAAATAAATGAGAGCTTTTTTCTCTTCGGTCCCCGCGGCACAGGCAAATCGACCTGGCTGCAGCAGCATTATGCAAAATCCCTGTATATCGATTTTCTGTCACCGGCGACCTATAGAGAATTTCTGTCAAAACCCGAGCGCCTGGCGGACCTGGTAGCCGGCAATCCGGATAAGCGTATCGTGGTGATCGATGAGGTGCAGAAAGTCCCGCAGATTCTTTCAGTCGTACATCAGCTGATCGAACGGGACAAGGAGCTTCAGTTTATCCTTACCGGTTCAAGCGCCCGCAAGCTCAAGCGAGCCGGTACCGACCTCCTGGCAGGCAGGGCTCTGCTGAAAACCGCGCATCCCTTTATGGCGGCTGAACTGGGGGATGCGTTCAGCCTCGATGAGGCGTTACAATACGGTATGCTGCCTCTGGTGCTGGATTCGGACAATCCCGGCGCGGTGCTGTCTTCCTATGCGGCACTGTATCTGCGCGAAGAAGTGCAGATGGAGGGTCTGGTAAGAAATACCGGGGATTTTTCGCGGTTCCTTGAATCAATAAGCTTCTCTCACGGCAGCATTCTCAATACAACCGACGTGGCCCGTGAGGCGGAGGTCAGCAGAAAGACGGTGGAAGGTTATATCGGCATTCTTGAGGATCTGCTGCTTTGCTTTCAGGTGCCGGTCTTTACCCGGCGGGCAAATCGCAGAATGACGGCGCACCCCAAGTTCTACTATTTTGATGCCGGTGTGTTTGCATCCCTGCGTCCCGCCGGACCGCTCGACCGCCCTTCTGAAATCGGGGGCGCCGCGCTTGAGGGTCTGGTCGGCCAGCATCTGCGGGCCTGGCTTGCATACAGCGGCGACAGGGACCGGCTGTACTTCTGGAGGACCGTGTCGGGAACCGAAGTCGATTTCGTGCTTTACGGGGAGAGCGGCATTCGCGCGATCGAGATAAAAAATACGGCGCGGATAAACCCAAAAGACCTGCGGGGGCTGAAAGCGTTTAAAAAAGACTACCCTGCAGCTGAAACCCTTCTGCTGTATCGCGGTACCGAAAAAATCATGATTCGGGATATCCTGTGTATGCCCTGCGAGCGGTTTCTGAAGTCTCTTGCGCCCGGGAAACCGTTTTCGCACGCAATCTCAGAGTAAACGCAGCTGATAAGCCGGGACGGCAGTAGAGGACTGTCACAAACCCAGAATGTTGCCCAGCTCGCTCATGCTGCGGATGACATGGTCGGGCCCGGAGCTGCGGACCTGCTCTTCTGACTCGAAGCCGGTTGTGACAGCCACGGTAGTCGCGCCGATCGCCTGCCCGCACCTGACATCATGCGACGTGTCGCCGATAACGACGATATCTTCACCATCGATAGCACCGTCCCGCCCGGCGATAATGCGGCGGGCCTCTTCAGCCAGGTGCACTCTGTCACCGGAAAGATCGCCGAAAGCCCCCCAGGTAAAATGATCCCACAAACCGGCATGCCCCAGCTTGAGCCGAGCGCCTTTTTGAAAATTCCCGGTCAGAAGCGCCTGCTCGAAGCGGTCATG
The DNA here is from genome assembly GCA_964518865.1 of uncultured Thermodesulfobacteriota bacterium. Taxonomy (GTDB): domain Bacteria; phylum Desulfobacterota; class WTBG01; order CAIYCZ01; family CAIRTM01; genus JANQGV01. The sequence continues at coordinate 47,193 of CAZFIB010000007.1, forward strand.
TCGCTGCACTGATGCCAGCAGTTCCCTGACGCCGGAATATACCCGGACGTTTCCCGCCCGTTGCAGTTCCTCCGCGAGGTTCCTGATATAGGCTTCCTTTACTTCTTCAAGCAGCCCGGCTGCCTGCGCGCCGCGGATACCCGACATGCCGAGCAGCTCTGTGATGATATGCGTATCGGTCTTGCCGGCAAAACCGAAATTCCGGGCCCGGTCGATGCTCTTTATATGAGGCTCAAGGGCCCGGCACATAGCCCTCCTTCCCGCCCCGTCGCTGTCAATGAGCGTGCCGTCGATATCAAAAAGCAGATGTTTTATCTTCATGCTGACCCTTCTGAAATTCTGCCGGTATGAATGCTCACAGTCTAACAAATAGCTTTCATAGAACAAAGCATAAATTCAGCCAAGACTGCCCATAAAGCATGAAGGCTGTTCAGTAAGCTTCTCTCACAGCATGGTTACCCCTTGCCACTCGAGAACGGCTTGTATCTGATTTAAACACCTGCTGTTCGGTGTAAGTCCTCTCGAAAATACCAGCCCGATTGATAAGCCGCTTATGGCAGGTATCAAAATAGCCTCTTTTGTCAGGCCGGTTTTTTTCTGTCAGTGCGGACAGATGAACCCGGGCGGGTCCGGGGTTATTCATGCAATGACAGTAAAATGAGCGTTATGGAAAATCAACAGCTTACCGTATGCTCACTGGGAGGAGTCCTGCAAACGCATGTTTCGGGAAAGCCTGCTATGATCGCAGCGTTGCCCGGATGCGCACGGGATTGACAAGCAGCTGCAGCGCATCCTTGATGTCGTTCACGACAATGTCGCAGGCCTGCAGGGCCTCCAGCGCAGCCCCCTCCCTGCCGATAACGGCGATACCCAGAGCGGCGCTCTGAAGCATAAGCCGGTCATTGCGGCCGTTTCCCATGCAGACGCACTGTCCGGGCCCCAGGTCTTCGACGTACTCGAGCTTTGCCTGATCCTCCGGCGTTGTCTGCAGCACGCTCACCGTAACCGGCAGCCCGGCGACCGCCCGGTGGCAGCTTCCGAACGTGTCGGCGGTCAGCACGTGGATGGTGAGGTGTTCTGCAAGCCCGCGGACAATGTCTGCAACGCCGTCCGTAAGCTCACCCCCGGCAGCGATGGTTCCATTGTAGTCAAGAACGGTATGCTCGAGCTGCAGGTCCCCGAAATCCGCTATCGAAACAGCAATCACCGCGAACCTCCCCCGCTCTCATTGTTGTTTCGTTGAGTCCGCATGTGCTTTGCCACGGCCTGTGCTATGGTATCGGCCATAACGGGTATATCTTCCGGAAAAACCGCCAGCATGTCGAGCACGAGGCAGCCCTGCCGCAGCACCCCCAGCACGGGCCGCTCTTCCTGGAGGAGCTGCCTGAAAACGCGCTCTGCAGGCGACACATCGCCGGCAGCCCGGAGCCCGGCAAGTTCGACTGCATGGCTTTGAATCTGAACATCAGGCACCGTGCCCCCGCCGCACTGGCCGCTGCTGTCAACCACCCGGGCGGCAATGCCGCGTTCCTGAAGTTGGCTTTCCAGCTCACGGGCACGGGCCAGTATCTCATCCGGCATCCGGCCTATAAAGTAAAAAAAGGGGTTGCCGGTATACAGATCCTCTTCGCGCAGATACTGTCGCAGCGTAGCGTGCAGGGCCGCGATTCTGAGCTTGTCTATCCGCAGCGTCCGCATCATGGGAGCTTTGGCAAGCCGCGTCACGAGATCTTTCCTGCCGGCAACAATACCGGCCTGCGGCCCTCCCAGCAGCTTGTCGCAGCTGAACAAAACCAGGTCGGCCTTGTCTGCAAGCGCGCTGCGCACATCCGGCTCATGGCGCAGCACGTCCCGTGACGAGCCCGCAAGCAGTCCCGAGCCGATATCATACACACAGACAAGGCCGTGCTTCCTGGAAAGCTCTGCAATATCCTTGACCGCCACATCCTCCGCAAAGCCCCGGATAGTGTAGTTTGAGGTGTGGGCCTTGAAAATCAGCCTGGTCTGCGGGGTGACAGCCTCTTCGTAGTCGGCAAGGCGTGTCCGGTTCGTCGTGCCGACCTCCCGCATGACCGCCCCGGAGGCTTTCATGATGTCCGGGATCCTGAAGCTGCCGCCGATCTCGATCAGCTCGCCGCGAGAGATGATAACCTCCTGGTCCTTCGACAGCGTATTGAGAACAAGCATGACGCCCGCAGCGTTGTTGTTGACGATAATCGCATCTTCCGCGCCGGTGCTGAATGCAAGCAGGTCCCGCAGGTGATCGGACCGGTTTCCCCGGCTCCCGGCTGCAAGGTCAAACTCGAGGTTCGAGTACCCGCCGGCGATATCGCTCACCTCCGACAGCACCTGACGGCCGAGCGGCGCACGCCCCAGGTTGGTATGCAGCAGGATGCCGGTCGCATTGATGACGGGCTTGAGTGATCTGTCGGCGATACGGAACAGCAATGAGCGCACGCTGTCCGCAATGGCATCGATTCCCACCGGCGATGCGGTGCGTACCGCCTGCTCCCTGGCGCGGTCGATGCACCTGCGCACCGCATGGGTGACAAGCTCGCGCCCGTAGGCCTGAACAAGCGCGTCCATGTCTGAACGGCTGAGAAGCGAATCAACACCCGGGAGGCTGCGCAGTGCTGTCTGAAGTGAACCGCTGGTTTTCATGTCCGCTGTGCCTTTTGCCCGTACTGTTCAGTTACAAAACTGGCAGAGGAAGCAGGAATCGAACCTGCCGTGGACGGTGTTATCCGCCCAGTACCGGTTTTGAAGACCGGTTGGAACACCAGTTCCATTTCCTCTGCAAACTGCTTTCATTCACGCTTCTTGTTTACCTTATTAGAAAATCGAGTCAAAATCAATCCGCTTGTCCTCCCGGAGAGGAATCCGGGCGCGCGCGGCTTCAAGCTCGGCCGGGTCGAGATGCAGCAGCCTGAACTGCTCGTCGGTTCCGAAACAGGCAGGGCTTCTCTGCTCATCGATCCACGGCGGACAGAACAGCGAGCAGCCCCACTGCGCTCCGGCCCAATTCAGGCTCAGAAAAAAGACCTGGTTTTCAAGGGCCCGGCAGATGACAAAATGATGCCAGCTTGCAAAGGTTATATCCCGGGTGAATCCCACAGGGTGAATGATGAAATCACAGCCGTGTTCATGCACCAGGCGGTGCGTCAGCCCCGGGAAACGGAAATCGTAGCAAATAACGATCCCCGTGCGCAACCCGCCCGCATCGAACAGGCAGAGCCGGTTGCCCGCTGAAAAATAGTCTTTTTCGCGGGCCGCACCGAACTGCGCCAGATGCAGCTTGTCATAGAAGGCAAGCAGCCCGCCGTCCGGACCCGCAACCGCATGGCACACGTACAGGCGATCGTTTTCCCGGCGCGGAAAACCGTAGGCAATGCAGCAGGCATGCTTCTGCGCCAGGGCAGAAAACACCCGGAAGGACTCCCCCTCGATGTCCTCGGCCAGCACCTGCAGGTTCGCCAGGCTGAAAAGGGTGTAGCCCATGCTCGACATCTCGGGCAGCACAACCAGGTCCACGCTTCCCGCCCGGCCGCACTCCGCCGAGATGCGATCAGACAGGCGCTGCAGATGCTCCGACTTGTCCGCTGCCGAGCGAATACCGGGTATCTCTATCTGGCAGGCAAGAACGTTCATGATTTTCGTTTTTTTTGATCCGGAATACCGTTTTATACTGTTTTTTTTACTGCACGAGATTCTACCCAATAAATATTTTGACCGCAACTCTTCTTCGCACAGCCCCGGCTGCAGCGCATGTCGCTGTTTTCAGTAATGATCGGGGTGCAGAGCCCTGATCAAATACCCAAACGATACAACGGCCATGACAGAGCATGGCCCTCCAATCCAAAATGTTTTTTTGGAGGGACGCGCTTCGTCGCGTTTGCGCAGCTCTGCATACCTGCGGAGAGAGCAGCTTCTGTGCCGGAGCATATCTCACACTACGGTAGCCATTCTGTCATTTCGAAGGAGCACGGCGACTGAGAAAGCTCACGCCATCCAAGAGATTTCTCCCTGCGGTCGAAATGACAAAAAAAGATGGCTGCGGCAAGTGAAAACTGCGAACGTGCGCTTCACGCCATTCCATAGCCTTTTTCTGCTGCCCGTCGGGTGATGTGAACCTGCAGGGGCTGCTTCAGCTGCGATTTTTTTTCGCGGCCGGAGGCCGCTCCTGCCCGGCTACACTATTTTGATACATGCCATAGAATGAATAAAAAGCGGACATATGCAGCATGTCCGCTTTTTAAAAGGAGGGGATGAATGTATATATATGAAGAGGAAGCACCCGGCTTCCGTTGCGCTCGGCACCGGAATCTGCAGCAGCTTGTCTTAATAGACGAAATAACCGTGCTCCGTCTTAAATGTAAATAATTACATACAGGCACGCGGAGCCGGGTCAGGCGGTTTTTGACAGGGCGATTTCGCGGATTGCGGCGTGGATGGTCGTGGTGGCTGCTATCTCCTGCAGGTCCCGCTGCATCATGAAATGCACCAGTTTGAGGCCGATCTCGGTCGGTGTGTAGGGATTGAGGATAAGGGCTTTTTTTACCGCATAGCGCGCCGTCCACTTTGTGTTTTTATACACCTCGCGCAGTATATCAGCCGCCACCGGCCGGCGCGTGCAAATTTTCAGGACATCCGTCTCGGTCAGCGCCGGGTTTTTCAAAACGGTCCTGATTACACGCGGATTGCTGTCGAGCAGCAGCCTGCTCAGCCTGCTTCGGTCCCGTGTTTTTGATAGCGCCACGCGAACGCCGGGGGGAACCTCATCCGTCCCGTTCTCTGCGGGTGCGTACTCGCGCCGGGGCGCCGGACGTGACAGCAGCCCCACAACATCGTCAAGCCCTTTGTTTTGTGCGTATTCATACATCCGGCTCATATAATAATTTCCAAGCGTCTCAGCCATAGCCGGAATATCGATACAGGCAAGCACTACCCTGCTGTCGACAGACCCCTGTGCCGCCCCCTCTACAATAGCGTACAGAAGCTCGGCGACTGTCTCCGGTTCAAGGCGCTCTGTTTTTCTGATAAAACCGTGCAGGCGCATGGCCGGTTCCGGCAGTCCGGCGAGCCCTTTGACGATATCGATATAACGTCTGCTTGTGTCGTTTTCCATATGCTGAAAAAAAACGGCCCGCACCGCGGCAGGCTGCCTAACGTCACCGGGACAGCCGCCATCAGCCCTGCGATAACATTCGGGTCCTGTTGTTGCGGGGAGTGAAGCGGCAACGCAATTTCGGTTTTTTTTTGCAACACGTCTGGCCGTGTCGCACCGCCGGTACCGGTGGCCTGTCACATGTTCGGCGAAACTGACGCACCCGCCCCCACGGCATCACACCAGTGCTGAACAGCCTCAAGCGCGCGGCCGGCCAGCAGCTGCTTGCGCTCACGTTTGCGCACCTTTTTGCCGGGCGGCGGCAGCAGGCCGAAGGTAGCGTTCATGGGCTGAAAATCCGCTGTGGTTCTGTCGGTTAGATGAGAAAGCAGGCTGCCGAGCACGGTCTCGGGCGGCGGTGTCACCGGATCGGCGCCTTGCACAAAGCGGGCGGCCAGAATCCCCGCCAGCAGACCCGTGGCAGCCGATTCGATGTAGCCCTCGACGCCGGTTATCTGACCGGCGAAAAAAAGACGCGGGTCGCGCTGCAGCTGCAGCGTGCGCAGCAGCAGCAGCGGCGACTGAACGAAGGTGTTGCGGTGCAGGCTCCCGTAGCGTGCAAAAACCGCGCTTTCAAGGCCCGGCAGCATGCAGAAAATTCTCTTTTGCTCCGGCCATTTCAGGCGGGTCTGAAATCCTACCATGTTGTACAGCGTGGCTTCGCGGTTCTCCTGCCTGAGCTGCACAACCGCATGGGGCCGGCGGCCGCTGCGGGGGTCGACCAGCCCCACCGGCTTCATGGGTCCGAACGCCAGGGTTTCGGGACCGCGCCCGGCCATGACCTCTATGGGCATACAGCCCTCAAACGGCGTCAGGGTTTCAAAATCGCGCAGCGGCATTTTTTCGGCGCGCAGCAGCTCATCGATAAATCCGTAATATTCATCCCTGGTAAGCGGGCAGTTGATATAGTCGGCGGTGCCCTTGTTGTAGCGCGACGCTTTGAACGTGACCGCCGGGTCGATCGAATCGGTTTCAATGACAGGCGAAATGGCATCATGGAAAAAAAGGAAATCGCGGCCGAGCAGGCGCTGCAGCCCGTCTGACAGCGCGGCCGAGGTAAGCGGACCGGAGGCGACGACGACAACGCCGTCCGGCGGAACATCCCGGACCTCCTCGCGGACGATTGTGATGCCGGGCTCGGCTTCAAGTGCCCTCGTTATGCCGCCGGAAAAGCGCTCGCGGTCGACGGCCAGCGCCGATCCCGCCGGGACCGCGCTCGCGTCGGCGTATCGCATGACAAGGGATCCGCACAGGCGCATTTCCTGCTTCAGCACTCCGGCCGCATTTGCCAGGCTGTTTGAGCGCAGCGAATTGCTGCAGACAAGTTCAGCCAGGCACGGCTGCCGGTGGGCCGGTGAGTAGCGCCCGGGCTTCATTTCATAAAGCCGCACACGGCAGCCCCTGCGGGCGGCCTGCCAGGCCGCTTCACAGCCGGCAAGCCCGCCGCCGATAATGCATATTTCCGCTTGGTTATCCACGCCGGCAATCCTGTATCGAACCAAAGCGCAACACGGCAGACGGGTGTTTTTCAGCAGCCTGCTAGGCGTTTTCTTCAGGGGCCTCACCCGGGACCGGACGCTTGTACGTGCATCCCTTCCGGGGACACTTGATAATATGGCCTGTGCGTTTGGTGGTTTTTTCAACCAGGTAGGGGCTCTGACAGTCGGGGCACTGCTCCCCTACCGGCTTGTCCCATGAGGCGAACTCGCATGTGGGATACTTCGAGCAGCTGTAGAAAATTTTACCCCGGCGTGATTTTTTCTCCTGAATCTCACCGTCTTTGCAGTCCGGACACTTAATGCCCAGGTTGACCGGCTTGTTCAGCGGCTGAATGTAGGTACAGTCAGGGTATTTGGAGCAGCCAAGGAACTTGCCGTACCTCCCCTGACGAAGCATCATGGGGCTTCCGCACTTTTCACACACTGCATCAACGGTTTCGGGTGCCGGTTCATCGCCGTTTCTGCTCTCCAGCGGGCGAACATAGCGGCAGTCCGGAAAACCGCTGCAGGCGTAAAAGCGGCCGTACTTGCCGAGTTTTATCACCAGGGGCTTGCCGCAGTCCGGGCAGGACTCATCGGTCTTTTCCGTGGTGACATCGGATTTCTGCACCTCGGTTTCCTTTTTTTCTATGAGTTCGATAAAGGGCGTCCAGAACTGCTTGATCGCCGGCTTCCACTGAAGTTCGCCCCGCGCAATGGAATCGAGGCGGTCCTCCATGCGCGAGGTAAAGCCGTAATCAACATAGCGCTCGAAATGCTTGACCAGCAAATCGCTGACCACCATGCCGACATCTTCCGGGTGAAAACGCTTCTTTATGAGCTTCACATATTCCCGATCCTGGAGAATGCTTATGATGCTGGCATAGGTCGAGGGCCTGCCGATGCCGTGCTCTTCAAGCGATTTGACAAGCGAGGCCTCGGTAAAGCGCGGGGGCGGCTGGGTAAAATGCTGGTCGGGGATGAGTTTTAAAAGCCGCAGGGACTGCCCTTCCGTCAGAGACGGCAGCATGGCCTCGTCACCGTTTTCAGCCGATCCATCGTCGCGGCCTTCGATGTAGAGCTTCATGAACCCGGCAAACCGAATGGTCGATCCGGTCGCCCTGAGCACGAAATGATCGTTTTGCGCTGCCGTCGCCCGCACATCCACCGAAACAGAATCGAGCAGGGCCTGAGCCATCTGGCTTGCAACCGCACGCTTCCATATCAGGCTGTAGAGCCGGTACTGGTCTTTCGACAGCGCCCCCCGGATATTGTCAGGCAGCAGCCGCACATCGGTCGGGCGCACAGCCTCGTGAGCCTCCTGGACATTCTTTGACGTGCGTTTGAAATGACGCGGCCTGGCCAGCGCATAGTCACTGCCGTACTGCTCGACGATAACATCGTGAATTTCACGCAGCGCGCTGTCGGCCAGGTTGACGCTGTCGGTTCGCATGTAGGTAATAAGCCCCATGGTGCCGCTGCCCACATCGATGCCCTCATACAGCTGCTGCGCGATCGACATGGTTCGTTTGGCCGAGAACCCGAGCTTGCGGGACGCTTCCTGCTGCAGCGTGCTGGTGATAAACGGGGGCGGGGGGTTGCGTTTTATTTCGCGCTTCTTGACCGACTGCACCGTGTAATCGGCATGCTCCAGGCGCTCGACAAGCGCGTCTGCCTGCTGGTTGTTCGGTATCGCCAGCTTGTCGAGCTTTTGGCCGCCTGCTTCGATAAGCTGGGCGTCAAAAGGCTGGTTTTTTTCCTGCGGTGTCAGGTGCGCCTTTATCGTCCAGTATTCCTGCTCCTGAAAGGCGCGGATCTCCTTTTCCCGCTCGCATATCATGCGAAGCGCTACCGACTGCACGCGGCCCGCCGAAAGGCCGTAGCGTATCTTTTTCCACAGAAACGGACTCAGGTTGAAGCCCACCAGATAATCGAGCACCACGCGCGCCTGCTGCGCATCCACAAGGTTTTCGGAGATTTCACCGGGCTCCTTCAGCGCCTGCGTGATAGCCTCCCGGGTGATTTCATGAAACGTGATGCGCCGTATGTCGCGCATCTGTTTCGGGGTGCGCGACTCTTGTGCGGGACGCAGGTTCAGGGCCACAGCCAGATGCCAGGCGATCGCTTCTCCCTCGCGGTCGAGGTCTGTTGCCAGGTAGACAATCGAACACCCCTTGAGCGCCTTTTTGATATCCTTGAGATAGCGCTTGCTCGAAGGGATTATATCGTATTTGGGAACAATATCATCGCTGATCTCCACCGAGCCCTGCTTGCTGGGCAGAGCCCGCACATGGCCCTTGCAGGCAAGCACGCGGTAGCCTTTTCCGAGGAACTTCGAGATGGTTTTTGCCTTGGCAGGCGACTCAACAATCACTAGTGCATCCGACATGCTGTACGTCCTGTTCTAAAGGGTGCCGGCCGCGCCGGCGCGTATCCGGTTTCCGTTATCGCATATTGTGCTCAGCATCTGACAAAGCGCTTGCCCGGGAGCTGTTTGACATAGCCTCCCAGCTCGAGGTCGAGCAGCAGCGCTGAAACGCGGCTGCTCGGGCATGACGATTTTTCGATCAGCTCATCGATGTGCGCCGGCTCGTCATCAAGACACCGGTAAAGATCGAGCAGGTCGCCGTCCAGGCTGAGAGCGCGGGAATCATCCGGGGCGCTGCTGCTCAGCGACAGCGCTTCCAGTATGTCCGAGGCGCTTTCGACAAGCAGTGCACCGCTGCGGATCAAACCGTGCGGGCCCCTGCTCTTGAATGAATACACCGACCCCGGCACGGCATACACGTCGCGCCCCTGCTCAAGCGCCATGCGCGCGGTAATCAGCGAGCCGCTTTTGGGCTGCGCCTCCACCACCAGCACGCCGTCCGACAGGCCGCTGATTATCCGGTTTCGGGCCGGAAAGTTATAGCTGCTGGGCTCGGTTCCCATCGGATATTCCGATACCACAGCGCCCGTTTCGGCGATAGCGCGGTACAGGTGCTCGTTTTCCCGGGGGTAGGCGACATCGACTCCCGAGCCGAGCACCGCAACGGTTGAGCCGTTGCAGGCCACCGCCGCCTGATGGGCGGTGGCGTCGATACCCCGGGCCATACCGCTTATGATTGCCACCCCGCGGGATGCCAGCGCCCGGCATATCTCATCTGCAATGCGCCTGCCGTACGATGAGCTGTGCCGCGATCCGACGACGGCAACCACGGGCCGGTCATCCGGCGGCAGGGTTCCCCGCACGTACAGGTACGGCGGCGGGTCGTAAATCGACCGCAGGCGCTCCGGATACCCGGGGTATGTGTATGGTATAACGGCTATGCTTTCGCGCTCGATCCGCTCAATCTCTTCATCGACCTCCCGGTTGCCGTTGAAGCTTTGCAGCGCTTCCATAGCGCGCCGGGAAAGTCCCTCGACCGATGCGAGCTCTTCCGCAGAGGCGGCAAATATCCGCTCCGGCGACGAAAAGCGCTCAAGCAGATGCTTGTAGGCCACCGTGCCGATCCCGAACGTCAGGCGCAGAGCAATCCAGTAGTAGAGCTCGTGAACAGGCATATTCCCGTTACTTTCGGCAAGAATGTTGTTAGTTAGCCGTGACCCGCATAAAAGTCAAGAATAAAGTTTTCCCCGGCACACCGCTAGGGAAGGCTGAAAAGCTTTCTGGTGTTGGCTGTTGTCATGCGGGCTACGGTCTCCACGGGCTCGTTTTTTATTTCAGCGATACGCCCGGCTACATATCTGACATAGGCCGGCTCATTGCGCTTGCCGCGAAACGGAACCGGCGCCAGAAACGGACAGTCGGTTTCGATCAGCAGGTGTTCGAGCGGCACCCTGCGGACGACGTCGTGCAGGGTGCGGGCGTTTTTGAACGTGACGGTCCCGGGAATGGAGATGAAGAATCCCATATCGATGCAGGCGAACGCCATGGCAGCATCCCCGGAAAAGCAGTGTATCACGCCGCCGGCCTCCCCGGCGCGCTCCTCGCGCAAAACCGCGAGCGTCTGCCCGTGCGCGTCCCGGTCATGAATGACGACCGGCAGTTTTTTGCTGCGGGCAATGTCGAGCTGGGCCCTGAAGCAGCGCTCCTGATCGTCGCGGGGCGACAGGTTCCTGAAATAGTCAAGACCCATTTCTCCGAGTGCGACCACCCGGTCGTCGGCGGCGTTTGCTTCGAGAAAGTCGAGCGCCTGCAGGTCAAGGTTGCGGGCGTTGTGGGGATGCATGCCGATCGAGGCGAACACGAAGGAATACTTTCGTGACAGCTCCATCGCGCGGCGGCATTCCGGTATACCGATACCGACCGTTATGATGCGCTCCACGCCGGCAGCCGATGCCCGCTGTATAACCGCATCGCGGTCGCCCGTGAATTCGGGCAGATCGAGATGTGCATGTGAATCGATTACGCTCTGATCAGCCATATGTCTGAAGCCCTGTCATCGTAGTGAGAAGTCCGCATCTTCCCGGTACGGCCGGTCGGCCGAATACACGCCCCGCAACTGCACCGCTGCCGCGGTGCAGCGTAACACAAGTACGCTCTGTGCTGCGTATCCTACGATACCGTCACCGTCACCCGAACGGTGCGTGTGCGGGGGCCGTCAAATTCGCAAAAAAATATCGACTGCCAGGTTCCCAGCTGCAGGGATCCGTTTTTGACAATCACCTGCAGCGAGCACCCGAAGAGGGAGGATTTGATATGGGCGGCGGAATTGCCTTCCATATGGCGATATCCGTCTCTAAGCGGAATTATTTTGTTAACCTCCATCAGAATGTCCTCAACCACGGCAGGGTCAGCGTTTTCGTTAATGGTTACCCCGGCGGTGGTGTGAGGCACAAAAACCGTACACACGCCGCTGTGAATCTTCGAGGCCGTCACAGCCTTTTGCACCTGCGCGGTGATATCGATCATTTCCGTCTGTGTGCGGGTTGTAACACTAAAGGAGTGCATGCCGTATTCCACTGCTGCGGTGCGGGCGCAGACCCTCGCGCCGGTCCCGCCTTACGTCATTTGACGCTTCACACGTATTTTTGCCTCGATCAGCTGCTCATGATCGAGTCCCAGAAGCTTTGCAAGCTTGTGAACCAGATGGTCCTCATACTGATCGAGCGTTCCGTCGGCATACACCACGATCCAGATCATCTCGATCACGTCCTGCTTGCGCTCGGCAGAAAATCCGGTTTTTATCGCATTGGTAAAACGCCAGAGGTCGATGCTCCCGCTGCGCTCCTGCTCGGCCGCTGTGCTGATTTCCCGCACGGTTTCCGCCGACAGGCCGAAGTTCTTCTGCATGACAGCCGAAATGCGCTGTGCCTCGGCCCGGTCGAAGGTGTCATCGGCATGGGCCATTTCAAGCAGCAGCGCGCACACGGCGATCTGCAGCTCGGTTTCATCCGGCACGTCCCGGGAAGCCGGTACGCGGGATGTTCCGCGTGCAGCAAACTTCTTGAAAATATCCAGCATCATGCACTCCCGCGGCCGACGTCTCAGCCGTTTTTTATGAGCGTCGCGACCAGTTCATCGATACTGCTGTCCGCCCGGTCGACCGGAACCTGGCAGGTGCCTACCGTGGGATGGCCGCCGCCGCCGTAGGTGAGCATCAGCGAGCCGATATCGGTGCGGCACGAGCGGTCGATGATGCTGTGCCCTGCAGCGATAACCACGTTCTGCCGGTCCTTTCCCCAGATCACGCGCACGGATACGTTCTGATACGGATACACCGCGTACTCGATAAACCGGTTGCCGCTGAGAAGCTCGTCAACAGAGCGCAGGTCTATCAGGATAACGTTTTTTTCCGCACGGCTGTACGACCTGATCATCTTTTCATAAGCGACTTCCTGCTCGAAATACCGCTCGACGCGTTCCTGCACATCCTGAATCGCAAGAATGTCGTCTACTTCCTCTGTCCTGCAGTATCCGATCAGGTCACGCAAAAGCCGGTGGCTGGAGATACGGTAGCCGTCGTACCTGCCGAGGTTCGAACGGGCATCGACAATAAACGACAGCAGGACCCATCCCGCGGGCTCGAGAATGTCGCTGATCGTGAACTGCGCCGAGTCGCTCTTGTCGACCGCGGGCAGCAAACCGTTGTCCTCGAATTTTTGAAACTTCTCGGCTCCGCCGAAATAATCGTAAATATTACGCGCGCAGCTCGGCGCCGGGCGCGATACACCCTTGAATGAAAAGGAACCATCGATATCGAGCCGTTCCTGCTCGCTGGTGTGGTGGTCGAACCACATGCCGCAGCCCGCGACATAGGGTACATTTGCCAGCACATCATCGGGACCTGCCTCGATTTTGCCGTCCTGCACGTCCTTGGGATGCACAAAAAGATAGTCATCCACAAGTCCGATTTCCTCCAGCAGCACGGCGCAGGCAAGACCGTCAAAATCGGAACGTGTAACCAGTCGCATGATGCCTCCACGAATAGGGTGAAAAAGCGTCCCCCGCACAATACGGCGGGTGCATTACGGCAGTTGTTCGGAGACCTGCCGTGCCTGCCCCGGCAGCCTTACCGGGTTACCGGGGGCACAGCAGGAATCAGTCAAAAAATTATAGACATCCGCACGCCTGCTGTCAACCGAAACAGCCCTTCGCTCTGCAAAGAGTGACGAATAGCATTGACAAAGCATGGTGATTAATAAAAAATATTACATTTTACCGTATATTGTTTATGTGTACCGTATGGCGGGATTTCGCAAACAAAAATCACTCGGAATGCTGATCGACAGTGCCGTCGCCGGCTCGGGCAAAGCAGGCGTCTATATAATGGTCGGTCTTATGACCCTGCTCGGCCACGACAGGACCCGGGCACTCGGCAGAGCAGCCGGGGATGTGCTGTATTTCCTGAACCGCCATCTGCGCTCAAAAATAAAGCACAACCTGGGCCTGGCCTACGCAGACCGGCTCACCGACAGCGAGAAGAACGCGATTGCGCGCACGGTTCTGCAGAACTTCGGTCAAAACTGGGCCGAGCTTTTTTTCTGCGCCGGGCCGAAAAGAAACGACGCTCTCGATGCCATCAGGATCGAGGGCAGGCAGCACCTTGACGGTGCGCTGGCCCGCGGCCGGGGCGTCATCGGGGTGAGCGCCCACATGGGAAACTATCCCCTGGTGGGGACCGGGCTCAGCAAACTCGGTTACACCTTTGTCATGGCTGTGCGCGATCTGGGCACCGCGGGCACCTCGGCGGTGTATGCAAAATCGCGCGAACTGATCCGGCTGCCCTCGCTCGCCACCACGCCCGAGCGGGAATTTTACAAAAAAGCCCTGAAAACGCTGAAGCAAAACGGCATTCTGTGCCTGATATCAGATGAAAACCGCCGGCGCGGCGGGGTATTCGTCGACTTCTTCGGCCGCCCGGCAGCTACGGCAACCGGACCGGCAACGCTTGCCCTGCGCACCGGCGCCGCCCTGGTGCCCATGGTCATCGTGCGCGGAGAGGGGAATTCGCAGACCATTCGCATCGGTCCGCCGATCGACTACACCCCCACCGGCGACAATGCCCGCGACATACACGAAATGACCGCCCGGTTTACGCGCGTCATCGAAGAGCACGTTCGGCGCGACCCGGCGCAGTGGGGCTGGACCAACTGGCGCTGGCGCACCCAGCCCTGGGGCAAGGCGCCCGATGCCAAGCTGCGCAAAACCGGCCTGCTCAAATCGCTGAAAAACCTGCTGCTGCTACGCCGAACCCGGGGGGACCGAGCCGACCCTTAAGCCTGTTCGAAGAAGGCGCGCATAGTCGTGGACCTGGTCGACACCCTGGTCTGGGTTATACACCCGCGGACCGGCTTTCATGTGAATGTTGTTTGGAGATTTGGGTCAAATAATATGCAAACGAAAAGGTAAAAGACAGTTCTTGATAATTGCTGTAAAATGTGCTGTATGAAGACAACAAAATACTTTGAATATATGAGAAAGCGTTTAGACAGATCCTGCATCAAGGATGAATGGATTGCAAAAACGATTGAGTCACCAATTGAAACCAGAGAACAATCGGACGGCAGAATCAAAAAATGGTCCTATATTGAAGAAGTTGACAAATATTTGAGAGTCATTTTATTGGCGGACGGCAAAACGGTTCACAATGCTTTTTTTGATAGATCCTTCAAAAGAGGAGTTGCGCCATGAAGGTTAAATATTTTTCTGATACTGACACAGCCCATATTGAGTTTACTGAAAAGGCTGTGCAGGAAACAAAAGAAATCAGTAAAAATATCTATATCGACATCGATGACAAGGGAAACCTTGTCAGCATGACAGTCGAGCATGCAAAATTGAATGCCATGTTATCGGAGTTTTCTTTTCAGGAAATCACGTCTGAATCCGTATAAAGCCTTCGAAAACAAAACAGGGACAGCTACTTATATACTGGCTGTCTCAATTCCTCTTTCGTTTTCCCCCGGCAATTTTCCTACCGGTCCTCTTCATCCTTGTACTGATCCCAGTAATCGTCGCTCTTGCGTAAAAGCTTTTTGACCTGCTTGAGCTTCCGGTTGAGTTCGCGGGTGACCACCGCCGCCTCGTCGATGGTTTGAATCACGTGCGGGGTAATCAGGATGATGAGCTCGATTTTTTCGTTTTTGTCGGTCGTGTTGCTGAACAGGTACCCCAGCACCGGGACGCTCGAGAGGATGGGCACGCCGGTCAGGGTTTTGCTGCTCTGATCCTTTATCATGCCGCCGATAACGATCGTCTCCCCGTCCTGTACCACCAGCGAGGTTTCCGCCTTGCGGTTGCTGATCTCGGGAGACTGAATGCCGCTGGAGGTCACCGGCTGGGCCTCGCTGACCTCCTGGGTGATATCCATGGCAACCAGTCCTTTTTCATTGATGCGCGGCGTCACCGACAGTATGACACCGGTCGAGCGGTACTCGATGGAGCGTGACGTTGTGGTGTTCTGCTCTATGTCCTGGGGCACATACTCGCTCGTGACGATCGGCACCTCTTTACCGACCTCGATGCGGGCTTCTTTGTTTTCAGCCGCCAGGATATGCGGGGACGAAAGGATGTTCAGCTTGTTTTTGCTTGCCTGGGCATAGAGAAACGCCTGGAGCCGGTTGGAGTCGAACCGGTAGGTCAGTCCGCGGCCGAGGTTGGTCAGAAGATCGGAGCCCAGACCGCCCGAGCCGAAATCCATGCCGACCTTGTCCTGCCCCTTGTTGCCGCCGATCGAGGCGTAGTCGCCCAGCATGGACCACTCGACCCCGAATTCGGTATCGCCGCTGAGCGTTACCTCTGCCACCAGCACCTCTATCAGAACCTGCCGGGGTATGCGGTCGAGCTTCTGCAGCACCGGCTTGATAACCGCATAGTCGTGCGGTGTCGCCCGGAGAATGATCGAGTTTGTCGATTCATCGGTGACGATTTTAATTTCACCCTCGAGCACGGCGGACGCAGCTGTTTTCGGGGCGGCCTTTTGGGTTTTTTTGGTTCTCCGTGCAGTTGTTTTTTTTGCGGTTGTTTTACTTGACTGACCGTCACCGTAAATTTTGGAAAGAACGTCGGCTATCTCTTCGGCCTTGCCGTTCTCGACAAAATAAATAAACACCCGCTCTTCGGCCTCGCTGTCGACCGTATCGAGGATATCGAGCCAGTGCTGGACGCGCTCGAAAATGCCCGGAATGGAGCTGACCGCCAGAACGCAGCTGACCCGCTCGATGGGGATGAACTTCAGCCCGATTCCCTTTTCCGTGGATTTGTCGATCCCCAGGGAGGAGAAAATGCTCTGCAGCTCATTTGAAATTTCCTTGACCTCGGCATTCCTGATTTTGAAAAACCGTATGCCGGTCTGCTCGAACGCATCGGCATCGATTATGTTTATCAGCTTGAGGAGCTTGTTGACCGTGCCCGCTGTTTCCACCAGGATGATCAGGTTGCCCTTGTTGTAGCTGATGATGTCGCCTCCCCTGCCGGTAAAGGGCTTCAGGATTTTGGCGACCTCGCGGGCATCGACATAGTGCAGGGGAACAACCTGAATTATTACGCGGTCGAGGGAGTCGAGCGATCCGACCGTGCGGCCGATGTGAATGTCCATCAGCTGCTGCTTGGCCTCCTTGACCGGAACGATCTTGTAAAAATCGCCCGCCTTGACAAGGGCTATGTTGTTCATTTCAAAGATGGTTTCGAAAATCGGCAGCAGCTGGCTGCGGTCGACCTCGGTGCTGGTGTGTATGTTTACCCGCCCCTTGACCGCCGGATCGATCATATAGTTGATGTCCAGAAAGTCGGACAACGCATTAATGACCTCGTAGATATCGGCATTGTCGAAATTGAGCGAAATTTTCTCGCCGCTGTACCGGTGCTCGGTACGGGGAGCCGAGTCCGCGGCCGGTGCATCCACGGCAGCGGCCGTCGGCCCGTCCTCCGCCAGGTCCTCCTGTTGCGCCATATCCGGCGACTGCTCGCCGCCTGCCGCCGGCTCATCACTGCCGGCCGCAGGGATGCTTTCCGGTGCCGGCGCTGCAGCGGTATGCTGTTCCTGCTGCGCCTGTTTGTGAGACACCCTGGTGCCGGCGCAGCCCAGTGCCGTTATCATAAGAACCACGCATGCCAGGGCGAATAATGCTGTTTTTTTCATGTGTCGCTTTCCTGTTGAGTGACTAGCTTTGAGACTCTTTGTTTTTCATGAACCCGACGATTTTCAGCGTAACCGCTATTTTACCCCCCTGACGCCTGTTTTTCACCCTAATTTTTAGCTCGCTGATTGTCAAGAGCTTTGGGCTTTTTTCGATGCGTTCGATAAAGTCGCACGTTTTTGTCAGGTCGGACTCAAAGGTTATCTGAATGGGAATGGTGATAAACTCCTCCTGCTCACCGGGATCCATTACCTTGACGCTTTTAACGGTAACACTGCTCTGCTCGGCGATGGTGTCGGCGATTTTCTGAATATCGGCGGCTGCCAGAGACGGTGTTCCGCCTTTGAGAAGGCTTTGTTCGATCTTGCGGCTTTTGATCGTCAGAAGCGACAGCGCCTTCTGAACCTCAGCCTGCTTTTCGATTATCTTCAAATACTTGTCGAGAGTAATCTCCTTGAGGGCGATATCCTTTTTTTGAAAAGATACTTTGTCATACACCGGCAGGATCGCGTATTTCAGCATCAGGAGCAGTGCTGCGACGACGGCACCGGCAATGAGATATTTTTTGTCACGAGGCGTCAGTTTCATTCTTTTCGCCCTTTGTGCTGATGGTCATTTCAAGCCTGAACCGTTCCTTGCCGGTTCTTCTGTCGGTCGTGATCGGCGAGGTAAAACGAACATTCTCAAAATAGCTGGACTCCTCGAGGATCGGAATGAGCTGGGAGGCCGAGTCGGAATAGCCTGACAGCTTAATCTCTTTCTCGTCGGCATCATAATCGAATTGCGTCAGCCAGCTGTCCGACGGCATCAAGTCCGTTACTTCCTCGAGCAGCACCAGCTTGCTTTTATCCTCCGTGCGTATGCTTTCTATGGCCTCGGCAAACGCATCGATGTTTTCCGCCTCGCTCTGCAGACCCTCGATGCTGCGAACCTCCTTTTTAAGCTCATCGAGCTGCCCGGTAAGTACGGCATGACGGATATTGAGCTGCCATATGCTTCGGGCGATCAGTGCGCCGCTGCCCACGACCAGCAGTGCCGCAGCCGCTGCAGCGATGATTTTTCGCTTGCTCCTTTTTTTTCTCAGACGCTGGGCCGGCGGCACCATGTTCAAATCGATGTGCATCTGCTTGAGCCCTTTAAGCGCAGCGCCCGCGGCGGCTGCAAGCAGTGGTGACAGCGAATGAACCGACTCCCCGATATGCGAAGCCGTTGTTACCGGCAGCCGGCGCAGTACTTCAAAATTTTCCCGAATGTCTTCCGGGGCCGACTGCAGGAAGTCGCTCTCCATGTCGCGTCCCGACAGGATCAGACGTATCGCATCAGGCTCGTGCTTTTGCAGCGGGAGGTTGATAAGCAGGCGCAGCACCCGGTCGTACAGGTCCTGAAACGCAAATCGTTCCGGAGCGCTGTCGGGTATGTGCAGCACCCGGGAAAGACACAGGTCCGTCCCTTCGGGGATTATAACGTCATAGCACTCGCTGCCCAGGTATTCAACCATGATGTCGACGGCACGCCGGTCATCCGCAGCGTCCTCCTGCTGCAGAACCCGGGTTATGCGGGGAAAAAGACCCGAGCAGTGTTTCATATACAAAGAGACAAGCGCCGGATATTTTTTGATCCACTGAACATCGATCGGCAAATCGGGCGGGGCATGAAGCTGCGTCAGAAGATTCAGCAGGCTCGTCACCGTCGTCTCGATTCCCCGCAGCCGCACGCCGACGTTTTTAAACAGTGTGGTGTAGTAATCGATCGACTCTTTTTTAGCGGTAACCAGCAGGACGGAAATCAAACCGTCTTCCTGCGGGCCCTTGACGACATGATACCCGAAGCAGACATCCTCGGCGGAAAACGGCGTATGCCGGTCGATTTCATAGCCCAGGGTTGCGGCAAGGTCGTCCGCGGCCGCAGCCGGAAGCTGCAGAAACTGCACCAGCACATCATCGCGCGGAAGCACAAGAAAAACATTGTCGCGCGCACTCCGGTGCTCCTTGATGAACAGATCGAGGTTGTGCTGGATCATTCCCTCGCGGCCCTCTTCAGGGCTGTCGAGAAACGGAAGGATGCGGTAGTCCTCCAGGGATATGTCGCTGAGACCGTATCGCAGCGCGACCATAATTATTTCGTGCTTCTTGAAAGCTATGCCGATGCTTTTCATACGCAATACGCTTCTGTTATCAGTTTACTGCTTTCCAGTCTGAAATAATATACCGGTTGCCGGTAAGCCTGAGCATGCATGATATCCTGCGTGAAATACGCCTGTCGGGCGTGTATCCTGTGGCCCTGACCATATACTGCCCCGAGGAAAGCCGGCTGCCGACTTTGATGTCTTTTTTCCAGACGGCATAATTGGCATACTGCGGCAGGCGGTCGGTCGTGCTTGAAAACCAGCGCCGCGAGCGCTCCTCCATAATCGCCTTCGCCGTTTCCTCGTCCATGTTCTCCAGCAGCATGAGCTGCTCCCGGGTGGCGGTGTTGATATTTATTTTAAAGGATGTGCTGGACGAGTCTGCCGAAAATATCTGCGCGAGGCCGAGCTTTATTTCGCCGTCCTCGTCATCCTCATCCCGTTCTTCGGAAAACTGTTCGCCGCTTTCCTCGGTCGGCAGGCTGCCGCTCAGCACGGACTCAAGCTCTTCCCGGGTGAGCCGCGCCGCAAAGCAGTCCTGCCGGTCGTAGGCGTTTCCGTAAAATATCTTTTCATCGATCCCTTTCACCAGCAGCAGGTCGTCGATAACCGGAATCCGGCCGTTGCGGCACCGGTAGGGAGGATCGAGCGATTCATAGTAATCTTTCTCCGCGCCGTTTACGCCGGTCACGTTTGAATCCGCATCATACCAGTCGATAAGAGAGTCGGCGACGATATCCCGCTGCTCGCCTTCCAGGCCAACCTTGTCGCTTAAAAGCCTCTTCAGCGGGCCGGGGTTTTTTTTATACTTTTTCAGAAAGGCATTGATGCCGATTTTATTGGTCTCGTCCGCAATCGATACCTCACAGGTGCCGCCGGCGAACTCGAAAACATACGGGCCGCCGCCCGGAACCCAGGTCACCGTTTCCTCCTCTTCTTCAGCTTCCCGTTCGGATACTTTCCGTTTGTTCTCTTTGCGGCTCTGCATAAGCTCTATAATGGCGCGGTTAATGCCGGCCTCGGCCGTATAGTAGGCCTGTTCGCCTTCCTTGAAATGCGAAACCACCTTTGTCTCGGTGCGCATGGTCCACGAGAACTCCGCGCACACCACAGCCAGAAGCGTGATGACCCACAGCACAAGCAGCAGGGCGATGCCGCGCTCATTGTTTTCCTGCAAACCGATTTGCCTCATTGCACTATACTACCCGGCCCCCTGTCGCGCAAACAGCATACCTGCTCATTATTATTTGTGCAGGGCGGGTGCAGTTCCGAGAGCGTCGGAAAGAAACCGCCAGCCTGTCTCCAGCGCATTCCATGGCGGGTTGTACCCGCCCAGCCTCTGCCGCCGTGCACCCAGAAAAACTGTGCCGGGGGTGTCTTTGAAACTCTATACTACTGCAGCACGGTCATAACCGGAACCACAAAGCGGTGCTCGCGTTCGTTTTCCCGGACGTCGCGAAGCATCATTACGACCTCCACGGCGACCGGCAGACGAAATGACTTGTCCCTGGGGTCCCAGCGATCAACCCACTCGCCCTCTTCATCGGGTTTTTCCCGTTCGAAATAGCGAAACACCACCTTTTTTACTTCCGGGCACAAAACATGCGACCGGTCCTCATCCCGCAAATTGATGTCCTCGAGCTCGCTGTAGCTCGAGATAAGCGCCGCTTCTTCGCCGATCATAAGACCGCGGTCTTCATCGACCCACAGCTCCAGCAGCGACAGGCCGCCGGTGCGCTTGTGCAGATCGGACTGCGAAACGAACTGCAAAGAATCCGATGCCCCGAAAAATATCATGTATTTTTTGTGCGTGTCGAGCTCGCCCGGCGTAATAAAATAGGGATGCGCCGAAGTGATTTCGCGATGCAGCAGGTCGGCGGTCGCCCGCAGTTTCTGATACAGCGCACTGTCGCGCTCGCCCCGCTCCCAGGCCCCGATGCCCACGTTGAAGGAGGAAAAAATAACGGTGGCGATCATCGCGAATATGCTGACCGCTATCAGCATCTCGAGCAGCGTAAACCCGCTTGCTCCTCCGCGCACTAAACCGCAGCCGGGCGTAACGACCATCAGTTCCATTTTTCCTTTCGTACTGTTTTCAGTGTTGAAAGCTCGACGCGCTTTTCGCGCGCCCCCGAGAGCCACGCAACCGTACAGCGCAGACGGAATGTTTCATACTTCAGGTCTTCGAACGCGTCGTCTTCCCTGCCGTCAAACGCAACCGGCTGCACCTCGGTTTCCCATTCGTACCCGTCATCAAACGTACCGCTTTGCGCACCTTCCGACAGCCGGTGGTCAAGCTTTATCTCCTCCAGTTTTTCCCGGGCGTGCAGCACCGCAATCGTGCTCTCGCGGGCGGCTGTGCCGGCGCGCATCGCCGTTGAAAACTGCTGCAGGACAACCGTAAGCGTCAGACCGAGAATGGTCACGGCAACCAGAACCTCAAGCAGGGTAAACCCCGCTTCAGGTCTCGTGGGCCCGATAATCTCGTTACTCTTCCATGCGTTCATCGATCGACACGACACCTGTTATATAATCGACGGTAATTGCGTAGGCCCGCTCTTTTTCGTCCGCAATAACGATCTCGGCACCCTGGGTCGTTCCATTCGGGAAAAACGCTGTCTGAAAAATATCGTCTCCCTCGGCGTCTGCCTGCGAGGCGCTGCCCACGGACACCTTCCGGATAAGCGTGCCGCCGGGAAGCTCCAAGGTCTTGATTTCCCGCTGCGGAATCATTGCAGCCATATCCTCGATCGAAACGTCTTCAAAATCATCTTCGGCGGTGGCATTGTCGAGCGCAGGGGCCTGATCGGATGCCGGCCTGCTGTGCCTGACGACGTGGACGGCATTTTTCTCCAGATCGAAAATGACCGTGTGCACATCGCCGCTGTTTACGGCCCGGCTGCGGGCAAAGCGCATCGATCCCGCCACCTTGCGGGCTGCGGTTTTAAGTGTCAAACCGCCCAGGCTTTTGGCCACGCGCGGGCCTGCCAGGGCGAGCAGAATCCCCATAATGGCCAGTACGACCATCAGCTCGATCAGGGCAAATCCGCAAAAAGTGCGCTGCCGGCCGGGCATGGCAGTATCTAGTCCTCGTCTTCGTCGTCATCGTCTCCCGGGTTTTTCCAGCTGCAGACATCCGCGTCCTCGTCGGAGCCGCCCGACGTGCCGTCCCTGCCGTAAGAGATTATGTCGTAATCGCGGCCGCCGTCGCCCGGGCTTTTATATTCATAGTCGTTTCCCCAGGGGTCCCTGGGAATCTTC
The DNA here is from genome assembly GCA_964518865.1 of uncultured Thermodesulfobacteriota bacterium. Lineage (GTDB taxonomy): Bacteria > Desulfobacterota > WTBG01 > CAIYCZ01 > CAIRTM01 > JANQGV01. The sequence goes on from CAZFIB010000007.1 coordinate 69,784, forward strand.
TTGGGAAGGTACGGACCCTCCCATCGTTTATCGTCCAGCTGTTCGACCAGTTCATCAAGGCTTGTCGGATAGCGTCCCATGTCGAGCCGGAAGGTATCGATCGCTGTTGAAAACAGTTCTATCTGGGCTTTGGCTGTTTTGGTCTTGGCAGAGCCCATGCGGTTGACGAAGCGGGGCGCCACCAGGCTTACCAGCAGAGCCAGAATGCCGACGATCACCAGAAGCTCGATCAGCGTGAATCCTTTTTCCGCCGTGCCGGCGCAATAGCGTTCATGCTTCTGCATACAGTCCTCCTGCGGTTCTTTCATGATTTATATTTCATTGATGCTGAAGATCGCATAAATAATCGGCAGCACGATACACAGAACGATCAGCGCCATGAAGAGAATAAGAAACGGCTCGAGCAGTGCAATAAAGCGCTTGATCGAGTTCCGCACATCCTTGTCGTAGGTGTCGGCGACACGCATGAGCATTTCCTCCATTCTGCCCGTCTCCTCGCCGACACGGATCATGTGCGTTGCCAGCGGAGGAAAGACGGTGCTGCTTTTCAGGGGTGCCGATACGCTCTTGCCTTCCTTGACCGCCTTGTGAACGGAGGTAATTGAATCTGCCATAACCGTGTTGCCGATTATCTCTTTTACGATCATCAGGGCCTGCAGCAGGGGAACGCCGCTGGTTATCAGCGTACCCAGCGTACGCGAAAAACGCGCGACTTCGACCTTGATGATAAGCTCCTTGACGACCGCAATTCTCAGCTTGAAGGCATCCCAGGATCGTCTGCCGTTCTCGGATCCGGTGTAATTGTGAAACCAGAAACAGCCGCCGACTGCCAGTCCGAGAATAAGCCACCAGTAGTGCTGGATGGTCATGCTGAAGGAAAGCAGCATCTGTGTCGGCAGCGGAAGGTCCTGACCCATCGTATCGAATATTGCGACGAATTTCGGGACCACCCACAGCAGCAGAACCGATACGATAACACCCATGACGGAAATGAGCACAGCCGGATAGATAAGCGCATTGACGACCGTGCCTTTCAGCTCCTGCGAGCGCTCCAGAAACTCGGAAAGCCGCTCGAGCACGACATCGAGCACCCCGCCCGCCTCGCCGGCCTTGATCATGTTGATATAGAGCCGGCTGAATATGTGCGGGTGAGGGGCAAGGGCCTCGGAAAAGGCCTTGCCCCCGCGCACGTCTTTGAGCAGCTCCTGGGTTACGCTCTTGAGCTGTTCGCTCTCGGTGGTCTCCACGATTATCGAAAGGCTTCGGTCAAGGGGAAGACCTGCCTTGACAAGGGTGGTCAGCTCCTGAGTAAACGGCAGAAGATCCTTACCGGAAACACGTGCAAAGGGATTGGGGATGCTGAGGTTCAGGCTGAGCGAGCGGGAAAGGTTCCGGCTGCCTGTGGCAGCGCTGATGCGTATGGGTATGTAGCCCATGCCGCGGAGCTTGCTCACCACTTCGGACTGATGGCCGGCTGCGATGCTGCCTTCGATAACTTTTCCTGAACGATCACTGGCTTTGTAGATGTATTCCGGCATATCCGTTCGTGTCGAAGAATGATGTTTCTGCTGCAGTGGACAGGTGCCCGGTACGGATCACTCTCACTCGACCTGCGTAACGCGAATAACTTCCGAGCTGGTGGTTTTCTGCTGCCTGACCTTGTTCCAGCCCGCCTCCCGCAGGGTCTGCATGCCGAGCTCACGCGCTTTGTCCTTGATGGCCCTGCTGTCCGACTGAGAAAGGATCAAGTGACGGATTTCATCACCGACCATGAGCAGCTCGTAAATCCCGCTGCGGCCCCGGTAGCCGGTATTGGCGCAATGCTCGCAGCCACGTCCCTGCGCCAGCCGGATCCCTGCCCCGTCCCCGGAGGACAGCTCCATTTCCTGGAGCGCTTCGGCTGTGGGTGCGTACTCCTCGCGGCACTGCGGACAGATAATGCGCACGAGGCGCTGGGCGAGGATTCCGAGCAGGCTCGATGAAACCAGGTAGTTTTCCATGCCCATTTCAAGAAGGCGCGTTACCGCTCCGGCCGCGTCATTGGTGTGCAGCGTGCTGAAAACAAGGTGACCGGTCAGCGCGGCGTGGATCGCGATTTCCGCTGTTTCCGCGTCGCGTATTTCACCGATCATCACAACATCCGGGTCCTGGCGCAGGATAGACCTGAGCGCACTGGCAAACGTCAGGCCGATCGACGGCTTAACGTGAATCTGGTTGACGCCCTCGAGCTGGTATTCGACCGGGTCCTCAACGGTTATTATCTTTTTTTCAGGTGAATTGATTTTGTTCAGCGCGCTGTACAGCGTCGTTGTTTTGCCGCTGCCGGTCGGTCCGGTTACAAGGATTATTCCGTAGGGGCGCGCTATGAGATCCTCGAACAGCGAAAGCTTTTCGGAGGGGAACCCGAGGTTGTCGAGATCGAAGGTTATGCTCTCACTGTCAAGTATTCGCATGACAACGCTTTCACCGTACAGGGTGGGAAGCGTCGAAACGCGGAAATCGATTTCCTTGCCCATGACGCGCAGCTTTATGCGGCCGTCCTGCGGCAGGCGGCGCTCGGCGATGTTGAGCTTGGACATGATTTTAATTCTGGAGATAACGGCGGCCTGCAGACTTTTCGGCGGCGATTCCATATCGTGCAGAACGCCGTCTATGCGGTATCGAATATGAAAGCTGTTTTCGAACGGCTCAAAGTGGATATCGCTTGCCTGCAGTTCGATAGCACGCGAAATGATCATGTTGACCAGGCGTATAACGGGCGCCTCGGAAGCCAGATCTTTGAGGTGGTCGATATCGCCCTCATCCTCCATGGCTATCTCGCCCTCATCGTCTTTGCCGATATTTTCGATCAGACGCTCCATCGAGGAAGAGCCGGTGCTGAATATATTTTCAATGCGGTCCTGAATCTCGCCCTGCTTGGCAAGCACTATGCCGGTTTCATAGCCGGTGGCCATGCCGATGGCCTCGGTTATATTTTCATTGAAGGGATTGCTGACGGCGACCGTCAGCACCCCGTCATTGAGCTCGAGCGGTACAAAGCCGGCTTCCTGCATAAACGTATGATTCAGTCCTTCGATAAACAGGTTCATATCCTTGTAGGACTTGAGAGATACGTAGGGGTAGCCGAAGTGGGCGCTGAAAATTTTAAGCAGTTCGTCTTCCGCGATAAATCCGAGATCTATCAGGCGCTGACACGCGACGCGCGGATGAACTTTCTCCTCCTGCAGCACGGTCTTGATCGTGCTCGGCGTTATTTTTCCCGACGACTGCAAAACGCCGTACAGGGTATTGTCGTGAACCGTCATGCTCATTGCTGAATCGCTTACTGTACTGAGTTCAATTTATATTATAACAATCGAAAAAGCCCGTAGTTTCACGAGAGCGCACTGCGGGCACACGATTAATTCATATGTATAGCAGGATAACGGTATGGCGTCAAATGTAATACGAGGCGCTGCACTATGATTTTGTAAGTATTTTCAGCTTTTTACCGGCTCTGAGGACGGATTTTACAGAAAGGTCGTTCAGGCGGCACAGCGACCCGACCGTGGTGCCGTACTTCTCGGCAATGCCCGACAGGGTCTCCCCGCGCCTGACCGTGTGGTAGACATACCGCTGCCGTGCCTCAGACCGGCGCCCGGCAGGCACCTTGAGCTTTTTGCCGATACGCAGGGTCGATTTTGTCGAGAGGTTGTTGAGGCGGCACAGGGCTGCAAGGCGTGCGCCGTACTTCTCGGCGATGCCCGACAGGGTCTCCCCGCGCCTGACCGTGTGATAGGCATATGAGACAGCGGTCCGGCCGCCGGTGCTTTCCGGCACCTTGAGCTTCTGTCCGACCCGCAGCGTTGAGTTGCGTGAAATGTTGTTGAGGCGGCACAGAGCTGCAAGGCGTATACCGTACTTCTCGGCGATGCCCGACAGGGTCTCCCCGCGCCTGACCGTGTGATAGGCATATGAGACAGCGGTCCGGCCGCCGGTGCTTTCCGGCACCTTGAGCTTCTGTCCGACCCGCAGCGTTGAGTTGCGTGAAATGTTGTTGAGGCGGCACAGAGCTGCAAGGCGTATACCGTACTTCTCGGCGATGCCCGACAGGGTCTCCCCGCCTTTCACCCTGTGAAAAAATGTGTAGCGGGTGCCTGTGTCTGCATCGCGCTGCGGCGAATGCGGCTGCCCGGCGGTTTCCTTCAATTTCAGTTTTGCTCCGGCCCGCAGAACAGACCTTTTTGAAAGGTTATTGAGCCGCCGCAGCCCGGCAACCGTGGTGCCGTACTTCTCGGCAATGCCCGACAGGGTCTCCCCGCGCCTGACACGGTGAAAGGCCGGGGTGTCGGCGGGCTCGGGCAGCGGCCTGGCCTCGGACGGTATTTTCAGCTTTTTGCCCGCGTGCAGGGTCGACCGCGAGCTCAGCCCGTTGAGCTTTGCCAGGGTTGAAACCGTCGTACCGTAGGTCTGGGCGATACCCGAAAGGGTTTCACCCTTTTTTACGGTATGATACCTGCTGTGCGGCCGCGCATAGTACACAGCATCCTCGCTGCCCTCGATAAACCTGGCAACCGCGCTGGCTATGTTTTTCGATAGCTCCTTTTGAAACCAGGTGGACTGCAGGCGTTTTTCACGGCTGCGATTGCTGATAAAGTCGGTTTCGATCAGAATCGAGGGAATGTCGGGAGCCCGCAGCACCGCGAAGTTCGCCTGCTGCACACGCTTTGTATGAAGGCGGTTGACCTTGGCGATTTCGTGCAGCGTCAGGCCCGCAAGCTTGAGGCTCGAGTTCAGGCTGTGGGTCTGCACCAGGTCGAAAATAATCGTATTGAGGTCGTTGTTTCTGTCATCCAGCGGAACGCCGCCGACAAAATCGGAAGCGTTTTCCTTTTTTGCGGCCAGTTTGGCCGTATTGCTGGAGGCACCCTTGAACGACAGGCAGTACACCGAGCTGCCGGCCACTTTCGAGCTGAAACTTGAGTCGGCGTGAATGCTTATAAAAATATCCGCGCCGTACTGCTTGGCGATTTCAACGCGCTTGCGCAACGAAATGAAGTAGTCTCCCTTGCGGGTGAGGTAGGCTTTAATGCCTTTTTTTCTGTTCAGGTGGCGGACAACCTGCCTGGCGATTGAAAATACGATGTCTTTTTCCTTGGTGCCCCTGCGGCTTACCGCGCCGGGATCCTCCCCGCCGTGCCCCGGATCGACAACCACAATATACTCCCCTCTTTTTTTCTGCCTGCGGGTCTCTTCGCGCCGGTCGCGCATTGCTTGTTCAAGCTCGGGGCGCGATATATCGACAACCAGCCGCGGCGGCTTTTTGCCGATGGCTTTCAGGGGAAATATCTTGTGGGCTGATTTTTTTTCCAGATCGATAACGATGCGCACCTTGCCGCCGGGTTGTGCCGACACCCGCACCGTTTTTACGATACCGTCCGCAATGCGCAGAAGCTTTTCGGGGATACGCTCGTCGCAGGAGGCAAGATCGATTACGATCCTCTCGGGGTTGTTGAGCGAAAAGGAATCATAGCGGGCCTCCTGTCCGAGATCGAGAACCACGCGGGTGAAGGTCGGTGAGGACCAGTGCCGGATATCGGTAAGCCGGTTTGCGGCATGAGCCGGCACCGCAAAAAAACAGCCGAACACAACGAAAAAAGCCGTTAGTGCGGCATGGAGCCGAACGGTAAGCTTTGTTTCTCGGCGCAGGCACGGGGTCATGTACTGGTTCCCGGAAGATGTTCCGGATCGTTAGTAAACGCTCGCGTCCGGCAGCGTCGGTCTGGGTCGCTGCCGCTGCGAGTTCTGCTCATAGCAGTATGCACATCTGAGAACTGTTTTTTCATCAAAAAGGCTGCCGATGATCTGCAGTCCCACCGGCAGATTGTCGCCCGTGAATCCGCAGGGCACCGATATGCCGGGAAGACCGGCGAGATTGACCGGTATGGTAAAAATATCCGACAGGTACATGCTCAGGGGATCGTCGATTTTTTCCCCGACGGCAAACGCCGGCGTGGGCGCCGTCGGCGTCACTATGACATCGCACTGCCTGAACGCCTGCTCGAAATCCCTGCAGATAAGCGTGCGCACCTGGGAGGCCTTTTTATAGTAGGCGTCATAGTAGCCGGCCGAGAGCGCGTAGGTGCCGAGCATTATTCTGCGCTTGACTTCCGGGCCGAAGCCCTCGGAGCGCGTTTTTTCATACATCTGCCGGAGACCGCCGGCATCAGGGGCGCGGTAGCCGTACTTGACGCCGTCATAGCGGGCGAGGTTCGAGCTTGCTTCCGCCGGCGCGATAAGATAATACACTGCCACGGCATACTCGGTGTGCGGCAGGGATATTTCCACCGGCTGCGCGCCGAGACCCTCCAGCTCCTTTATTGCCGAGCGGACGGCGCGTTCCACCTCCGGGTCAAGTCCCTCGACAAAGTACTCCCGGGGAATTCCCAGGCGCAGGCCGCGAATATCCGGAACGAGCGATTCGGTGAAATCGGGAACCGGCCGGTCCACAGAGGTCGAGTCGCGCGGGTCGTGCCCGCTCATAACGCCCAGCAGCAGCGCGGCATCCTCGACATCCTTTGCAATGGGCCCCGCCTGGTCGAGCGATGAGGCATACGCAACCAGGCCGTAGCGCGACACCCTGCCGTAGGTGGGCTTGAGACCGACAACGCCGCAATAGGACGCCGGCTGGCGGATGGATCCGCCGGTGTCGGTTCCGACCGCGGCGATGCACTCGTCGGCCGCAACAGCCGCAGCCGAACCGCCGCTGGAGCCGCCCGGTACCAGGTCGATATTCCACGGGTTGCGCACCGGGCCGCGGAACGACGTCTCGCTAGACGACCCCATGGCAAACTCGTCCATGGCGGTTTTACCGGTCAGCACCGCCCCGGCAGCGCCGATCCGTTCCATGATACCGGCATCGTAGGGGGGGATGAAGTTCTCGAGAATTTTCGATCCGCAGGTCGTCACCGTGCCTGATGTGCAAATAATATCTTTTACGGCAAGCGGAATCCCCGTAAGCACGCCGGCCTCGCCCCGTGCAATCTGCTCGTCGGCCTGCCGGGCCTGTGCGCGGGCAGCCTCTTCGGCGAGGGTGATATAGGCGTTGACCCGCGGCTCGACCGCCGCTATCCGCTTGAAAACGGAATCGGTGATTTCCGCGGCGCTTACCTGCCGGGCGTCCAGCAGTCCCCGCAGCTCGTGAATGGTTTTTCCGAAAAGCTCGTTCATGCACTACACCTCGATTATCTTCGGAACCCTGAAGCAGGTCTGTTCCCGGTCAGGTGCGTTCTGCAGTGCGGATTCTGCCGGCAGCGACAGGCCCGGCTCGTCGTTTCTGAACGCGTTGCAGACATCAACCGCATGCGTGGCGGGGGCCACATCGGTCGTATCGACTTCCTGCAGCTTTTCAAAATACAGCAGTATGCTGTTCAGCTGGCGCGTCAGAACTTCCGTCTCCTGCCTGTCGAACTGCAGGCGCGCAAGCGCCGCAACATGGGCGACATCACGGTCGGTGATTTTCATGTGGCATGCTCCGCTGTTCATGGTAAATGGCTCGGGGAGGAGGATTCGAACCTCCATTGGCGGGACCAAAACCCGCTGTCCTGCCATTGAACGATCCCCGAGCAGCAGTAAAAGTAATCGCCCACAGGGCGAGGATGTATGCCAGCCCCCGGCGGGGGCCATAAAGTCACTGGGTCCCGTTTTGACCGTGCCGCGTCTAAACCGTGCGCTGCGGAACAAAAAGCCGAACGGTCTGAGCGCAGCGGGTTTTCGGCCCGCCCCTTCACACGGTCCAAGCCAGGGTACCCGCCGAAGGCGGGCCGGGCAAACGGGTGTCCTTTCTTTGGACAGGCAAAAAAAAGCATGACACCTGTTTTAACTAACAGCCTGGCAGATTATGACATTTAAAACTGTACTGCATGCCCGTCAGGGCAGGAGCGACCTTCGGTCGCGAATTTCGTCCGCAAAGCGGGCTCCTGCAGAAAATACATCATCAAGATTAATTGTCACGAGGTGCTGGCTCCACCCCGAAACACTTAATGCCTTCCGGGTCACACCGCCGGTGGCGGTGGTTTTATATATAAAATAATTATCACCCTACCTGCCGAATACTTCAACTTTTTTTTCCGGCCGGGTGCGGTAGAGCAGCAGCGCCGCTATGCCGCACGTGATGACCGTCGTGCCTTGATGATCAGAAAAACAGCCGCTGCAGCCATCAGGCACACCAGCGCTGTGTTGTATTTCCTGAGCACCGAAGCTATAATTTCCCGGTTCTCCCCTGCGGCACTGCCGCTGATGACCAGCAGCGCGTTCCAGACCAGGCATGACAGCAGGCTGCAGCAGGCCACGCGCAGGGTGCCGAGCCCGGTGATGCCTGCACACAGCGCGATAACGGAACGCACGCCCGAGAGAAACCGGTTGCACAGCACAACCGTGTAGCCGTAGCGTGCAAACCAGGCGGCTGCCGTGCGCATATGCTTTTTCGAGAAAAAGAAACGGTCTCTTTCATAAAAATATTTTTTGCCGAGCAGCCTGCCGGCTGCAAACAGCAGCATGAACCCGGCAAAGCTTCCCGCGGTGGTAGCGGCCATAACGCCGTACAGGTTGAGCCTGCCGGTGCCGGCGAGGTAGCCCCCGAAAACGGTTACCGTGTCGCCCGGAATCGGCGGAATCAGGTTTTCAAGGCATGCCATCAGGCCCAGGACAACATAGCCGCTAAATCCGCTGAACTGCTCCGCACATCGAACAAATGCATCGGCCATAATCGGTATAGTGCCTATAAAAAAAGGCCTGCTTTCCGGCTGAAGCGTTCAAGCAGGCCCTGCATTCACCTGGATACGGTCTGGTGTCAGGCAATCTCGGGAATTTTTATTGCCGAACGGACACAGTATATAAGGCAGGTCCGGCAGCCGCAGCAGTGGGTTTTCATGATGTTGGAGCGGATTTCATTGTTGTCGCGCTCCTTGAGCCTGATAGCACCGACCGGGCACTCGTCGAGGCAGGCGCCGCAGCCGAGGCACAGCTCCTCGTCGACCTCGGGACACTCGCGGTAGCCGGGGGCGATATCGAAAAACTGCGGCGGCAGGCCCATGGTTTCCTGAAAGCGCTGCAGCATGTACTCCGGCGCGTAGGGATTGCCGGACTCCTTGCACTCTTTCATCTTGAGGTTCCGGTTCCAGTTTTCGATGACTCGCTCGGGTCCGATAACGACCTCGCCGGCCGGCATGTTCTCGGTTGCCCGGGGTATATCACGGACTTTTATTATGCCGGTGGGACAGACAAAAGCGCATGAGCCGCAGCCGATGCAGCTTTCAGCCTCCATGCTGAACGGGCTGTCGACCCGCTTGTCTTTACCGTTACCGGTAAAGCTGATGGCGGCGGCCTGCACGACTTCATGGCAGGCACGCACGCAAAGCCCGCACAGAATGCAGTACTCGTTTTCAACGGTCAGATGGTCCGCAGGCTTTTCGATTCCGTATTCGGCGGCAAGCTCCTGTACGGCCTTGACATTGGGGCAGCGCGCGAGATGCAGCTCAAGCACCAGTTTGCGGGCCTTTATGACATCGGGCGATGCGGTCTGCACGTCTATGCCGTCGGCTGCAGGATATGTGCAGGAGGACTCGAGCGATACCATGCTGCCGTTTTTCACTTCCGCAATACACACCCGGCAGGCGCCGTAGGGCTCTACAGCGTCGCACGAGCACAGGGTCGGAATCCGGATACCGTTTTCGCGGGCTGCTTCCAGTATGGTCTGCCCTTCTTTGGCCTTGATTTTCTTTCCGTCAATTGTCAGCGTAGCCATGGTCCTGAACGTCCTCTTCTGGTAAAGTTATATAGAGCGATTTTGAATTTTGACAAAATGACAAAAAAAATTTATATCACAGGGATTTAAAGAAAGCAAACAAAAAAGCTTGCAGGCTAAGTTGCGTAACTGCTCTTTGAAACATATTTTTTCATATATCCGGATTTATGCTATACACTGGAGAAGGTTTAAAAACATATCACAGGGAACCCTCAATGACTGAAACGCTTATCCACAAACTGCACACGGAATTCAAGGAAACAAAACAAATCACTTTGCCCGCGCATCTGCTGCCGTTCGAGCGCGGGTACAACCTGATCGCCTGGGCACGGGAGCTGTTTGTCTTTTACCGGCAGGACGGTATTATCGTCAGGCCGTTCGACGACCTGCCGCCCCTGAAGCTTTCCGGGCAGGACAGCATAGCGACAACCCTGCAGAACGTTCATGCCTTTATCGTTAACGATCTCAATCTGATTCCCCTGGACGTGCGCCGGCAGGTTCTCGAGCATGCCGCTGCTGAAGCCGGCGTCGAAGAGTCGTGGGAGCGGATCGCACCCCTGCTTGCCGGACACTTGAAAAACGCTGATGATGAAGAACTGCGGGAAGAGCTTTCCTGGACGTTCAGCCCGGTCGTTGAGGTGCTGCACGCCCTGACCTGGTTTTTCATGGAGAAGGAGCGCATTACGCCGCCTGCGGGTACCCGCCTGGAGGCGGGCCGCTTTCCCTATTACCTGTGGCTGACCGATGAGGGCCGGCAGGCGATGTGGGAGCCGGAAAGCCCGTACTGCCGCCGGGAGTGGCTTGCCCTCGATCTGTACCGGCGGCTGACAAGCTGCTGAAAACATCGGGCCCCATTGTGACCGCACCGGGAGAGTGCTGTGCGGGCGAATTTCGCGACCGGAGGTCGCTCCTGCAAATGAAAGCACGAAACACCTTAAAAAAACGAATGTGCGGAATCAAAAACACCCGTCATTGCGAGGTGTCCCGCCCTGGCGGGATGACACGCCCCGTCCTCCGCAGTAGCTTTGCTACGGAAGGTTGCGGCAGTCTCATCAAACATGGTGCGGTATTGGTGAAGCATCCTCTGTAGGAGACCGCTGTGCGGGCGAATTTCGCGACCGGAGGTCGCTCCTGCAAATGAAAGCACGAAACACCTTCAAAATACGAATGTGCGGAATCAAAAACACCCGTCATTGCAAGGTGTCCCGCCCTGGCGGGACGACGCCCCGTCCTCCGCAGTAGCTTTGCTACGGAAGGTGGCGGCAATCTCAGCAGGTGCGGTGAGGAGGTTATAGGGCTTGCTCCGTCGCGTCCGAACAGACCGCTGCAGGTCGTCTTACTTCCTTGTCTTCAGCGCTTCCAGAAGCTCTGCCCGTGTGCAGATCGACCGCACATCCGGCACATGTTCGAGGATGGCCTCACGCCCGCCTTCCTCCCGGTCCACAAGCGCGACGACTCCGGTAACGACCAAATCCTCGCGGCGGGCCGCTTCAATCGCTTTGATGGTCGAGCCGCCGGTTGTAACGACATCCTCGAGAATCACCACCCGGTCGCCCGCTGAAACATCCCCCTCCACCTGCCTGCCGAGCCCGTGCCCCTTGGGCTCCTTGCGGATGGAAAACGATGCGATGGGTGTTTTGTCGAGCCAGGCGGCAAACGAGGCTGCGCAGGCAATGGGGTCGGCGCCCATGGTCAGCCCGCCGACGGCCTGCACATCGCGGCCGCGAAGCATGTCGCAGACAATCGTGCCGATTATGTATTTCCCCTCGGGCGAGTGCGTCACCGGCCGGCAGTCGATGTAGTAGCTGCTCAAAGCACCCGATGCGAGCCTGAAGGTCGGCGTCTCGGAGTATTTGAAGGACTTCTCCAGCAGCAGTTCAATAAGCCGTAGCTTCAGGTCTGTCATCATTGCAGGGCTCCTGCAGTCTTCATGGTTTCTGCATCACAGTTTTTCGCACTGTACCACATAAGATCGTGATATCTCAACAATAATCGGCTATTTCGTGTTTGACATGCCCCGGTAAACCCGTTATATTTTTCCACACGTTCCAGACATGCCCGGGTGGCGGAACCGGTAGACGCAAGGGACTTAAAATCCCTCGGAGCTATGCTCTGTACGAGTTCGATTCTCGTCCCGGGCACCAGTAAATTCAAGGACTTACGGCCTTTGCTGCTGTAAGTCTTTTTTTCTCCCTAAAAAAAGGGGTCAAATCTTTACCTTGACAATGATGAACGCAAGTGATACAAGGAATGAATGGCACGGGCATTGAGGATCCAGTATGC